>JBBEAY010000062.1:0-75678 GCA_040882605.1 Actinomycetota bacterium
CGCGTGCAGGAGATCCTGCAGCGCTACAAGGACCTGCAGGACATCATCGCGATCCTCGGTATCGACGAGCTGAGCGAAGAGGACAAGGTCATCGTGTCGCGGGCTCGCAAGATCCAGCGGTTCCTATCGCAGCCGTTCTTCGTGGCCGAGCAGTTCACCGGGCTGCCGGGCAAGTACACGCCGGTCGACGAGACGATCGCCTCGTTCAAGGCGCTCACCGAAGGCGAGTACGACCACCTTCCCGAGCAGGCGTTCTTCTTGGTGGGTGGCATCGAGGAAGCCGTCGAGCAGGCCAAGCAGATGGAAGCCGCATAGCTGTGGCGCTCAAGCAGCCGAAGGCGGTAGCGCGATGAGCGGGGCGGTCGAGGTCCATGTCGTCACACCCGAGCGCGAGGTCTGGGCAGGCGACGCCCAGAGCGTGATCGCGCACGGCGTCGACGGCGAGGTCGGCATCCTCACGGGGCATGCGCCTATGATGGTGCAGCTCGCGATCGGTCCGCTGCGTATCTTGCGCGAAGGCGAGCCCGAGCTGCGAGCGGTGGTCGATGGCGGCTTCATGCACGTGACGAGCGCCGCGACGCTTGCGGGCACGGGCGCGCCTGAGGGCGCGGGAACCGAGGCCGGCACGAGCGGCACGCGGGTCGACGTGCTGGCCTCGAGCGCCGAGCTCGCCGACGACATCGATATCGAGGCTGCGCGCGCGCGCGCGGCCGAGCTCGAAGAGCGACTGTCGCAGCGGCGCGACACCGATCGGGCAGAGGCCGAGGTCGCCGCGATCGAGGCCGAGCGCACCAAGGCCCTCGCGCGCATCAACATCGCAGGCTGAGCCTGAACCGGCCTACCCGCACATAGACTGGTTGCCCTATGGAACGACTCCTCGTCACAGGAGGGGC
Organism: Actinomycetota bacterium; assembly: GCA_040882605.1. Classification (GTDB taxonomy): domain Bacteria; phylum Actinomycetota; class UBA4738; order UBA4738; family HRBIN12; genus JAOUEA01. The sequence continues at coordinate 894 of JBBEAY010000062.1, forward strand.
GCGCTGCGCCGGCACGGTCCGGGTGGCCGGCGCCAAGAACTCCGCCCTGAAGCTCATGGCTGCGGCGCTGCTCGCGCCCGGTCGCACCGTGCTGCACGACGTGCCGCACATCCAGGACTGCCTGACGATGGGTGAGGTGCTCGACCGGCTCGGCGCGGGCGTCGCGTGGCACCGGGGCTCGGTCACGATCGACGCGACGGAGCTGACCTCGGTCGAGGCGCCGTACGACCTCGTTCGCCGTATGCGGGCGTCGACGGCCGTGTTGGGGTCGTTGCTCGCGCGCGCCGGGCGTGCTCGCGTGGCCATGCCGGGTGGCGATGAGATCGGGTCTCGCCCGATCGACCTGCACGTGCAGGGCCTGCGGAAGATGGGCGCCGAGATCAGCTCGGAGCACGGGTTCCTGGTGGCGTCGACTCCCGGGCTGCACGGGGCCGCGATCACTCTCGACTACCCGAGTGTGGGCGCGACCGAGAACCTGATGATGGCAGCGGTGCTCGCCAGGGGAACGACGGCGATCGACAACGCCGCGCGCGAGCCCGAGATCGCCGACATCGCGACATTCCTCGCGGCCATGGGCGCCCGCATCGACGGCGCCGGCACGAGCACGATCGAGATCGAAGGCGTCGATACGCTCGAGCCCGCCCAGCACACGACGATCCCCGATCGCATCGAGGCGGGCACATGGGCAGCGGCCGCCGTCGCGACACGCGGTGATGTGACGCTCGAGAACGCGCGGCCCGACCACCTCGACCTGTTCCTGCAGAAGCTCGCGGACGCCGGTGCCGACGTGGTCATGACCGAGGCGGGGCTGCGCATCACCCAGACGAGCCGCGCGAGCGCGATCGACTTCGTGACCCTTCCCTACCCGGGGGTGGCGACAGACTTCCAGCCGATCCTCATGGCCATGCTCGCGACCGCCGATGGAACGAGCATCGCGACCGAGAACGTGTTCGAGAGCCGTTTCCTCTACGTGGACGAGCTTCGGCGCATGGGGGCAGACATCAGGACCGAAGGCCATCACGCGGTGATCCGTGGCGTCGACCGTCTGTCGGCTGCGCCCGTGCGAGCGCTCGATATCAGGGCTGGAGCGGCGATGACGATCGCCGCGCTCGCTGCCGATGGTGTGAGCGAGATCTCAGATCTTCACCACCTCGACCGGGGTTACGAGGGGTTCGTCACGAAGCTGCGCGGGCTCGGGGTCGAGGCGCGTCGCGTCGACGAGCCGGCGTTCCGGCTCCATTAGTTCGCTGCCGCGATGCCCATGACTGCCCAGCCGCCGCCCCTGCCCCAGCCCCCGCCCCGTCCCGACCTTCGTGCCGACGGCACATCGATCGGCACGGCGCCATCGTCCTCACAGGCGCCGCCCAACGAGACCGCCGCGACTCTTCCCGACGGCCGACCGAAGGTCACGTGGCGATGGTGGCATGCGCTCATCGCGTTCTTCATCACCAACATCGTCATCGCGCAGGTGCTCGTCGGGGGGTTGATCGTCGCCCTCACCGGGGTGGAGGTCACCTCGGGAGCCGCCGGAGCAGGGGTGCTCGGGCTCACTATCGTCACGAACGCGGTGGCGGTCGCCGGGTTGATCGCATGGCTCGAGCGACAGCACCCGGGGTGGCGCGAGGCGATCCGACTCGTTCCGGCGTCACAGCGGATCCGAGAGTTCGGGGTGAGCTTCGCTCTCGGGCTGGGCCTGTATCCGGCCGTGGCCATCGGTGCAGGACTGATCGTTGCGTCGCTCCTGCAAGTGATCACAGATCAGACGGTGACGGCGCCGGACCAGATCGCGACCGATCTCACGCTCGTCGGCAAGCTGCTGGCCGTGTTCGTTGCGCTCTTCGCCGCGCCGGTCGCCGAGGAGCTCTTCTTCCGGGGCGTGCTGTTCCGCGGCATCAGGGATCGGCACGGCTTCTGGCCCGGAGCGTTGGCCTCGTCGCTGTTGTTCGGCCTGGTGCACTACGTGGCGGCGCCGTGGCCCGACGCGGTCTTCCTGCAGGGGGTCATGATGTTCACGGGGGTCGGGCTCTGCCTGATCTACGAATGGCGCAAGAGCCTGCTGTCGAACATCGCCGCGCACATCGCGTTCAACTCCATCGGCATCGCGCTCATCCTCGTGACCGGCTGACGGTCCGAGCCCGCTCTGGCTCGGGACGACCTCCGTATGCTGGGGCCGGCAGTGAGGGAGGGCGCATGTTCGAGTTCCCGCGTGAGGAATGGTTCCACGCGCTGGCCGGCCACATCACCGCGTCGGATGCCTACCGAGAGGCGGCATCGAGCTGGGAAGGCGACATCGCGTTCGTGATCGAGGCCGACCCCGAACGCGGCGTGCCCGACGATGTCTGGGGCTACCTCGACCTATGGCACGGCGCCTGCAGGAGCGGCAGTGTGGTGACGCCGGAGCGAGGCGCCGAGGCCGAGTTCGTGATCTCGGCCACCTTCCGCCGCTGGAAGGACGTCGTGCGCGGAGAGCTTGATCCCGTGAGGGCGATGATGCAGGGAAAGCTCAGGGTGCGTGGCGATCTTCCGAAGATCTTGCGGTACGTGCAGGCGGCGCACGAGCTCGTGGTGATCTGCGGCGCCGTGCCCACCAGGTTCCCCGACGAGGCCTGATGCGAGCGGTCGTGTTCGCCGAGCCTGGGCGGGTTGAGGTAGCCGATGTGGCCGCTCCGGCGATCCGAGAGCCCACCGACGCCATCGTGCGCGTGACGCGGGCGGCGATCTGCGGCTCGGATCTGCATCTCCTGCACGGCAAGACGCCGACGGCCCCGGGCGAGGTGCTCGGCCACGAAGCCGTGGGTGTCGTCGAGTCCATCGGCGCCGAAGTCGCCTCGGTGAGACCCCGGGAACGGGTCGTGCTCTCGTTCGCGGTGGCCTGTGGATGCTGCTGGTTCTGCGCGCGAGGCGAGACCAACCTCTGCGAACGGTCGGCGGTCTTCGGCGCAGGGCCGTTCGGCGGCAACCTCGCCGGCACGCAGGCCGAGATGGTGCGGGTGCCGTGGGCAGACGTGAATCTGTTGTCCGTGCCCTCGGCGGTCGACGACGACCGGGCGGTCTTCGTCGGCGATGTGCTGACCACGGGGTTCCACTCGGCGTCGCTCGCAGAAGCGGAACCAGACGACGTCGTCGCGGTGTTCGGCGCCGGTCCGGTGGGCTGGTGCGCCGCCCTCTCACTGCGAGCCCTCGGGGTCGAGCAGGTGTTCCTACTCGACCGGGAACCCGCGAGGCTCGCGCTCGCCGCCGAGGCCGGTGCGACGCCTGTCAACGTCGGTGAGCAGAGCGCCGAGAGCGCGCTCGCCGAGGCGACCGACGACCGGGGCGCCGACGTGGCGATCGACGCCGTGGGCGCCGCCGACGCGTACCTCGCGGCGACCACGATCGTGCGCCGAGGAGGGCGCGTGGTGGTTGCCGGCGTCTACGCGGGCGAGTCGGTCGAGCTGCAGCTCGGCGTCGCCTGGGCGAGGGCGCTCGACGTACGGTTCACCGGCGTCTGCCCCGTGCATCGGAGCTGGCGCGAGGTGATGGCGAAGGTCGAGGAAGGCGCGCTCGACCCTCTTCCCTTCGTGAGCGATCGGGTGACGCTCGAGCAAGCCCCGAGCGGCTACCGGCGGTTCGACGCTCGCGAGGCCACGAAGGTGCTGATCGAACCGTGAGCGGTGTGCGGGTGCAGCTCGATGGCGACGATCCGAGCGGGCTCGCCGAGCTGATCGCCGGTCTTCTCGAACAGAACCTGGTCCGGGAACCTGCGCGAGTCGCCCGCCTGCGCCCATCGCTCGTGGCGATCGTGGCGCCTGATGCGGGCGTGGCCGTGACGGTGCGGCTCGCATCCGGCAGTGTGCGGGTCGCAGACGGCGTCGCGGCCGATTCGCACCTGAGGGTCGTCGCCGACGCCGACCGCCTGCTCGCGCTCGCGGCAGCCCCGCTACGCGCGGGGCTGCCCGATCCGTTGCACCCCGACGGCCGAGCTGCGCTCGCCGACGTCGTCACGGGGCGGGTGCGTGTGCACGGGTTGCTGCGACACCCCATTCGGCTCGCAAGGTTCACGTCGCTGCTCTCCGTCTACGAGCCCGGCCCACGATCAGCCAAAGGGCACAGGTCGGTCCGCTCGTGAGAGGCGAGGCGCCGCCCCGCCCTGATGCGTCGGAGTCGATGCGACGTGCGAGGTCCGCTCATCGGTGGCTCCCCGTGGCCGCCGTGCTCGGCGTCGTGTGCGTCACCTCGCTCGGAGGCTTCATCGTGTCCGCCGCACTGTCGGAGCCGGCAGGCCCGCCCGTGTCGATCGCCGGCGTGGTCTCGGTGCAACCGCTCAGCGGGTGGGAACCGGCCGAAGCCGGTGTTGTCGCCGAGCGACCCATCGTGCGGATCACCAGGGGAAGCGGCACGCTCGCCATCATCGCGTGGGGCCCGGTCACCGCAGACGCCGAGGCGCTCGCCGGAGACGTGGTCGACGAGCTCTTGCGCGATCGGCTCGACCGGCTCACCGTCTCTGAGGTCCTCACGGCGGTCACGCTCGACCAAGGGCTCGAGGCCCAGCGATTCACCTTCGTGGGCATCGATCGCATCTCGGGCGCCGCCGTCGAGGGTGAGGTCACTGCGGTCTTAACACCCGGCGGTGAGGGCGTGGTCTTCTTCGGGCTCGCCCCCGAGGGATCGCTGGCGTTCGTCGACGGCGACCTGCATACGATGATCGCCGCCGCGAGCCTGGGGGAGCAGGCGTGAAGGCCGCCGATCTCCGGTCACGCCGCCGGTTGCATCACTCCGCCTTCCTGCAGCCTCGTCAGCCGGCTTTCTGGCTCTTCGTGCTCATCGTGGGTCTCACGAGCATCGTGGCTTTCGCCGAGCAGAGCTTCTTCCGAGACGCCTCGCCGGGCGGTTGGGCCTTGTCGTGGATCCTGCTGGCGCTCTACGGCCTGCCGGTCGCGGTGGTCGTGTATCTGCTCGACCTCTACGAGCGGGAGCCGGCGCCACTGCTCGTGGCGGCGTTCATCTGGGGGGCCGTCGCAGCCACGACGCTCTCGGCGATCGGCAACGCCGGATGGGGGCTCACGGTTGCTCGCCTCGCGGGCCCGGAGTTCGCCGCTCGCTGGACCGCGGCCCTCACAGCGCCCTTCGTGGAGGAGATCTTGAAGGGCTGCGGCATCGTGTTGATCTACCTGATCGCTCGCGACGAGGTCGACGACGTCATGGATGGCTTCGTCTACGGCGCGATCTGCGGTCTCGGGTTCGCGATCGTCGAAGACGTCGTCTACTTCATGGCCGTGTTCGGCGGCCAGCCGAGCGGGGTGCTGCAGGGCTTCTGGGTGCGGGTCGTGGCGAGCGGTCTCTACGGGCACGTGCTCTACACGGGCCTCGTCGGCATGGCGGTGGGAATCGTCGTCTCACGCAGGTCGACGGCATCGCTGCGCCACCGGCTCTGGCCGGCCGCCGGGCTGTCCGCGCTCGCTGCGTTCGCGCACTTCCTTTGGAACTCACCCCTGCTCTCGCTGTTCCCCGCCGAGCCGTGGTCGGGGACCGACTACCTGTTCTTGGTGGTCGCCACCGCGGTCAAGGGGTTGCCGTTGCTCGCGTTCGTCGCGATCGCGGTGACCCTCGCCCGTCGTCGCGAGCGCCGCTGGCTGCATCGAGCGCTCGATGGCGAGGTCGGCCTCGACGGCATCTCGCAAGCAGAGCTGCGCCTGCTGGAGAGCCCCAGGCGTCGTCGCGCGGCCAGAGGGGAGATGCGGCGGCGAGCGGGTACCCGAGCCGCCGCCCTGCTGCATCGGCTGCAGCGAGAACAGGTGAACCTGGCGATGGTTGCATCGCGTGTCGCCGGCGCCGAGGATCCTGCGCTCACTCGCCAGCGCGCATACTGCGCCTCGCTGCGCGAGGCGCTCCGGGCCATCCCGGGCGCTGCGCCCGCCGCAGGCGAGACGGGCCCCGGCGCCCGGTAACCTTGGCCGCCATGGACGTCGACGCGTTGGTACGGGGGGTGCTGGCGGGGGACCGGCGAGCCGTGGCCCGCGCGATCAGCGCAGTCGAAGACGGAGCCGACGATCTCGAAGCCCTTTCCGAAGGCATCTTCCCGAGCACCGGGCGAGCCGCGACCATCGGTCTCACCGGGGCGCCGGGCGTAGGCAAGTCCACCTTGGCGGCGGGGCTCGTACGAGTGGGGCGCGCGCGCCACCTGCGCGCCGCGGTGCTCGCGGTCGACCCGACCTCGCCGTACACGGGAGGAGCCTTGCTCGGTGACCGGGTGCGCATGCAGGAGCATGCCACCGATCCGAGCGTGTTCATCCGTTCGATGGCCACGCGCGGGCACCTCGGAGGCATGGCGCTCGCGGCGCCCGAGGCGGTGCGCATCCTCGATGCGGCCGGCTACGACCGAGTCGTGGTCGAGACGGTCGGGGTCGGCCAGGCCGAGGTCGATGTCGCGGCCGCCACCGACACCGCGGTCGTCGTGCTGGCGCCCGGCATGGGCGACGCGGTGCAGATGGCCAAGGCGGGCATCCTCGAGGTCGCCGACGTCTTCGTCGTGAACAAGGCCGACCGTGAAGGCGCCCCCGAGGTCGTGCGCGAGCTGCGCCAGATGCTGCACCTTGGCGCCGCTCGGGACTGGGATCCGCCTGTGCTCACCGCTTCCGCGATCGGCAGCGACGCAAGCGACGGCATCGATGAGGTATGGGAAGCGATCGAGTCGCACAGGGCGCACCTCGAAGCGAGCGGGGCGCTCGGGTCGAAGCGGCGAGCCCGCCTGCTGCGAGAGGTCGAGGCGCTGGCGGCCGCGCGCTTCCACATCGAGATCGCTCGCGCCCTCGATGCAGACCCTGCACTCGCCGATGACCTGGTTGAACGGCGGACGGACCCGTACGGCGCCGCGGCTATGCTGGTTCGGCGGGCCACCGGCCAGAGCCCTCGAGGCGGACCGCGTCGAGATGGGTGAGCCGGATCGCCCGTCCACCCGCGGAGGAGGTTCCGTGAGCGATCCGCAGCAACCGGCCGATGCACCGAGCCAGGACCGATCTCACACCTCGTTGTCCGGCGAGCCTGTTCCGGCGCTCGTCGGGCCCGGCGACGCGCCCGATCGCGACCCGGAGGCGGCTCTCGGCATGCCGGGCTCGCCTCCGTACACGCGCGGGGTCTACCCCTCGATGTACCGGGGCCGTCTGTGGACGATGCGCCAGTTCGCCGGGTTCGGCTCGCCCGCGCAGACGAACGCCCGGTACCGTTTCCTGCTCGATCAGGGCCAGGGCGGGCTGAGCGTCGCCTTCGACATGCCGACGCTGATGGGCCTCGACTCCGACGATCCGCGGAGCGAGGGAGAGGTCGGTCGCTGTGGCGTCGCGACGGACTCCCTCGACGATTTCGAGACGTTGTTCGACGGCATCCCGCTCGGCGACATCACCACGTCGATGACGATCAGCGGGCCGGCCACGATCGCGTTCGCGTTCTTCCTCGCGACGGCCGAACGCCAGGGCGTCGACCGGCAGCGGCTCGACGGCACGCTGCAGACCGACATCCTCAAGGAGTACATCGCCCAGAAGGAATGGCTCTTCCCGCCGCGCCCGCACCTACGGCTGATCGGCGACCTCATGGCCTTCTGCGCGGAGCATGTGCCGAAGTTCCACCCGATCAGCGTGAGCGGCTACCACATCAGGGAAGCGGGGGCCACTGCGGCACAGGAGCTCGCGTTCACCCTCGCCGACGGATTCGCCTACGTCGAGCTCGGCCTGCAGCGCGGCCTCGACCCGGCGCGGTTCGTACCGGGATTGTCGTTCTTCTTCAACAGCCACATCGACCTGCTCGAGGAGCTCGGCAAGTTCCGGGCCGCGCGGCGCATCTGGGAACGCTGGCTCCGCGAGCGGTACGGGGTGACCGACGCCGATGCGCGGCGCCTTCGGTTCCACACCCAGACCGCGGGGGTGTCGAACACCGCGCAGCAGCCGATGAACAACGTGGTGCGCACGGCGCTCGAGGCGCTCACTGCGGTGCTCGGGGGCACACAGTCGCTGCACACGAACGCGCTCGACGAGGTGCTGGCCTTGCCGACCGAGCACGCTGCTCGCCTCGCGCTCCGTACCCAGCAGGTGATCGCCTACGAGAGTGGCGTGGCCGACGTGGCCGATCCTCTCGGCGGTTCCTACGTCGTCGAGCGCGCGACCGACGAGATCGAGGCGAAGGCCGAGGAGCTGTTCGACCACATCGACGAGATGGGGAAAGGGTCGATGCTCGAAGGCGTGCTCGAGGGCATCGAACGAGGATGGTTCCAGCAGCTCATCGCCGAGGCCGCGTTCTCCGAACAGCGCCGTCTCGAGTCCGGCGACCTGCTGAAGGTCGGGGTCAACGCCTTCGTCGACCCCGGCGCCGCGTCGGTCGACACCTTGGTGATCGGCCCCGAGGCCGAGGCCGGCCAGCTCGAGTCCGTGGCCCGCACGCGCTCACATCGCGATCAAGCCGCGGCCGACCGAGCACTCGCTGACCTAAGTTCCGCCGCGGCCGACGACCACGCCGAGCTCATCGGTCCGTTGGTCGAGTGCGCGCGAGCCCTCTGCACCGAAGGCGAGATCGTGCGCACCCTGTCGACGGTGTTCGGGGAGTACCGGGAAACCCCTCGGTACTGACCGTCCGCTCTCGACCCTTTCAGATGCGTCATCATGTGGGTGCGGGCATTCTCTGTTGCAACTCTTTGCAAGAACCCGATAGCCTATAGGGCATGCGAGTGATCTATGCCGCCGGGTTGCCGGGCAGGGTCGTGGCCACCCTGATCGTCTCGTCATGGCTGATGGCCGGGTGTGCCGCGGCCGGCGGCGACCCGAGCGCCGCCCGCGACGACGAGGACCGGCTCCACGTGGTGACGACCGTCTCGCCGATCACCAACATCGTGGCGAACGTCGGCGGCTCGGCGGTGTCGGTGACCGGCATCGTGCCCGAAGGCGCGAATAGCCACACGTTCGAGCCCGCTCCTTCCGACGCTGCCTTGATGGAGCAGGCAGACATCGTCTTCATGAACGGGCTCCACCTCGAAGAGCCGACCCGCGAGCTCGCCGAGGCGAACATCGCCGACGAGGTGCCGGTCGTGCAGCTCGGAGAGCTGACGATCGGTCCCGACGAGTACATCTTCGACTTCAGCTTTCCTGAAGCAGAAGGCGACCCGAATCCGCACCTGTGGACGAATCCCCCTTACGTGAAGCGCTACGCGGAGATCGTTGGGTCGGAGCTCTCGTCGCTCGATCCGATCAACGCGGCGATGTACCGGCGCAACGTCGAGGCGTTCGCTGCCAGGATCGACGAGCTCGATGCGCTCGTGCGTGAGGTGACCGAGACCGTGCCACCCGAGAACCGCAAGCTGCTCACGTACCACGACTCGTTCCCCTACTTCGCCCGTGAGTACGGGTGGCAGGTCATCGGCGCCGTGCAACCCTCGGATTTCTCCGATCCGACGCCGCAGGAGGTCGCGGGCCTGATCGATCAGATCGAGGCCGAGCAGATCCCGACGATCTTCGGTTCCGAGGTGTTCCCTAGCCCGGTGCTGGAGCAGATCGCCGCGGAGACCGGCGCCGAGTACGTCGACGATCTCCGAGACGACGACCTCCCCGGAGAGGCGGGAGACCCCGACCACAGCTACTTCGGTCTCATGGTCTATGACTACGTCACGTTCATGTCGGCGCTCGGCGGCGACACCGCACCCTTCGCAGCGCTCGATGTGTCGGATCTGCACGAGGACAACGCGGAGTACCGGGACTGACGCATGACGGGCGCTCTCATCGATCTCGAGAAGGTCACGTGCAGGTATGGACACGATCCGGTGCTCGTGAACGTCGATATCCGGGTCGAGGCCGGCGACTTCATCGGCGTCGTGGGTCCTAGCGGATCGGGCAAGAGCACGCTGCTGAAGGCGATGGCAGGAACGGTGGCGCCGATCGCGGGCCGCATCGAGCGTCGCGCCGGGCTTGCCATCGGGTATGTGCCCCAGGTGGAAACGGTGAACTGGTTCTTCCCCGTGACCGTGCTCGAAGCGGTGCTGATGGCCCGTATCGAGGGCAGACGGCTTCCCTGGCCGTCGAGATCCGAGCTGCGTGCGGCACATGGAGTGCTCGACCGGCTAGGACTCGAAGAGCTCGCGGGCCGGCACATCCGCGAGCTCTCGGGGGGCCAGCAGCAGCGGGTCTTCATCGCACGCGCCTTGTTGCGGGAACCCGATCTGCTGCTGCTCGACGAGCCGACGAGCGGCGTCGACGTGCGGACCCGCCACGACGTGATGCACGTGATCCACGAGCTGCATCACGATGGCTTGGCGATCGTGCTGACGACCCACGATCTCAATGGCATCGCCGCACACCTGCCGTATCTCATCTGCCTCAACCGTGAGGTGATCGCGTACGGAGCTCCGTCGCGCGTCATCACCCCTGCCGTGCTGGAGCGGACCTACGGCGCGCCCCTCGAGGTGCTGAGTCACGGCGGCATGCCGATCGTGCTCGAGCAGTATCCGGAGATCGCCGAAGGGCTCGCGAGCGTCGTTCCGCTTCGAGAGGGGCACCATGAGCACCCTGCTTGAGCCGTTCGGGTACGAGTTCTTCATGAGGGCATTGATCGTGGCAACGGTGAGCGGTGCCCTCTGCGGGCTGATCGGCGTGTACGTGGTGCTGCGAGGCATGAGCTATATCGGGCACGGGCTGTCACACGCGATCTTCGGAGGGGCAGTGGCGAGCTACATCCTCGGTATCAATGTGTTCCTCGGGGCTGGAGCCTGGGGGCTGGCCGCGGCCTTGTTCATCAACCGCGTGGCCCGCCGCCGTTCGATCGGCGCCGACGCCGCGATCGGGACCATCACCTCCGCCAGTTTCGCGATCGGGATCATCCTCATCTCGGTGCAGGGCACCTTCGTCGACTTCGAGGCGCTGCTGTGGGGCGACGTACTCGGTGTCGCCCCCGTCGACGTGCTGGTGGTCCTGCTGGTAGGCGTCGCGACCGCGGCCTCCGTCTTCTTCGGGTACCGGTCGCTGCTTTTCTCGACCTTCGATCCAGAGGTCGCGGAAGTCTCCGGGGTGCGAACGGGACGCGTCGATCTGATGCTCGCCGTGATGCTCACCGCGACGATCGCCGCCACGATGAACGTGATCGGGGTGACGATGATCGCAGCCATGCTCGTGATCCCGCCGGTCATCGGCCGTCTGCTGACCGACAGCTTCGGCCGCATGCTGTGGATCTCGGTCGGCGTCAGCACGGTGTGCGGGTTCGTCGGCGTGTACGGCTCCTACTACCTGGACTGGTCATCGGGAGGCACGGTGGTACTCGCCGCGGCCGCCCTTTTCGTGGTGGCATTCGTGTGGTCGAGCCTGCGCAGGAGAAATCTTCCCGCGGTCGTCCCGCTCGACACCCATTGAAGCCGAGGAACGGAGCGGACGTCGGCAACCTCCGCCGAGCCGGTGGTGGCGGCTCGCCGTCTCAGGTCAGTCGAGCAGGAACCACGCCACGCGCAAGTCCTGTGTTGCCCGGCGGTTCAGGTGCACGGTGAAGCCGTCGTTGGCGTCGTCCGGCACAGCCGCCCGCGATCGTCCGGATCGCCGAGGCCGGGGCGGTCGGTGGCTCGATCGAAGATTTCGATCCCGAAGGCTCCATCTACGAGCGTCACCAGGCCGTCGATCGGATCGCCGCCGCAGTCGAGGCGGCTCGCGCGCTGGACTTCCCGTTCACGCTCACCGCGCGGGCCGAGAACCACATCCGCGGGAACCCGGATCTGCACGACACGATCTCGCGTCTGCAGGCCTACGAGGAAGCAGGCGCCGACGTGCTGTACGCGCCGGGCCTGGAAACCGTCGAAGAGGTCCGGGTCGTGTGTGGTGCCGTCTCGCGACCGGTCAACGTCTTGGCGTTGCCTGGATCCTCCCTTTCGGAGCTCGCAGGAGCGGGTGCACAACGGGTCAGTGTGGGGGGCGGGCTTACGTGGATCGCGGTCGGCGCCATGGTGAGCGCAGCCACAGCGATCCGCGACAAGGGCGACCTCTCGTCGCTCGCGACCGAGCTCCCGCTGGAGCGGTGGCTCACGTGACGAAGTGAGGTGACGTCGCCGACGCTCCGCCGCCCGCGCGCCCCGGTGGCTTAGCCTTTGGCCGATGCCCGATCTCGAGACGATCACCGTGTTCACCGGCGCGTCGCTGCTGTTCGCCGTGGTGCCCGGCCCCGCCGTTATCTACATCGTCACCCGAAGCGTGCACCAAGGGCGAGCTGCCGGTCTCGTGTCCGCGCTCGGGATCGCGACGGGCACGCTCGTACATGTGCCCGCCGCCGCGGTCGGCCTTTCCGCGCTCCTGGTCTCCTCGGCGACCGCGTTCACGATCGTGAAGTACATGGGCGCCGCGTACCTCGTGTACCTGGGCATCCGGCAGTTCGTCGGCCGCCAGGCTGATGATCTCGAGGCGGCGCCGGCAACACGATCCTTGAGGCGCGCCTATACCCAAGGCGCGCTCGTGGGCGTGCTGAACCCCAAGACGGCCCTGTTCTTCCTCGCGTTCCTGCCGCAGTTCGTCGATCCGGCCAGGGGATCGACCGCCCTGCAGATCGGCGTGCTCGGGGTGCTCCTCGTGTGCATCTCGATGGTGAGCGACAGTTGCTACGCGATGCTGACGGGCACGGCGGGCGACTGGCTCCGCGGCCGCGGCACGCGTTTCATGCGGCGACAGCGTTTGGTGAGCGGGGGCATCTACGTGGCGCTCGGCGTGTCGGCCGCCATCGCCGGCTCGAGCTCGACGACCGAGTAGGCCCCGCGGCCGAGCTAGCCCGCCGCGCAGCTCACGCAGCGTCCTGTGATCGCGAAGTGCGTGAGGTCGGCTTCGAAGCCGTGGTGACTGCGGATCAGGTCTTGCAGCGCGTGCGCCTCATCGAGCGACAGCGGGTCGTCCTCGCCGCATCGTCCGCACGTGAGATGCACGTGCTCGGCTTCCTCGGTCCTGTGGTACTCGGCCCCAGTCTCGAGGTGGGAATGCGACAGCACGCCGACCTCCTCGAGCAGGGTCAGCGTGCGGTACACCGTCGAGGCGTTGACCCCTGGCATCTCGCCCTGCACCTTGCGGGCGATCACGGCGGGGGAGATGTGCCCTTGCGTGCGCATCACCTCGGTGACGATGGCACGTCGCTGGGGCGTCATGCGCAGGCCCCTGGTGCGCAGCTGATCCATCACGTCGGCATAGTCGTGCCCGGTCCGTTCCACGTGCCGGATGGTAGCAGGGTGTTGCAGGTGCAACGCCGATTGCAGGTGCTTGTCGTGGCGAACCGCTCAGGCCATGGGCGGGGGAAGACCCAAGGACCGGGCCGCCCACGGAAGCGCGGTGGAAGCTTGACGCCGCTGCAGCGGGCGCACATGGGGAGCGTCGGGGATGTCGGGATGGGCGCCTCGCCACCCGAAGTAGCCGGCGAGCAGCGAGGCGATCGCCGCGACCTCGTCGGTGGTTTCGAGGATCTGTTCCGGAACCGGTCCACCCTCGCCGTGCAGGCTCGGAAGCCACGCCGCCAGATCGAACACCGGGCTGCCGAGACAGGCGAAGTGCCGATCGATCAGCAGCGCTCGACCGTCGCTGAGGCAAAGGTTGTCGCTGCGGATGTCGAAGTGCAGCAGGCGGTCGCCGGTGAACCGCGCCGCGGCAGCGTCGCCACCCAGTGCGAGGCTGCCGTCTGGCCGCCTCGGGTCACCGCGCGCCAAGCCGCAGGCTCAACATCGAGCGCACTGGTCGCTCGTTCGATGTCGTCGGCGCTCGGGCGGTGTGCAGCCATCGACCCCGAGCCTACTGTCGCGCCCGTGGCCACCCTGCCGCGCTGCTCGGTCGATACCATCCGATCCATGACGGTCATGGTCACAGGCGCATCTGGCCCGGTCGGGCATGCCCTCATCCCGCTCCTCGCTCGCAAGGACGAGGTGCGGGCGGCCGTACGCGACGCGGCGTCCGTCGATGCCCTGAGCGCGCTTGGCGCCAAGGTCACGCTCGACCGGCTCGACGACGCATCCGCCCTCGCCGAGGTGCTCGGCGGCGTGTTCACGCTCGTGCATCTGGTGGGCGGTCCCGATCAGCCCGACGACGATGTGTTGTGGGATGCGAACCACCGGTCGGTGCTGCGCGCCCTCGAGGCGGCTCACACGGCTGGCGTCCGGCGCATCGTGTTCGTCTCGGTTCCCGGGGCATCGCCGGATGCCTCGGCGCCGTTCCTTCGAGCGAAGGGTCTCGCCGAGGAAGCCGTCACGACCTCGGGGCTGCAGCACGCGGTGATCCGCAGCGCCCCGGTGGTGGGGATAGGATCGGCGTGGTTCGCGGCGGTCGTGGCCGGCGCGCTCGAGTCGCCGCCGGTTATCTGGGGTCCGGGCGGTCGGTCGCTCGCGCCCGTCGCGCTCGGCGACCTGGCGGCCGCGCTCGCCGTCGCCGATGATGTCGACGTCGATCTCGCCGGAACGTGGAGCCTCGAAGGGCCCGACGCGGTGTCCGCCGACGAGCTGATCGAGATCCTCTCGGGCGCCGCCGAGCCGCCCTCACACCTCGATGGCGAGCCCGCGAGAACGCTGCTGTCGTCGCTGTTCCAACGTGAGGTCTCGCCTCATTTCGTCGACGCCCTCACCCATCCGGAGCGGTCCGACGCACCCGATGCGGCGTCCTTCCTCGGGCTCGAGCGCACATCGCTCGTCGACGCCATCAGGACCGCGCTCGCTTCGGCCACGACGCATGACGGCGACGGCCGGTAGCATCGCGAACGCGATGGGGGACTCCGTGAGGTTCGAGGTCGACGACGGCGTCGGCGTGATCCGTCTCGATCGCGCCCCCGCGAACGCGATCGATCTCCAGATGGCCACGGAGCTGGGTGAGGCCATCGCCGAGGCAGCGGAGCGCGACGATGTCGGCGCGCTGGTGGTGTGGGGAGGAGAGCGGATCTTCGCCGCCGGCGCTGACGTCAAGGCCATGGCCGAGTGGAGTCCCGACGAGGTGCGACCGAGCGTCGACGCTCTCGGCGCGGCGTGCGACCGGCTCGAGTCGATACCCAAGGTCGTGATCGCGGCGGTGAACGGCTTCGCGCTCGGGGGCGGGCTCGAGCTCGCGCTCGGCGCCGATCTCCGCTACCTGGGCGACGACGCCACCGTCGGGCAGCCAGAGATCAAGATCGGGGTGATCCCCGGCGCCGGCGGCACTCAGCGTCTCACCAGGGTCGTGGGTCCGGCGAGGGCGCGCGACCTCGTCTACTCCGGCCGCCTCGTGAAGGCCGACGACGCGCTGTCGTTGGGTCTGGCCGATCGTGTCTTGGCGGGGGCCGACGTATTCCCCGCGGCGCTCGAGGCTGCACGGCGCTTCGCCCAGGGTCCGCGTCAGGCACTCGCGGCAGCGAAGTCAGCGATCAACGCCGCGATCGCGACACCAGGCCCTGCCGGCATCGCACGCGAACGCGAGCTGTTCCTGGGGTTGTTCGGCACGCCCGACCAGCGGGAAGGCATGCGAGCCTTCCTAGACAAGCGCGAACCGCGCTTCGCATCGGCGCAGCCACACGATGTTCACACTTCGGAATGAACCACTCCCGCTCGCTGTTCGAACAACGTGCAGAGCGGGACCGCCACTCCTCCCACCCGTCCGCCGGTCCCGTCCGAAAGGATGTGAACGACGTGGCAGAGGAGAGGTACCGGGGCGCATCGGTCCGCTCGCTCCCGCGACCGAACAGGCAGTACGCAGGCGATCGTATCTGCGCCGAGCGAGGGTGCGGCACCAAGCTCTCGCGCTACAACAAGTGGCTGTATTGCTGGCAGCACGAGCCCGTGCACAGCTACGTGCCACGAGGCAAGCGCAGGAGCCGCAAGGCCGCCTGAGGTCGGCCGTTCGCTGGCTCCCCGAGCGGCGTACAGCACACGGGTCAGCTCTTGCCGGCTCATATGTTGCAGCGCAAGGAGTACAGACAGAGTTCCTGCCCGATTCAAGGTAGCCTCGAACGGTGCCGATGCTGGGGTGGACCGCTCCCCCCGAGCGCGACGCCTATGACGAACGAGACCGCCGAGCCGCCCGCGATGAGAGAGGGCGCCTGCCCGTACTGCGAGCGGAACGTGCTCGTGTACGAGCAGCCGCCCCGTTGTCCGCTATGCGCCTGCCCGCTCGACGAGCACACGATGCACCCCTTCGTATTCCCGGGTGATCGGGCGCCTTCCGACCCGGAATAGGCTGAGATCGGCCGGCGGCGCAGGGCGGGGAGCCCGCAGGTCTCAGTCGACGAGTCGAACCGGCCGCCGGCCTCGCACGTCGCTCACCAGCTCGATCGCATCTGCCCGCGCCAGGTCCTCGACGTGGATCGTGCCCTCGACGAGCCAGCCCTCCTCGAGGGCGACCTCACGACCCACCCCCGGCAGCAGCCCCGCGCTGAGCGCAGGCGTGACCCAGCGTCCGTCGAGCGAGACGGCCACGTTGGCGATCGTCGACTCGGTGATCTCGCCTCGGTCGTTCAGGAGCAGCACGTCGTCGGCGTCGTTGTGGCGCCCCCGAGCCTCGTCGTAGACGGCTCGCAGGCTGGTCTTGTGGAACAGCAACGGGTCGGTCGGGTCGACCGGATGGTCGCGGTCGACCGCGACCCGAACCGGCGCCGTTGAGGCCATGAGCGCTGTCGCGCCGGCATCGACCCGGCCTCGGCGATCGAGCGAGACCCTCACGCGCGCGGGGCGATCGGGGAACCGGTCCACCGCCTGCTGCAGCCCATGCGTCACCGCCGCCTCATCGAACGTGAACCCGAAGTACGCGCTCGAGGACTGCAGACGCGAGAGATGCCGCTCGAGGTGGCGGAACCCGTCGGCGGGATCGTGGCGGAGCGTCTCGTACAGCTCGAACCTCGGGCGTCTCGTCGTCAGCACCCGCGCTTTGGCGACCGTCTCTTCGTACTCACCCTGGGCGCTCGAGCCCCACGTGATGCCGCCGCCGACCCCGTACTCGGCGGTGTGAGTCTCGGTGTCGAGCATCACGGTGCGGATCGCCACGTTGAACCGTGCGGCCGGCATGCCCGACCCTGGCGGCGCGAGGAAACCGACGGTGCCGCAGTACACCCCCCGGGGTGAGTCCTCGAGCTCGGCGATGATCTCCATCGTGCGCACTTTGGGCGCGCCGGTGACGGAGCCACATGGGAAGAGCGCCCCGAAGACGTCGACGAGCGTGGTCCCCGTTCTGAGATCGGCCGACACCGTCGACGTCAGCTGCCACACCGTCTCGTAGCGCTCGAGGTCGAATACGTCGCTCCAGGTCACCGAGCCGGTCCGGGCCACCCTTCCCAGGTCGTTGCGGAGCATGTCGACGATCATCGCGTTCTCTGCCCGGTTCTTCACCGAGCCGCGCAGCCCAGCCGCCACTGCCTCGTCCTCGGCGGGCCATCTTCCTCGGCGGGCGGTGCCTTTCATCGGCTTGGTCGTGATACGACCCTCGTCGATACGGAGGAACAGCTCGGGTGAGGCAGACAGCACGCGGTAGCGTCCGAGGTTGAGGTACGCAGCGTAAGCTCCGCGTTGGGCGTAGCAGAGGTCGCGGTAGAGGCCGCGCTCGTCCCCCTCGACCCGCGATCGGAGCCGAAGGGTGTGGTTGACCTGGTACGTGTCGCCCGCCCCGATGTGTTCGCGGATGCGGGCGATCGCGGTGTCGTACGAAGCCCGATCTACCGAGGGCTGCCACCGGCCGGCCGTGGCATCGACGCGGTCCTCATGTGGCTGGGGGAGCACCGTTGGCTCGCGTCCTTCGAACATGGCGAACCACGCGAGCGGCAGTCGAGCGAACACGTCGTCGGCAGCTCGCTCACGCACCCGGAGCGCCGGGTCAAGGCCGGGCGCCGCCTCGTAGGCGACGAACCCAGCGACCCACGACCCCCGCGCAGCAGCGCCTTCCGCCGCGGCGATCACGCCCGCGACCTCGTCGTGGCGAAGCGCTTCGACGACGCCCATCGGGCCGACGAGCCTGAACGGGTCCGATGCCCCGGTCAGGTCGTCGAAACGCGCCTCGATCATGGGCCGAACGATAGACGCGCGACCCGGCGGTAGCCTTGTGTCCATGTCTGGGAAGGGTTCGGTGCTGGTGGCCATGTCTGGCGGGGTGGACTCGTCGGTCGCGGCGTGCCTTCTTCACGAGCAGGGCTACGAAGTCCTGGGCTCGCACATGCGCCTGGTCCATCTGGACGACGTCGAGCATGGATGTTGCGGCCCGGCGGCGCGCTCCGATGCCGGGGAAGTGGCGCGCATCGGGGGATTCCCGTTCGAGATCGCGGAGATGACCGCGGAGTTCGAGCAGCGGGTGATCGGTGATTTCGTGGCCGAGCACGAAGCCGGGCGCACCCCCAACCCATGCGCGCGATGCAACGGCGAGATCAAGTTCGGGGCGTTCCTACGCCGGGCCGACGTGCTCAGCATCGACATGGTGGCAACCGGACACTACGTACGCAACGAGCTCGGTGACGATGGGCGCCGGCACCTGTTGCGGGGCGCCGACCATGCCAAGGACCAGTCGTACATGCTGCACATGCTCGGCCAGTCGCAGCTCACGAGGTCGATATTCCCGGTTGGCGACATGTCGAAAGCCGAGACCCGCGCGCACGCCGAACGGCTGGGCCTGCCCGTCGCGACCAAGCCCGATTCCCAGGAGCTCTGCTTCGCGCCGAGCGGCGATGCCGGCGGGTTCGTGCGTTCACAGGCGCCGCAGCTCGTGCACCCCTCGGGCGAGGTCGTCGACGAGCAAGGCCACGTGCTCGGCGAGCACGACGGTACGTTCGCGTTCACCGTTGGACAGCGACGGAGGCTGGGAGTCGCCGTCGGCGAGCCCGCGTATGTGCTTGACGTCGATGCCGCGAACAACCGCGTTGTCGTCGGCCCCGGCGAGCTGTTGTCGCGCGGAGGTCTCGAGGCCGACCGCGCGTCATGGGTGTCGGGTGAGCTCCCCTCCGATGGGCCGTTCGAGGCAGCGGTGCGGGTGCGCTACCGCGGCGACGACGTCAACGCGGTGATCGAGCCCACCGGGACCGAGTCGTTCCGGGTCGCGTTCAGCTCGCCCCAGCGCGCGATCGCGCCCGGGCAGAGCGTGGTCGTGTATCGAGGCGACGACATGCTCGGCGGGGGCCGCATCGTCTCGTCGTTCCGCTGAGGCTGCGGCCGGTGCGTCGGCCCCGGTCGCTATCATCGGTTCCCGACCGTGTCCGACCCCCCCCCGGAGGCTGCGTGAAGCTGCTACGGCGCCGAGCTAAGAGCTTCGAGATCCAGGTGCAGGACCTCGTGCTGCACATCTCCGCCCCCGAGGACTACGCAGAGGAATCCCGCGCCGCCGCGCTGAGCTTCTGGGAACAGCTGCAGTCCTACGCGCTCCGCTATCCGGCGTTCCGCGAGAGCAAGCGGCCCCTCGATCGAATCACGACCGACGCTCCCGACATCGTTAAGGAGATGGTTCGCACGGCCACGAGCGCCGGCGTAGGCCCGATGTTCACATTCCGAGGGGCTGTCGTCGACCAGGTCGGTCGGTTCCTCGCCGAGCAGCTGCAGGAAGTCACCGTGGCGTGTGACGGCGACTACTTCATCAGGTCGCGCAAGCGCATGAAGCTCGGAGTGAAGCGCCACGGCGGCGAGCCGATCACCGTCGCGCTTCGGCCGTCGCGCTCGGGGGTAGGCGTCTCGACGACGCTCGGACGCGGCCGGGGCGGGGGCGGACCCGACGGGCTCGCGGTGATCGCCGATACGTGCATGCTGGCCGATGCCGCAGCCGCCGGCGTGCAGGCGGTGCTCGGCAAACCGGGTGGTCTCCATCAGGCCCTGTGGTACCTGCGCGAGGTGCCGGGCGTGCAGGGAGGGGTGATCGTGGCCGGTGTTGAGATAGGCCTCTCAGGAAGCGTGGAGATCGCCGCGTGAGTCCCCGAAAGAAGTCTGCCGGAAAGCCTGAGGGAAAGCCTGAGGGGAAGCCTGCGGCGGTCAGGGCGCCCGACGAGCGCGAGCGCGCCGATGCGAAGCTGCGCGTCGAGGAGCTGCGCGCCGAGCTCGAGCATCACCGCTACCGCTACCACGTGCTCGACGATGCCGAGGTCGCCGACGCCGAGTACGACGACCTGATGCGGGCGCTCCGCGAGCTCGAGGACCGGTTCCCCGAGCTGCAGACGCCCGATTCGCCGAGCGTGACGGTGGGCGGCGCCCAGGCCGCCTTGTTCGCGCCCGTGAACCATCGCGTCCCGATGCTCTCGCTCGACAATGCGTTCAGCTTCGAAGAGCTCGACGCCTGGGCAGCCCGGGTCGAACGGGTCGTGGGCGATGCAGCGCGCTACGCGTGCGAGCTCAAGATCGATGGTGTCGCGTGCGCTCTCACGTACGAGCGTGGCCGGCTGGTGAAGGCGGCGACGAGAGGCGACGGCCGGGTCGGCGAGGACATCACCGGCAACGTCCGCACCGTGCGGGGAGTGCCGCGAACGCTCGCGGTCGATGACCCGCCCGCGATCGTCGAGATCCGCGGCGAGATGTACTTCCCTGTGATCGAGTTCAAGGAGCTCAACGAGCGGTTGCTCGACTCCGGCGTCAAGGCGTTCGCGAACCCGCGCAACGCCGCGGCCGGGTCGCTCAGGCAGAAGGACGCGAAGGTCACCGCATCGAGACCGCTGCGTCTATGGGTGCACTCGTTCGGCGCGGCAGAGGGCATCTCGTTCGACTCGCACCTCGGCTTCCTCGACTGGGCTGCGAAGGCCGGGCTGCCGGTCCCGCCGACCACCGAAGGGCGCGAGTCGATCGAAGGGGTGAAGGCCTTCCTCACGAGCTGGGAGGCGAACCGGCACTCGGTCGACTGGGAGATCGACGGCACAGTGATCAAGATCGACCAGATCGACCTGCAGCGTGAGCTCGGAGCGACGAGTCACGCGCCCCGTTGGGCGATCGCGTACAAATTCCCGCCAGAGGAACGAACGGCGGTGCTCGAGAAGATCGATGTGCACACCGGGCGCACCGGCAAGGTCACGCCGTTCGCGGTGCTCGACCCCGTGTTCGTGGGCGGCGTCACGATCACCTACGCGACGCTGCACAACGAGCGGGAGGTCCGTCGTAAGGACGTCCGTAGGGGCGACATGGTGATCGTGCGGCGCGCGGGCGACGTCATCCCCGAGATCGTGGGCCCGGTGCTCTCCAAGCGTAAGAAGGGCGCTCGCCGCTTCACGATGCCGAAGGGCTGTCCCTCGTGCGGCACCACGCTCGTGCGACCCGAGGGTGAGGCGGACCACCGCTGCCCCAACAAGAGAGGCTGTCCGTCGCAGGGCATCGAGTGGTTGTTCCATTTCGCGGGGCGCGGCGCGATGGACATCGAACATCTTGGCTACATGACAGTGATGCGGTTGCTCGAGGCCGGTCTGATCGAGGACCCGGCCGACATCTACAGGCTCGACGCCGAGAAGCTCTCGCAGCTGCCCGGATTCAAGGACAGGGCGATCACGAACGTGCTCGAGCAGGTGGAAGCCTCCAAGGACCGGCCGAGCTGGCGGTTGCTGGTGGGACTGAACATCCGCCACGTCGGCACGCACGTGGCGCAGGTGATCGCTCGGGCGTTCGGTTCGATCGACGCGATCGCCGCTGCCAGCGAGGGCGAGATCGACGCCGTGCCCGAGATCGGACCCGAGATCGCCGCCACCGTGCGCGAGTGGTTCGATGAGGAAGAGAACCTCGCGTTGATCGAGAAGCTCCGGGCCACGGGAGTGCGCATGGCAGACGATCGGTCAGCCGGCGACGGCCCCCGGCCGTTCGAGGGATTGTCGGTCGTGCTCACCGGCGGACTCGAGACCATGAGCCGGGAGGAGGCCACCGAGCTGGCACAAGCCGCGGGGGCGCGGGTGGCATCGAGCGTGTCGAAGAAGACCTCGTTCGTTGTGGCGGGGGAAGGTCCCGGCACGAAGCTCGCCAAAGCCGAGACGCTCGGCGTCGAGGTGATCGACGAGGCCGAGTTCGCCCGCCGGCTGGGGTCACCCAACCGATGAGCGACTTCCGGGCGCTGCCCATCCGTGAGGTGACGAGGAGTCAGGTGACGCTCGGGCGCGCGATCATCGGTGCTGCTGGCTCGATACCGGCCCGGCCCGACGTGCGCTGACGCCTACGGCGAGATCCCCCTACCCATCGAGCGGATAGAGTCCGGCCAAGCCTCAACTGGAGGTCTGTGTGACGGCGCATGTGATCGATGGCAACCTTCTCGCGGCGCGGCTTCGCGAGACGATCGACGAAGAGCTGCAGGTGCTCCGGATGTCGTCAGTCACGCCAGGGCTCGGCACGATCATGGTGGGCGAGGAGGCCGGCGCGTCCGCCTACGAGCGTCATGTGCGGCGGCTGGCCGAAGGCCTCGACTATCACTACGTCTCGGAGCGACTGCCTTGCGACGTCGTGCTGCCCGACGTGCTGGCGACCATCGGCAAGCTCAACGCCGACCCTCGCGTCACGGGGGTGCTCGTGCTTCGTCCGCTCCCTGGGCACCTACCGGAAGCCGTGGTCAACGCCACCGTCGATCCACGCAAGGACATCGAGGGGCAGCACCCCGAGAACGCCGGGCTGTTGGCGCTCGGCCGCCCCCGGTTCGTGCCGTCGACCCCGGCATCGTGCTTCTACCTGCTCGACTCGTACGCGCGCTCCACCGGTGTCGATCCGGCCGACTTCTACGCTGGGAAGACCTTGGTCGTGGTCGGACGCTCGACGAGCGTGGGCAAGCCCGTCCAATGGCTCGCGCTCGAGCGCCACGCGACCGTGCTCGCCGCCCACAGTCGCACCGCGGCCGCGGGCAGGCTCTCGGAGGCCACATCTCAGGCCGACATCTTGATCGTGGCCGCGGGCCAGCCAGGTCTCGTGACCGGCGACATGGTAAGCGAAGGCGTGATCGCGGTCGACGTTGGGTTCCACACGGTGGATGACCCTGACACAGGGAAGACGCGGTTCGTCGGAGACCTCGACTTCGACTCCGTGGCGGCGAAGGCCGAGGCGATAACCCCGGTGCCTGGAGGAGTGGGACCGATCACCGACGTGTGGCTCGTCGGCAACACGCTGGTTGCGGCCGCGCTGTCTGTGCAGGTCGAGCCCAGGTTCGGCTCGATCGTCTGAAGATGCGCCCCGGGGGCCCCGCCGTCGCGAGGCCCGATCGCCACGGCTACACTGCCCGCCATGCCGGTGGAGATCGACATCGACCACGTTGCGAAGCTCGCTCGCGTGCAGCTTTCCGACGACGAGAAGGCGCGGATCCGCGATCAGCTGACGGTGATCCTGGAGCACGCTGCGAAGGTTGGCGAGGTCGCTGCCGACGACGTGGTACCGACGACGTCGCCGATCCCGCAGGTGAACGTCTTCCGTGAGGACAGACCGGAGCCGAGCGTGAGCCACGACGCTGCGCTCTCGAATGCACCCGCCGAGCGCAACGGACGGTTCCTGGTGCCGAAGATCGCGGACACCGGCTCGTGACCGAGCTCTGCGACCTGACTGCGTCAGTGCTCTCGGCCCGGCTGCGTGACGGAGAGATCACGACCGTGTTGCTCGCCGAATCGTCGCTTGCGCGGCGTGAGGTCCTCGACGAACGTGTGCGAGCGTTCCTGACGCCGACGCCACAGGTCGCGCTCGAGCGGGCGGCCGAGCTCGATGCCTACCTCGCCACCGGAGCGCCTCAGAGCGGGGTCGCGGGCATCCCGCTCGCCCTGAAAGACGTCCTCACGACCAACGGCATCCGCACGACATGTGGGTCGAAGATCCTCGAGACGTACGTGCCGCCGTACGACGCGACGGCATGGACGCGCCTGTCGGGCGCGGGCAGCGTGCTCGTCGGCAAGACGAACTGCGATGAGTTCGCCATGGGCTCCTCGAACGAGAACTCCGCGTTCGGCCCGGTGCACAACCCTTGGGACCTCGACACCGTTCCCGGCGGTTCGAGTGGTGGCAGTGCGGCGGCGGTCGCGAGCGGCATGGCCGTGTGGGCGCTCGGCACCGACACGGGTGGCTCGGTTCGCCAGCCCGCCTCGCTCACCGGCACTGTGGGGCTGAAGCCCACATACGGACGGATCAGCCGGTACGGGTTGATCGCGTTCGCGTCCTCGCTCGACACGATCGGCACGTTCACGCGGAGCGTCGGCGACGCCGCAACGTTGCTCGGCGTGATGGCCGGCAAGGACCATCGCGACGCCACCAGCCTCGATGCCGACGTGCCCGACTACACCGATGGTCTCGATGCCGGCGTCGAAGGCCTGCGCGTCGGCGTGCTCGCCGAGTCGTTCGGCGAAGGCGTCGATGCCGACGTCGCGTCGTCGGTTCGCGCGGCCTGCGACCGCCTGGAAGCGCTCGGCGCCGAGGTGGGGGAGGCGACGCTTCCGCATGCGGGATACGCCCTGAGCGCCTACTACCTGATCGCGCCCAGCGAGGCTTCCTCGAACCTCGCTCGGTATGACGGCGTGCGCTACGGCCTGAGGGTCGAGGGCGAGGACTCGATCGAGATGATGTTCCGCACCCGTGGTGAGGGGTTCGGTCCTGAGGTCAAACGACGGATCATGCTCGGCACGTACGCCCTCTCGGCCGGCTACTACGACGCGTATTACGGACAGGCCCAGAAGGTGCGCACGTTGCTCCTGCAGGATTACGCGGCGGCGTTCGAGCGCTTCGATGTGCTCGTGTCGCCGACGTCGCCGACCACGGCGTTCCCGATCGGGGCGAAGGTCGAGGACCCCATGGCGATGTACCTGAACGACATCTTCACGATCCCGGCCAACCTCGGCGGCGTGCCGGCGATCAGCGTTCCCTGCGGGCTCGACTCGGCCGGCCTGCCGATCGGGCTGCAGCTCACGGCCAGGGCGCTCGACGAGGCGACCCTGTTCCGCGCCGGCGCCGCGCTAGAGCACGATCTCGGGCTCGATATGCGCCCGCCCTTGCTCGCCGCTTGAGCCACCGCTCGCGGTCGCGCCGTCGCCACGAGCTGCCCCGCCGCCCGACACGATGAGCGCGACCGCCACGATGATCAGCGCACCGGCCGCAACCGCCGTTGCGGTGAGCCGCTCGTCGAGCAGGAGCCAGCCGAGTAGCACCGCGCCCACCGGTGTGACGTAGGCATATGTTGCGACGAGCGACGTTCGGGCGACACGCAGCAGCCACAGGTAGGCCGTGAACCCGATCCACGAGCCGATCACGATGAGGTACGCGAGGCTGAGCGCGGATGCTTGCGAGAATGAGTCGAGACGCAAGTCGGCCAGCTCCCCCGCGAGCGCTCCCGCGACCCAGAACACACCGGCGGCGATCACCATCTCCATGCCGGCCGCCACGAACGGACGTCGTGGAAGCCGTGCATGTCGCTGATAGATCGAGCCCGCCGCCCACGATGCCGCCGCAGCGAGGGCGACCAGCAGTCCGACGAGGTCGATCGCACCGTCGAGCGCCGCGCCGCCGACGAGTAGCGCCGCGCCCGCGAAACCGACGGCGAGCCCGGCGACCACGACGGGCGGCTGACGCCGATGAAGCACCACGCGGTCGATCGCCGCGATCCACAGCGGCACGGTGGCGATCGCGAGTCCGGCCACCCCCGATGGGATCGTGCGCTCGGCCCACACGATGCCGCCGTTGCCTCCGAACATCAGGAGCACCGCCACGACCGCGGCGCCCTTCCACTCGGCGGCGCCGGGGCGGTCGCCGCGCCGGTCACCCGCTCGCAGCGCGATGGGCAGCAACAACGCGCCGGCCACGAAGAAGCGGACGCCGGTCGCGACGAGCGGCGGCATCGTCTCGTTGACGAGCTTGATCGCGATGAACGTGGTGCTCCAGATCACGTAGACGGCGCCGAGCGCCGTCCAGATGCGCCCTGTGCTCGGCGTCGGCTCGGTCACACGTCCCATCCGGCGTCGACCGGTATGTCGTGGCCGGTGATGTTCTTGGCGCCCTCGGAGACCAGGAAGTCGATCGCGCATGCGATGTCCTCTTCGTCCACGAACCGGCCGAGCGCGGTCTGCGCGGCGAACTCGGCGTACACCTCATCGGGCGTCGTGCCGAGCCTTGCGGCCTTGGTGGCGACGATCTTGTCCATGCGCTCCCCGTGGGTCACGTTCGGACAGACGTCGTTCACCGTGATGTCGTGCGGGCCGAGCTCCAAGGCGAGCGTTCGAGTCAGCCCCCGGACCGCCCATTTGGAGGCCGAGTAACCGCTGCGGTTGCGGTATCCACGGAGCCCGGACGTTCCGGCGATGTTCACGATGCGCCCGCCGCCGCGCGAGATCATGTACGGGATCACGTGCTTACACGGCAGGAAGGTCCCCACGACGTTGAGGTCGAGGATGGAACGGAACTCCTCTGCCGGATACTCGTGTGCCGGGGTTTCGATCGGGCCCGTGCCGCCGGCGGTGTTCACGAGGATGTCGATGCCCCCGAAGCGCTCGGCCACGGACGCGGCCATCGCCGCGACCTGCGCCTCATCAGTGACGTCGCACGCAACGACCATGCTCTCTCGCCCCGTGTGCTTCTCGTCGACGAGTCGCGCGTGCTCCTCGAGCGCGCTCGTTGTGCGGCCGATGAAGGACACGTGGGCGCCGTCGCGGGCCAGATGCTCCGAGACCACGCCCCCGATCCCTTTCGCGGCGCCGGTGACGATCGCCACCCGGCCCGTCAGCGGTCGTCCGTTCCCCGTCATGTCTTGCCTCCTCTTCGCTTGCTCTTGTCGATCCGGGCCTTGATGTCGCGGACCCCTGGGACCTTCAGACCCAGGGCCCCGGCCACCTCGAGGGCCGCACGATGCACCCGCTCGATGTCTTCGCACACCCGCGCCGGGGACAGGCGGGCGCTGGGGCCGGCCACACCCAGCGCACAGACCGCACCGCCGTCATCGTTGAGGACGGGAACCGCGACTCCCCACACACCGACGTTGGTCTCTTCGTAGCTGCCGGCCCATCCTCGGTCCCTTATCCGATCAAGCTCTTCGCGCAACGATCGGGGGTCGGTGATCGTCGCGTGACAGAGCTCCTCGAGCGGTCCTTCCAAGATCCTGTCGATCGCGCGGGCGTCCAAGAAGGCGAGCAGCGCCTTCTGCGACGCGCCGGCGTGCAGGGGCAGCCGCCGGCCCGGCGACACCGACAACCGGAGTGACTGCGAAGTCTCGACCCGTTCGAGGCATGACCCGCCCTCCTGCCCCGGCGAGACGACGGTGAGCAGGGCCGTCTCGCCGGTGTCGCGCGAGAGGTCCTGTAGCACGGGCATCGCGACGGCGCGCAGGTCAACGACCGAGCGCGCTCGGTCGCCCAGACGAAGCGACGCCAGGCCGAGCCGGAACCGCTTCGACGTTTCGTCCTGGCTGACGTAGCCGTAGCGCTTCAGCGCCATGAGGATCCTGTGAGCGGTGGGAACGGGCAACCCGACGGCCCGCGCGACCTCCGAGGCGGTCCACTCCGCGTGGTCCTCGTCGAACAGCTCGAGGATCGAGAACGTTCTTGCCAGCACCCGGAACGATGTCGCGTTGGAGGCGGTTCCGGCTCGACCCTTCCCGGTCGTCGTGGTGGGGGTCACGGTGCTCGGTCGTTCGTCCTAGATGTGGACGACGACCATCCGCTCCTCGGTCATCTCGCGGACCGCGTCGTGCGGGCCTTCCTTCGTGTTGCCCGATGCCTTCGTGCCGCCGTAGGGCATCTGATCGACCCGGAACTGTGGCGCCTGGTTGATCATCACGCTTCCGAAGCGCAGCCGGTCGATCGCCGTCATCGCGCTCGGCAGGTCGCGCGTGAAGATGCCGGCCTGCAGGCCGTACTCGGTGCCGTTGGCGAGCGCGATCGCCTCGTCGAGACTCTCGAACGGCGCCACTGCGACCACGGGCCCGAAGACCTCGTTCTTCCACACGGGCTGGTCGAAGCCGACCTCGTCGAGCACGACCGGGCGCAGGTGGCCGTCTCCGAATGTTCCTCCCGCGAGCCGTTGGGCGCCGGCATCCACGGCGGACTCGACCCAATCCTCGACCCGAGCGCGAGCCTGCGGAGTGATGGAAGGCCCGATGTCGGTCTCTGGGTCTGACGGGTCGCCCGCCCTCTGGGCTCCGGCGGCGGCCGAGAGCTTCTCAACGAACGAGCTGTGCACGTCTCTGTGGACCATCACGCGCTGCACGCTGATGCACGACTGCCCCGCGAACGCGTACCCGCTGGCGGCCGACGTCGTCGCGGCCGCGTCGAGGTCGGCGTCGGCGCAGACGATCACAGGGGTCGAGTTCCCGAGCTCGAGGGTGACGCGTTTGCGAGCCGCCTTGGCCTTCAGTTCCCAGCCGAGCGCTGCCGATCCGGTGAAGGTGAGCAGACCGACACGATCGTCGGCGATCAGCGCATCGGCGATCGGACCGGGCTCGCCCACCAGAACCGACATCCATGCGGGCGGGAGTCCCGCCCGATGGAAGGCGCGGACCAGCTCGATCGCGGCGAGCGGCGCCTTGTCGGCGGGCTTGAGCACGACGCCACATCCGGCCGCGACCGCCGGCCCGATCTTGTGCGCTGCCAATGTGAGCGGGAAGTTGAAGGGTGTGATCGCCGCGACCACGCCGACGGGCACCCGCACGGTGAACCCGAGGTGGCCGACACCCGCCGGGTGAGCGTCGAGAGGGATGCCTCTGCCGGCCAGGGTTCGTGCCTCCGCCGCCGAGAAGATCAAGGTCTGGACGCAGCGATCGGCCTCCATGAGGGCCTGCTTATACGGCTTGCCGTTCTCCCCCGAGATCATGCGTGCGAACGCTTCCCGTCGATCGCGGACCTCTTCGGCGACACGGTCAAGTATCTCGGCGCGCTCCCACGCCGCAAGGCCCGCCTGCATCGCATCCCACGCCGCGTCGATCGAGGAGCGGGCCGCTTCGGGGCCCAGCCAGGGCACGGCGCCAACGAGGCGGTCGTCCCAGGGAGAGCGGACCTCGAAGGGTTCGCCCTCCGCCACGTCGTTGCCTGCCACGACGAGAGGCGTCATCTGCGGTGCGGTCGACATCGAACGGGTCCTCCTTCGCTGCCCTCGGGTTGACCGGCAACGCTCGGATGGTAACATGCGCCATCTCGGCAGTCGAAAGAGCTTCTCATCAAGTGAGAAGGGACAGGTACCCGTGGATCGACCCGATCTCGAGCTCCTGCGTGGCGCGATCGACATGCACGCGCACACCGGGCCCGCGCTCTTCCGCAGGCATATCGATGACGCCGCGTTGGCCGAGTACGCCATCCGCTACGGCATGCGCGGCTTCGTCCTGAAGGATCACGACGCATCGACCACTGGGCGCGCCTACTACGTGAACCGCATGTTCCCTGAGGTCGAGTCCTTCGGGGCCGTCGTGCTGAACCGCTCGGTCGGCGGGCTGAACCCGTACGTGGCGGAAGCAGCGATCCACTACGGGGCTCGCGTCGTGTGGATGCCTTCGAACCACTCGAAGTACCACGCCGAGTTCTTCAACATGCCCGACTACCCGCAGTTCGGCCGCCCGAAGCCGCAGCTGCCGGGCGATGGCGTCACGGTCTTCGAAGACGATGGGCTCACCCTCACATCGGCTGCGCGGACGATCTGCGAGGTAGTGGCCGCCAACGACGTCGCGCTCGCGACGGGACACCTGTCGTTGCCCGAGATCCGGGCGCTCCAGGGTGCGGCGAATGCGGCGGGAGTGAAGCACTTCATCGTCACCCACGCCAACTGGTCGCTCTGCAGGCTCGACGTTGCCGTGCAGAAGGAGCTGATAGAGGAAGGAGCGACGATCGAGTACGTGGCGTGCTCATGCGTGTCGCCGATCTTCTGGGAGCAGCAGCCGGGCGAGCTCGCGGAATGGATCATCGAGCTGCAAGGCGAACACCTCGTGTTCGGTTCCGATCTCGGTCAGTTCGCAGGCCCTCCCCATCCCGAAGGCCTGCGCATGCTCCTGGCAGCCCTCCTCGACGTGGGAGTGCCCTACGAGTACCTCGAGAAGATGACGAAGCGCAATCCCGAGCGCGTGCTGGGTCTCGAGGCGGGCTGGACGCCCGCGATCGAGCCGTCGCTGCCCGACCTGACGCCGGCGCGCCCCGAGGGTTCGCACCCATGACTTCGTTCTGGCACCCGTTCGCCGACATGGCTGCGGTGGAGGTCTCCGGCGAGCTGTCGATCGTGAGGGGAGAGGGTTCGCACGTCTGGGACGCGGGCGGTCGTCGCTACCTCGACGCCACGGCGAGCCTCTGGTACTGCAACGTGGGGCACGGGCGCTCCGAGATCGCCGATGCGGTCGCGAGGCAGATGCGCGAGCTCGAAGCGTTCTCCACGTTCCAGGATCTCACGAACCCGGTGGTCGACGAGCTCGTCGAGCGCATCGCTCGGATCGCTCCAGTTGCCGGCTCGAAGGTGTTCCTGACGAGTGGTGGCTCGGACTCGATCGATACGGCCACGAAGATGGTCCGCCGGTACTGGCACCTGCGTGGACAGCCCGAGCGCCAGGTGCTGATCCGGCGAGAGCGCGCGTATCACGGCATGCACGCCGCTGGGACCGCGCTCGGCGGTATCCCCGCCAACGCCGTTGGGCACGGCTCGTTGCTTCCCGACGTGGTTGAGGTTCTGTGGGACGACGCCGACTCGCTCCGCGCCACGATCGCCGGGTTGGAAGGGAAGGCCGCCGCCTTCTTCTGCGAGCCGATCATCGGCGCCGGCGGTGTATTCGCTCCGCCGGCCGGATACCTAGAAGCGGTTCGGCGAGTGTGCCGCGACGCCGGGGTCCTCTTCATCGCCGATGAGGTGATCACCGGATTCGGCCGGACCGGCGAGTGGTTCGCGAGCACGCGTTGGAATCTCGAGCCCGACCTGGTCACCTGCGCGAAGGGCATCACCAGTGGTTACTTGCCGCTCGGCGCAGTGATCGCGGCGCCGACGGTCTGGGAGCCCTTCTATGCGGAAGGGGCCGGCATGTGGCGGCACGGCTACACCTACTCCGGACATGCCGCCGTGGCTGCGGCCGCGATCGCGAACCTCGACATCGTCGAACGTGAGCAGCTGCTTGCGCGAGCGGTCGAGCTCGAGGGCATGCTCGCCGAGGGGCTCGGCGCGTTGGCCGGCCACGAGCTCGTGAGCGAGGTGCGTGCCGGCACGGGCGTCCTCGCCGCCGTGCAGATCGATCCATCGCGGCTCGAGGCGGACCCCGGGTTGGTCCAGGCGATCGTGCCGGCCTGTCGCGCGAACAGCGTGATGACGCGGACGCTGGTGACGGGCGCCATCCACATCTCCCCTCCGCTCGTGCTCCAGGACGAGGAGATCGATGAGCTGGTGAGCGGCCTCTGGGGAGCGCTCGATGACCTTCGGCGTTCTTCCGAGCGGCAGCTCGCCCATCAGACGGAGCCCGGCGAACCCCGATGACGAGGATCGACCCGTGTTCGTGAAGCCGTTCCGCTACGTGCGCGCCGAGAGCTTGGCGCAGGCGTGTGAGGTTCTTCGAACGGCCGATGGGACGGCGAAGGTCATCGCGGGAGGCCAGAGCTTGCTGCCCATGGCCAACCTCGGCCTGCTCGACCTCGAGGCCGTCGTCGACATCGGCAGCGTGGAAGGCCATCGAGGAGTGGATGAGAACGACGGGTTCCTCACGATCGGCGCGCTCACCCGACACCGCGATCTGGAGCGCGACCCGACGCTGATCGCGCAACAGCCTCTGATCCCGGCGGCGACCTCTTGGATCGGATCCGCCCGCATCCGCACGCGGGGCACGCTGGGCGGTTCCCTCGCTCACTCGGACCCCGCGGCTGAGCTGCCGCTCGTCATGACGGCCCTCGGGGCCGAGTACGAGCTCACGACCGCAAGCTCCACCCGTGTCGTTCGGGCGGACGAGTTCCACGTCTCGTACTTCACGAACGCGCTCGCGGAGGACGAGCTGATCGCGGCCGTGCGCGTGCCGGCCCTTGGCCCCGGCTGGGGGTGGGGCTTCGCCGAGATCTCCCGGCGGCGGGGCGATTTCGCGATCGCCGCCGCCGCAGCGCTCGCGCGTGTCGCGGACGGCCACGTCGTCGAAGCACGCCTCGCGCTCGGCGGCGTGCACGAGCGGCCGATGCGGCTCGCAGACATCGAGAGCGCCACGACGGGGGCGTCGGCATCCGAGCTCGACGCTCGTATCGGGCCCGTCGAGGGGCTGCAAGCCGTGAGTGATACGAGCGCAACGGCCGAGCATCGAACGCACGTGGCTCGGGTGCTCGCGCTTCGGGCGCTGACCGACGCGGTTCGACGTGGGGAAGCTGCGTGAGCTCGGCGCACGAAGTGGAGACATCGTTGAAGGTGAACGGGGTGGCCGTGAAGGAAACGGCCGGCGCTCATCTGTCCCTTCTCCGCTGGCTCCGGGACATCGCCGGAGTCACCGACCCCAAGTACGGCTGCGGTGAGGGCGTGTGTGGAACATGCACGGTGCTGGTAGATGGCGAGCCGGTGTCTGCCTGCATCGTCCTCGCGGCACAGGTCGACGGGGCCGCCGTCACCACGGCGGCGGGCTTGTGCGAGCCCGACGGGTCGCTCGGTCCGTTGCAGAGGGCCTTTCACGAGTGTCACGCAGCCCAATGTGGGTTCTGCACCCCTGGCATGTTGATGTGTGCGGCCTCGATGCTCGGCGAGGCCGACCACACGCTTGAGCGCCACGAGATCAGGGAAGGACTGCACGGCAACCTGTGCCGATGCACCGGGTACGGCCCGATCGTCGACGCGATCGACGCCGCTCAGGGATCCGCGCCATGAGCGAAGTGCGGACCTCCAAGCTCGACGAGCTGCGTGTGGTGCACCAGCCCCTTCCCCGTCACGATCAGGCCGAGAAGATCGCCGGCACCACGAAGTTCGCCGGCGATCTGGCGTTCGCCGGCATGCTCCATGCCTGCGTGGTCCGGTCGCAGGTGCCGAGCGCGACGATCACGCGCCGCGACGGCGACGACGCCCGGCGGGTTCCCGGAGTCGTCGCCGTGCTGTTCGGCGAGGACGTGCCCAACAACGAGATCCGGGTCGACGTGCCGGGCCAGACGGTGGTGGTCGGAGCGTTCCGGGCATCGATGCAGGTGCTGGCGACCGACCGCGTCCGGTTCCACGGGGAACCGGTCGCGCTGGTGATCGCCGAGACCGAGGACGCGCTCGCCGTGGCGCGCGAGCTGGTGACGATCGAGTTCGATGACCTGCCCGTGGTGAGCGATCCGGAGCAAGCCCTCGCCGCCGGCGCCTTCCAGGTGCATGACGGCGGCAACCTGCTGGCAGAGTGGCGGATCGACCGGGGCGACGTGGATCCCGCGTTCGATCGAGCGGACGTCGTCGTCGAGGACGAATACCGCACGCAGTTCGTCGATCACGCCTACCTCGAGCCGGAAGCCGGAGTCGGGTGGCTCGACGACGACGGGGTGCTGACCCTCCGCGTGGCGACGCAGGTGGTCGAGCACTACCGCGACGTCGCGAAGATCCTCGGAGTGCCGGATTCCAAAGTCCGCGTCATCGCGCCCTACGTCGGTGGAGGATTCGGGGGCAAAGAAGACATGACCGTCGAGCCCTACGTCGCCCTGGCCGTCTGGCACACACGCCGGCCGGTCCGCATGCAGTGGACGCGCAACGAGTCGCTGCTGGCCCGCGCCAAGCGTCATCGCAACGTGATGCGTTACCGCACCGCGGCCTCGGCCGACGGCACGCTGCTCGCCCACGACATCGACATCCTCTCCGATGCCGGTGCGTACGCGTACCTCTCAGCGCTCGTGCTCCTTTACTCGACAGTGCACGCCTGTGGACCGTACCGGGTGGGCAACGTGCGCATCCGCGCGAGGACGGCGTATACGAACAACCCGCCGACCTCGGCGTTCCGAGGCTTCGGCGGCATGCAGATGGTGCTCGGGTACGAATCGCAGATCGACGAGGTCGCCAGACGTCTCGAGATCGACCCGGGCGAGATCCGTAAGCGCAACGCGCTCGCCCGCGGCGACCGCCTGCCGGTCGGTCAGGAGCTGATCACCGAGGTCCAGCTCGCGCAGACGATCGATGCCGTGCGCGAGCGGGCGGGCGGCAAGCCCACCCCCGCTGGTCCTCGCAAGCGCACCGGACGGGCGATCGCCTCGAACATGCAGTCCTACGGGCGGCTCGTGTGGTTGAATGACTCCGCCGCTGCGTGGATCGGGTTCCAGATGGACGGATCGGCGACGGTGCGCTGTGGCGTCCCGGATATCGGTGGCGGCCAGGCCTCGTCGCTCGCACAGATCGCGTCCGAGATCCTGGCGGTCGACATCGACCGGATCAGCGTGCATTTCGGCGACAGCGCGCTCACGCCTTTGGCGGGCACGACGACGGCGACTCGTCAGCTGCTGATGTCGGGCAACGCCACCTACGAGGCGGCCACGATGCTGCGCGACGGCATGCTCGGTGCCGTCGGCGACGAAACCGGTCAGGCGTTCGATTCGCTGCGCATGACGCCTCAGGGAGTGCTCGGGCCCGACGTCACCATGCCGCTCGTCGACGTGTTGCAGCTGTGCCGGCGTCGGAGCGTTCCGATCGAGGCGCTGGGCACGCACTTCGGCCCCAAGGGAAGAGAGGTCACCCGAGACCTCGAGGGCGGGCGCATCTTCCCCGACTTCACGTTCGGCACGCACCTCGCCGACGTCGAGGTCGACATCGACACGGGTGAAGTGGAGATCCTCCGGTACATCGCGGCCCACGACGTGGGCCGGGCGATCAACCCTCTCTCGGTGGCGGGGCAGATCTCGGGTGCCGCCGTGCAGGGCATAGGGCAGGTGCTCCTCGAGGAGGTCGTGATGCAGGATGGCGTCAATCTCACCCCGGGTCTGTTCCAGTACCTGATACCCACCGCGACCGACGTGCCCGACATCGAGACCCTGATCCTTGAATCGGGCGAAGGCCTCGGGCCCTTCGGCGCCCGCGGCATCGGCGAGCCTCCCATCGGCCCCCCGCTCGGAGCGATCCCCGCGGCCATCGCCGATGCGATCGGCGTTCGCCCCACGACACTTCCCATCACACCCGAACGCGTGCTTTCGTGTATCGCGGCGGCGACCGCCGCCGCTGGGGTGCGGGGAGCCTCACAGGAGGGAGCGAAGTCATGACCTACGGCATCGAGGAGTACGAGCGGCGGACCCCCAAGGGCCGACAGGCCTGGGAGAAGATCGCGAAGCTGATCCCAGGGGGAGTCGGGAGCGCGATCCAGTTCAAGCCTCCCTATCCGTTGTACCTCGCTGACTCGAAGGGATCCCGCGTATGGGATCTGGATGGCAACGAGTACATCGACTACTCGCTCTGCTACGCGGCGATGGTCGCCGGTCACGCTAACCCGGTGATCGTCGAGGCGATCAAGCGCCAGGCCGAGCACGGCACGCTCTACGGCCTGCCGACGACGCTCGCCGGCGATCTCGCCGAGGAGGTGATCCGCCGCTATCCCGGCGTGATCGAGATGATCCGGTTCACCCAATCCGGTGTCGAAGCCACGCAGACGGCGATCCGGCTCGCGCGCGCCGCCACCGGCCGCAAGACGATCGTGAAGATCGAGGGGCAGTACCACGGCGGCACCGATCACCTGCTCGTGTCGATCGGCGGAGCTTCCGCCGATGCCGCCGGGCCCGACGACCACCCGAACGCCACCGCAGACTCGGCTGGGCTGCTCCCGGCTTCCACGCAGTACACGGCCGTCGTGTCGTTCAACGACCTCGACATGATGCGCCGGGCGTTCGACGAGCACGATGGCGACGTGGCCGGCGTGATCGTCGAGCCGGCGATGACGAACGGCGGGGTGATCCCTCCGGTGCCCGGCTACCTCGAGGGCATCCGCGCGCTCTGCACCGACAAGGGTGCCGTGATGATCATGGACGAGGTGAAGCTCGGGTGCCGGATCGCGCCTGGTGGCGCCACCGAGTATTGGGGCGTGAAGGGAGACCTCGTCACGCTCGCGAAGGCGATCGGTGGCGGAGTTCCGGTCGGCGCCTTCGGTGGCAAGCGTGAGCTCATGGAGCAGATCAGTCCGCTCGGCCCTGCGGTCCATTTCGGCACGTACAACGCGAATCCGCTGGGCATGGCGGCCGGACTCGCCTGTCTCACGAAGGTCATGACCGACGACGCCTACAAGGAGATGACGCGCCTCACCACCCGGCTCGCCGACGGCATGCGCGAGGTCTTCGCGGACAAGGGTGTGACGGCTCACGTCGTGCAACTGAACACGCTGGGGGGGCTGTTCTTCGGGCTCGATCGCCAGCCCAACAACTTCCGAGAAGCGGCGATGAACGACGCTGCCAGGTGGGACGACTACTGGTTCGCCATGTTGGATCGCGGCGTGATCCCGATGGGCTCGGCGTGGTTCGAAGAGTTCTCGATGTCGGCTCAACACACCGACGAGGACGTCGACCGGACGCTCGAGGCCTTCGAGGACTCGATCGCGGCGATCGCCTGAGGACAGCGAGCGGCGAGGAGAGCGAACGAAAGGCAAGCCGAACGACATGGCCGTCACCGCGACGGGCGCCGACGACGTCACGGTCGAGGCGTTGATCGACGATCCGTATCCGATCTACGCGCGGCTGCGGCACGAGTCGCCCGTGTGCCACGTGCCGGCCGTCGGTCTGTGGTTCGTGACGCGCTGGGCCGACGTCGTAGCCGCCGCCGAAGACACGGCATGCTTCCCGGCTTCCATGGCCGACTCACCGCTCGACCGCAGCCTTGGAGGGCGGAACGTCCTCACGGTCGATGGCGGCGAGCACGAGCGCAAGCGCGCGCCGATGGAGAACACACTCCGTCCTCGCAACGTCGAGGCCAGCGCTCCCGCGATCGTCGAGCGGATCGCGAACGGGCTGATCGACGGGTTCCTCGCCGATGGCGAAGCCGACCTGAAGACCGCGTACTGCGAGCCGCTCGCGGCGTCCTCGCTCGCCGAGGTGATCGGGCTGCATGGGCTCGACGCGCCTACGTTGCAGCGATGGTTCCACGAGCTCGCGACCGGAACGTCTAACTACGAGGGCGACCCCGTGAAGCAGCAGGTGGCGGAGCGCACAAGCGCCGAGGTGGACGCCACGCTCCGGCCGATGCTGGCTGCGGTTCTCGAACGACCCGACGGCACCATGATCTCCGACATGCTCCATGCGGAGTCCGGCGATCTCGAGGAGAAGATGCGAGGGTTCATGCCGACACTGAAGCTCGCCCTGATCGATGGGCTCCAGGAGCCGGGCGACGGCCTCGGATCGACGCTCGCCGGCGTTCTCGGGAACGAGGACCAGCGCCCCGTGTTCCTCGATGATCCTGCTGGCCTCGCGCGGCAGGCTGTGGATGAGGGCATCCGGTGGGTGTCGCCGATCGGAACGCAGGGACGTGCCGCGGGCCACGGTGCATCGGTCGCGGGTGTCGAGATCCCTGAGGGGCAGGCCGTCGGGCTCATCATCCCGTCGGCCAATCGCGACGAAAGCGTGTGGGGCCCGACCGCGGATCGCTACGACCTCTTCCGAGCGCGCCATGCCAACGCCGCATTCGGGTTCGGGCCGCATTTCTGCGTGGGGCACCAGCTCGCGCGCGTGCAGATGCGGACGGGGGTTCGCCTGCTCGCGGAGCGCCTTCCGGGGCTCCACCTCGATCCGCAACGGCCACCCGTGTTCCGAGGTTGGGAATACCGGGGCCCAGCGAGCCTGCATGCGAGATGGAGCTGACCCGCGGCACGCCGGCTTCGGGTCCGCCCGTTCCCCGTCGAACCGAGCCTCCTGACCGTGTCCGTTAGGCTGACCTGCGATGACCGAGTACGAGGCCGTGATCGGGCTCGAGTGTCACGTGGAGCTCAGCACCGAGACCAAGATGTTCTGCGGATGCCGCAACACGTTCGGCGCTCCGCCCAACACCAACGTCTGCCCGGTGTGCCTCGGGCATCCCGGTTCCTTACCGGTTCCCAACCGCGAGGCGATCCGGCGCATCATCACGATCGGGCTCGCACTCGGCAGTGAGATCGCGCCGCATTCGCTGTTCCACCGCAAGAACTACTTCTACCCCGACATGCCGAAGAACTTCCAGATCAGCCAGTACGACCTGCCGATCTGCGTGGGTGGCCACCTCGACGTGGAGCTTCCCGATGGATCCACGAGCCGCGTGGGCATCACGCGCGTGCACATGGAAGAGGACACCGGCAAGACCACACATGCCAGCTCGAGTGGGCGCATCCACGACGCCGACGCGGCGCTCGTCGACTTCAACAGGGCGGGCGTGCCGCTCGTGGAATGCGTGAGCGAACCCGACATCCGCTCGCCCGAGGAGGCCGGCTCGTACCTGCGTGAGCTTCGCGTCACGCTCGAGTCGCTCGACGTGAGCGACGTGCGCATGGAGGAAGGCTCGCTCCGCTGCGACGCCAACGTCTCGATGCGTCCGGTGGGCGCTCAGCCCCTCGGCACTAAAGTCGAGATCAAGAACATGAACTCGGTGCGCTCGCTCGAGCGCGCGCTCGTCTACGAGATCTCGCGGCAGACGAAGGCGCTCGAAGCCGGTGAGGCGATCGTGCAGGAGACCCGCCACTGGAACGAGGACGCGAGTGCCACGGCTTCGATGCGTTCCAAAGAGGAAGCCTTCGACTACCGATACTTTCCAGAGCCCGACATCCCGGCGATCGAGCCGGCCGCGGTTTGGATCGAGGAGCTCCGCGCCGCGTTGCCCGAGCTGCCGCGCGCCCGGCGTGAGCGCTACGTCATCGAGCACGGGTTGAAGCCCGAGGTGGCCCGCGTGCTGGTGGGCGACCGTGCGGCCTGCGTGGTCTTCGAGGAGACCGTGGAGCTCGGTGCCGACCCCGTGGCCGCCGCCAACTGGGTGACCCAGGATCTCGCCGGGCTCGCGAACAAGCACGGCGCCGACGCGGCGGCAAGGGTCACTCCGCGACACCTGGCAGACCTGCTCTCGCTGCTCGCCGACGACAAGGTCAGCGGTGCGGGGGCGAAGCAGGCGCTCGAGGATGCCGTCGAGACCGGCGACGACATCGATGCGATCGTCGAGCGTCGCGATCTGCGACAGGTCTCCGACTCGGGGGAGCTCGGCGCGATCGTCGAGCAGGTGCTCGTCGGCAACGCCGACGCCGTAGGGAAATTCCGGTCGGGCAACGAGAGCGTGATCGGCTTCTTGGTGGGGCAGGTCATGAAGGCCTCGGGCGGTTCGGC
Organism: Actinomycetota bacterium; assembly: GCA_040882605.1. Lineage (GTDB taxonomy): Bacteria > Actinomycetota > UBA4738 > UBA4738 > HRBIN12 > JAOUEA01. The sequence continues at coordinate 39,921 of JBBEAY010000062.1, forward strand.
GAACCCGAAGCTCGCGCAGGAGCTGTTGCGCGAGCGCCTGAAGAGCTGAGGGCGCGCCCCATGGCCGGGGCCCCAGGCCGTCCGAGGCGCATCCCGCTGTGGCAGCTGGTGTTGTACGGCATCTCGAGCCTCGTGCTCGGCGCAGTGCATCCCTTCGCGCGCATGTGGCGCTCGAGCGACCCGATCGACAGTTACGCCCTGAACCACTTCACGAGCGTCGCCGGAGACGCCATCCTCGCGATCGCTCTGGCCGACTCGGTATTCTTCTCGTTGCCGGTCGACGAGGCGAAGCTGCGTGTGGCCGCCTACCTTGCGATCACGATGTTGCCGCTCGCGCTCGCAGGCCCGCTCCTCGTACCGCTGCTCGATCGAGCCGGACCGCGCCGGTTGATCGCGTTCGCGTCGGCCGCGGCGCGTGCGGCCATCGCGATCTACGCGGCGCCGCGGTTCGGCACGCTGGTGCTGTTCCCGGCGGCGCTGGGTCTTCTCGTGCTCTCGAGGGTGCATGCCGTCACCAAGAACGGACTCACGATCGCTTATGCCGGCGGCGGCGACGGCTTGATGCAGGCGAACGCGCGGCTCGGCCGTCTCGCCGCTGTGGGAGCTATCCTCGCGGCACCCGTCGCGTTCGGCGCCATCCGACTGGGCGGGTCGCCGGCCGCGATCTACGCGGCGGCTGTCGTGTACGCGGCGTCGGCGCTGCTGACATTGCGCCTGTCGCATCCGGGTCGGCAACCGGCGCACGACAAGTCGAGGCGCCTCCGGCCTTCGAGCCGCAAGCCGGTCGGTCGTCGCGGCGCCGTGCCCGCGCTCGGTGTGCCCGCCGTCGGCGCGGTCGGCATGCGCGCTGCGAGCGGGTTCCTGCTCTTCCTGCTCGCCTTTTCATTGCGCGTCGACGAAGTCCCGGTGTATTGGTTCGCCGTGCTTGCGGGCGCCGGGGTGCTCGGCACGTTCGTGGCCGATGTCGTCGCGCCCCGCGCCCCCCGAACCATCCGCGAGGAAGCTGTCGTGATCGCCTCGGTCAGCGCCGCATGCATCGGCGCGGTGCTCGCGTTCAAGCTCTTCGGCCTGCCGCTGCTCACGGTGTTCGCGCTCGTGGCGGGCGCAGCCACCGAGCTCGGCCGGCTCGCCTTCCAGAGCTTGATGCAGCGCCACGCGCCGCCGGGAGCGCAGGGGCGCGTCTTCGTCCGCTATGAGGTGATGTTCCAGCTCGCGTGGGCCGGGGGAGCGTTCGCACCGGTGTTGCTGTCGATCGACTTTCGGGTCGGCATCTTGGTCCTGGCCGCCTTCTACGGGGTGCTCGGCGTGGGCACGATGGTCCGGGTGCGGATCCGGGCGGGCGACGCCGACCATGTATCGGCGCCCACCCTTCCTCCTCCGCCCACGTGAACCCCCGGCGCCCCCAGGCTCTCGGGCTCTGCGGCGTAAGCTCTGTGCGAGTGCGTCCGCCGGGCGCCGGTCGATCATGGAGGTGCACACGTGGCCGAATGGATCACCGTCGGCAAGTCCGACGAGGTCGCCGAGGGGGACGCCAACGCCTTCGACGTGAACGGGACCCAGATCGCGGTGGCCCGCGTCGACGGGGCCTTGCACGCGTTCAGCGACATCTGCACGCACCGTCAGTGCAACCTTTCGCTCGGGGGTGAGATCGATGGCACCACGATCGAGTGCGAGTGCCACGGCAGCATCTTCGAGATGACGACCGGCGCGGTCGTGCAGGGGCCGGCGAGCGAGCCGATCGCGACCTATCCGGTGTCCGAAGACGGCGACGATCTGAAGATCGAGGCCTGAGGGGTTCCTGTCCGTGACGGTCCGAACCCTCGTGATCGTCGGTGGATCGCTCGCCGGCGCCACCGCCGCAGCCACGCTGCGTGACGAGGGGTTCGATGGGCGTCTCGTGCTGGTCGGCGCGGAGCCGCTGCCTCCGTACGAACGTCCGGCGCTCTCGAAGGAGTTCCTACGCGGTGAGCAGAAGCTCGAGGAACAATTCGTGCGTCCCGAGCAGTGGTATCGCGACCACGAGGTCGATGCCCGCTTCGGCGCGCGCGCCGTGCAGCTCGACGTGGCCGGGCGTGAGGTGGTGCTCGCTGGCGGCGAGCGAGTCTCCTACGACGCCCTGCTCGTAGCCACCGGAAGCCGCAACCGCAAGCTCGACGTGCCCGGCTCGTCGCTGCCCGGCGTCTTCGACCTGCGCACCGTCGGCGATGCCGAGCGCATCAAGGAAGCCGCCGTCACCGGCGCCCGAATCGTCTGCGTCGGCATGGGTTTCATCGGGGCCGAGGTCGCGGCCTCTATGCGCACGCTCGGCCACGACGTCACGGTCGTGGAGGTTTTCGAGACCACCCTGTATCGGGTGCTCGGACCTGACATCGGCCGGGCGCTCGAAGGGCTCCATCGAGATCACGGGGTGACGATGCTGTTCAACGAGGCGGTGGCGAGCTTCGAGGGCGACGGCCGGCTCGAAGCGGTGGTCACGAGCGGCGGTCGGAGTATCAACGCCGACGTCGCGATCGTCGGCGTCGGCACCGAGCCGAGCGTCGAGCTGATGGCCGGAACCGGGCTCGACCAGGGCGGCGGCATCCCCGTCGGGCCGACACTCGAGACCTCGGTGCCCGCCGTGTTCGCGGCCGGCGACGTCGCCCGCCACGACCACCCCGTGTTCGGGCCGATCCGTGTCGAGCACTTCGACAACGCGATCAAGATGGGCCAGACGGCGGCGCGCAACATGCTCGGCGCCGGCCAGGTCTTCGACGACCCGCACTGGTTCTGGAGCGACCAGTACGACTCCCAGGTGCAGATGGCCGGTTACGCCGCGACCTGGCACCGCATGGTCGTGCGCGGCTCTGTAGGAGACCGGTCGTTCTGCGCATTCCTGCTCGATGCCGGCGGTGTCGTGCGGTCGACCGTGAGCCTCGACTACAAGCGTGACGTCCGCCGATCGTTCGGACTGATCTCCGCGCAGGTCGCGCCAGACCCCGACGAGCTCGCCGACCCCGATGTCGACCTCCGCAAGCTCGTCTCCGCGTCCGCGTCGGAAGAAGGCTGACCCATGCACATCGGCGGCCCCGCCATCGGTCACCCCATCTGAGACCTCGCCTTGCAACGCCGCATCCGTGAGGCGCGGCGAGATCGAACGGCGAAGGCTGTGGTGCGAGCCCGTGGCAAGCGCTCCATGCTCGATCGTGTGCTCCGGCGAGAACCGGGTGAACGGTCTCTGCCGGCGGAGCTCGACGCCGACTCGTTCGTCGATCGAGGCGACGACGTCTGGAAGGCCCTGAGGTTCTAGGCCCCTGTTAGGCTGACCCTTCGAGCCCCGAACGACACAGGAGTTGATCTTCACCGTGCACAGGCCCGAGATCATCCTGGCCCCCGGCCCGACCCCGATCCCGCCCGAGGTGCTGCTCGCCCAGGGAAGCCCGCTCGTCTACCACCGCGGCCCGGGCTTCGGGGACATCATGCGCGGCGTCACATCGCGGCTGAAAGAGCTGTACCGAACCGAGAGCGCCGACGTGCTGCTGATGACGTCGAGCGGCACCGGCGCTCTCGAGTCGGCGATCGCGAACTGTTTCTCGCCCGGCGACGAGGTGCTGGTGCCGGTCGCGGGCTTCTTCGCGGAGCGCTTCAAGGCGCTCGCCGAGACGTTCGGCCTCACGGTGCACACGGTCGACTACGAGTGGGGTGAGCGCATCAAGCCAGACGAGGTTGCGGCGGCCCTCGCCGAGCGCCCGGTCAAGGCCGTGCTGCTCACGCAGTCCGAGACATCGACCGGCGTGATCCAGCCGATCGAGCAGCTCTCGAAGGTGGCGAACGATGCCGGCGCGATGGTGATCGTCGACGTCGTCTCCTCGCTCGGGGCGGTCCCGTTCGAGTTCGACGACTGGGGCATCGATGTCGCGGTTGGCGGTTCGCAGAAGGCGCTCAGCGCCTCGCCGGGCATCGCGTTCGTCGCGGTCAGCGATCGGGCCTGGGAAGCCTCGCGCACGGCCACGAACCCCCGCTTCTACTTCGACTGGGCGACGTACAAGCGCTTCGCCGACCTTCCCCACCCGGAGAACCCGTGGACGCCTGCGATCAGCGTGATGCAGGGGTTGCAGGTCGCGCTCGAGCTCTACTTCCAAGACGGAGTCGAGGCCGCGATGCGCCGCCATCAGATGCTCTCGCGCGCCGTAAAGGAAGGCGCGAAGGCGCTCGGCCTCGACCTGTTCGGCGAAGGGCTCGACGACAACTGGACGGTGACCGCGATCCGCGCGCCCGAATCGGCCGACGCCGACACGATCACCGACACGATCCGTGCCGAGCACGGGTGTGTCCTCGCCCCCGGACAGGGCCCGTTGAAGGGCAAGGTCTTCCGCATCGGGCACTTCGGGTACTTCAGCGAGCTCGACATCATCAGGGGGCTCGCGGCGCTCGAGATGACGCTCGAGTCGCTGGGGCACCCTGTGAAGCGCGGCGCAGCGGTGGCGGCAGCCGAGACCGTGTTCATGGACGCGCGCACCTCGTGAGGGGTGGCGGCGCCGTGAGGATCCTCGTCACCGAGCCGCTCTCGGCGCAGGGGCTCGACCTGCTGCGGGCGGACTTCCAGGTCGACGAACGCCTCGACCTCGCTGCCGGCGACCTCGCAGCCGAGATCGGGGCGTACGACGCGCTGATCATCCGCAGCGCCACCCAAGTCACCGACGAGGTGCTTGCAGCCGCCACGAGCTTGAAGGTCGTCGCCCGCGCCGGCATCGGGCTCGACAACGTCGACGTCGAGGCGGCCACACGACGCGGGGTGATGGTCGTGAACGCGCCGCAGTCCAACATCATCAGTGCGGCCGAGCAGGCGATGGCGCTCTTGCTAGCCCAGGCGCGGAACACCCCGCAGGCGCATGCCGCCTTGAAGGCAGGCTCGTGGGAGCGGTCGACGTGGGAAGGCGTGGAGCTCGCAGGCAAGACGATCGGCCTCGTTGGGCTCGGACGCGTCGGCGCGCTGGTGGCCTCGCGCGCGGCCGGATTCGGCATGCGCGTGATCGCGTTCGACCCCTACGTGAGCGCCGATCGCGCCAAGGAGATGGGCGTCGACGCGATGCCCTCGCTCGAGGCGCTCCTCGTGCAGGCAGACTTCGTCTCGATCCACCTGCCACGTACGTCGGAGACAGAAGGGCTGATCGGCGAGCACGAGCTGCGACTCATGAAGCAGGGCGCCAGGTTGATCAACACGGCCCGCGGAGGCCTCGTCGACGAGGAAGCGTTGGCCAAAGCGATCGAGGACGGCCACCTCGGGGGAGCGGCGCTCGACGTGTTCGCGAACGAGCCGACAACCGACTCGCCCCTGTTCGCGCTCGACTCGGTCGTGGTGACTCCGCACCTCGGCGCCTCCACGAAGGAAGCGCAGGACAAGGCAGGCACCACCGTCGCCGAGATGGTCCGCCTCGCGCTCACGGGCGAGTTCGTGCCCTACGCGGTGAACGTCTCGGCCGGCGCCGAGGTGACCGAGGTCGTTCGGCCGTTCGTGCCCCTCGCGGAGCGTCTGGGCGCGCTCACCGCTGGGCTCGCCGAGGGCGGCGTTCGCTCGATCGTCGCGTCCTACCTCGGGCGCATCGCCGAGTCGGATACGCGCGTTCTCACGTTGGCGATCCTCAAGGGCATGCTCGCGCGCACCGTGCACGAACCGGTGTCGTTCGTGAACGCTCCGATGCTCGCGCGTGAGCGCGGCCTCACGGTGAGTGAGATGCGCTCGACCGTTTCGCAGGACTACGTCAGCTCGATCTCGCTTCGAGCTGAGACCGACGCGGACCCCGTCACGGTGTCAGGGTCGGTGCTCGGCAAGGGCCACGAGCGGGTGACGCAGGTCAACGGCTTCGAGATCGAGGTGACCCCCGCGGGACACATGGTCTTCTTCACCTACCTCGACCGCCCGGGCATCATCGGCACGGTCGGAACCCTGCTGGGTGAGCACCGCGTGAACATCGCCACGATGGACGTCGGTCGCAAGGCCGAGGGTGGCGATGCGCTGATGTGTCTCACCGTCGACACCGAGGTGCCCTCCGAGGTACTCGACACCGTCGCCTCCCGGATCGAAGCGCACCAGCTGCGCACTGTCACGCTGCCGGCTTGATCTGCTGGATGTCTCACCGCCGATGTGGCCCCGGAATCGGCGCTCGGTGCGAGCAGTCATCCGCAGCCGCACCGTGATCCGACGGAATCTGGCCCCTCAGCGCTGGCTCGGCTGAATCGCGACTCAGGTTCTCGAACCGCCCTTTGACCTGGGAGTGGCAGCCAGCACCGCGCCATGGACCTGGCTTGAACTGAACGAGCATTCAAGCATATCCTGTACTCCAACGGCTTCATATGGCCGTACAACGAGCGACCGGAAGGGCACCGATGGGGTCCACGAACGGCTACCAGGCGATCGTCGTGGGGGGCGGGCACAACGGGCTCGTCGCGGCCGCGTATCTCGCGAAGGCCGGTGCCCGCACCGTGGTGCTCGAAGCGCGCCACAAGGTTGGGGGCGCCGCCGACACGATGGCGCCCTGGCCCGACGCGCCCGAGTTCAAGGTCACCACGCTCAGCTACGTGATGAGCCTCATGCCCGACACGATCCTGCGCGACCTGCAACTCGAACGACACGGGTACCGGTCGACGCCCGTCGGGCCGTACTTCCTGCCGTTCCCCGACGGGCGTTGCGTCGTGCAGTACGCCGACGACGCGCAGAAGAACTACGACTCGTTCGCTCAGTTCTCCCAGCGCGACGCCGACGCGCTCGAACGCTGGGACGCGTGGATCGGGGGCCTCGCCGCAGTGCTTGGTCCGATGATGATGACCACTCCTCCGAGGCTCGGCTCCCTGAAACCCTCCGATCTCACGGAGCAGCTCCGGCTCGCATGGCGCTTCCGCGGCCTCGACGTGCGCGGGCTCGCCGACGTCACCCAGCTCATGACGATGTCGGTCGTGGACCTGCTCGACCGGTTCTTCGAATCCGACCAAGTGAAGACCGTGATGGCGTTGAACGGTCTGATCGGCACGTGGGCGGGTCCCTACGAGCCGGGCACCGGCTATGTGATGGCGCACCATTCGATTGGCGACGTCGGCGACGGCCACCTGGGCGCCTGGGCGGTGCCAGAGGGCGGTATGGGCGCGGTGAGCGACGCGATCGCGTCGAGCGCGCGGTCGTTGGGCGCTGACATCCGCACCGAGGCGAGGGTCGCGAAGGTCTTAGTTGAGGGCGGGGCCGCGACCGGCGTCGTGCTCGATTCGGGCGAGGAGCTTCGTGCGCCGCTGGTCGTCACCGCGATCCATCCGAAGATCACGTTCCTCGAGCAGATCGACCGGGTCGACCTTCCAGCGGACTTCGTCGACGACATCAGGAACTGGAAGACCCGCAGCGGCGTCGTGAAGATCAACTGCGCGCTCGACCGCGCCCCGGTGTTCACGGCGATGCCTGAGCTGACCGACCTGACGGGAGGCTTCGAGCTCGCGCACTCGCTCACCTACCTCGAGAAGGCGTTCGAGCAGGCGCGGGCGGGCGAGCCGGCGACCGCGCCGTTCAGCGACGGCGTGATGCCGACCGTGTTTGACCGTTCCCTCGCTCCCGAGGGCAAGCACGTGGTCTCGCTGTTCACGCAGTGGGTGCCACACGAGTGGAGCGAACAGCCGCACACCGGCGAGCTCGAGTCTTACGCCGACCGCGTGATCGCCGGCTACGACGAACTCGCCCCCGGGTTCGCCAACTCGGTGCTGCACCGACAGGTGATCGGCCCCTACGAGATGGAAAGGGAGTGGGGTCTCGTCGGCGGCAACATCTTCCACGGGGAGCTCAGCGCCGAGCAGCTGTTCCACATGCGTCCGGCGCCCGGGTATGCCGACTATCGCACGCCGATCCGCGGGCTCTACCAGTGCTCGAGCGCGACGCATGGTGGGGGCGGTGTCTGCGGCATCCCTGCCTACAACATGATGCGAGAGATCAAGAGGGACCGCCGCCGCGGTCTGTTCCGACGGAAGGGTTGAGGCACCGATGGCCGAGCAGAACTCGTCGTTCCCGTTCTACTTCGCGAGCTGGTACAAGAAGTCGCCGTACTTTCAGCGCACCGTGGAAGCCGGATGCACCAGCTGGGACCTGTACAACCACATGCTGATCCCGACGCTCTACGACGACGACGTCAAGGAGTACTGGCACCTCGTCGAGAAGGTCACGCTGTGGGATGTGGCAGTAGAGCGCCAGGTTGAGATCACCGGTCCCGACGCGGGCCGGTTCACGCAGCTGCTCACACCGCGCGATCTTTCCGAGACCCAGCCCGGGCAATGCAAGTACGTGCTGATCTGCGCACCCGACGGCGGCATCGTGAACGACCCGATCTTGTTGAAGCTCGCCGAGGACCACTACTGGCTCTCGCTCGCCGACTCCGACGCCCTGCTGTACGCGAAGGGCGTCGCGGCGTTCGCCGGGCTCGATGTCGAGATCCGCGAGCCCGACGTGAGCCCGCTGCAGATCCAGGGGCCGCGGTCGAAGCCGTTGATCCGCAAGCTCTTCGGCGACGAGGTCGCCGACCAGCGCTACTACTGGCACAAGCAGACCGAGCTGAATGGCATCCCGGTCGTCGTCTCGCGCACCGGCTGGAGCGCCGAGCTCGGCTACGAGGTCTACCTGCGCGACTCCTCCTGCGCGTTCGATCTCTGGGACGCGATCGTCGTCGCCGGCGAGGAGTTCGAGCTGCGCGTGATCGCCCCGAGCGACCAACGCCGCATGGAAGCCGGCATCTTCAACTACGGCAACGACATGGACATCACGAACAGCCCGTTCGAGATCACCGGCCTCGAGCGCCTGGTCGAGCTCGACAACGACAACGAGCTCGTGTCACGCACGGCACTCGAACGAATCCAGGCCGAGGGCGTACAGCGGAAGCTCGTCGGCGTGACGATCGACGGGCAACCGCTCGGCATGTGGCTCGAAGACTTCTGGCCGGTCGTCGACGGTGCGACCCAGATCGGCCGTCTCGTGAGCGCCTCGTTCTCTCCGCGGCTGGAGATCAACATGGGCTTCGCCTGGGTTCCGATCGAGAAGGCGTCCGAGCGCACGCGCATCGAGATCACGTCGCCCAACGGCCCGATGACGGCCACGGTCACCCCGCTCCCGTTCCTCGACCCCAAGAAACAGACGCCCGCGGGGTAGGCGGGAGATCGCGCGACGCGCGGCCTGGAGGCTCGGCTACCGCCCCCCGGGGAACCAGACGCGGAACGACGCGCCGCCTCCGTCGCGGCCCTCGACCCAGGCCCTTCCACCGTGCAGCTCGGCGAAGCGGGCGACGAGCGAGAGGCCCACCCCGACCCCCGGAGACTGCGGGTTCGCGCTCGGCCCGCGTTCGAAGGCTCGGAACAGCGACTCGCGCACCTCGACTGGCACGCCCGGGCCGTCGTCCGGCGGTGAAGCATTCGGGCGCGTACCCGAGCACATCCTGAACCCGAGGGAAGACGTGCCGGGCTCGGTGGCCGGGCTCGTCGATCTCGACATACACGATGCCGGGCATGTGCTCGATCAGGAGCCGGAAGCCTTCCTCGCGGTCCCCGCCGGGGACGGCCGAGGAAGCGGGCCCGATGGCCATGCCGGTGCGGTCGCCGACGCGGCCCGGTCGAGCGATTCCTCGATGTCCGTAGCTCTCGGTGAGGCATCGGTCGAAGGGCGGTTGGGTGAACCTCTCGTACTTGGGTGTGCGACCCTTGGGAAGTGGGATCGCTCACCGGAAGCCTGCTGATCTCGAACGCCAACCTCTTCGACCCGAACTTCCGGCGCACGGTCGTGTTGATCGGCCACCACGATGATCAGGGGGCCGTCGGGGTCGTGCTGAATCAACCGCTCGCCGTTGCCGTGCGAGACGCGGTCCCACCGCTCGGCGACCTGGTCGATGCCGAGGAGCCGCTGTTCGACGGCGGGCCGGTCGAGCCCGAATGCGTCGTCGTGCTCGCGGACTTCGTCGATCCTTCTAGGGCGGAGATGCTCGCGATGGGTTCGATCGGCTTCCTGCCGCCAGACTCCAGCGACGACATCGCCTCGACGATACGTCGCGCGCGTGTGTACGCCGGATACGCCGGGTGGGCCCCCGGTCAGCTCGAAGACGAGCTCGAGGAAGACTCCTGGGTCACCGTTCCGGCGCTGCCGGGCGACGTCTTCCACGAGCAGCCGGCCCGTCTGTGGGAAGACGTGCTGCGCCGGCTCGGTCGCGGATACGACATGCTTCGTTTGATGCCCCGCGATCCCTCGATGAACTAGCGCGACGCGGTCGGCTGGCGCCGACATCGGTGGGGTATCGTCCGCGCACGCGCGCCGCACGCGACCGGGAGGAGCAGTCGATGGCATCGGAGACGTTCACGTTCTACGTGCAGCCTTGGTACCGCAAGTCGCCGTACTTCGAGGCGACCAAGCGCCACGGCTGCAAGAGCTGGGGCTTGTACAACCACATGCTGCTGCCGACCCTCTACGACGACCCGGTGGCCGAGTACAACGCGCTGTTGCACGACGTGACGCTGTGGGACGTGAGCGTCGAGCGGTGCGTCGAGATCCGAGGGCGTGACGCGTTCGAGCTGACGAACCTCATCACATGCCGCGACCTCACCAAGGTCGGCGTGATGCAGGCGCGGTACGTCCTGCTCACGACCGCATGGGGCGGCATCGTGAACGATCCGGTGCTGCTGCGGCTCGCCGAGGACCGCTTCTGGCTCGCGCTCGCCGATTCCGACGCCCTGCTGTACGTGGCGGGCGTCGCGGCCGGTCGTGGCTTCGACGTGGAGATCGAGGAAGCCGACGTGGCGCCGATGCAGATCCAAGGACCGCGCTCGAAGGACGTGATCCGCGACTTGCTCGGCGACGAGGTGGCGGACCTGCGCTACTACTGGTGCGCCGAGACCCAGGTCGACGGCATCCCTGTTGTCGTCTCTCGCACCGGATGGACGGGCGAGGTCGGCTACGAGATCTACGGGCAGGACTCGGCCCGTGGCGACCAGCTGTTCGAGGCTGTCTATGCAGCGGGGGAGTCGTACGGCATGCGCGTGATCGCGCCGAGCGAGGCCCGGCGCATCGAGGCCGGCATCTTCAACTACGGCTCGGACATGCGGGCATCCGACACTCCCCTGCACATCACGGGGCTCGAGAAGTACGTGGAATCCGACCAGCCGCACGACTTCCTCGGACGCGAGGCGCTCGCGCGGCTCGCCGAGACCGGGGTCGCTCGCAAGCTTGTCGGCATCGACATCGGCGGCGAGCCGATGACCGACGAGGGCGCGCTCAACGACTTCTGGCCTGTGCACGAGCCGGGCGGAGCACCGATCGGCCGCGTCACCGCGGGTGCGTGGTCGCCGCGTCTGGAGCGCAACGTCGGCTATGCATGGGTGCCCTCGTCGCACATGACCGAAGGCACGGGGTTGGAGGTCGCCTCGTCCACGGGTGTTCGCTCAGGGGCCGTCGCCCGGCTTCCGTTCGTCGATGCCGAGAAGCGGATCCCGGTCTCGTGAGCCAGGGCTCCATCTCGTTCGATCGGGCCGCCGCGTACTACGACGAGACGCGGGTCACCGACGACGCAAGCCTGCGCACGATCCTCGATCTGCTTGGCGAAGAGGTCTGCGGCCGGGGTCCGGTATTGGAGCTCGGCGTCGGAACCGGCCAGCTCGTCCTGCCACTCGCCGCACGGGGCGCGCCGGTCATCGGCCTCGACGTGTCTTCAGAGATGATGGCGGTGCTCCGCGACAAGGCGGGCGACACGCCCCGGCTGCCGCTCGTGCAGAGCGACGCGACCCGGTTGCCGGTCGCCGACGGGTCGCTCGGAGGCGCGTACGCGCGATGGGTCCTGCACCTCATCCCGGATTGGCTTCAGGCGCTCCGCGAGCTCGACCGCGTGGTGATAGCAGGTGGAAAGGTCGTCATCGAGCCCGGCGGATTCTCAGGGCAGTTCCGCGAGACATACCTGCGGTTCAAGCAGATCCTGGGCGATGCGGTTGTCGCGGTGGGGCTGAGCCACGTCGACCGCGACCGTCAGCTCGACGACGGGTTCGCCTCGATCGGCTGGGTCTTGCATCGCGAGGTCCCTGTCGTCTACGAGCGCACGATCACCCTGCGCGAAGTCTTCGACGAGATCCCCACGAAGCGGTGGTCCTGGACCTGGCGGGTTCCCGACGACGATCTCGCCGCAGCCACCGATGAGGTCCGTGCCTGGGCAGAGGCTCGGTTCGGCGGCCTCGACGACCCGGTGCCGGCTGAGTCGACGCGCTGGCGGGTTTACGCCAGAGCGCCATGAGCGACTCGATCATGTTCGACCGGGCCGCCGAGTACTACGACGCGACTCGAGGTCTCTCCACCGAAGGCGTCCGCCGAACGACCGAGACTTTGGTCGCTGCGTTCGACGGCGCCGGACCGATCCTGGAGGTGGGCGTCGGCACCGGGCAGGTGGCGATGCCGCTGAGCCACGCGGGGGTCGACATGGTGGGGCTCGAGCTCTCTCGCCCGATGCTCGCGAAGCTGCTGGCCAAGGCCGGCGGCACACCACCGTTCCGGTTGGTCGAGGGCGACGCCACCCGCATGCCGTTCTTCGACGATGGCTTCGCGGGCGCCTACCTGCGATGGGTGCTGCATCTGATCCCCGATTGGAGAGCTGCCGTCCGAGAGATCGCTCGAGTGGTCGCGCCCGGTGGACCTTTCCTGGCGGCGCTCGGCTCCTACGGCGGCATGCGCTCGGAGATCCAAGCTCGATTCGCCGAGATCACCGGCGTCTCGATCGAGCCGGCCGGCCTCACGTGGGACGGCTGGGATGAGCTCGACGAGGAGGTCGCGATGTTGGGCGGCGAGAGGCTCGACGACGTCACCTTCCTCGAACGCGACCGCGACGATCTCGAGGCGTTCGTGAGAGGCATCGAGGGGAACATGTTCTCGTGGACGTGGGCGATCACCGACGAGGCATCTAGGGCGAACGCGACGACCGGCGCGAGATCGTGGGCCGAAGAACGCTGGGGTCCGCTCGACAAGGTTCCACCGGTAGTGTTCGAGTGGCGTTTCGCCGTCTACCGGCTGCATTGAGCTCGGCTGAGGCCAACCGGCGTACCCGTCAGTCGTTCACGTAGTCGTCGGGGTGATCGACCACGCCCGGCGCATCTTCGCGGACGTGCATCGCGGCGAGCTCCGGGGCGACATGACCCTCGGTGAGATCGGAGTCGGCCACGAGATCCGGCTCGCGATCGACCCCGTCTTCATCGTCGCCATCGACCAGATCGACGCTCGTGTCGCGCCGCACACGCTGAGGCTGTTCGCGACGGGTCCGGTCGTCGATCGTGTCACCGTCGTGCTGCTCGGACGCCGTGGTGTCCTCGTCGACACCCTGGTAGCAGTCCATGTCGCTGATCATGTCCTCCATCGCTTCGCCGCCGTCATCATCGGCGTCGGTCGGTGATGGTCCCTCACTCGGTGTGAGCTGACTTCCATTTCCCATGGGGTCGGTCATAGCCGTCACCGTACCCGGCTTCCCTCGGGTCCACACCCTCGCGGGGGTGCCTGAACGCCGGTATCCTTGGGCTCATCGCCCGGCGCGGAACCGCACGCGCGACGCCACCAGTAGGAGGTTCGAAGGTGCCGATCACCGAGGTCGAGAAGATCTGGATGAACGGCGAGCTCGTGCTCTGGCAGGACGCCAAGGTGCACGTGCTCAGCCACGCCCTGCACTACGGCAGCGGCGTATTCGAGGGCATCCGGGCATACGAGACCTCGCGCGGCCCCGCGGTGTGGCATCTCGATGCGCACCTCGACCGCATGTACAGCTCGGCGGGCATCTACTTCATGGACATCCCGTATTCCAAGGCCGAGCTCGTCGACGCCGTCAAGCAGACGATCCGCGTCAACGGGCTGCAGTCGTGCTACATCCGGCCGATCGCGATCCGCGGGTACGGCGAGATGGGCGTGAGCCCGCTCGCGAACCCAGTCGACGTCTCGATCGCCGTCTGGCCATGGGGCGCTTACCTCGGTGAGGAAGCCCTCGAGCAAGGCGTGCGGGTGAAGATCAGCTCGTGGAGGCGCCACGACCAGAACTCGTTGCCTTCCGCCGCGAAGGCCACGGGCGGATACCTCGGGTCCATACTTGCGAAGGTCGATGCCATCAAGTCCGGCTACGACGAGGCCGTGCTGCTGAACGCCGAGGGCTACGTGACCGAGGGCTCGGGCGAGAACATCTTCGTCGTGAACGGCGGCACGCTCGTCACGCCGCACACCGGACACGGCTGCCTGGCGGGCGTCACGCGCAGCGCGGTCATGACGATCGCGCGCGACCTCGGTTTCCCTGTGCTCGAGCAGAACCTCGTGCGCACCGATCTCTACACGGCCGACGAGGTGTTCTTCACAGGCACGGCCGCCGAGATCACCCCGATCCGTGAGGTCGACGATCGCACGGTGGGGGCCGGGCACCGCGGTTCGGTCACCAAAGCCCTGCAAGACGCGTTCTTCGCCGCCACCAAGGGCGACGACCCCAAGTACGTGGAGTGGCTCACGTACGTGAACGACTGACCGGTCGATAGCGCGGCGCTGCCACCCCTCACTCCCCGAGCTCGAGCGTGCGGATCACGTCCCATTCCGCCGTGCCGACCACGGCGCCGAGCTCTCGAGCGATGCCTACCATGAACGAGGATCCGAGCCGGTCCCGCTCGGTCGGCACCCAGAACGTGTAGGAGACTCCCGGCCGCAACGCGATGGTGCCGGCTCGCGGCACGTCGAACACAGGCCGGGTCGGTCCGGGGAACGAGAACGACACGAGGTCGCCGAGGCGACCGCCGATCGCGACGCCCACGGTCATCTCGATCGGACGCCGGTCGGTGTGGGTGAGCAGCCACGCGAGCACCGGCGGCGGCCGCCAGTCGAGCTGTCGGCCGAGGACCCGATCACGCAGGCGTGGCTCGACTCGCGCCCGGTAGGCCTCGAGCGAGCGTGCGTACCACGCACGGTCACCCGAACGCTCGAGCGGTCGGTTCGACGAGGTCCCGAACGGCCGAAGTTGGTCGAGGTCGAATACCGCCAGGCTCGTCGATGCGCCCGGACGTCCGATGGACACAGCAGCGACTCCTTGGCCCGCTGGACCCCAGATCGAATCTCCGGCGAACCAGCCATCGGGCAACGTGACCGACACCGCTTCGGACATCCCGGGAAGCCGGTACGTGCCGGGCGCCAGCGCCGAGCTCCCCGGGAGCGGTGCCTCGGACGCGGTCACGGGCGATCGGCCGGGTCCACCGCTGCCGGCGTTCGCGACGATGAGCCAGACCACGACGCTGATCGCACCGAGGAACGCGAGCGTGCCGATGCGTCGGCGTCGGTCGGGCAGAAGACCGACGACCGGCGGCGTCACTCCCGCCTGGCCGTCGTTATCGATCGTCGCGTCGCGAGGAGTCGTTCGCATGGTCGGGTCTGAGCCTTTCCCAAGCAAGGCTCTCACGAGCGAGGACAACGCGCTCGATGCCGGGGAGCGCGTCCGGCCGTGATGGGTTCGCGGCGCGGTAGGCTCCCCAACCATGCAGGACCGCTACCGCCTTCCTCGGGCCGTCGTTCCCACGCGATACGACCTGATACTCGAGCCCGATCTCGAGGCAGCGACATTCGTAGGAAGCGTCGAGGTTGCCGTCGAGGTGCATGAGCGGGTCGGCGAGATCGTCGTGAACGCCCTCGAGCTCGCCATCGACGGGGCCTCGCTCCGAGGCGACGGAGGCGGCGAGATCCAGGTGAGCGGCATCGCGCTCGACGAAGAGCTGCAGCGCGCCACCCTGACCCTTGAGTCGCCCGCCGAGCCCGGCCCGTGGACCCTCGCGATGACTTTCAGAGGCGAGCTCAACGATCAGCTTCACGGCTTCTACCGCTCGACCTACACCGACGACGACGGCACCCACACGATCGCGACGACGCAGTTCGAGACGGCCGATGCCAGGCGCGCCTTTCCATGCTGGGACGAGCCGGACCTGAAGGCGGTATTCGGCATCACGCTGGTCGTGCCCGACGGCGTCGTGGCATTGTCGAACGGTCCCGAGACCACGCGGGAACCGACGGGCGACGGCCGGGTGCGCGTTGGGTTCGCCGACACGATGCTGATGTCGACCTACCTGGTGGCCTTCGTCGTGGGCCGGCTCGAGATCACAGAGCCGATAGACGTCGACGGGGTGCCGCTGCGGCTCGTGCACCTTCCGGGTAAGGGGCATCTCGCGAAGTTCGCGCTCGAGGCGGGCGAGTTCTCCTTGCGGTTCTTCACGGACTACTACGCGATCCCGTATCCCGACCGCAAGGTCGACTTCGTCGCGCTCCCCGACTTCGCGCAAGGGGCGATGGAGAACACCGGCCTGATCACCTACCGCGAGTCGCTGTTGCTCGTCGACCCGGTGCACGCGACCCAGCCCGAGCTCGAGAACATCGCCGATGTGGTCGCGCACGAGCTTGCCCACCAGTGGTTCGGCAACCTCGTGACGATGCGCTGGTGGAACGGCATCTGGCTGAACGAGGCGTTCGCGACGTTCATGGCGCTCATCACCGTTGACGCATGGCGACCCGATTGGGAGCGCTGGACCTCGTTCGGCCGCTACAACACCTCGGCCAAGGAAGTCGACGCGCTTCGTTCGACGCGCGCGATCGAATATCCGGTGCACTCACCCGACGACGCGTCGGGGATGTTCGACGTGCTGACGTATCAGAAGGGCGCGGCGATCCTACGCATGCTCGAGCAGTACCTCGGCGCCGAGCGTTTCCGCGACGGCATCAGGCTGTATCTCGCTCGCCATGCTTACGGCAACACCGAGACCCACGACCTCTGGCACGAGATCGAGGAATCGAGCGGGGAACCGGTGCGCCGCATCATGGACCAGTGGATCTGGCAGGGTGGCTACCCGCTGCTCACCGCCTCATCCACCGACGACGGCATCGCGATCGAGCAGCGGCGCTTCCTGGCCGACGGCGGCACCGATCACGCGGTGTGGGACGTGCCTTTGCGGGTACGCGCCCTCGACGGCGACGAGACGTCGGTGCTCGTGCCGGCCGACGGCACAGTGGTGCCGGCGCCCGTCGATGCGGCGGTCGTCGTGAACGCGGGGGCGAGCAGCTTCGCGCGGGTCCGGTACCAGGATGGGTTGCTCGAAGGGCTCACCGACCGGTTGGTGGAGCTGACGCCCCTCGAGCGGTACGGCCTCGTCGACGACCATTGGGCCGCGGTCACCTCGGGCGCAGCGCCGGCCTCGGAGTTCGTGGCGGCGGCGTCGAGCTATCGCGACGACGACGACCTCGCCGTCTGGCAGTTGCTGATGCAGGGTCTCGGCTGGTGCGATCGGTTCCTCGAAGGCGAGCACCGCGAGCGACTGCGCGCGTTCGTGCGCCGGTTGGTTGCGCCCGCGATGGACCGGCTCGGATGGGAAGCCGACGCCGACGAGCCCGATCGCATCAGGGCGCTGCGTGGCGCGCTGCTGCAGGGACTGGGGGTGCTCGGCGCCGATCCGAACGCTGAGGCTGCGGCGCGAGAGTTCGAGGCCGAGGCTCGCGCCGGAAAGCCGGTCGACGCGTCGCTCGCCGCGGCCGCGGTGAACGTGGTCGCGTTCAACGGCGATGCCACGGACTACGAGCACTTCTGGACGGCGTATCACGACTCGCCAACACCCCAGGAGCAGTACCGCTACCTGTTCGCCCTGCCGCTGTTCCGCGACCCGGTGCTGCTCGATCGCACGCTCGAGGCCACGTTCGGCGACGACATCCGCAGCCAGGACGCCCCGTTCGTATTCGCATACGCGGTGACCAACCGCGACCTGGGTGATCGTGCGTGGGCGACCCTGCGCGAGCGATGGGACGAGACCCAGGAGCGCTTCCCGTCGCAGCTGACGATCCGCCTGGCCGACGGTGCTCGGTACCTGACGAAGCCCGAGCAGGTCGCCGAAGCCGAGGCGTTCTTCACGGAACACCCGATCCCGCAGTCGGCAAAGATGTTGGAGCAGATGTTGGAGCGCCAGCGGATCGCCGCGGCCCTGCGCGAACGAGCCACGCCCGATCTCGAGGCCTACTTCTCGGGCTGAGCACTCGCCTGGACCGGATCCCGGCCGCTCGGCTTGACAGGACTTCCCTGCCCCCCATACCGTTCGGACACGAACGACCTTTGGGCGTTCCTCGAAACACGGGGGAGGGGAGCACGACGAGTCACGCCGTCGTCGAAGGCATCGAGGTCTCGATCGACCACTGGATAGGGGGCGAGCGCGTCGCGTCCCCAACCACGTTCACCGATGTCTCGCCGATCGACGAGCAGCCGATCGCCGAAGTCGCCCGTGGCGGCGCAGACGAGGCCGACCAGGCCGTTGCCGCTGCCCGCACGGCGAGCGAGATCTGGGGCTCGACGCCGGCCAAGGAACGGGCCGAGGCGCTTCACCGCGTCGCCGACGGGGTCGAGGCGCGCGTGCCCGAGCTCGCGTCGGTCGAGACCCGCGACAACGGCTCGCTGCTCCGCTCGATGCAGAACTCCGTGATGCCGCGGGTCGCCCGCAACTTCCGGTTCTTCGCGGACCAGCTGCTCGCGCTCGAGACAGGCGTGAAGGACTACGAGGGCTTCGCCGAGCACGTGGCCTGGGACCCGAGCGGCGTCACGGTCGTGATCACGCCGTGGAACGCGCCGCTCATGCTCGCGACGTGGCGCGTGGCACCTGCGCTCGCGGCCGGCAACGCGGTGATCCTCAAGCCCCCGGAGTGGGCGCCACTCACCGCATCGATGCTCGCAGAGATCGTGCGCGACGCTGGCCTTCCCGATGGCGCATTCAACGTGCTGCAAGGCATCGGTGAGGAAGCCGGCGCCGCCCTCACCGCCCACCCCGGCGTCGACCGCATCGCTTTCACCGGAAGCGTGCCAACCGGCAAGCTCGTCGCGCAGTCCGCGGGCGCGAACCTGACCCCGGCCTCGCTCGAGCTCGGAGGCAAGTCGCCGTTCGTCGCGTTCGCCGACGCCGACCTCGACGCCGTCGTGCTGCAGGCCGTGAACCAGTTCGACAACGCCGGCCAGGTGTGTCTCGCCGGCACGCGGCTGATCGTGGAGCGCTCGATGCACGACGGGTTCCTCGAGCGATTCGCCGACGCGGCCGCCGCGATCGTGCAGGGCGATCCTCGCGACGAGGCCACCGACATCGGCCCGCAGATCACCCGCGAGCACTTCGATCGCGTCGACGGCTTCGTGCAGCGCGCGAAGAACGACGGAGCCACGACTGTTTTCGGCGGCGGCCCGAACGAGGACCTCGGAGGCCTCTACTACCGACCGACGCTGTTCGACGATGCGCCGACAGGATCGGAGATCCTCACCAAGGAGGTGTTCGGCCCGGTGCTCACGCTCCAGACCTTCGAGGACGAGGACGAGGCCGTCGCGCTCGCCAACTCGACCGACTACGGTCTCGCCGCGGTCCTTTACACGGGCGATGAGGCCCGGGCGGAACGCGTCAGCTCGAAACTCGTCGCGGGCACCGTCTGGGTGAACTGCTTCTTCGTGCGCGACCTGGCGGCGCCATTCGGCGGGGCGCGCGGCTCCGGCATCGGCCGTGAGGGCGGACCCTGGAGCTTCGACTTCCACGCGGACGTGAAGAATGTCTGCACCGCACCATGGAACTGAAGGAGGAGGAACGACATGGGTGAAGTCGTCGGCGCGGCCCTCGTGGCCCATGTGCCCACGATCATGCTGCCCGAGGAAACCCGCCGTGAGATCAACGATGGCAACGAGATCACGCTCGTGCCCGGTCTGCACCGGCTGAAGAGCGAGTGCCTCGACCGGCTGCAGCCCGACACCGTGATCGTGTTCGACACCCACTGGGAGTCGACGTTCGAGCACATCGTGACCTCGCACGAGCGCCGGCAGGGGAAGTTCACGAGCCACGAGCTTCCGCGCGGCATGAGTCAGATCCCGTACGACATGCCCGGCGACCCCAACCTCGCGAAGGCGATCGCGTCGCAGGCCGACGGCCGCGACGATTGCTGGATCCTCGCCTGCGATGACCCATACCTGCCGATCTTCTACGGCACCGTCAACGTCTGGACGTTCCTGGGCGACCCCAACACCCGCTGGATCAGCGTCGCCATGAACCAGTGCTGCACGACCGATGACTTCCTGCTGTTCGGCAAGCTGATCGGCCACGCGATCGCACAGAGCGATCGCCGGGTCGTGTTGTTGGCGAGCGGGGGCATGACGCATCGGTTCTTCCCGTTCCAGGAGCTTCGCCAGCACGAGAGCTCGAAGGCGCCGGAGAACATCATGGGGCTCGAAAGCTACGAGGCCGACCAGCGTGTGATCTCGATGATGCGCGAGGGCGATCACGCCGGCGTGATCGACCGGATGCCCGAGTATCGCAAGGCCGCGCCCGAGGGGCACTTCGGCCACTACCTCATGATGGCGTCGGCGATCGGGGGCGCGCGGTGCCAGGCGCCCGGCGAGCTGTTCAGCGAGTACGAAGCTTCCGTCGGCACGGGCCAGGTGCACGTGTGGTTCGAGCGCCCCGCCGACGGTTGGACCGGAAAGGGAACGGCCGCCTGACGGTGGCCGCGAACGGAGAAGGGGGGCTCCACGTGTCAGAGCAGGACCAGGGATTGGGGTACGAACGGTTAGGGAAAGCCAGGCTATCGCTCGTCGACGTGCTCGCCCAGTCGGTGGGTTTTATGGGCCCGGTGTTCTCGGCGGCGTTCATCATCCCGCTGATCATCGGCGTCAACTTCGCGGCCAGAGGTGCCGGCACGTCTGCCGTGACGGCGGTGTTGCTCGCCGCCATCGGGGTCTTCGCGATCGGCTGGATCGTCGCGCAATACGCGAGACGCATCCACGCGGCGGGGTCGTTGTACGACTACGTCTCGGAAGGTCTGGGCTCGACCCTGGGCGCCGCTGGGGGTTGGTTGTACTACGCGGGCACGATCATCCTGACGGTCGGCCTCGGCGTGCTGCTCGGTGGGTTCATCAAAGACAGCCTGCTGACGGCGTTCGAGATCGACCTCGATATGCCGATCTGGCTCTGGGACGTTGTGGTGGCCGCCCTGCTGCTCGCGGTGCTCTACCTCGGCGTGCAGATCTCGACGAGGGTCCAGCTCGCGCTCGCTCTGATCTCGATCGCTGTGGTGCTGATCTTCTTCGTCACCGTGATCAGCAAGTTGGGAGACGCCAACGACTTCGCGAAGGTGGTGGATCCGAGTCCCGACGGCGGGTTCTCGGGCATCCTGTTCGGGGTCCTTTACGGCGTGCTGATCTTCGTCGGGTTCGAGACGGCGGCCAACCTGGCTGAAGAGACTGCCGAGCCCGAGCGGTCGATCCCTCGAGCGGTGCTCGGAGCCGTGGTGCTGGTGTCGATCTTCTATGTGATCGCCGCCTACGTGGAGGTCGCCGGCTTCGGATTCGACCTCGCCGTGATCACGAGTCCGGAAGTTGCCGGAGCACCGCTGTTCGCGCTGGGAGCTCCGGGCGGTGAGTTCGGGTCGGAGTTCTGGCTCAAGGCCCTGATCCTGGTCGTCTTCCTCGACATGCTCGCCGTCTACGTGGGTGCGGGCGTGGCGTCCACCCGCGGCATGTTCGCGATGGCTCGTGACCGTCGCCTTCCGGCACCGCTTGCCTCGGTCTCGCGAAGGTTCGGCACGCCCGCGGGCGCGATCGCGTTGTTGATCTTGATCCAGGGGCTGCTCATCGTGGCCAGCGAATCGACGGAGATCTTCGCGCTCGAAGGGTTCCCGCACTACTTCGCGCTCTTTGCATGGTGCTCGACGTTCGGCGGATTCGCACTGCTGGTCGTGTACCTGTTGATGTCGATCGGTGCGCTGGCCACGATCGGCCGCCAGCCGAATCCCGCCGGTGTGGCGGTCGCGGCCATCCTAGGCATCGCCATCACGGCGGCGGCGATCTGGGGTTCCTTCTACAAGGTGCCTACACCCACGATCTGGGCGCCCCGGTACGCGTTGATCTGGTTCGTGATCGGATTGATCTACATGGTCATCGTGAAGGGAAGAGAGCCGGCCAGCCAGGTGCTCGGGGATCTGCACGAGCAGGGAGGCGTGACGAGCTGATCGGGGTGCCCCAAACCGGGAGTCATGACTGACGACGAGCGACCGCTGCGGCTCGATGCGCCTCGCGAAGAGGCGCTCGAGCACGCGGCGCGCCTGGTCGCCGAGGCGTGGCGCAGCTTCGACCGTTTCCGGCCCGAGGAGCCGCCACTCGACGAGCGGGTGCGGCGGCTCCTCGAACGCGCGCTGCCGGGCGAGCCATCGCCCGTGCACGACGCGCTCGACGACGCCGCACGCATCCTCGACGAGTCGATCGCGCAGGCGCGCCCGAGGTACTTCGCGTTCATCGGTTCGAGCGGGCTCGAGATCGGGGCGCTCGGCGACCTGCTCGCGCACACCTATGACATCAACCTCGCCGTCGACGCGCGCGCGGCCACGAAGATCGAAGACCAAGCCGTTCGGTGGGTGTCGGAGTTCGTCGGCTTCCCGTCGGCGGCGGGAGCGTTCACGAGCGGTGGCACAGTGAGCAACGTCACGGCGCTCGCCGCGGCTCGCGAGCGCGCGCTACCGGGTTCCCGGCACGAAGGGCTCGCCGGAAGACGCGCCGCGGTCTACTGCTCGCAGGAGGTGCACTACTCGGTGACGCGCGCGGTAGAGCTGCTCGGCATCGGATCGGCGAACCTGCGACCGGTCGCGATCGACGGCATGCGCCGCATGCAACCCGGGGCGCTCGCCGACGCGCTCGCCGCGGATGTCGCCGAGGACATCACGCCGATCGCGGTGGTCGCCACCGCCGGCACCACACTCACCGGGGCGATCGACCCGCTCGACCCGCTCGCCGATGTCTGCGCTCGGCACGGCGTGTGGTTGCACGTCGACGGGGCGTACGGTCTTCCCGCGGCTACGGCCGGGTCTCGGGCCACGATGTTCGACGGGCTGGCGCGCGCCGATAGCTGCTCGATCGACGCGCACAAGTGGCTGTATCTGCCGAAGGCCTGCGGGGTCGTGCTGGTTCGCGACGACGAGGCGCTGTCCGCGGCCTTCGCGCACGAGCAGGGGTACCTTCCGCACCAGCAGCACGAGCTTCATGCGGCCGACATCACCCTCGAGTACTCTCGGCCATTCCGGGCGTTGAAGCTCTGGCTGGCATTCCGGGCGCACGGCGCCGCGCAGTTCCGCGACGCGATCGAACGCAACCTCACCGAGGCCGATCTGCTCTACCGCCGAGCGCAGGCGACCGAGGACTTCGAGGTGCTGGAAGCGCCGCCGCAGCTTTCGATCGTGCCGATCCGCCACGTGCCACCCGGTGTCGTCGACGTGAACGCCCACAACCAGGCGCTCGCGACCGCGATCCAGGCCGATGGGCGCGCCTACCTCTCGTCCGCCCTCATCGACGACGAGGTCTGGCTGCGGCCGTGTTTCGTGAACTTCCGCACGACGGAAGACGACGTGATCGCGCTGCTCGACGTCGCGCGCGAGCTCGGCGAGCGGCTCGCGCTCGAGGGAAGTCAGGCGTGAACGCGTCGGCGCGGCCGGGCGACCGCCACCTGCCCGGCGAAGACGGCCTGCTGCCCGCCGAGCGCAAGGTGCGCGACGAGCTCGGGCATCTGCAGCTCGACTTCCGCGCGATGTGGGCGATCTCGAACCTGTTCCGCAGCTCGGTGGCGATCAGGCGACACATGGAAGGGAAGGTGCTCGCCCCCGACCGCCTGAGCTGGACCTCGTTCGTCGGCCTCTGGGTGCTGTGGGTGTGGGGCGAGATGGAAGCCCGCGAGTTCGCGGCCGCTGTCGGCATCAGCCGGCCCACAGCCACGGGCGTCATGGGCACGCTCGAATCGCGCGGGTACGTCTTGCGCCGCAAGGACCCCGATGACGGGCGCATGGTGGTCGTGGAGCTCACTCCCGCCGGCCGCCGCACGATCGAGGTGCTGTTCCCGAAGTTCAACGCGGAAGAGAGCGCGGTCGCCGCCCACCTCGACGCGGCGCAGCAGGACGACCTCGCCACCATGCTTCGGTCGCTGCTTCGGGCGGTCGCGCCAGTCGGCGATCGTCCGGTAGTCTAGTACGGACTAGTCTCGGGAGCATCGCTCGGCCGCGCCCTCGACGATGCGCCGCAGCAAGTCGGGGATCCCGGCTCGGTCGTCGGTGAACTGGCTCGGCTTGATGCAGATGGTTCCGAAGCCGCGAGCGACCTGATGCGGGATCTGGTCGAGGGCGTCGTCGAGGGGCGCCGGATGGGTCGCGTCGGGGAAGGCGCCGCGTGTGCCGCCGACCATCTCGAGATCGCCGATGTCGCGCCCGGCCTCGGCCATCGCCGCGGCGAGCCGGGCCAGGTCGTCGTCACTCGGGCGTCCGAGCGGGTTGAAGCCGTGGCCGTAGGTGACGAGGCGCCTCAGCAACCGGTCGTGCAGGCGTTGTCCGCCGAACCAAAGCCGTGGGCCATCGGGCCGGAACGGCTTCGGCTCGAGCCACACGTTCTCGAACGGGTAGTGGCGCCCGCCGAACGAGGCGGGAGAGTCGCGCCACAACCGGGACCAGGCCTCGAGGTGCTCGTCGAGCCGCTCACCCCGCGACTCGAACGGCACGCCGAGCGCCTCGTACTCGGCCTGATGCCAGCTGACCGTGGACTGCACCACGAACCGGCCACCTGAGAGCAGGTCGAGCGTGGCGAGCTCCTTCGCGAGCGCGAGCGGGTGCCTGAGCGGGGGGATCACGGCGCTCGCGATCAGGCGCAGTCGCGTCGTGACCGAGGCGATGGCGGCGAGCAGCAGCAACGAGGAGGGCCACGGGGTCGCCGGGTCCTGGTTCCCGGGAAGCGCGTAGTCCCGTGGGTTCGCCGGCAGCCCGTGCGAGTCGGCGCCGAGCCCGAGCGCGATGTGCTCGCTCACCATGACGCCATCGAACCCGGCCCGCTCTGCCTCGACGGCCATGTCGACCAGGCCGCCGAGGTCGCGCGCCGGCACGAGCGCGTGGTTCTCGCTCAACACGAGCACGAGCCGCGGGGGCGTCATGTCGACGCCGCTACTTCGTCGCGACGCGGACGGGCATGCGCTTGATGCCGTTCACGAAGTTCGACCGGATGCGCTCGACTCGGCCGGTGAGCTCGATCGTGTCGAGGCGAGGGATCAGTTCCTGGAACAGGATCTTCGTCTCGAGCCGCGCGAGGTGCGCGCCGAGGCAGAAATGCGGGCCGCCGGGTCCGAACGTGATGTGGTCGTTCGGCTTGCGCGTCACGTCGAAGGTGTAGGGGTCGGGGAACATCGCTTCGTCGCGGTTCGCGCTGATGAACCAGGTGACGACCTTGTCACCTTCCTTGATGAGCTGGCCGCGCATCTCGACGTCGCGGGTCGCCGTGCGCCGGAACTGCAAGACGGGAGTCGCCCACCGCAAGATCTCCTCGGTGGCGCTCGGGATCAGCTCCGGCTGGTCGCGCAGCAGCTGCAGCTGGTCGGGGTGCTCCATCAAGGCGAGCATGCCGTGGCTGATCGTGTGCCGGGTGGTCTCGTTGCCCGCGATCATCAGCACGCCGAAGTAGTTGTGGAACTCCGCTTCGTTCAGCACGCCCTCGCTCTGGGCGATCGTCAGCGCCTGCAGCACATCGTCGGCGGGTTCGGCGAGCCGCTCGTCGCGCTGGCGGTCGGCGTAGGCGAACACGTCGAGCGCGGTGGGGGAGCGGAACGGAAAGAGCCGGTACGCCTCGGTGTCGACCTTGTCGATCACGGCGAATGACAGATCGGGGTCCTGGTTCGCGATCATGCTGTCGCCCCACGAGATGAGCTGCGGCGCGTCTTCCTGCGGCACGGTGAAGATCGAGCAGAGGAAGCGGATCGGCAGGTCGCGGCTGATCTCGCTCACGAAGTCGAACTCGCCCTTGGGAAGCGCGTCGTCGAGCACGTCGCGTGCGACCTCGCGGATCCAGTCCTCGTACTTGCCGACGCCGCGGGCACTGAAGCGCTTCGAGCAGATCTTGCGGAGCTCGGTGTGGCGGGGCGGGTCAGTCTCGAGCATCGACTTGCGCACCTCGAGCTGTTCCTCGTCGAGCTCCTCGAGGGAAACCGCGCCGAGCTCGGAGGAGAACGTCTCCCAGTCCATGTGCACGCGGGTGAGGTCGTCGTAGCGCGTGACAGCCCAGAAGCCCTTGTTCGGCGCGGGCTCGGGGTGCCAGATCACCGGGTGCTCGGCACGCAGATGATCGAACCACTCGAACGGCACTCGCTCCGCGTACGTGTCGGGGTTGATCAAATCGATGTCGCCCAGCGTGTCGGCCATGCGGTAGGTTCCCCCTTCGGTGCGGCGCGGGTATTTTGCTACCGAACGACCATACGGGCAAATCAGGTGTTGCCGGGAACGAGGATCTCCGAAGAATCTCGCGACCTTGCCCCGCACGTGACGCACGTCACTGAACCGAGGTGCGGTTCCCTCTACCTTCGGACACATGTTCGAGCTGAGGGAAACCGCGGGTCCAGGTTCGCCGGTGACGAGCGATGAGCAGCTGCTCGCCCGCGCCGACCAGCTGAACGCGACCGTGAGCAGAGCCCAGCGTGAGCTGTTCGCCCTGCTCCGGGAGATCGATCGTCGTGAGGCATGGAGGGCAGACGGCGCCCAGAGCCTCGCCCAGTGGGTCTCGATCCGCTACGGCATCTCCAACTGGAAGGCCGAGCGCTGGGTCGGGGCCGCAGAAGCGCTCGAGTCTCTGCCCCTGGTGGCTCGGGCGTTCACCTCAGGAGAGCTCGGTATCGACAAGGTGGTCGAGCTCACCCGGTTCGCCACCCCCGAGACAGAAGCCGACCTGATCTCATGGGCCTACGAGCGAGCCTCAGGTGCGATCAAGCGCCGGGGTGACCTCGAACGCCGCCGTGAGCGTCAAGAGACGCTCTCGGCAGAGCGTGAGCGGTCCCTGAGCTGGTGGTACTCAGACGACGGCACCCGGTTCGGTCTCGAGGCAGAGCTCCCCGCAGACCAAGGAGCGGTCGTGGCGAAGGCGCTCGGTCACCTCGCGGACTCGATACCGCTCACCCCGGGTAGCGACCACCCCTACCCTGCCGATGCACGACGGGCCGATGCGCTCGTCATGCTCTGCTCAGGGTCTATCTCCTCCGATCCCGACCAGGATCGGGCCACCGTGGTGGTGCACACAAAGCTCGAGACGCTGCTCGGTGCTCCCGGTGCTCCCGGTGCTCCCAACGGCGAGGTCGAGGACGGTCCGGTGATCACACCCGAGACCGTGCAGCGCCTGGCGTGTGACTCGAGGCTCCAGGTCGTAACAGAAGATGCAGTCGGCAACCCTCTCAGGCTCGGCAGGCTCACCCGCACCCCGTCTGCCGCCATGGTGCGCGCACTGCGCCACCGCGACCGGGAGTGCCGGTTCCCCGGCTGCGGCAGACGGCGGTTCACCGCCGCGCATCACGTCAGGTGGTGGTCCCGAGGCGGCCGAACCGATCTCGAGAACCTCGTGCTGCTCTGCGGCTTCCACCACCGCCTCGTGCACGAGGGTGGATGGAAGCTGAGGCTCGATCCCGACATGACCGTCCGATGGTCCCGGCCGAACGGATCGCGCTACCGAGGAGGCCCGGCGCCGCCGAGTGGGTGAATCGCCCCGCCGCCCCGGTTGAGCTCGCATCGCTGCGGCGTGGCTTCCCGCTGCCTCAGATGAACTCGAAGTAGCGGCGGCGTTCCCACTCTGTGACGACGTCGGCGGCGAGGAAGCGTTCCCATTCCCAACGGCCCGCCTCTGAGTAGTGGGAGGCGACCTCGGCGCCGAAGGTCTCGGTGACCCAGGCGCTCTCGCGGAACGCGCTGACCGCCTCACCGAGGTGGGCGGGCAGAGGCGGTACTTCGCGCTGCCAGTCCTCGCCGACGAGCGGCTCGCCGGGGTCGGTGCCGGCCGATATCCCGTCGCGGGCCGATGCAAGCAGCGCGGCGATCGCGAGGTAGGGGTTCACGTCGGCGCCGGGAACGCGCCATTCGAGCCTGGTCGACTCGGCGGCCTCGACGAGCACGCGGCACGAGACCATGCGGCTGTCATAGCCCCAGCTCAGTCCGTTGCCCGAGAACTCGCCGCCGGCGATGCGCCGGTACGAGTTGACCGTCGGCGCGTAGAAGGCCATCAGATCGTTCGCGTGTGTGAGCACACCTCCGACCGCGGCTCGCAAGGGGGCGGCGAGCGTGTCTCCGCTCGCACCCTCGCCGTGGACGCTTGAGCCCTCAGCGTCGTCGCTCGCACCCTCACCATCGCCACTCGGGCCCTGGCCGAAGACGTTCGCACCCTCGCGGTCGAGGAGCGAGAGATGCAGGTGGCACGAGGAACCGGTCGTGTCGGGGAACGGCTTGGCCATGAACGTCGCGGCCATGCCGTTCGCGGCGGCGAGGTCGCGCATGGCGAGTTTGAACAGCATGTGGCGGTCGGCCATCTCGAGCGCGCTCCGGTACTCCAGGTTGATCTCCCACTGGCCGAGGCCCCATTCCACCTGGCTCGTGTACGGACCGAGGTTCGAGCGGGTGAGTGCCTCGCGCACTTGTGAAAAGAACGCCTCGTGCTGATCTCCTGCCTGCACCGTGTAGTCGGCGCGAGCGAGCGTGGTCGGCACAAGCGTTTCGTAGCCGTTCGTGCGCGCCCCGTCGTACGTGCCCCGGTAGAGCGAGAACTCGAGCTCGCTCGCCACCTGCGGTGTGAAGCCGTCGGCTTCGAACCGCTCGATCTGCCGGCGAAGGACCGTGCGAGGGGCGACTTCCACGAGATCGTCGCGCCCCATCTCGACGAACTCGGCCATGCAGATCGCGGTCGACTCGAGCCACGCGGCGGGTCGAAGGGTGCTGAGGTCGGGAACGAGCCGCACGTCGTGCCAGCCGGTGTGATGACCTGTGTACGACTGCGTGGGACCCGGCCACTGATCGATGTCCCACCCGAGCACGCAAGAGCTGAGCGGCACGCCTTCGTGCACGAGCTTGCGGAACACGTCGGTCCCGAAACGTTTGCCCACGAGCCGGCCGGTCACGTCGGCCGAGGCCACGATCACTGTGCGGATGCCCGCGTCGCCGAGCTCGTCGAGTCCGAAGGTGGGGGTGCCGCCGACCGGAGTCATCGACCCCAGCCTCGCGCCGTCACCGAGCCAAGGCTCGACGCCGTCATCGGGTGAGCCAGCCGCCGTCGACGGGAAGCTGGGCGCCGGTGATGAACGAGGCGTCTTCCGAGAGCAGGAACGAGACCGCGGCCGCGACATCTTCCGGTTCCCCGACTCGATCGATCAGCAGGCGCTGCGACATGAACGCCCAGGCCTCGGCCGACCTCAGGTCGCCGCCAGGGATGAACGACGTCGCGATCGGGCCGGGCGCAACTGCGTTCACCCGGATGTGACGGTCAGCGAGCTCGACCGCGAGAGCCTTGGTGAGCATCTTCACGCCGCCCTTGGAGGCGTTGTAGTGCACCTGTGGGTGTCCGGCCGACGACACGATCACCTCGGACTCGATCGTCGACATGTTCACGATCGCGCCGCCGCCCGCGTCGCCGATCACCGGCGCGATCGCGCGGGTCACGACGTACATGCCCTTGAGGTTCGTGTCGAGCACGAGATCCCACTCTTCTTCTTCGAGATCGTCGAGCATCGACATGCGCACGAGGCCGGCGTTGTTCACGAGGAGTTGGATCGCCCCGAACGCCTCGAGCGCCGCGTCGCGTGCGGCTTCGGCTTGGGCAGGCACGCGCACGTCGAGCTCGATCGCGAGCGCCCGTCCCCCGGCTGCGTCGATCGCGGCCACGGTCTGCCGCGCGCCCTCGAGGCGCACGTCGGCCACTGCCACGGCCGCTCCCTCGTCGGCGAGACGTGACGCGATGGCCCTTCCGATGCCCGAACCGGCGCCGGTGACGAACGCCGTTCGTCCGGAATGGTCGAAGCTCACGACGAGCCTCCTCGCACATCGGCGAAGGCCACCGACGCCACGTCGACCGCCATGCCGCCACCGTCGGCAAGGAGCGTCGTGCCCGTCACGTATGAGGACTCGTCGCTCGCCAGGAAGACCGCGCAGTTGGCGATCTCGTCGGGCTCGGCGGCGCGCCGAAGTGGCACGAGCTCGGTGGCGAGGCGGTAGGCATCGTCGCGGGAGATGTCACGATCGACGGCCAGCTCATCCATCGACTCGTCGCCCATCGGTGTGTGAACCCAGCCAGGGCACAGCGCGTTGGCACGCACGCCCGCTGGACCGAAGTCGACGGCGATCGACTTGGCGAGCCCGATCATGGCCGCCTTCGAAGCCACGTAGGCCGCACTTGATGCCGACGACACGAAGCCTGAGGCCGACGAGACGAGCACGATCGAGCCGCCACGTTCTTCAAGATGCGGCATCGCGGCCCGCACGAGGAACAGCGCGCCCGACAGGTTGATGTCGATCGTTGTGCGCCAGGCGTCGTCGCTCACGTCGCCGGCCGTGCCGCCGAGCCCGACGCCCGCGTTGGCGACCACAACGTCGAGGTTGCCGAACGCTCGCAGCGTTTCATCGATGGCTGCCGTGGCATGGGCCGGATCGCTCGCATCGCCCGGCACGGCGAGTCCTCCGACTTCCGCTGCCAGGGTCTCTATCGGTTCGGGCCGGCGCCCGGTCACGGCGACCTTCGCGCCCTCGGCGGCGAAGCGCCGAGCGATCGCGGCGCCGATGCCCGAGCCGCCACCGCTGATGATCGCCACCTTGCCTTTGAGCCTCATCGGACCTCCTCGTCGGTGCCGCGTAGTGTGACGCATCGAGCGGGGGCCGTGACTGGTCCCAGGGATCTGGAGGGCTTCATGGCGAACATGCAACCGCTCCGACGCGAGGACCACCCCGAGCTGGAGCAGCTCTTCGCGCATTACGACCGGACGCTCAGCTTCGTGCCGAACTCACTGTTCACCATGGCGCGCCGCCCCGAGATCCTCACGGCCTTCAGCGCGCTCATCACGCAGATCTGGAACACCGGCACGCTTCCGACAGAGCTGAAACCGTTGATCGCGATCGTCTCGAGCGTGGCCGCCGGGTGCCGGTACTGCCAGGCGCACGAGGCCGTCGACGCGAGCGAGCGCGGTGTCGACGACGCCAAGATCGCCGAGATCTGGAACTTCGAGCGCAGCGACCGCTACTCCGACGCCGAACGCGCGGCCTTGCGGTTCGCTCGCGATGCCTCGCTCGTGCCCAACGAGGTCACGCCCGCGCACTTCGAGGAGCTCCGGCGCCACTGGAGCGACGGCGAGATCGTGGAGATGCTCTCGGTGATCGGGCTGTTCGGCTTCCTCAACCGATGGAACGACACGATGGCCACCGAGCTCGAACCTGAGCCGCTCGGGTTCGCGACGGCAAGGTACGGGGAGAGCTGGGAGCCGGGCAAGCACTCATGAGACCCGGCGCCGATCACGCGCGCAGGGAACGCGTGCCCGGTCAGTGGAACGGAAGGTAGTAGCGGAGCTCCCAGTCGCTGACGTCGTTGGTAGAGCTGTCTTCGACTGCGCCCTCGTAGCGGGCCCACTCGCCGCGCTTCAAGATCGTGAACGCCTCGACGAGCTCGGGGCCGAGCGCCTGTACGAGCCGGTCGTCGGCGTTCAATGCTTCGAGCGCGTCGGAGAGGTTCACGGGGATCGCCACGTCGGTGTCCGGGGCTTCGCCGACCGGCTGAGGGGGCTTCAACTCGAGCTCGTCCTCGACACCGAACCGCGCGGCGTGCAGCACGGCCGCGCCGACGAGGTACGGGTTCGCCGCAGCATCGGCGGAGCGTTGTTCGAGCCGCGTGCCCTCGCCTCGCGCCGGCGGCACGCGCACCGTGACGCTGCGATCGTCGTGTCCCCAGTTCGCCCAGTAGCCGTTCAGCATGTTGGGCTGCAGCCGCTTGTAGGCGTTCACGTGCGGACCCATGATCGCCGCCATGCCGGTGTGATGTTCGAGCAGTCCCGCGGTACACCGGCGCGCGAGGTCCGAGATGCCCTCGGGGTCGCTCGGGTCGTGGAACGCGTTCGACCCGTCGTCACGACGGAAGCTGAAGTTCACATGCATGCCGCTCCCGCCCCGTTCGTTCAGGGGCCGGCCGATGAACGTCGCGAGCTTGCCGTGGTGCTCGGCGACCTCACGGATCAGCAGCCGGAGCACGAACGCGTCGTCGGCTGCCTTCATCGCCTCGTCGTAGCGGATATTCACCTCGAACGCGGCCTCGTCGAATTCGCTGTTCCAGGTCTCGACGTTGAACCCGCAGCCGAGTGCGGTGGTCACCATCGCGTCGACACACCCGGTCGGATCGACCGAGGTTCCCGTGCCGTACACGCGGTGCCCCGGCAGCGAGACGGGTCTCCATCCGCCGCCGCCGTCGGGCTCCATCAGATAGAACTCGAGCTCGAACGAGATCTGCGGCTCAAGCCCCAGGTCGCGCCAGGCGTCGACGGCTTGGCGCAACACGTGGCGGGGGTCGAGCGAACACGGCTCCCCGCGGAAACGCGAATCGCCGATGCCGATGAGCGTCTCGGGCTCCCACGAGTGGCGCAAGGAGTCGCGATCGAGGTGCACGTCGATGTCGGGCAGGCCCACGTCGAACTGAGTCCTCGGGATCGGCAGGATCTCTCGGTCGTGAGTGAGCGGGTAGACCCCGATACAGAACGCGGCGTGGCCCGACTGCGCCACGTCGCCGAACAAGTACTTCCCCCGCTCCATGCCGTGGATGTCGGGGAACAGGAGCCGTAGTCGCTTGCCGGTCGTGTCCATGAACCCGCAAGATACGCCTTCCAGGCGGTTGGCGCGAAGGGAGACCGTGGCTCCGTGACGATCGGCGGCGAAGTCACGCTCGAGGGGCTTGAGCGCGATCCGTACCCGGCGTATCAGCGCCTGCGCGACGAGGAACCGGTGAGCTTCGTGCCGGCCGTGGGCCTCTGGCTCGTCACGCGTCACGACGACGTGAAGCATGTCGCCATGCACCCCGAGACGTTCACGGCCGCGACCGAGCCCTCGACGCTCAACCGCACGATGGGCGAGAACATGCTCGGCATGGAAGGGCCGAAGCAGCAGTGGATCCGGGCGATCACCGAGGCGCCGTTCCGCCCTCGCGACGTCGAGGAACGCACGCAGGGCATGATCCCACGCCTGGCCGGCGAGCTGATCGACTCGTTCGTCGATCGCGGTGAAGCCGATCTGTTCCGCGAGTATGCCGATCCGATGAGCGTGCGCTCGCTCTGCTTCATGCTGGGGCTCGACGAAGTGCCGTGGCAGGACATCCTGCGCTGGAACGAGGGCCTCATGCCGGGGCTCGCCAACTTCGAGGGCGACCCGGCGAAGCAGGCGCCCGCCGACGAGGCCGCGGTGGCGCTGCACTCCGCGATCGGCCAGGTGCTCGACCGGCTCGAGCACCAGCCCGACAGCTCAGTGCTCTCGTGGATGCTGCATCGCGAAGAAGACGGGCGCCGAATGAGTCGCGAGCAGATCGTCGGGAACACGACGCTGATGTTGAGCGGCGGCCTGCAGGAGCCGCGCGACGTGATCGCGCTCACGCTGTGGGCGCTGCTGTCGAACCCGCCGCAGCTCGAGGAGGTCCGTGCCGACCGCTCGCTCGTGAAGGCGGCGGTCGAGGAGACCCTCCGATGGGCCGGCCCGGTCGGCACCGCCACCCGCCAGACGACCGAGGCGGTCGAGCTCGGCGGCGTCGAGCTCGAGACGGGTGCCTTGATCGCGGCGGTGCTTTCGTCGGCGAACCGCGATCCGCGGCGGTGGGCCGATCCCGATCGGTTCGACATCCACCGCAAGGAAGGCGCCCACCTCGCGTTCTCGGCCGGCACGCACTTCTGCCTGGGCGCCTGGTTCGGCCGGCACCTGGCGCGCGTGACCCTCGATCTGGCGCTCGACAGACTCCCCGCGCTCGACCTCGACACCGAGCGCCCCGTCACGCTGTCAGGATGGGAGTTCCGCGCTCCGGACTCGCTCTGGGCCAGGTGGCAGACCTCATGAGCGAGATGCCACGCAACCCGGCTCGAGCCGAGGTCGTCGGGTCGCTGCTGCGCCCACCGGAGCTGCGCGCCGCGATCGATGCCTTCTACGGGCCGGGGCACTCGGCGGCGCTCGACGAGGAGCGCGAACGCGACCGAACCGAGCTGACGGCGATCGAGGACGAGGCGATCCGTGAGGCGGTTCGGCGCCAGCGCGACTGCGGGCTCGACATGATCACCGACGGTGAGTTCCGGCGCTGGATGTTCATGAACTCGTTCTACGACGCGGTGAGCGGGGTGCGCACCGGCAAGACCGTAACGTTCCGCAACGACCGGGATGAGGACGTCGAGCTCGCGGTGCACGAGATCGTCGCGCCGCTCGAGCAGGTCGACTCCCCGGGCGCGCGCGAGGCGGCGTTCATGCGCGAGTTCGCCGGCGAGACACCGTTCAAGGTGACATTCCCGACCGCGTCGATCTTCGCGCATCCCTTCACGACCGTAGAAGGCGCATACGACTCGGTGGCCGAATCCGTCGACGCGGCGGTCGCGATCGAACGCAGACTTGTGACCGATGCGATCGCGGCGGGTGCGCGCTACGTGCAGTTCGACTTCCCCTTGTATCCCTATCTCGTCGACCCGGCGTGGATCAGTCGGTTCGAGGCCGCCGGGTATGACGTCGATGCTGTGTTCGAGTCCGCGCTCGCAGCCGACGCCGCGGTGCTCGAGGGCATGCCCGACGATGTCACCGTCGGCCTGCACATCTGCCGTGGGAACTACCGCTCGTCGTGGATGTGCGAGGGCTCGCTCGAGACAGTCGCCGAGCGCGTTCTCGGCGAGCTGCCATACGACTCGTTCCTGGTCGAGTGGGACGACGAGGGCCGCGACGGCGGCTACGCGCCGGTTCGCCATCTCAGAGACGCAAGCACGATGGTCATGGGCCTGATCAGCTCCAAGACTCCCGTGCTAGAAGACGAGGACGATCTGGTCCGTCGCATGGAGGAGGCAGCCGGCTACGCCGGTGGCATGGACCGGCTCGCGATCAGCCCACAGTGCGGGTTCGCGAGCGTCATGCTCGGCAACGAGACCAACGAGGACGCCCAATGGCGGAAGCTGGAGCTGGTGGGCCGGGTCGCCGATCGGCTCTGGGGGTGAGCCCGCTCGTGCGCGTCCTCGTGTTGAAGCCTCAGGAGCTTTCGCGCGCCGGGCATGTGGGGGAAGCACTCCGGGAGCGCGTGTCCGTTGTCGTCGAGCACGTGCTCGACGACGACGGACCACCGCCGGCGCTCGACGGGTTCGACGCGATAGTGGTGACCGGCGCGCCGTGGTCGGTCGACGGCGAAGAAGTGCGCCCGTGGATCGACGGGCTCCTCGAGCGGCTCCGACAAGCCGTGGCCATCGACGTGCCCGTGCTCGGCATCTGCTTCGGCGCCCAGGCTTTCGCGGAAGCCAACGGGGGATGGGTCGCCCGTGCCCGCGACACCGAAGTCGGGCTCCGCAAGGTCGACACCGACGACTCCGGCCTTGTGCCTCCCGGCCCATGGTTCATGTGGCACGGCGACACGTTCGGCCCGCCGGAGGGTGCGACGGTGATCGCCCGCACCGAAGCTGGCCCGCAGGCATACACGCTCGGCCCGCATCTGCTCGTGCAGTTCCATCCGGAGGCCACGCCGGGCATGGTCGAGGCGTGGCTCGCCTACGACGACACCGACTTCCATCGGGCGGGAGTCGACCCCAACGAGATGCTGCGAATGATGCGAGCGGGTGAGCGAGAGGCGCGCGGGCGTGCGGATGCGCTCGTCGACCGGTTCCTCGAAGGCATCGAGGCCACCTAGTGTCCTGAGTCGGAGATCCGCTCGCAATATGCAGCGAGACCCTCCAAGAT
>JBBEAY010000063.1:0-2272 GCA_040882605.1 Actinomycetota bacterium
CCGCTCGTTCGGGCGCCCGGTGACCGAACCGACCGGGGAAGACCCGTTCCTCCGCTCGTTCGGGCGCCCGGTGACCGAACCGACCCACCAACCGGCATGGGGATCGTGGCGACGGCACGATGCGGAGGGATCGTGGCGGCGACCCGGCGCGGCGACCCGGCGCGTCGCCACAGATCACCGTATCGACGGACCATCGGCCAACGGTTCGTGTTTCGACCCGTCGCCGATCTTCCAGAGCGGCTTGCGAACCATTGACGTGTGGTACCCTACGCAGGCCATGCGAAAGACATCCGTCTACCTGACCGACGACGAGGCCGAGGGCCTGCGCCGCCTCGCGGTTCGCGAGGGTCGCCCCCAGGCTGAGCTCATCCGCGAGGGCGTGCGCAAGGTCATCGCCGAGATCGAGACCCAGCCGCGCCGGTTCCGAAGCCTCGGATCCGGGCGGAGTGGCGGGAAGCAGCCGCCGGCCTGGACCTCCGGCGAGCTCTACCGCAAAACCATGAACCAGCGCTGATGGCGCTTATCGTCGATGCCGGGGCGATGTACGCCCAGGCCGACGCAGACGAACCGCATCATGCGGCGGTTCGCGCAATCCTCGAGCAGGAACGAGAGACGCTCGTGACCACGGAGCTCGCGGTCGCGGAGGCCGATTACCTGATCCTGGATCGCCTGGGACCGGACGTGGAGCTCGCATTCCTCGACGACCTCGCGGAGGGCACGTTCGTTGTCGAGTGCCTCGACCGGGCGCGGCTTCGCGCCGCTCGGGATGTCGTCGCCCGCTACCGGGACCTGCGGCTCGGTGTCGCGGACGCCTCCCTGGTCGTGATCGCCGAGCGATATGCCACGCGCCGCCTGCTCACCTTCGATGAGCGCGCGTTTCGCGCCGTCGCTCCGCTCCAGGGGGGCGCGTTCACGATCCTCCCGGCCGATCAACAGCGTTAGTTCGCGTCGAGTTCCCGGCCCGCCCGGCTGGCGGGCCGCCCGCCGGACCTAACCGGCGACCTGCCTGAATTGCACGTAGCGGCGCTCCAGTCGGGCCCCGCGCAGCGCTTCAGACGCTCGCCACGAGCTGACTGACCCGCTGATATGACAAGCCGAGAAGGCGACCGGCCTCGCGCACCGTCATGCCCTCGCCCTGCACGAGCCGCGTAGCGAGCCGGCGGGTCTGTTCTGCGTACTCCCGCTCCGTGCGGTCTATAGCGCCGCGAAGGTCGATGACACCTGCGACGTCGCGTTCGAGGTCGGCGGGCAATTTGACCGTGACCATGACGTCGAATCCGTCAGCAGGGATGTCGAGAAACGCCGCGATCGCGTCCCGCGCCATGCCCTCGGCCTGGTCGAGCCGCCGGACCTGGCTGAAGACCCCCGAGAGCTCGTTGACACGCAGAAACCAGAGGCGCCCGTCGCGTTCTGCCAGGACCTCGTAGACACGGCTCGGAGTCCGCTGTGTCATCATCTCCACCATCCTTCGCCGAGCTCGTCCTCAAGCGACTGCCTGACCGCGAGCGCCAGCCGATCGCCGATCTCCCGGTGGCGCGGCACGGAGAATTGCGTAATCCCGACGCGCCAGATGTCGTGGCGCGATCCGTGTCGAACGAACTCCAACGTTGTCCCAGAGGCCCCGGCCGCGTTGCGGACCGCCCGAAGAAGATCAGCTCGCTTCGTCAATGGTTGTCTATCCCGTACGACACGTCAAGTCTTGTCGTGTAGACAATGTTGGATTTGTGCTTCTCCTCGACGCCTGTGGCCAGCTCACCTTCGCAGCGTACGGATCGGCGCTTGATCGCGACTTACTACCCCGCTGCCTGCCTGAACTGCTCGTAGCGGCGCTCGAGGCGCGCCCGATCAGGTAGGTCCACCGCCCGGCGGGGCAGATGGATCAGCTGGCCGTTGATCTGCTGGAGCCCGACGACGAGCATCGGGCCGTCCGATTCGCGGAGAACCGACGGGCGGACCTCGATGACGTAGTCCGGCCGGATGGCGAAGAAGAAGCGATCGAACGCGGCGTGATGGAGCTTGCACAGCGCGACCCCGTTGCTGACGACCGGCTCGCCCTCGGCGTCGCTGTCGGGCGTGATGTGGGCCGCGTCCAGCAGCTCCTGGTGGCGTAACCGGCACAGGGCGCAACGTTCGGCGTACGCGCGGATCACACGCTCGCGGAAGGCGACCTGGTGGAGCCGACGGCGGAAGGTCGCGGTCACATAAGCGCGCCGAGGTTCGGCGACGTCCTCGCCAACGACCGCCAGGGCACCGAGGGCGTCGCTCTCCGCCG
>JBBEAY010000064.1:0-71984 GCA_040882605.1 Actinomycetota bacterium
GCTCAGTTTTCAACCGGCGAGAAGTGCTCAGTTTTCACCCGGCGTCGACAGGGTGCATCCGTAGGTGGCGAAGCAGGATGGGGAACACCACGGCCGTCTCAGGTGACGTTGCCATGGCGGCCGCCTGAGCCGCGGGTGACGCGCGCAGGAACTTGGCGAGGCCCTGTCTCATCTCGGTGCCAAGGCTGTCGATGGTCCCGCTGAGGTGTTCAAGGTTCGACTGGATGGCACTTCGCTCATCGTTCACGGAGCAGCACACCCTTCGTCGAGAACTGCACTTCGTCGCACTTCATCACGGTGGCTCCGCCTCCAACTCTTCTTCGAGATCCTGCCACGTGAGGTCCTGCGAGGGTGGGCTGGCGGCTGTGCGCTCCTCGTCGAGGATGCGCGACATGATGCGATCACGGAGATCCTCGGGAAGCTCCTCACGGAAGATCGTGATGATCCGATCCATCTGCGAGTAGAGGTGTGCGAGGGAGTGTCCCTCGGTCGTCTCCTGCTCAACTTCCCGAAGAGCGTTCGTCGCGACCAAGAGGTCCTTGACCGAAGGGCGGAGTTCGTCTTGCAGCATGAGCTCGAGGCCTCGCTGCTGGACTACTTCGAACACGGTGCCCGCGGTGAGCATCCGGTCGGATGCTCCCCCTGACTCTGCTGCGCGCCGGTCGGCCACCTCTCGGAAAGCTGCCGCCTCCCAGTTGAGATGCCTTCGTGCGTGGCGGGCCAACGAGTGCTGGGAGAACCTAGCCTCGGGGGGCCACTCTGCCATGATGGGCTCAAGCGTGCGCACGATGCTCGTGTACGGCCGCGGCACCAGCAACAGCTGCTCGGCCAGGTTCTTGACCATCGCGCCGTTGGGCAAGTCCCCGATCGAAGCACTACAGACCTTGCATCGCGACTCGAGTCGAGGTTCGGTGGGACCCGGGGGGGTCGATGCCGCCATGATCGAAGCGGTTGCCTTCCACGTCTGGGTTCGATGATCCATCTCAACCCTTACGTGCGCGTCGCTGGCCCTTCTACACCACTGAAGTGGCCGGATCGTTGGCAGCGGGGTCAGGATCGGGTACGGCCACCTCACGTCCG
Organism: Actinomycetota bacterium; assembly: GCA_040882605.1. Lineage (GTDB taxonomy): Bacteria > Actinomycetota > UBA4738 > UBA4738 > HRBIN12 > JAOUEA01. The sequence goes on from JBBEAY010000064.1 coordinate 1,081, forward strand.
AGCGTGAAGTCCAGGAAGGACCCCCGCGGGTACGGATTGCCGGCGGCGACCACGATACCGAGCTCGCGCAGGCGCTTCTCCCGACTCAGACGGGTGGTCTTCGAGAGCGGGACGGCTTCTCCAGCGGACCGCAGGAGCGCGTGACCGATCACTGCCTCCGTCTCGACCGGGGAGAGGCCGAGTGACTTGACGGCGGTGATCATCGTGAGTTCTCCGGCCATGATGGCGCCGGCGCCCGACCATTCCCACCGCTTCTTGGCCAGATCCTCGATGAGTGCGTCCGTCATGTCGAAGCCGTAGGTGATCTTGCCGATCTGCCGGGTCCAAGCCCTGCACCGAGCCTCCCATCTGATGACCTGGAGGTCGGGGCGACCGAGTTCAGCGCCCTTGTCGTACAAGGTGACGGCCTGCCCGCGCCGCCCGCCGCCAACACACCGGTCGCGGCTGGTCGCGAGCTTGAGACCCGTCGGTCGGGTAGTCAGGGGATCGTGATAGAGGAGGTGCTGCTTCACTCGGGGACGCGAGACATGGTTCAGGGCCTGGATGACCCCGACGGCATCGTGGACCTGGAAGTCCCTCGTGAGGTCAAGCTGCTGGACCCTGGCAACCCGCCAGTCGTCGACCGCGTCAGTCCTGCTGACGACCTCTGCCCACACCCGCTCCGCCGTCTCGGGGACCCGCTCCAGCTCGCACACGTACAGCGGATCGTCATCGAGGACCCTCGACGGGTTGAAGTCTGCGCCGACGTAGAGAAGTGAGTCGCCGCCGTTGCCGCTCCAGAGGGTGACCGTAGCGCCTCCCACCTCGACAACCGAGGTCCACCGGCGCCCGCGCCTCCGCTGCCACGAGTCATCGTCGACTCTTCTCCCGATGGGCGCCACCAGGTGGATGCCATCGACGCCTACTACGGTGGACATGCGACCGTCACCGACCAGAACCTGGTCCTCCGAATCACCCCCATAGGAGCGGTAGCCCCCTGGGAGGTCAACGGTCGTTGGTGGCCGGCGGACGATCACGAGCGGGCCGCCTCATCCCTGAGCCGTGCCACGAACTGGTCGAGCGCGTCGACGGGGATGCGACGGGACCTCCCGATCTTGACCGACTCAAGATCGCGGCTCGCGATGAGTTCGCAAGTCTTCGACCGCCCCATGCTCAGGAGTGAGGCCGCGACGTCGATCGTCACCAGCCGACGCGCCGGCGGATCGGGCTGCTGGGCTGTATCGGAATCCTCCATCGCAAGCCAGCGTAGGTTCTCCATCTATAGTGTTTTAGAAGGAGACATCAACCTGGCTTCATGGAGAAGGAGCAGAGGGCCATGGACCTACCGGAGAAGGAGCTTCAGGAGCGGAACCTTCAGCTCCGTGAGGAGGTCCAGCGGGCCGCCGGCCGGCAGATCAGCGACGAGGGGTGGGAGTTCTTCGTTGAGAAGGAGGCGGCCGACGACGAGCCATTCAGCCGCCACCTAGTGGACCTGATGCTCGAGCAGCTCCCCTACTACAGCATGGTGGGTCGGCGACCGCCCTCGCGCAGGATCATGCAGCCGGCGCCCAACGAGACCATCCAGGCCTACGAGGATGCGCTCGCCTGGTTCGCCTCACGTACCCCGTCGTTCTCGGTTGAACGGTTCCGGGCGTCGGTGGTCGGCCGGAAGTTGGTGACTCCGTCAGAGGCGCGGGACTGGCTCAACGATCGACTCGAGGCCGAGGGCCTCGAACGAGGACTGCCCGCCTCCTACCGGCACCTCGTGTCGGTGCCGAAGGATAGCCTCCTTCCTGTGATGGAGGTTCAGATCGTCGAGCTCCGTGATCCCGTGGACGGTCTCGACTACTGGGCTCCCGTCCTCCCTGGAGAGAGTGACGCGAACTGGCTCCGGCTGACGGCCAAGAACTGGGCGGCCGACGTGGGGTGCACGAACGGGATGGCGACGCTCTGGGTCATCTCCGGCGTGACACCCAGCGTGGAGATGGTCTCGGCCGTCTTCCATCCGGCCGCGCCGACGAAGGCCTTCGGGGAGAGGATCGAACTCACCGTCGACCCGGCCACGCCGCCCGAGGACGTCATGCTCGCCTACAAGAAGGCGAGGACGGCGATCGCCGGCGGCCGCGTCCGCACGCCAACGTCGAAGCATCTGCGGCTGGCTGTCTTCGCCGACCAGAAGCCGGCCGGCGAGAAGTGGGTTGAGACGATGCGGCGATGGAACGACGCCTACCCCGCGTGGGAGTACGAGTACGTGCCCAACTTCTGGCGTGACTGCGATCGCGCTCTGAAGCGCTTCTTGAAGGACCGTCCGTTCACGAGAGGCGAGGAGTAGCCGATGGCTAAGCGGCGCGGACACGGGGAAGGATCCATCCACCGGCGGAAAGACGGGCGCTGGGCAGGCTCGGTCGAACTCGGGTGGGTCGAGGGCAAGCGCAAGCGGAAGTCCGTGTACGGCGCGACCCGTGCAGAGGTGCTCAGGAAGCTCGACGACGCCCGGCGCGCGGTGAGAGCGGGAGCAGCCCTGCCCAACGAACGACGGACGGTCGAGCAGTACCTGGAGTGGTGGCTCTCGGAGTTCAAGCCGGGGCGCGTTCGGACGACGACCTTGGAGTCGTACGAGCAGAAGCTCCGTCACATCATCCGGATACTGGGGCATGTTCGACTGTCCAAGCTCACCGAAGACCAGGTTGAACAGGCCCTCAACCAACTAGCGGAGGAGGGCCACAACCCTGGCGGCGTTCGGGCCATCCACATCGTCTTCAAGCACGCTCAGAAGAAGGCCCTGAGGAACGGGTGGGTCGTGAAGAACGTGGTTGCGTTGGCCGACGGTCCCAAGGTCGAGGAGCGGGAGAAGGACCCCTTCACTGTCGAAGAGGTCAAGGCCCTCCGGCGCGAGATGGAGAAGCATCGGCTGCTGCCCCTCTTCTTCGTTGGTCTGGCCCTCGGCCTGCGAGAGAGTGAAGCGTTCGGGCTGCGGTGGGGAGACGTCGACCTGGATGGTGGACTCGTACACATCCGGCATCAGGTCAGACGGACGACGGGTGGAGGCTTCGAGTTCGTCGAACTCAAGACGAGAGCGTCGAGGTCAACCCTCGAACTGACGAAGAAGCAGGTCGCCATCTTGCGGAAGCACCGGTTGCGGCTCAACCAAGAGCGCCTGGCGGCGGGCTCCTTGTGGCAGGATCACGATCTGGTGTTCCCAACCGATCGTGGCACCCCACTCGACGCCTCGAACGTCAGGGCCTTCTTCGTCGGGGTCTGCGAGCGCGCGAAGGTGCGGCCGAGACGGATACACGACTGGCGAGTCACTGCGGGATCTTGGCTCGCCGACCTGAACGTCCACCTCGACACCGCCAAGCAGGTGCTCCGGCACGCGAACCAGAGCACGACGATGAAGCACTACACGCACACGTCGTCGGAGCGACGTCGCGAGGCGATTGAGGCGCTCGACAAGCTGTTCAACGGATGAATGGCTGTCAACTTGGCTGTCAACCCGAGTTACCAAGGCGACACTCACGAACCCCAGCCCTGCGGCGCAGGAGATAACGTAGCTCCGGGGGTGGGACTCGAACCCACAACCTACGGATTAACAGTCCGCCGCTCTGCCGGTTGAGCTACCCCGGAAAGGTGGAGCGTCGCGGAGTCTACCAGTGACCCCTTCCCCGCCCGAGCGGCGTCTTTGCACCCAGGGGTAGTCTGTGGCGGCATCTTCCATCGTCGTATCCAACAGGAAGGACGTCGCATGAAGCTCCGCTCGCTGATCCTGGTGGGTGCCGGCATCGGCATCGGATACTCGGTCTCCCAAAAGATGCGTCAGGATGACCCTGAGGTCGTGCGAGGCCCGCAGCCGAGATCCTCGGGCTCACCGGCGCTCCGGCTCGTGGGTGGGCAGGCGCAACGCCTGGCCGATCAGGCCAGCGTTCGGAGCCTCGGAGCGATCCGGCGCGCACGGGGGGCAATCCGCAACAGGCTGGGCGAGACAGAGACCTTCGATGATGCGGCCTGGAACTGACGAGCGAAGATCAGATCGACGGGCGGACTTGAGCGCCCGGCGGGGGTACGTACGTACCCTATTCGAGGTAATCGCGGAGCTTCTGCGAGCGGCTGGGGTGGCGTAGCTTCGACAGCGTCTTCGACTCGATCTGGCGGATGCGCTCACGGGTGACGCCGAACTCGCGGCCCACTTCTTCCAGGGTGCGAGGGTGGCCGTCGACCAGGCCGAACCGCAGTTGGATCACTTTCTTCTCACGCTCGCTCAGCGTATGCAGCACACTTTCGAGCTGTTCCTGCAGCAGGATGAAGCTCGCGGCATCGACCGGCACGACCGCGTCTGCGTCCTCGATGAAGTCGCCGAGGTGGGAATCCTCTTCCTCGCCGATGGGGGTCTCGAGCGAGACGGGTTCCTGCGAGACCTTCTGGATCTCGCGCACCTTCTCAGCGCTGATGCCCATGACCTTGCCGATCTCGTCGGGCGTGGGCTCGCGGCCGAGGTCCTGCAGCAGCTGGCGCTGCACGCGAACGAGCTTGTTGATCGTCTCGACCATGTGCACAGGGATGCGGATCGTGCGCGCCTGGTCGGCGATCGCGCGCGTGATCGCCTGACGGATCCACCATGTCGCGTAGGTCGAGAACTTGAATCCCTTGGCGTAGTCGAACTTCTCGACCGCGCGGATCAAACCGAGGTTGCCCTCCTGGATCAGATCGAGGAAGAGCATGCCCCGACCGACGTAACGTTTGGCGATCGAGACGACCAGGCGCAGGTTCGCCTCGATGAGCTTGCGTTTCGCGAGCTGGCCGTCTCGCTCGACCCGGTGCAGCCACGCCTGCATGTCGTCGTCGGTCTTGGGGCGATAGCTCTTCGCGATCTTCTCGCGGCCGATGCCCTCGACCTTGCCGAACGCGGTCATCTGGTGGTTGCGGATCTCCCACACCTTGATGACGCAGACCTTCACCTCGTGCGGATCGGCTTTGGGGTCTTCCTCGTCTCGCAGCTGCGTCTGCAGCGCCGTCGACATCTCTCCGGCCTCGATGCGGCGGGCCAGGTCGATCTCCTGCGGAGCGTTCAGCAGGGGGACCTTGCCGATCTCCTTCAGGTACATGCGGACCGGATCGTTGGTCGGGGCCTTCAGCAGGTCGACCTCGATGCGCACCTGGGTCGCGGCGTCGGTCTCCTCGCCGGGGACCTCGATGACCTCGATACCCTCGGCCGTGAGGTGGTCGCCGACCTGAGTCAGGAACTCCTCGACCTGCTCCGGGGTGAAGTCATCGACCGGAACCGCTTCGAGCAGGTCCTCGGAGGTGACGAAGCCACGCTCCCGCCCTTTGGCGGTGATGGTCTCCTTGACCTCATCGAGGCTCAGTGGGGGTTCATCGCGGGCCGGAACAGCCAACGGGTCTCCTCGGGAGTGGTGGAATGGGGGTTCGGCACGGGCATCGGCACGACGACCCAGTGTACGGAACGCGGCAGAAGGCGACCCTCCGCACGGGGCGCCTCGGTGCTGGCGCAACGATGCTCACACCGCGCTGCGGATGCCCTGGCGCAGCCGGCGGAGCTCTCCGTCGATCGCCACGAGCTGCGCGAACAGCTCATCGTAGCCCTCGTCGGTGGTCGGGTTCAGCTTCTGCAGCTGCATGCGAAGCGTGTCGCTCTGGTGCTTCAGCACGAACTCCTGGAGACGAGACCACACCGAGAGCGTGTACTCACGCCCCGCTTCGCCATCGAGCGGCTCGACAGCGAGAGAGCTGAGCATGGCACCGAGCTTCTCGTCGTCTCCCCCGGCGACCACCGAGGCATCGCCCTCGGCCTCGCGCAGCGCCGCGAGCGCCTTGCGAGCGATGGCGCTGCGGAAGTGCTCGTCGGTGAGCTGTGGGGTGTACTCGTCGTAGGCGGTCCGGTCGCGCACGAGCAGCTTCAGCATCTCGCGCTCGACCTTGTCCCGCGCGCTCATGCGCCGAGGCGACTCAACCACAACCTCGGCCGGACGGCCGCGGCGTCGCGAATCGAGCGCCTGCACGACCGAGAACTCGGTCACCCCCGCGAGATCGGCCACTAGGTGCGCGTACTCGCTGCGCCGGACCGGATCGTTGAGGCCTACGATGATCGGCATCGCGTCAGCAACGGCCTGCGATTGTCCCTCGACGCTCGAGAGGTCGTGGCGGCCGATCGTGCGCCGCACCATGTATTCCACGAGCGGACGCGCGCCCTTCGCCGCCTCGCGCACCCCTTCTGCGCCGTTCTTCGCGACGAACTCGGCCGGATCGAGCCCCTCGGGCATGATCATGACGACGGTCTGCACCGACGGGAAGCGCTCCTGGAACTCGGCCGCCCGCTCCGCGGCGCGCGCGCCGGCCTCGTCAGAATCGAACGCCATGATCGCGCGCGCGGCGAACCGCGAGAGCTGGCGGAAATGACCTTCGCCGAGCGCGGTGCCGCACGTGGCGACGGTGTTCTCGATGCCTGCCTGCGAGAAGCCGATCACGTCGGTGTAGCCCTCGACCACGAACACCTCGCCAGACTTCGCGATCGCGGTGCGCGCCCGGTGCAGGTTGTAGAGCACCTCGTGCTTCTTGTAGATCGGCGTCTCGGCGGTATTGAGGTACTTCGCCTGCTCGCCGGCCCTAGGGTCGCTCGGCAGCACGCGCGCTCCGAAACCGATCCCGCGCCCCTGCAGATCGTGGATCGGGAAGATCAACCGGCCCCGGAACCGGTCGCGCACCGTGCCGTCGTCGCCGCGCGTAGCGAGACCTGCCTCGAGAAGCACCTCAGGGCTCAGATCACGCGCCTGGCTCAGGCGTCGCAGCAGGAAGTCGGCATACCCAGGCGCGTACCCCATGCCGAACGCTTCCACCGCCTCGGGCGCGATACCACGCTCGGAGACGTAGGCGCGGGCGTCGCCGGCTTCCTTGCCATCGGCGAGCATGCGCGTGTAGAGCTCGGCTGCCTGCTCGTTGGCTCGGAACACCGACTGCCGCCGAGCCGCCGCCTGTCGCGCCTCGGGCGAGTCGCCCTCGTACCTCAGGTGCACGCCCGCCTGCTGGGCGAGCCGCTCGACCGCCTCGACGTAGCTCAGGTGCTCGAGCTCGCGGAGGAACCGGATCGTGTCGCCCCCCGCGCCGCACCCGTGGCAGTAGTAGAGCTGCTTCGAGGGCGAGATGCCGAACGATGGCGTCTTTTCCTGGTGGAACGGGCAGAGCCCCACCATGCGGTCTGCGCCGGCCTTCTTGAGCGTCAGGTACTGCGACGCGACCTGCACCAGATCGGTGCGTTCCTTCACCGCCTGCACGTCGTCGTCGCGGATGCGTCCGGCCAAGGTTCCTTCCCTATCTTCTCTGGCCCACGTTCTCTGGCCCACGTTCTCTGGCCCACGTTCTCTGGCCCACGTTCTCTGGCCCACGTGTCTGTGCTCAGATGTCTCGTTCCAACAGCCAGCCCTGGGGAAGGAAGAGCCGCTCGTACGTTCGGATCGCGTAACGGTCGGTCATGCCCGAGATGAAATCGGCCACTCGCGTCGCGAGATCGCCGCGCACCTCATGGTACTCGGGCGGCATCTCGCCGGGGTGGTCGAGGAAATGTGCGAACAGGTCGCGGATCAGCTTCGTCGCCCGCTCGTGGTCGCCGCGGGCGCTCTCGCGCAGGTAGACCTCGCTGAACATGAAGTCGCGAAGGGCGTCGAGCGCAGTGAACACCTCAGGCGAGAGCCCGACCTCGTCTCTGTCGTCGCTGTGGGCCACGAGGTCAGCCACGAGCGTGTCGATGCGGTCGGAATGCGTCGCTCCGAGCACCTTGACGGCCTCGGCCGGGAGCTCGCGCTCGTCGAGCACCCCCGCTCGCACCGAGTCGTCGATGTCGTGGTTGATGTAGGCGATACGGTCGGCGAACCGCACGAGCTGTGCCTCGAGGGTCGAGGGCATGGGTGTAGACCAAGGGTGGTGCACGATGCCGTCTCGCACCTCCCAGGTGAGGTTCAGCCCGGCGCCGTCGTTCTCGAGATGCTCGACGATGCGAAGCGACTGCTCGTTGTGGCGGAACGGTTGCCCCAAGAGCGGCGTGAGCGCTTGCTCGCCGAGATGCCCGAACGGCGTGTGTCCGAGATCGTGGCCGAGGGCGATGGCTTCGGTGAGGTCCTCGTTCAAACGTAGCGCTCGGGCACACGTGCGCGCGATCTGTGAGACATCGAGGGTGTGGGTGAGCCGAACCCGGTAGTGATCGCCTTGAGGCGCCAGGAACACCTGTGTCTTGTGCTTCAGGCGTCGGAACGCCTTGCAGTGCAAGATGCGGTCGCGATCTCGCTGGAAGACGGTGCGGATGTGGTCATGCGGTTCCTGGCGGTCACGCCCTTTGGTCTCGGCGGCGAGCACGGCTCGCGGAGACAGCACATCTCGCTCGAGCTGCTCGGTTCGCTCGCGGGGGGTCGGCACAGCGCTCACGCGCTCATCGTAACGGCGACGCCCGACAGTCCGAGAGGCTCGGTCACCCCCGTGCATCGAAAGCGCTCGAGGTCCGAGCCCGATGCGGTCAGCTTCCGGCGACGCGGTAGTACAGGTAGGCGAACGTCTCGCGTACGTATCCGGACAGGCGCGTTTCCTCGGTGCGCGCTGCGGAGGTCCAGGTGGCCGAGGCGTGCCCCTCGATGCCGAGATCGGAGGCCATACGTTCGATGCGCGCGTTGTGCCACGGGTCGGACACGAGGAATGCGCTCGACAATCCGCGATCGCCCATCGCTCGAGCCACTGCCCGCAGGCTCGTGTACGACGTGTTTCCAAGGGGCAGCGCGACCAGCGAGCTCGAAGGCACCTCGCGATCGATGAGATACTGGCGCCCTGCCTCGGCCTCGGTGGTGCGGTCTCCGGGCAGGTTGGCGCCGAGCACGAAGATGACGTCGGCACGACCCTGTTCGTAGAGCAGCGCCGCGTGATCGAGGCGCCCCGCGAACACCGGAGAAGGCGTGCCGTCGTACTGGGCGGCGCCGAGCACGACGATCGCATCGACCCGTTCGATGTCGCTCGCATCATCGTGGTGCGCTTCGCGCCACACGGTGACGGCGCTGAAGGCGACGGCGCCGACGGCCAGAGCCACCACGAGGCCGGCGATGCTGAAGAGTGGGTGTCGGCGGAGGAGGCGCACCAGCCCAGGCTAGCAACGCCTCCCCGCCGATCGGTCGAACCCTCAGTCCGTGCACACGATCGTCACGGGGACCGAGAACATGGTCTGCTCGCCGGCATCTGCGATCAGCTGCTCGACCTCGTCGGCCGAATCACCCACCGCGCCGATCAAGTACCCTGTTTCGAGATCGGCGGGCAGGCCATCGAAGCAGTCGACCGGAGAGACGACCAGCGCCAGCCCGAGCGGATCGCGCAGCCGCTCGGTCGTGGCGTTGAGGTCGTCGGCCAGAGGGGCCACCTCTACGACCGCGAGCCAGCGCTTCGTCGAGACCGACGCCGGCGCAGTCGGCGCGGCCGGAGTTGCCGGTCCCGGATCACCGGACTCGTCTGCATCTGCGCACGCGGCCATCATCACCGCCCCCATCAAGACTTGTAGCAACGCCGTCCTGACCCTGCTCATCGGCCCGCTCACGGCGTGACGATCCAGCTGTTCGAGACGAACGCCGGCAGCTTGCCGCGGAACTCCGCCATGGCGGCCGTCGGGTCGGCGTCTTCAGGAAGGTGCAGTAGCGCCCCGAAGACCCCCGGTTTGATCGCCGACGGAGCGATCGACGAGTCGACCACATCGACTTGCGACGAGGGGAACGCAACACGGATCGCATCGGCGACCTGCGCTGCCTCAGCCGATGTCGCGAAATCGCCCACGATCACCGCGATCTCCTCGACTTGACTCGGTGCCGAAGGCGCCAGCTCGGGCCAGTCGCCTCTGGGCGGCACGTGCCCGCTTCCGGCGCGGCGGTCAGGGTCCACGACATCGAGCGGCTCGGTCATGACCGAGCCGCAGCCGATCTCACGCAGACCCTCAGGGCCCTCGAGCGCAACTATCTGACGGCCTGTTGCAGCGTCGGGAACGTTCCACACCAGGCGCGAGCCGCGGGAACCGGCGAGGTAACGCTCCTCGGGGAGTTGAGCCACGCGCCGCGCGACCCCGTGGTCGAGCTTCCACAACTCGAACCGGGGCTGGCGAGTCGCCGAGGCACGGCCGACCACCTTCACGAAGTGCACCGCGCCGTGATGCACGATGGGTGTCCGCACCGTCACCCAGCGGTCGGTTCCCGCGGTGAACGAGGTCACCCGGCGCCACCCCTGGCCACCCAGGCGGGTCACCCACAGGTTCCCCAGGCGTTCCCCCTCGGGCACCTTGGCGGTGGGCGGCAGGGACACGACCGCCGCCACCCGTCGCGCCGAAAGGAACACGGGCGAGAACACGGTTGCGCCGTCGACCGGCGCAGGCATCCGCTGCACGCGGCCGGTGCCGGCGTCGAGCACGGCGATCGACGTTGCGGTGGCCCATGCCAGGTCACCACGCGGTGACCACGCAGGGTGCGTCACCTCGGTTGTCTGGGGCAGACGACGCGTGCCCTCAGGCGTCACTATGACCACGTCGTCGTCTCCCGTGCGGTCGACCACGTAGGCGACGCCGGCGCCCTGCGACACGGCGATGTGCTTGACGACGGAACCCGCAGGTGCCTTCGTCGGCTGAAGCGAACGGCCCGCCGACAGCGACACGAGCCTTCCACCGGCCACGGCCCACAGACCGTCTGCGGCGGCCAGCCTCGCCGATTCTGCCTGCGCGAAGCCGGGCACGCTGTCGCACCCGGTGGGCCCCACGGCGCTCACCGACGCGACCGGCACGCCGACGGCTCTGCCGCTGACGAGACCCGCGACCGCCGAAGCGAGCGCGACCGCGCTGATCAGGATCTTTCGCATCATCGATACCTCCTCATGTGTGCGAGTGATCAGTAATTGGTGACGTACTGGAAGTGCATGGGGTCGGGGTTGCTCCAGTTGAGCCCCCAGTAGAAGCGGTGCCCCGGGGTGGCGCCCCGCCACACGTCGGGGATGTAGGTGCCGTAGTTCACGCCGTCCCACCCGCGTCCGTTCCAGAAGGTCTGACCACGGAAGTTCCGCATCCAGTTCGTGTCGACGGCCGCGCCCCATGCGTGCACGGACCACGACGTCGATCCGTCGATCAGCCGGCAGTTGTAGCTGCCGATGCCCGGATACAACGCGTTGTCGCGGTGCGCCGCATCGATGTGGTTGCGAACGTTGAACCCGATGTTGCGCGCGAGATACGTGTGGTACTCGACGTAGGCCCCGGACCCATCGCTGGTGTTCGCGTGCGGCCACCAGCTCCGAGCGTTGTTCGACTGGCTGTTGCAGTGCTCGCCGAGCGTGGCGACCAGCTCGGAGAGACCGTTCGGGCGGGGCGGGATGCCCTGCCGCGAATGATCGTGAGTCCAGCTGGACATGTGACTCGCGAGCGCAGCCGACCCCGCGAACAACGAGATGCCGACCACCACCGTGAGGGTGAGGAACGCGGCCCGGGAGCGGACCGATGCGACGACCATGCGCACCACCTCCTACGCGGGGGAGGTGGGAGGACAGCCGACGCTACACGGGTCGCAGCCTCGGAACCGTGACGAGGGTCACACGGGGCGCAAGTCTGCCTTCATCGTCACACCGAGCTCGGATCGATGTTCTGGTTCAGATGGAAAAGGTTGCCGGGGTCGTACGAGCGCTTGACCTCGACCAGCCGCTCGTAGTTCGCCCCGTAGTTAGCGCTCACACGCTGTTGGTCGTCCTCGGCCATGAAGTTGATGTAGCCGCCCTCCTCCGAATGCGGCGTGATGGCGTCGGAGTAATCGCGCACCCATCGGACGTTCGCCTCGTTTTCGGCGGGATCGGGCCACATGCCCGCGATCACGCTCGCGAAGTTGGCGTCGCGGTGGCCGAACGCGGTGGCGTCGCCTGCGATGTCATGACATGCCCCGTCGATCGGGTAGATGTGCACCGTGGAATTCACGACGGGCACCTTGGAACCGTGTTCCAAGTGGGCCGCGATCGCGTCGTCGGTCAGCTCCTTCACGAAGTTGGCCTTCCAATAGTGCTGGAGGCCGGGCGGCACGAGTCCATCGAACGCCGCGTTCAGGGCCGGGTACGGCATCGGCCCCACGTGCTCGGCCACCACGGGTGCCACGTCGCGAAGGGTCTTCAGCATCGTTTCCCCTTCGTCCACAGGTCCCGTCCAGCACGACACGAACGCGAGGAAGGTGTCGCCGTGACGTTCCTCGGGGATGAATGGCAATGGCGGCGCGATCTGGAAGGCGGGGAACCCGCCGAACTCGCGCGGCGCGTCGGCGATGAACTCCCGGTACCAACGCAGCACGTCGCCGGCGTTATCGAGCTCGAAGAACATCGGACCGCCGTAGATCGTGTCCACGGGGCGCACGGCGAACTCGAAGGAGGTGACGACACCGAAGTTGCCGCCGCCGCCGCGGATCGCCCAGAACAGATCCTCGTGCTCCCGATCGCTCGCCACCACCGCGCGCCCGTCGGCAGTGACCACATCGGCCGAGACCAGGTTGTCGAGCGAGAACCCTTGACCCCGGCACAGGTACCCGATGCCGCCGCCCAGCGTGAGGCCCGCCACGCCGGTTGTCGAGATGATGCCACCCGTGGTCGCGAGCCCGTACGCGCCCGTCGCGTGGTTGAAGTCGCCCCATGTCGCGCCGCCCTCGGCCCGGGCTGTCATCGCGTTCGGATCCACGCGCACGCCGCGCATCTGCCCGAGATCGATCACGACCCCGTCGTCACAGGTCCCGAAGCCCGGAACGCTGTGGCCGCCGCCTCGGATCGCCAGGGCCAGATCGCTCTCGCGAGCAGCCGTCACAGCCGCCATCACATCACCGGCGTCCCGGCATCGCACGACCGCAGCCGGACGCCGGTCGATCATGGCGTTGTAAACGGCTCTGGCCTCGTCGTAGCCGTCGTCAGACGGCGTCACGATGTCTCCGCGAACCTTCGCCCGAAGGTCCTCGACGTCGAACGTGCCCATGCCTTCCCCCTCGTGTTCGGCGGCTATGGGTTCCCTTGTACTACGGAACGCCGGGCGCGTGAACCCCCGGGATGAGGAAACTGGACTACTTCGAGGCGATGTCGGCGTTGCCGACGACGGCCTGGCCGGCGGCGAGGCGCGCGGTCTCGACCCGGAACGGCGAGCAGCTCACGTAGTCGAGCCCGAGCTCGTGGCAGAAGGCCACGCTCGAAGGGTCGCCGCCGTGCTCGCCGCAGATGCCCAGGTGCAGCTGGGGGTTCGCTGCTTTCCCCGCCTCGACGGCCGTGCGCATCAGGGCGCCGACCCCCGGGCGGTCGATCGTGACGAACGGGTTCGCGGGCACGAGCTTGCGCTCCTCGTACATGCCGACGAACTTGCCGATGTCGTCGCGGCTGAATCCGAACGCGGTCTGCGTGAGATCGTTCGTGCCGAACGAGAAGAACTCAGCGGACTCGGCGATCTCACCAGCGGTAACTGCTGCCCGTGGAAGCTCGATCATCGTGCCCCACTCGAGGTGACTGAGCTCGACGCCCTCGCGGTCGAGGATCTTTTTCGCCACTGGCTCGAGCTCGGCTCGCATCTGCTGCAGCTCGGGCGCCGTGGCCACGAGCGGGATCATGATCTCGACCTTCGGGTCGCAGCCCGCCCTCTGCACCTGGACCGCTGCTTCCACGATCGCGCGCACCTGCATCGCGTAGAGCCCGGGCTTCACGATTCCCAAGCGCACGCCGCGGAGGCCGAGCATCGGGTTCATCTCATGCAGCTCGTTCACCTTCTGCAGCACGCGCTCCTGCTCAGCGACGTCATCGCCCTTGGCCTTGCCGATCGCGACTTCCACGGCGAGGTCCACCTGGTCGGGAAGGAACTCGTGCAGTGGCGGGTCGAGCAGTCGAACCGTGACCGGCAACCCGCTCATGGCCGTGAAGATTCCAACGAAGTCGCCCCGCTGCAACGGAAGCAACATGTCGTAGGCCGCCTGTTCCTCTTCGGGGGTGTCGGCGAAGATCATCTGACGCACGGCCATGACACGTTCCTCGCCCAGGAACATGTGCTCGGTGCGGCAGAGGCCGATGCCCTCGGCGCCGCGCTCGCGGGCATTCGTCGATTGCTCGGGGGTGTCGGCGTTGGCGCGCACACGCATCGCCCGCCGATCGTCGGCGACCTGCATGATCCGCTCGAACGCGCGCCACAGCGGCTCCTGACGCGCGGCGTCGTCGCCCTGACGCGCCTTCTCGAGCAGCGACTCCTCGAGGGGCAGCTCGCCCGCGAAGACGTGCCCCGTGAAGCCGTCGATCGTGATCGTGTCGCCCTCGTGCACCTTGGTGCCGTTTGCCGCGAACTCGCCGTCGGTCACTCGCAGCTTGATCGCGTCGGCACCGCAGACGGCCGGGATGCCCTCGCCCCTCGCGACCACCGCGGCATGGGAGTTCGTGCCGCCCGCGCTCGTCAAGATGCCTTGGGCGGCGATCATGCCGTGGTAGTCGTCGGGCGTGGTCTCGCGACGAACGAGGATGACCTTCTCCCCAGCCTGACCGCGGGCCTGCGCCTCGTCGGCGGTGAACACGACGGCGCCGATCGCCGCTCCGGGCGAAGCGTTGAGCCCCTTCGCGATCGGTGTCTCGCGCTCGGCGGCCGCTGTGTCGATCCGCCGCTTGAACAACTCCTCGAGCCGGTTCGCGTCGACCCGTAGCAACGCCTCGTCTTCGTCGATGAGACCTTCGGTGAGCATGTCGTGGGCCATGACCCACTCGCCGAAAGCGGTGCGCTTGCCGACCCGCGTCTGCAGGACCCAGAGCCGGCCCTTCTCGATCGTGAACTCGATGTCGCACATGTCGCGGTAGTGGTTCTCGAGCGTGTCCATGACATCCCGAAGCCCGACGTACGACTTGGGGTCGACCTGCTCCAGGTCGGTAAGCGGAAGAGTGTTGCGGATGCCCGCGACGACATCCTCGCCCTGCGCGTTGCCGAGGTAGTCCCCGTAGGGCACCTTCTCGCCCGTCGAGGGGTCGCGCGTGAACGCCACGCCGGTGCCGGAGTCGTCACCTCGATTGCCGAAGACCATCGACTGCACGTTGACTGCCGTACCCAGCGAGTCGCTGATCTTGTTCTGGCGCCGGTAGTCGATCGCGCGCTTGCCGTTCCAGCTCGAGAAGACGGCCTCGATCGCGAGGCGCATCTGCTCGCGCGGCTCGGTCGGGAACTCCTGCCCCGTGTGTTCACGGTAGATGCCGAGGAACTCGCCGGTGAGCTGCTCGAGTTCGTCGGCGTCGAGGTCGGTGTCGGTCGCTTCGGGGCCCTTGCGCTCCTTCGCGGCGTCGAGCGTGTGCTCGAACGCGTCGCCCGGCACGTCCATCACGATCTTGCCGAACATCTGGATGAAGCGCCGGTACGCGTCGCGTGCGAACCGCATATCGCCGCCCGATCGCTCGGCGAGGCCCTTCAGCGACTCCTCATTGAGCCCGAGGTTGAGGACCGTGTCCATCATGCCGGGCATCGAAAACCTAGCGCCGCTGCGAACGCTCACGAGCAAGGGGTCGGAAGGGTCGCCGAGGCGCTTCCCCATCGAGCCTTCGAGGGTCTGCACGTGCTGCTCGAGCTCGTCGGTCAGCCCGTCTGGGAATCCGTGCTGGGCCAAGTAGCTGAGGCACGCTTCGGTCGTGATCGTGAACCCGTGTGGAACCGGCAGTCCCATGTTCGTCATCTCGGCGAGGTTGGCGCCCTTGCCGCCGAGCAGATCCTTCATGTCCTTGTTGCCTTCAGGGAAGTCGTAGACGTACTTGGTCACGGCATGCCTCCGGCACAGCTCGAGCGGTTCGGAACCGCCAGTCTAGGGCCGGTAAGCGACGGCTCCACGGAAGCTCAGCCGCACAGATGCGTCACCACTGGCCTATCGATCCGGAGCAGGCTCACTTGGCTACCGTCTGAGGCGACGTACGTCGCTTCGTCTGGCCCGACGAGCGTCATGGTCCCGATGTCCGAGTTGATCGCGTAGTCCGGCTTATCGCCGAGGGGATACGTCGGTTCCCAGAAGCTGCCGTCGAAGTCGACGAGCCAGTCGAGGCCGCAGCGCGGCGCAGCGAATCGGTATGTGACGCCCGGCTCGACTCGACCCGAAGTCGGCCACACCCGGTACCCTCGCTCATCGCTCACGAACTCCGACCGGAAGTCACGAACGGGCGACGGCAGCTCCGCCGGCTGGTTTGGGGTCGGGGTCTTCGGGAATCGGAGGCTCTCGAGAATCGCCCATGCTGCCGCTGAGCGGGCAGGGTCACGGTATGCGTCTTGACCCATCGCGACGAACGCATAGAAGCCACGTTCGGAAAGGGGATCCGAGAAGGGGATCCACCACGTTCGGACTTCCTCCATACCCAACGCGTTCCCTACACAGGCAGAATCCTCAGCCTCGCCACAGGCCGTTTCCCGATCGAATGGGGACGGCCGTCGCGGGAAGGTGCTTGCCCCAGGGAAGGTTCGTTCCTCCACGGATACGAACACGTCTTGAGGGCCGACATCGGCAATCGCGTTGCCCGGGAGGAGCGAGTCGAGCGGTGCCAAGACTCCTCCGCCTGGTTCCAAGGGGAACGTCCCCACCGAGAGGATCTCGTGCGAGAGACCGCCGCCCACCTGAGGAGTGAGGGTTTCGTCGGCGACCGTCCAGCCCGCTGGGTAGCTCATCGAGAAACCATCCTCGCCGTCGCGGTAACCGATCTTCGGGACGAGAAGCGAGGGATTTGGCCGTGTCTCGACCATCCGGACGCCCTCGGCGACGCTCATCGCCGTCGCGAGGTCGGCGTCGCTCGTATCGGGGCCGTGCCAGATATAGACCCGTGCGCACCCGGTCTCGCCACACAGCTTCCCGTCGCGCGTCGTCCAACCGGGGTTCTGGAAGTCGTCGTGCTCAGCGGCGTTCAGCACGAAGGTCGAGGGTTGCGAAGCCCCCGTTCTCACGAAGGGGTCCACGACCACGATCACATCCGAGTCGGCTACGCCCGCCGGGAGCGGCGATGAATGCGGCCGCGGCACCCCATCGAACACCACGGGCGAGTTCGTGACGAAGCTCGCACGGAAGTCCTGAAGCATGTGCCGTGGCCCGCCCACGAAGCGCGCCCCCCCGGACTTCCAGCCCTCGGGCACGGGGATCGTCCAGGGGAAGTCCGGCGAGGCGAACACCCCGGAGCGTCCAGTGATCGCCACGTTTTCGGCGTCGCGCCCCACCTGGGTGGCGGCGAACCCGACACCGGCCAGGAATACTGCGACGGATGTGAGCGACGCGAAGACCGTGACCGCGCGTCGTCGCGATCCGCGGCGACCCACCGTCGCAGGCGAACCTTCAGCCTCGATCCCTCGCACCGCCCAATCGAGCAGCTCCCCCAGCCGCAGGTCGCGCTCGTCCACCTTCATCGCTCCCGCTCCTCAAGGCTCAGTGATCGTCGAAGGGACTCGCGACCGCGCGCCAGGTGAACTCGTACGGTGCTGGGCTTCATGCCGAGCATCGCGGCTACCTCGTCGGTCTCGAATCCGGCCCAGTCGCGGAGCGTCACCGCCTGACGCTGGCGCACCGACAACAGGGCGAGCGCTGAGAACACCTCTTGGCGGTCGAGGGCGCCCGAGATCTCGTCGCGTGACGACGGCCGCTCGGCGACGTCGCCGATCAGCTCACGTCGCGACCGCGCTCGGCGTTTCGAGCACAGCCGCATCGCCGTGGTGAACACGTATCCGCCCGCGTGATCGTCGTCGTGCATCTGCTCCCACCGGGGCCACAGTCGCGAGAACGCCTCCGCAGCGATCTCTTCGGCGGCGGCCACATCGAGGGTCACCAGGGCGCATGCCCTCACGACCCGCGGGTACCGCTCGCGGAAGAACCGCTCGAAGCCCTCACGGTCGGCCACCACACGGTTCTATCCCGAAGGGAAGCTGAGCGCTTACATCTCGCGGATAACTACACCTCTCTGTGTATGTCGGTGTATGATTCGATGATGGGACGCATGGTTCGGACGAACATCGTTCTCGACGAGCAGCTCGTGAAGAACGTGATGACGACCTATGGTTTGAAGTCCAAACGGGCTGCGGTCGATTTCGCTCTTCGCTCGGTTGCCGGCTCCACTCACCCCGCCGCCGGCATGCTCGCCCTTGAAGGCACGGGTTGGTCAGGCGATCTCGGCGCGATGCGCGAGTCTCGGATCGTGGAGCTGCATCCGCGTGATCCTTCCCGATAGCTCGGCCTGGATCGAGCTGCTCCGTCGCACGGATTCCGCAGTGCATCGTCGTCTCCACAACGCGTTGGAAGCTGACGAGGCCGTCGTCATCACCGAGCCGGTCGTCATGGAGGTCTTGGCGGGCGCTACCTCTCGACTTCACGCCAAGCAGCTGCGCACGCAGCTCGTCGGCTTTCCTCTCGCCAGCGTCGGTGGCCTGGCAGGGTTCGAAGAGGCGGCCGCCCTCTACCGCGCGTGCCGAGATGCGGGAGAGCAGCTCAGACGAACCACCGACTGCTTGATCGCGATGGCCGCGCTCCGGGCAGATGCGAGCGTCCTCCACCTCGACCGCGACTTCGACACCATCGCGAGACATTCCGACCTCAGGATCGAAGCAACTTCCTGACCAGCCAACCGGCGTCACGTCTTCGTGGGCGTGATCCCTAGCACGTCGGCCATCGCGGTCCAGACCTGACGATGGAACGCCGAGATCGCGCTCTCCCGTGACGGCATCAGGCGGCCGTGCGGGATCATGTTCGACCGCAGCCCGGGCCGCTGCGCCTCCATCGCGCGGGCGTCTTCTTGCAGGGTCATGCCGTACATGGCCATCCACTCGTCGATCTCGGTCTGCGAGAGCCCCGGTGCGGCATACATCTCGTAGATGTTCGTGAACCGGTCGGGCGCGGTCGGCACGATCACATGGGTGAAGGCCACGTAGTCGTCCTGCGCGAGGAACGTGAGCGGCCAGAGGTACGCGAACCGGAATCCACGGTCGCCCTCTCGAGGCTCGTGGTGGAAACGTGACGAGGCCACGTTGTAGTCGGTGAACTGGCAGAGCATCGGCCCACGGTTCACGTACTCGTACTCCTCGACACCGACCTCGAACGCATTGCCGAAGCTTCCGGAGTGGATCGTCGGGCAGTGGTAGCACTCGCACGCGTTCTCCACGCCGATCTTCCAGTTCGCGGCGACCTCGAACGTCGAGGTCTCGTGATACGTGTAGGTCGAGAGGTCGAGGCCGCGCTCGCGAAGCGTTCCGAGCGCCGGGAACGTCTCGGCGAGCGGCGCCGCGCTGCGGTCCGGGTTCACGAACACGAAGCCGTTCCACGTGTCGACCGCGATCGGCTCGAGCGAGAACTCCCCCATGTCGAACGTCGCCTCGAGCTCGCAACCGGGCGCCTTGCGCAGGCGGCCGTCGAGCTCATAGGTCCATGCGTGATAGCCGCACTGCAACAGCTTCTTGTTCCCGTCGACCTCGACGACCGGGTACGCGCGGTGACGGCACACGTTCACGAAGCCGTGCAGCTCGCCCTCGAGGTCGCGCGTGAGCACGATAGGGATGTGGCCTGCCCGCGTCGCCACCACGTCGCCCGGGCGCTCGAGCCTGTGCAGGGGCGCCGCGAAGACCCACGAGCGAGGGAAGATCTCATCCAGCTCCAGGTCGAAGATGCGCCGATCCCAGTACCACCTGGCAGGGAACGTGAGGTTGCGTGAGAGTCCGTCCTCCACCTCGGCGGGGTCGATGCCCAGCTCTCGGGCGCGGTCAGGATGCATCGCGATCACCATCGGGGCCAACGCTACCGCAACGACGCGGCGCCCGGGTATCGGCTCACGTGATCGCGCCGCTGAGCGCGTCGGCGGTGCGCGTGTCGTCGGTCGTCGAGACCGCGAACGTCACACGCTGGGGCGACGGCTGCCCGATGACCACGCGCTCGTCGTTGGCCTCGAACCACTCGCGCACGGCCTGCTCGAACGCGTCGGCATCGGCGGTCGTGTCCCACGCCGTCGCCGCGACCACCACTGCGTCATCGCCATCGGTGAACGCTCGGTAGATCCCGCCGTCCCAGCCCGCCGCGGCAGCCTCGGCGATCGCCGGATCAAGCCGCAGCTCCAACATCGCCTGGAGCCAGGCTTCCCCGACCTGCATCGCGTCGAGGTCGCCCCAGGCGGCGCCGAGCTCGCCGGCGAGATCGGGCACATCGACGGGCGTCGGCCGGTCGGTCGGGTATCGCTCGGGGTGAAGGATCTGCTCGGTCGTCGTCGGGAACGTCCGCAAGGCCTCGTCGATCTCGGCGACGCCACCCGTGGAATCGAGCGCGGTCACGAACGCCTGTCCGGCCGTGTACGGCCACAGCAGAAGGTCCGCGATGAACGGGGGCACACCTTCGGGCAGGCCACCGCCATCGCCGAGTCCCGACAAGTCACCGTCGACGGGCGGGAACTCGAACAGCACCTTCACCGCGAAGAACTGGGCGCTTCCTTCGACCGCTCCGAGCGCCGCCTGGAAGGCTTCGTCGCGGCATCGAGCCGCGATGCCGTCGATGCGCGCGAGGTCGAAATGCTGGTCGTCGATCGCATGTGTCAGCTCGTGCGCAAGCGTGACCCGCTCGACGATCCCGAGCTCACCGTCGGCGCGATACACGAGCTCACCGTCGAGCGGGTTGTAGAAGCCCACCACCTGTCCCGTCTGGAAGGCGAGCAGCGCGTCGCGGATCGTCACGTCGCGGGGCACTACGCCGAGCGTCTGCCACGCCACAGTGCGCCGTTCGTAGAACTCCTTCGGGTACGTGTCATCGAACGCACCCTCGAGCTTTCCGGCGATCTCCTCGGCGCTCACCGGCTGCACCACCACCGGTCGCAGGAAGTCGAGCTCGCGCACCTGCTCGACCTGCGACTCCACCTCTTGCACGTCGGCGGGCGTCTCGGCGGGGGCGCCGTCGTCGTCGGTGGACACCGGGGTCGGGGCAACGCAGAGCTCGCTCATCGCAGCGAGCGCACCTGGCTCACCGGTGTCGACCGGTTGCACGTCGAGCGTGATCCCCCGGCTCGGACCCGGCCCACTTGCATCCACCGATGGGTTCGCGGAGGGTCCGACCTCGATGCTGATGCCGTCGCCGGTGCACGCGGCCGCCACGACCGTCAGAGCAGCGACCATGCCGGCCAGCCGTATCCGGCGCCCGCTCACGAGCGCCTCGGCAGCACCACGGCCAGCACGGCTAGCACGACGGCGCCGCCAGACAGAGCGATCGACGCCCAGAGCAGCGCGGTTTCCCGCAGGAACTCGCGAGCCGCGAGGCCCAGCAGCACCCCGGCCGCAAGCATCACGACGAACGCGGCGGCGAAAAGCCCCATCGAACCGCGCGACGTCGTGTCGCTCACAGGCGCTCCTGCAGGTACGCGACGAGCCCGTCGATCGCGACGCGGTCCTGCTGCATCGTGTCGCGCTCGCGCACCGTCACCTGGCGGTCGTCGAGCGAGTCGAAGTCGACGGTCACGCAGAATGGGGTGCCGACCTCGTCTTGGCGTCGGTAGCGCCGTCCGATCGCGCCGGCGTCGTCGTACTGGGTGATCCAATCGGGCTTGATCAGGTCGTGCACGCGTCGCGCCTCGGGCACGAGCTTCTCGTTGCGCGACAGTGGCAGCACCGCGACCTTGATCGGCGCGAGCGACCGGTGCAGCCCGAGCACCGTGCGCTTGTCGGTGTCGCCCTTGGCGGTCGGCGCCTCTTCCACCCGGTAGGCATCGAGTAGGAATGTCAGCATCGCGCGGTCGACCCCGACGGCAGGCTCGATCACGTAGGGCAGGAACCGCTTCTCGTTCGCCTGGTCGAAGTAGGTGAGATCCTCGCCGCTCGCCGTCTGATGCGCGTCGAGGTCGAAGTCAGTGCGGTTCGCGACGCCCTCGAGCTCCTGCCAGCCGAACGGGAACTCATACTCCACGTCGGTCGCGGCCTTCGCGTAGTGCGCGAGCTCATCGTGGTCGTGCGGACGCAGACGCAGCTTCTCCTTCGACACGCCGAGGTCGAGGTACCACTGCAGGCGCCGCTCGACCCAGTAGGCGAGCCACTCGTCGTCGGATCCGGGCTCGACGAAGAATTCCATCTCCATCAGCTCGAACTCCCGGGTACGGAAGATGAAGTTCCCCGGCGTGATCTCGTTGCGGAACGATTTGCCGATCTGCGCGATGCCGAAAGGCAACTTCTTGCGCGAGACGGTCTGGATCGCCGGGAAGTTCACGAACATGCCCTGTGCGGTCTCGGGGCGCAGGTACGCGACGGCATCGTCGTTCTCGATCGGCCCGAGGAAGGTCTTCAGCATCAGGTTGAACTGCTTCGGCTCGGTGAACTCCGCGCCCCCGCAGTTCGGACAGAGCACGACCCCATCGGCGTTGGCCTCGAGATGGTCCTCACGCCAACGCTGGTGGCAGTTCGTGCATTCGACGAGTGGGTCATGGAACGTCTCGAGGTGGCCACTCGCCTGCCACACGCGGGGACTGGTGATCACGGCGGCTTCGACGCCGACCACATCGTCGCGCAGTTGGACGTTCGCGCGCCACCATTCGTTGCGGATGTTCCGCCGCAGCTCGACCCCGAGCGGCCCGTAGTCCCACGACGAGCGCAGCCCGCCGTAGATCTCCGCCGACTGGAAAGCGATGCCTCGGCGCTTCGCGAGGCTGGTGACGGCCTCCATGAGGTCGGTCATCGGTGTGGGTCTCCTCTCATCCCGGTCGCTGGACGCGGCCGCTGGCGTGTGGACCATCGTACCGGCGGCGGGCAGACGAGCCATGGCGCTTTCGTTTCCTCGCTATCAGGAGCGCGAGACCGGCCGTCGACACCAGCAGACCGACCCCGACCCACGTCGAGCGTGGCGTCTCGGGGCCTGGTGGGGGTGGGTCGCAGAGTATCGCGAGCTCGCGTGACAGGTCTCGCTGCAACTGAGCCGAGCTCGGCATGCCCGCGAGGTTCGACTGTTGGTAGGGGTCGGTCGCCAGGTCGTAGAGCTCGCGTTCGCCCGTGACGTACTCCACGAGCACGTGGCGCTCGGTCCGGATCGCACAATAGGTCGGAATAGGGTTCGTTCTTTCGAGATGCTCGACCAGGAATCGCGTTCGCCATGCCACGGAGTCGTCCGTTCGAAGCAGGGGCAGCAAGCTCTGTCCATCGGTCTCGACGTCGACGCCGGCGAGCTGCGCGATCGTGGGGGCGATGTCGATGTTGAGCACGAGATGCCCGTCGACCGAAGGACCTCGAGCCAACGAGTCGCCACGGATGATCAGCGGCACACGGATGCTCTCCTCGTACGGAACCTCCTTCCTGTCCCATCGATGCTCGCCCATCAGCACCCCGTTGTCCGACGTGTAGATCACCACCGTGTTGTCGAGTTGGCCGGTATCGGCGAGCGCTGTCAGCAGGTCGCCGACCTCGCGGTCGACCGATAGCAGCGACTGGAGCTGGAGCCTTCGGCGGAAATCGAGCGCAGCGACGTCTTGGTCCGTGAGCGGCGGGAATGCCCGCACGTACGCGGGTTTGTCCTCGATCGCAGCCTCGTTGAAGCTGGGCGGCCGCCATGGGGGGAGATCCAGGAACAGCCCCTGGTACTGCGGCTCGACTACCGCGGGAGCATGAGGCGCCGGCGGGGCGAACTCGACGAAGAACGGCGGCTCCGCCTGCCTGATGTAGGCCTCGGCTGCGTCTCCAAGCACGGTGGTGGCGTAGTCGGCCGGATCGGACCCATATCTCAGGACCTCTCCGTTGTGCGTCAGTGTGTAGTCGATGTACTGGGAATGCGAGAACGCCAACCACTCCTGCCAGCCGGGCGGCACGTACCCGGTGAGCGCGCCGTTCTGATACGCGTCGATGTACTTGCCGAACAGAGCCGTCGCGTAGCCGCGATCGGTGAGCCAGGTCGCGACCGTCGACGAGTCATCGAACGCATCGAATCCTCCGTGAGGAGGTCCCTGCTGATACACGCCCGTCGTGTGCGAATAGTTGCCGGTCAGGATGCTCGCTCGGCTCGGGCAACACAGAGGATTCACGACGAACGCCTCTTCGAACAGCGTGCCTCGGCCGGCGAGTTCGCTGCTGACATTCGGCATGACATCGATCGTGTCCCAGCGCTGATCGTCCGTGACGATCAAGACGATGTTCGGCAGGAGCTGCTCTTCGGCAACTTGCACGACGGCGCCGGCCGGCGCCGATGTGAGCTGCGATAGAGGGGCAGCGACCACGACCGCGACAGCGAGTCGAACGGCCGAGCGCCAGATCAAGCTGAGGAGTCTTCCCCAACCGCGCCGAAACGACGGGTGCGCTTCTGGAAGTCGCGGATCGCCTCGAACAGCGTCTCGCGGGTGAAGTCGGGCCAGAACAGCGGCGTGAACCAGAGCTCGGAGTAGGCGACTTCCCAGAGCAGGAAGTTCGAGATGCGTTCCTCGCCGCTCGTGCGGATCAGCAGGTCGGGCTCGGGCATGTCAGGGTGATACAGGCGTTTGGCGATCTCGCGCTCGTTGACCTTCTCGGGTTTGAGCGTGCCCTCGCGCACGTCGCGAGCAAGATTTTTGACCGCGTCGACGATCTCGGCGCGCCCCCCGTAGTTGAAGGCGATCGTCAGCGTCATGCCGGTGTTGTCGCACGTGAGCTCCTCGCTCGTGCGCATCTCCTTCAACACGCTGCGTGGCATGCGCCAGTCACGCCTGCCGCTCCACCGGATCCGCACGTTCATGTCGTTGAGCTCGTCGCGTCGTCGGCGTAGCAGCTCGCGGTTGAAGTTCATGAGGTAGAGCACCTCTGACTGTGGGCGCTTCCAGTTCTCGGTGCTGAACGCGTAGACGGTGAGCCAGCGCACGCCGACGTCGTCGGCACCCTTGACCGTGTCCCAGAGGGCGTCCTCGCCCGCGCTGTGACCCTCGGTGCGTGCCAGGCCCCGCTGCTGCGCCCATCGCCCGTTGCCGTCCATCACGATCGCGACGTGCTCAGGCACGCGCGTGCGATCGATGTCGGGCAGGAAGCTCACGTCGCGGTCCTTACCAACATCGGGACCGACTTCATGCGCCGCTCGAAGTGGTACTCGGCGAACCCGTAGAGCAGGGCGCGGGATTCCTTTCGGACGCGCGCCTCCGGCGCGACTCGGATGCGCGCCTCCGGCGCGACCACCGTCCCGGCGTCCTGCAGGTCGACGGTCGCCAGCGTGGCGAGATACTCGAGCGCGGTCCGCGAGCACGGCCCGGCGCCCCGCTCGGCGCACCGCGAGCAGACGGCCCCGCCTAGCCCAGCGTCCCACAGCTGGGGATCGAGATCGCCGCACGCGGCGCACGCGGTGAGCGAGGGGTGGAACCCGCTGAGCGAAAGCAGCTTCAGCATGAACGACTCGGCGACCGCTGCCGGGTCAGCCGGCGCCGCATCGAGCGCGCGGCAGCCGGCGAGCAGCAGCAAGGTCAGGCGTACGTTGCGCTCATGCTCCTCGGCAACCCGGTCGACCGCCTCGAGCATCGTCTCGCCGGCGGCGAAGAGCGCGAGATCGCCCCGGATCGCCATATGCGGGTCGATGATCTCGGCCTGGGTCACGGTGTCGAGCGAGCCGCGGCCCCGGTAGAGCATGAGGTCCACGTGGGTGAAGGGCTCGAGCCTCGCCCCGAAGCGGCTCTTCGTCTTGCGGATGCCCTTGGCCACCGCCCGGACCTTGCCGGCGCCCTGGGTCATGACGGTCACGATCTTGTCGGCTTCGCCGAGCTTGTAGGACCGCAGGACGATGCCCTGCTCTTTGTAGGGCGGCATCCGCGAATCGTAGCGTTCGCGCTGTGGCGAGACCCCCAGCGGAAGTGTGTTGTTTCCGTTGCAGGCCCCGCACGATGGTGGAGCACACTCGCTCTGGACCGCCGCGCGCCGGCGTGTTCCGATTGAGAGCCACATGAACCGTTCGAGGCGCTCGATACGACAGAGAGAGTGATGACGGTCCGCGCAGACGGCGACGACGCGCTCCTGCGGGCGGTAGCCCAGGGAGACCGGCAAGCGCTCGAGGCGCTCTACCGGCGGCATGCGCCCTGGCTCGTGCTTCGCTTGTCGCGCCGGTGCGCGGACCCCGGCCTCGTGGAGGAAGTCGTGCAGGACACGTTCGTGGCGGTGTGGCGCGGCGCTGGCCGCTACCGAGGAACGGGAGAGGTCCCCGCGTGGATCTGGGGCATCGGCATCCGCCGGCTGATCGACCGCCTCAGGCGTCAGCCTGCGACCGTCATGCGCCCCTCGAGAGACGACGCCATCGTGGTCTCCGCTGAGGACGAGGTGCTCGTCGGAGTCGAGCATGGCGACCTGGGGACCGCGCTAGGTCGCCTCTCCCCCGAGCTCCGTGCGGTGGTGCAGGCCACGGTGCTCGACGGCCTCACCACGAAGGAAGCCGCGACCCTGCTCGGTATCCCGCAGGGAACCGTGAAGACCCGAGCGGCGAGGGCACGGCGTGAGCTGCGGGAGGCGCTGGCATGACGACGACCTGGCACGCCGACCCCGAAACCATGGCGACCTACGTCGGCGGCGAGCTCGACGACGTGCGCGCCTCTTCGCTCGAAGCTCATCTGCCCTCATGCGACCTCTGCCGAGACCATCTCGCCGCCTCGGTGCCCGCGGCGCCCCTCGACCTCATCTGGGTAGAGGTTGTCGCCACGATCGATGCGCCTCGCGCTGGCCTCGTGGAACGCGCGCTCCTCGCGTTGCGCGTACCGGATCACGCCGCTCGGCTGCTGGCGGCGACCCCGTCACTTCGGGTCTCGTGGCTGTTCGCCCAGGTCGTGGCGCTCGGATTCGCGGTGCTCGCGGCCAACCAGGCCACCGGTCAGAGCGCCGAGCTCGCGCTCTTCCTGTTCCTGGTTGTGGCCGCCCTGCTGCCGGTCGCGGGCGTCGCCGTGGCGTTCGGGCCCGGCGTCGACCCCGCCTACGAGATCGGCGCGGCTTCCCCGATGCGCGCCGACCGCCTGTTGCTGATGCGAGCGGCGACCGTGCTCGCGACCTCGGTCGTGATCAGCTCCGGCGCCGCCCTGTCGATGCCGGGACTCGATGCGATCGCCGCGGCCTGGCTGTTGCCCTCGCTCGGCTTGACCCTTGCGACGCTGGCCCTCGGCACGTGGCTCCGTTCCTTCGTCGCTTCGTCGTCGGTCGCACTGGGCTGGATCGCATTGGCCGCCGCCGCTGCGACCGGCACACACGACCGGCTGGCGGCGTTCCGCCCGGCTGCCCAGGTGGTCTGCCTCGTGGCCATCGCCGCGTCGGTCGCCGTGCTGGCACAGCGCCATACCGTCTACGAAGAAGGGATCGTGTCATGAGCACACCCATGATCGAGATCGGCGCCGTAAGCAAGCGTTTCGGCCGTACCACCGCGTTGCACGGTGTGACGTTCGACGCCGCGGCAGGCATCACCGGATTGCTCGGGCCGAACGGGGCGGGCAAGACCACGCTGCTGAGGATGATGGCAACGGTGCTCGCTCCCGACGACGGGCGCCTTCGCCTGTTGGGGTGGGACCCTGGGGTCGCCGACGAGCGCTTGGCGATCCGCCGTCGCCTCGGCTACATGCCGCAGGAGCCCGGCTTCCATCGGGCATTCACTGCATTCGAGTTCGTGGACTACATCGCGATCCTGAAGGAGATGACCGACCGGCGCGCCCGTCACGACGAGGTGCGCCGTGTGCTGAGTCTCGTGGGTCTCGAGGGCGTGAGCGAGAAGAAGATCAAGGCGCTCTCGGGCGGCATGCGTCGAAGGGTCGCCCTCGCCCAGTCGCTGCTCGGGGATCCCGATCTGCTCGTCCTCGACGAGCCCACAGCAGGGCTCGATCCCGAGCAGCGCCTGCGGTTCCGCGAGATCGTGTCGGAACGTACGAGCGACCAGACAGTGATGCTGTCGACCCACCAGACCGAGGACGTCGCCGCGTTGTGTCAGCGCGTGATCGTGATCCTCGACGGCCAAGAGCTCTTCGAGGGCACCCCTCGCGAGTTGACCGACGTGGCCGAGGGAAGGGTGTGGCTCGCCGGCGAACGCGCCGCTGCCGCTCGACTCTCGTGGCGCACCGCCGACGGCGCCCATCGCAACATCGGTGACGCACCGTCCGGCGCCGATCTCGTCACGCCCACACTCGAGGACGGGTACCTGCTCCTCGTGGGCGACCGGGCCTTCGCAGAAGAGGCAGCCTGATGGCCGCCTCGCTGCGAACCGCCATCGACGACGCCCGAGCATCCGCGGTGCCTTCGGTGGGCACCCGTCCCACGGTCGGCGTCGTGTTCGCCTTGGGTCGCATCGAAGCGCGGAGGATGCTGCGGCATCCGGCGTTCCTGCTTTCGATCGCCTTCGGCCTCTTGCTGTTCCGCGGGGCGATCGGTGTGGGAGGTAGTTCTAGAATAGAATTGAACGTGGCGTGGCTCGCGGGGGGCGTTTCGATCGGCATCCTGATCGGCGCCCTGCTGACGACGAACGTTGCCACGATGCGCCCACGTCGCGACCACCTTTCCGAGCTCTACGGATCGCTGCCGGCGCCGGCAGAGGCTCGAACCGCCGGCGTCCTGGCCGGGCTGCTGCTCGGGCTCGGTGGCTTGGCGATCATCGTCGCCGGCGCCTCTTGGCTGGTGCTCGGTGGGGTCGACGAGATCGCCGATCACGTCGATCTGTTCCTTGTCTCGCAGTACGTGCTCTCGGTCCTCGCCCTCGGCTCGGTGGGGGTCGCCGTGGGTCGATGGATCCCGAGTGTGCTCGGGGGGCCACTCGTGGTGATCGCTTACGTCTTCTCGGGCCTGATCTGGATCGTGCCGTGGATCGCCCCCACGAGCACTGGCATCGACGTCGACTGGCACCTCACCTACCTCGTCGCCGTGATCGCCGGCTGCGCGGCGCTGGCGTTCGCCCGCGACCGTCGCACCCCGGTTCGGTTCTTGGTGGTGGCGGCGGCGCTCGGTCTGGCGGTGCTCGCGGGGGTGCAACAGACGCCTCCAGGTGGATACTGATGTCCGGCCATCCTGCGGCGGTCGTCGGGCCGTTGCTTCGGCCGAGCCTGCGCACGATCCGCTGGATCCCGCTCGGCGCGATCGTCGCCCTCGGTGGGTGGGTCGTGTGGTCGGGTGCCCGTGAGGAAGGCAACCCCGCAGCGATCGCGCTCCCCATCGCGACCACGATGCTCGGATTGTGGCTCTGCCTGTTGTTCGAGGACGCGGCGTCGGAGATCGCCGCCCCGAGCCCCGTCCCGTTGTGGCTGCGGCGTGCGATCCGGATCACGATCGCTGCTCCCCCGGTTGCGGCCGCGTGGTTCGCGTTCACGTGGCTCGGGCCCCTGCACGGTCCGACTCCACCGATGGCTGCGATGGTGGCCGCGGTCATCGTGGTCGCGCTCGCCTGCGCGGCAGCCACCACGCGGTTCGTATCATCCACCCGGTCGGGCCCGGTCGCGGCCGTGGCGCTCATCGGCTTCGTGCTGGTGCTGCCGATCCTGCTGGCGAGGGTGTTCGAACGTCCGATCTCGATCGACCCGTCACGGGTTGTTCTCGGGGACCCCCTCACCTACTGGGCAAGCACGATCGCGGTCGCTGCGGCCGTGCTCGTGCTCGCGCACCGTGATCCGGCCGTGCGCGGCTTCCGGGCATCGATCCGCGCGCCGTCGCGCCGACCCTTGCCGCCAGTGCCGGCGCGGGAGCCTCACTGATGGAGGTCCGAACGGCCGGCCGCTCGGCGGCGGAAGACGAACCTGTCACGGAGGGTCTGCCTCCTCGCGACTCCGGGCCGTTCCTCGAGCGCGCGCTCGCCAGGGCGGGTATCCCTGCGCACGTCGCGGGCATCATCACGGCGACACCGTCACTACGGCTTCCGTGGCTCGCCGCCGCGGCCGCCGTCTCGCTCTTCGCCACATGGGGCGCGTCGACCGATCCGGAGCGGATCCTTCTCTTCCTGCTGGTCGCGCCGGTCGTGCCGGTAGCCGGCGTCGCCGCAGCGTACGGCCCGTGGGCAGACCCGATGTTCGAAACGGTGCGATCGACGCCGATCTCCGGGTTCCAGGTGTTGCTCGCTCGGAGCGTCGCGGTGATCGCCACCGCGGTCGGGTTCCTCGGTGTCGCGTCGCTCGCCGTGCCGGGCGTGGCGGCGTCCTCCTGGGCGTGGGTGCTGCCCGCGCTCGCGCTGACGATCTCGAGCCTTGTGCTCTCCACGTTCACGTCGCTCCCTCGCGCTGCCGCGGTGGTGACCGGCGCGTGGTGCGTCGCGGTCGCGGCGGCGGGCGCCCTCGGCGATCCGTACACCTTGTTCCGCGGGCCCGGACAGCTGAGTTTCCTCACGTTGGCCCTCGGGGCCTCGCTCATGATCGTCCGTCGTCGAGAACGGTTCGAGGTCGAAGGCTTGCGAGCACGACGCGAGTTGGTCGACGCGGCTGATGCGGAGCGCCGCCGAATCGAACGGAACATCCACGACGGAGCCCAACAACAGCTCGTCGCGATCGGGGTGAAGGCGGGGCTCGCTCGAGCGTTCGTCACCAAGGACCCCGACCGCGCGATCGCGATCATCGACGAGGTCCGCGCCGATGCGCAGGAGGCGCTCGAGGGCATTCGTGACATGACCCGCGGCGACTGTCCGCCGATCCTCGCCGACGAAGGACTGGCGGCGGCGATCGCGCTCAAGGCGAAACGGTCCAGCGTGCCCGTGACGATCGAAGCCGATGGGGTCGGGCGGCTTGAGAAGCAGATCGAGATCGCGGTCTACTTCTGCTGCCTCGAAGCGATGCAGAACGCGGCGAAGTACTCGCGCGCCTCGTCGCTCATCGTCACGATCCGGCACAAGGCTGGCGAGCTCGTCTTCTCGATCTGCGACGACGGCGTCGGCTTTGACCCGTCGACCATGCGGCGCGGCGTCGGTATGCGGAGCATGGCCGAGCGCACAGAGGCGCTGGAAGGCCGGCTCGAGGTGCGTTCGGCCCTTGCCGGAGGAACCGTCATCACCGGCCGTGTGCCGTTGGCGCTATGAGGTTGGGAAGAACCCTGACATCGCGATCAAGCAGGGGCGGCCATGGCAACGGCCTTACCAGGTGCTCGATGAATCCGAACGCGTCCTACCAAGTCAGGGAGTCCGCACCGGGCAAGGTCGTCTCGGCTCGGCTTCCGCCCGCGAGGTAAGCTGGAACCCTCGGGTCTCAACCCGAGGGTTCGCGCCGAGCGAAAGAGACGGGCCGTCGATGCGCCGCCACCTCGCCCCCACGGATCCGCAGCGCACGTCGAAGGGGGAACCGCCGTGACGAAGGCAAGAGGCACCGACCGCGTCCATTACGGACCGCCGGGAAGCGGCAAGGGCATGGTGACGCGATCGTCGCAGGGTCGTCACTGCGAGGAACCTGGTTGCACGACGGTGCTGTCGACCTACAACGCATCGAGCACCTGCTGGCTCCACACCGGACCGGCCCTGAAGCATCCGCTCGCCAGATCCTGATACCCCCACCATCACTTCTGCACCACGAGCTTTCCGCCCCGCGGTACAGTCGGGGCCCTCCCGTGCCGAAACACCAGGAGCGTGCCGGGCATCGCCGGCCGCCCGAAGTCTGAGCATGGGAGGCAGGTGCGTGAGCGACACGATGACCCAAACGGCTGTCGATCGAGTCGGCGCAGGATCGCTGCTCGATCAGGTGATCGCGCGGTTCCGTGAGCAGAACCCCGGGTTCCTGATCGGCGACGATGTGATCCGCCGCTATCACCTGGCGATGCAGACCCGCGGGTTCGTGATCCTCTCGGGCGCGAGCGGCACCGGCAAGACGTGGCTCGCACAGGCCTATGCCGAAGCGATCGGCGCGCGCCCCAAGCTCGCCGCGGTCGATCCGAGCTGGTCGTCGAACGAAGACCTGCTCGGCTACCTCTCCCCCCTCGACGGCTTCTATCACCACACACCCTTCAGCGAGTTCGTGCAGGAATCCGCCCGCGAGTGGACCTCCGCGGACCTCGCGGGGCGCACTGCTCGAGAGTTCCATGTGATCCTCGACGAGATGAACCTCGCGCGCGTGGAGCACTACTTCTCGCGGTTCCTCTCGGCGATGGAGGTCCGCTCGCGTGAGGGCATCGCGCGACTCGACCTCGCGCCCGGACACACGGTGGAGCTCACGCCCAACCTGCGATTCGCCGGCACGGTGAACATCGACGAGACGACGCACGGGTTCGCCGACAAGGTGTACGACCGCGCGCAGCTGCTCGAGCTGCCGCTTCAGCGCGACTACGTCGTGCAGTATCTGCAGGGCGAGCCGTACGAACAGGTGCTGCTGCAGGTCTGGGACGCCCTTCGGCCGATCGCCCCGTTCGGGTTCCGCGTGCTCGAAGAGGTGCACCACTATGTGGTCGCCGCAGGCGAGCTCGGGGTGGACTGGCAGATCGCGCTCGACGAGCAGTTCGTGCAGAAGGTGTTGCCGCGCGTGCGAGGCGCCGACGCACGCCTCGACGAGGGCCTCGAGTCCTTCCTGCAGGCGCTCGGCAGCGGATTCCCGCTCGCGCGGTCCAAGGTCGAATCGATGCGCGAGGATTACGCGACCCATGGTTTCGCCAGCTACTTCTGAGCGGCCTTCCGAGGGAGTGGCCGGGAAAGCGGCCGACAAGGCCGAGGTCCCGATCTCGATCGACGTGCTCCGCAAGATCGTGCGAGGCGCCGACGGCAGACCTGGGCTCACAGACGTGCTCCCCCAGCTGCAGCAGCGTCACCGGCTCGACCTCGTGCGAGTGGAACGATGGACCGCCGGCGACCTGGCGCGTCACCCGGAACCGCGTGAGCTCATCCGGAGCCGCCGTCGCCCCGGCAACCTCGACGAGCACGGACGGCTCAAGCGTGTGTACGACTCCAGGCGCGTACTGACTCCCGACATCCACGAGAACCGGGTCGTTTTGCATGCCATTCGCGAGGTGCGGAAGTCGCTCGAGTCGAGAGACGAGCCCGAGGCCGTGACGCTGCTGTTCGAGCTCGAAGCCGCGATCGCGCAGGCTTCCTACCTGAACGACGTCGGTCGCCTCAAGGGACTACCCGGGGTGCCGACCGCGACCCTCGCCGGCGATCCTCTCTATCGCACCGTGTACCAGGCTTGGCTGACGTTGCGACGCTCGGCTGGGTGAACCAGCCTCAGGCGCCCATGGGGTGCCAGACGGTCTTGAGCTCCGTGAAGGCCGTGATCTCGTAGGGGCTCTGCGCGGCCTCGTCGAACGGGTCGGCTCGGGGGGCGCGGTGCACGCGCTTCACGTTCTCTGCGGCGGCGTACTCGGTATCGGCGAGCAGGTCGTCGGGCACGCCGGTCACGTCGATGCCGTTCACGTCCATATGGCTCGCCAGCCACGGCACGAGCTCGACCGTGATGCCGGTGAGGATGTTCACGACCCCGCTCGGCACGTCGCTCGTCGCGAGCACCTCGGCGAGCGAGACCGCCGGAAGCGGCGAGCGCTCGCTCGCGATCACGACCGCCGTGTTGCCGCTCACGATCGCCGGGGCGAGACGCGAGACGAGCCCGAGCAACGACTGGTCGCCCGGCGCCACGATGCCGACCACGCCGGTCGGCTCTGGCAGCGTGAAGTTGAAGTACGGGCCGGCGACCGGGTTCGTCGCGCCGACCACCTGCGCGAGCTTGTCAGCCCACCCGGCGTACCAGACCCAGCGGTCGATCGAGACACTCACGCCCCTTGCAGGGTCGTCGGCGCCTGTGTCGGCGAGCTCGGCCTCGAACTGCGCGCGGCGGCCCTCCATCATCTCGGCCACGCGATAGAGGATCTGACCACGTAGGTATGCGGTGGCGCCCGACCAGGCCGTGAACGCTCCGCGAGCGGCGACGACAGCTTCGCGAAGGTCTTTGCGGGAGGCCTGCGACACCTGAGCCAACGGCCTTCCGTCGTGCGCCGTGACCTCGTAAGAGCGACCGCTCTCGCTCCTCGGGAACGTTCCTCCGATATAAAGCTTCGCGGTGCGTCGTACCTCCAGCCTGTCGCTCATCGGTCGGCTCCGTCGAACGTCAGGTACGGCTCGAGGCCGTGCAGGCCGCCTTCCCTGCCGAAGCCGCTCTCCTTGTAACCACCGAAGGGCGACGTCGGGTCGAAGCGGTTGAACGTGTTCGCCCACACGACGCCGGCGCGCAGGCGCTGGGCCATGTGAAGGATGCGCGATCCCTTCTCGGTCCAGATGCCGGCGCTGAGCCCGTACGGCGTGTTGTTGGCCTTCTCGACGGCTTCCTCGGGCGTGCGGAAGGTGAGGATCGAGAGCACGGGGCCGAAGATCTCCTCGCGGGCGATGCGGTGGCTCTGCGAGACGCCCGTGAACAATGTGGGTCGGAACCAGAAGCCTCGTTCGGGAAGATCGCACTCGGGCTGGTAGATCTCGGCGCCCTCCTCGACCCCGGATGCGACCAGCTCCTCGATCTTGTCGAGCTGCGCCTTCGAGTTGATCGCACCGACGTCGGTGTTCTTATCGAGCGGGTCGCCGACGCGCAGGGTCTGCAGGCGGTCCTTGAGCTTGGCGAGCAGCACGTCGAAGACCGGCTCCTGCACGAGCAGTCGCGACCCCGCGCAGCACACGTGGCCCTGGTTGAAGAAGATGCCGTTGATCACGCCCTCGACGGCCTGGTCGAGCGGAGCGTCCTCGAACACGATGTTCGCGGCCTTGCCGCCGAGCTCGAGCGTGAGGCGCTTGCCGCTGCCTGCCGTCGCTCGCCGGATCGCCTTGCCCACCTCGGTCGAGCCAGTGAACGCGATCTTGTCGACGGAAGCGTCGACAAGCGCAGCGCCCGTCTCACCCGCGCCGGTGATGATGTTCACTACGCCCGGTGGGAGGTCTGCTTCCTGCATCACCTGCCCTAGCAGCAGCGCGGTGAGCGGCGTGGTCTCGGCGGGCTTCAGCACCGCGGTGTTGCCGGCGGCGAGTGCGGGCGCGAGCTTCCAGGCGGCCATGAGCAGCGGGAAGTTCCACGGGATGATCTGGCCCGCGACACCCACCGGCTTGGGCGTGCCGCGGCCGGGGAAGGCGTACTCGAGCTTGTCGGCCCATCCGGCGTAGTAGAAGAAGTGCGCTGCGGCGAGCGGCACGTCGACATCGCGCGATTCCTTGATCGGCTTGCCGCCGTTCATCGTCTCGAGCACGGCGAACTCGCGAGCGCGCTCCTGTAGCTGCCTGGCGATGCGGAACACGTACTTCGCGCGCTCGGCGGGCGCGAGACCCTGCCATGCGGGCGCTGCGTCACGAGCGGCGTCGACCGCGCGGGCCACGTCAGCCGCGTCGGCCTCCGCGACTTCTGCGAGCGTCTCCTCGGTCGACGGGCTGATCGTCGGGAACCACCGGCCACTCTTGGGCTCGACGAACTCGCCGCCGATGAACAACCCGTACCGGTCCTCGAGCCGCACGACATCGGTCGACTCGGGCGCGCTCGCGTACTCCCAGGCGGGCGGCGCACCGCCTGCCGGTCGCTCGATCGCCTCGCTCATCGTGTGTGCCCCCGTCAGTCGTTCGTGAAGTAGTCTGGTCCAGAGTAGTGGCCGGTGCGTTCCTTCTCGAGCTGCATCAGCACGTCGTTGAGCAGACTCGAGGCTCCGATGCGGAACAGATCGGGCGTCATGTACTCCATGCCCACCGTCTCGTGCACGAGCACGAGGTGTTGTAGCGCCTGCTTCGCTCGGCGCACGCCGCCCGCAACCTTCACACCGACGAGTCGTCCGGTCTGCGCACGGAAGTCACGCACCGCCTCGAGCATGCAGAGCGCCACCGGCAGGGTCGCGCTCACGCCGATCTTGCCGGTCGAGGTCTTGATGAAGTCGGCCCCCGCGGCCATAGCGAGCATCGACGCCTGTCGTACCCGGTCGTAGGAACCGAGCTCACCAGTCTCGAGGATCACCTTCAGGTGCGTCGATCCGGCAGCCTCACGGGCGGCCAGCAGCTCCTCGAACGCCTCGGCGTAGCGCCCACCGAGGAACAGTGACCTGTTCAGCACGATGTCGATCTCGTCGGCGCCCGCATCGACGACGTCGCGGATCTCGTGCAGGCGCGAGCCGAGCGACCCGAGCCCCGCGGGGAATCCGCCCGCCACGCTCGCGACGTTGACGCCGGTGCCTCGCAGCTGTTCCACCGTGACGGGCACGTGCTGGGGGTAGATGCACACTGCGGCGACGCTCGGCACCTCTGGACGCATCGGATCGGGCCCTATCGCCTTCGCGCACATCGCGACGATCTTGCCGGTCGTGTCACTGCCTTCGAGGGTCGTGAGGTCCATGCACCGGATCGCGAGCTCGAGCCCCCACACCTTGGTGTCGCGCTTGATCGACCGTGTCGCGAGCGCGGCCACACGTCCCTCGAGGCCGACGGAGTCCACGGCCGCGGCGCGGGCCACGATGCGCGCGGCTTCCCCTGCGGTCGCAACCGGTTCTGCGGTCGGGCGGGGGGCGATCTCGGCTGATCGGGACACGCACGCATCGTAACGACCGCGGAGCGACGGGACCCACCCCCCGAGCGAACGAGCCGCGAAGATCAGCCGTCGAAGATCGCGCTTCCCTCGTCGAGGTCGAAGAAGTGCAGGCGCTCGACGTCGACCACCAGCTCGAGCGGCTCGCCACGGCGAGCGGTGGTTCTCGGATCGAGCCGGGCCACGAAGCTCGATGTGCCTTCCTCGGCACGTGCCTCGAGCTCGTCGGCGCCCCCGAGGTCACGCACCAGCTCCTTCGTGTCGTCGGTGACCACGGGCGGCGCGTCGACGGTGAAATGGGCGAGCACCTCGGAGCCGAGCGCTTCGAGCAGGTCGATCGAGGCGGCGAGCCGCCGGCCACTGGGCGCATCGGATCGCATGCTCGCGTCCTCGAGATCCTCTGGACGCATGCCGACCACGACCCGACGCCCTTCGTAGGCCCTGAGCGCCGGACGCCGGTCGAGCACGTGGGCGTCGAGCTCCAACCCGTTCGAGCCGAACGTGATCGTCAGCCGATCGCCGTCGCGATCGAGCGCGGCATCGACGAGGTTCATGGCCGGCGACCCGATGAACCCCGCGACGAACAGGTTCGTTGGGCGCTCGTACAGCACCTGCGGCGCGTCGACCTGTTGCAGATGCCCCTGCTTCAACAGCGCGACCCGGTCGCCCATGGTCATGGCCTCGGTCTGGTCGTGGGTGACGTAGATCGTCGTGACGCCGAGGTGCTGCTGCAGCTTCGAGATCTCGGCCCGCATCTGCACCCGGAGCTTCGCGTCGAGGTTCGACAACGGCTCGTCCATGAGGAACGCCTGAGGCTCGCGCACGATCGCCCGGCCCATCGCAACGCGCTGACGCTGGCCGCCCGAGAGCGCTTTCGGCTTGCGGTGCAGATACTCCGTCAGGCCCAAGATCTCGGCCGCGTCGTGCACCCGACGGGCGATCTCGTCCTTGCTCATCTTGCGCAGCTTCAGGGCGAACGCCATGTTGTCGTGCACCGACATGTGCGGATACAGCGCGTAGTTCTGGAACACCATCGCCACGTCGCGGTCCTTCGGTGGCAGGTCGTTCACCACGCGCCCCCCGATACGAACGGTGCCGCTGGAGATCTCCTCGAGACCGGCGACCATGCGGAGCCCGGTCGTCTTGCCGCAACCCGACGGGCCGACGAGCACGACGAACTCGCCGTCACCGATCTCGAGGTTCAGCCCCGACACCGCCTCGGTGCCGTCGGGGTACACCTTGGTGGCGTCTTCGATCGTGATCTCGGCCATGGGTTCTCCTCGCTCGGCTACCCGGTGATGCGCAGCGCCGCTTCCATGCAGGTCATGGGTTCAGGAAGGACGGAAGGTCGGCGCGCTCGGCTTCCGCCATCTCGTCGAACATCGCCCTGATGTCGGCCGGCGCGCAGACCGCCGACGTGAGCGGGTCGAGCATGAGCGCCTGCACCGCGAGCTCACGGTCGCGCTCGAGCAGCGCGCTGACTGCGAGGTCGTAGACCTCGAGGTGTCGCCGATCGAGTGCGGCGAGCTGCGGCGGCAGCGCACCGAACGGCTGCACGTGCATGCCGTCGCCGTCGACGATGGCCTCGACCTCCACCACGCCGCCCGGCTCGAGGTTGTCGATGTACCCGTCGTTGGGCACGTTCACGTAGACGCTCGCCGGCTCGCCCGTCGCCATCGCCTCGACGATGCGCGAGGGGTACTCGCCGCCGCGTTCCATCGGGAACTCCTCGTCTCCGGCGAGCACGCGCGTGAGCCTCGCGTCGCTATCCGCGCGCCAGGTCGGCCAGTTGTTCGCGTAGAACCCGCTCTCCCCCTTGTACTCGGGCCGTGCGTATCGCGCGAGCGTCTCGGGGTGTGAGCGGAAGTACGGCAGGTACTCGCTCACGTGCCCGCTCGATTCCGTCGGGAACCGCCCGAGATGGAACATCAGCTCGAAACGGACCGGGTCTTGTTCCCAGACCTCGGGCACGCGGCCTCGCTCCCGCAGCATCGGGTACGCGTCGTCGCCGTCGAGCCAGAGCTCGGTGATCCAGGCGAGGTGGTTCACGCCTGCCGCGCGGAACGTGAGCCGCGAGAGCTCGACCTCGAGGTACTCGGCGAGCTGTTCGACGGTGTAGTGCACCGAGTGGCACATGCCGTACACGCGCATCGCCGAGGCCCGCGACGCGGCGAGCACCATCATCGACATCGGGTTCGTGTGGTTCAGCACGAGCGCGCCGGGACAGAGCCGCTCGATATCGCCGAGCATCTCGAGCCACGCCGGGATCGTGCGGAACGCCTTGAACAGCCCGCCCGGTCCGATCGTGTCGCCGATGCACTGATCGACCCCGTAGCGCAGCGGGATGTCGTAATCGTGGCGCACGTTGCGCAGTCCTGCGACCTCGATCGTGTTGATCACGACGTCGCTGCCCTCGAGCGCCTCGGTGCGATCGACGTCGGCCCGAACGGTCCAGGCTCTGCCCGTGCGCTCGATGAGGTGCTCCGAGAAGCGGCGCGCAAGGTCGAGGCGCACCGGGTCGATGTCGACGAGCCTCAGCTCTCCCGCGGGCAACCCATCGACGCTCAGGAAGTCGGTCACGAGCTCGGCCGTGAACTCCGCGCTTCCGGCCCCGATCAGGGTGACTGTGGTCACTTCGTGCCCGTCAGGGTCAAACCGCGCACGATCCAGCGTTGCGAGAGCGCGAAGATGATCAGCACGGGGATCACCATCAGCACGGAGGCCGCCATCACGAGGTTCAGCTGCGCGGTGTGCTGCGTTGAGTACCAGGTGAGGATGATCGGCAGCGTGCGCTTGTCCTGCTCGGTCAGCACGATGAGCGGCCAGAGATACGCGTTCCAGTGGAACATGAACGTCAGCATGCCGAGCGTCGCGAGCGCAGGCTTCAACTGAGGAAGCACCACCGAGCGGAATATGCGCCATTCCGAGGCGCCGTCGACGCGGGCCGACCAGATCTCGTCGTCGGGCACCGAGAGCATGAACTGCCGCATCAAGAAGATGCCGAACGCGTCAACGAACGCCGGTAGCACCAGGCCCCACAGGTTGTTGAGCAGGCCGAGCTGCACGAGGATCAGGTAGCCGGGGATCATCGTGACCTGCGCCGGGATCATCATCGTCGCGAGCACGAACCAGAACAGCGGCTGACGTCCGCGGAACCGGTACTTCGCGAAGATGTAGCCGAGCAGCGAGCTCGTGAACAACGTGGCGATCACGGTGGACACCGCGATGAAGGCCGAGTTCCGGTAGAAGAGCGTGAGCGGCAGCTCGGGGTCGTTCAGGATCGTCTGGTAGTTGCCGAGCGTCGCGTCCTGCGGCAGGAACGTCGGCGGTATCTGGCGCAGCTCGGCGCCTGACTTGAACGACGCGAGGATCATCCAGACGAAGGGCACCGCGGCGATCACGCCGAAGATCGACAGCAGCGCATACAGTGCGGCGCGGCTGAGAACGTGGCGGCGCTCTCCCGGCAGCCGGGGCTCGCGAGTCGCTTCCGCGGGCCGTTCGAGCGGACGGTCGATCGTCGTCGCCACTCAATACTCCCAATTGGCTCTGAGGAACCGCGACTGAACGATCGAGATCGTGAACACGAGCAGGAAGAGCACCACCGACACCGCCGCCGCCCAGCCCATGCGCTGGTAGCGGAACGCGCTCTCGTAGATGTCGAGCGAGAGGGCGCGCGTCTGGTCATCGGGTCCTCCGTTCGTCATCACCTGGAACAGGTCGAAGACCTGGAACGCGGAGATCATGGTGAGCACCGACGCCAGCAGGATCGTCGGCTTCAGCAGCGGCAGCGTGATGTAACGGAACGTCTGCCACGCGCTCGCGCCGTCGACGCGGGCGGCGTCTTTCACCGAGTCGGGGATCGCCTGCAGCGCGGCGATGAAGATCACGAGGTTGTATCCGATGTCTTGCCACAGGTACGCGACGATGATCGCGACGAGCGCGATCGGCACGCCGAGGAACACCAGGTCGGGGTCGGTCGTCCACGCGATCGCGGTCACCTTGCCCGTGGCCCGCGAGATCAGTCCGTTCAACAGCCCCCTCTGCGGGTGCAAGACGAAGCCCCAGATGATCGCCACGCCCACGGCCGAGGTCAGCACCGGCAGGAAGAACACGGTGCGGTAGAGCACCTTCCAGCGGCCTCGCACCGATTCGACCATCGACGCGAGCGGAAGCGTGATCACCAGGTTCAGCGGCACCACGATGAACGCGAACAGCAGCGTGACCTTCAGCGCCGTGTGGAACTGGCGCACCTCGAGCGGCGCCGTCTTCGAGAAGTCGAACATGCGCGCGAAGTGCTCGAGTCCCACGAAGGGGTTGTCGAGCCCGAGGCCGAGGAACGGGCTGCCGGTGCGCCGCGGGCTGAAGTCGAAGAACGCGAGCACGAACGCCCACCCGATCGGCAGCACCAGGAACACCGCCATGTAGGCGAGCGCCGGTGATAGCACGATCGAGACGAACCGGCGCTGGGCGCCTTCACGCCCGCCGAACCAGCGGCGTTTGCGTCTCGGCTGCTCGATCGTCGCGCTCGCCACGCCGATCGAACCCTATCGGAACGTGTCGTTGGCTTCGGACTCCATGGCCGCGAGCGCATCGTCGACGCTCTCGGTGCCCTGCAACACGCCCAACAGGTGCGGATACGCGATCTCGTACCAGAGCAAGTCGCGGTCGGGAAGGTTCCCCACGTATTGGCCGTACTGCAGGAGCGGGAACCACGCCTCGAAGTGCGGGTAGTCCGCGATGAGCTGCTCCTGCGTGGCCCCTTCGCCGTTCGACCGCAACGCCGGCAGCGTGCCCGTGGCCGTGTTCCAGGCGGCAGCGTTCTCGGGGTCGAGGGTCACGAACTCGACGAAGTCCCATGCGACGTTGGTGGCCGGGCTGTTCGCCGAGACGGTCAGTCCCCAGCCGGAGTCGGCGACGAAGTCAGGTGTCTCCCCGAGTGTCGGCAGCGCCACGTACTTCGTCGCGTCGGCGACTTCCGGGAAGTCGGCGGAGTACTCGGGCACCACCCATGGACCGATGAGGCCCATCGAACAGGCTTCCTCGAAGTAGCAGTCGCCGACCCAGTTGGCGGTATCGTTGAACAGCTCCGGATCGATGATGCCCTCGTCGACCATCGACTGCATCAGGGCGACGGCCTCGCGCGCCTCGGGGGTGTCGATCGTGAACGAGGCGCCGTCGTCGGCGAGGAACTGCCCCCCGCCCTGCAGGATCAGTGAGAAGAACGAGTAGACCAGGGCGTCCGCAGATGTGAAGTGATATCCGGTGCGGGTGATCACGTCGTCCTGCGTCTCGGTGAGCGCCTTGGCGTCGGCCATGAACTCGTCCCACGTCGCCCATCCGGCGCTCGTATCCACCCCCGCCGCATCGGCGATGTCGGTGTTCACGAGCGTCGCGCCGTACTCGATGTTGAACTCCTGCGGGAATCCGTACAGCGTGTCGTCGCAGGTGTAGCCACCGATCGGCGCTTCGAAGAACGCCGACTGCGCGTCGGCGAGGCCGCTCACATCGGCCGGCACGGGCGCCAGGTTGTCGGCGTAGCTGCACGTCCACGTGCCGAACATCTGCAATACGTCGGCCTCGGTACCCGCGGGAAGCGCCGTCTGCAGCGTCTGGATGTACGAGTCGTAATCGAACGTCTCGAACTTGAGCGTGACGTTCGGATTCGCCGCCTCGAATCCGGCACCGAGATCCTTGAGGCCCTGGTTGAACGACTTGTTCTGGTGCGTCCAGACGCGAAGGGTCACCGGTTCGTCGGCGGCGACGGACCCGCCGGAGTCGCCGGGCTCGTCGGCACCGAAGGTGCACGCGGACCCGAGCATCAACAGCGCCACCCCGAGTGCCTGCCACCGCCTGAACCGACGCGTCATGTGTTCGCTCCTCTCTCGGACAGCACCACGGAACGGGTGAGGTGCTGCGGATGATCAGGGTCGAGCCCACGCCGTTCGGCGAGGGCCAAAGCCAAGCGGTGCACGCGCACGAGCTCGGCCATCGGGTCGAGCGTGCCAACGTGCGCGGTAGCGCCGACTGCTCGCACGTCGTCGGCGATCGATGGGTCCGCAGAGCCGATCACCCAGACGAAGGTGCGGGCGCCGGCGATACTGATCGGTCCGTGTCGATATTCCATGGCGGGGTATGCCTCGGTGTACGACTGGGTGGCCTCGCGGAGCTTGAGCGCGGCTTCCTCGGCGATACCGACGCTCCACCCGTGCCCCAAGAAGACGAAATGCTCTGCAGCGAGCGCTCGATCATCGACGGGCTCAACGAGCGCCTGTTCGGCCTCGGCGACTACGGGCATCAGGTCGTTGCCGAGATGCGTGCGGAGCAAGGCCAGCGTCGACGTTGCGAAGCGTGTCTGTACGACCGAACGCTCGTCCGCGAACTCCAGGGGGATGGGGTCGGTGGCGAGCGCGACCACCGGCGACGACGGCACGGCGGTGATCACCGAGGTGCGCCGGCCGGCGAGGTCGCCGAGCAGCCGAACCACCTCCGACGTCGTGCCGCTGCGACTGATCGCCAGCACCCGGTCGTAGGTACGCGTGGCGAGGAACTCCGACGCCGGGAACGCGTCGGTCTCGCCCTGCCCGCTCGCCTCACGCAGCGCCGCGAAGGCTCGCGCGATGTAAAGCGATGTGCCACACCCCACAGCCGCCACACGCTCACCGGCCGCCGGCAGCGCGTCGTTGACCCTGGGCGCGCAGGCGATCGCCAGGCGCCACGTCTCGGGTTGCGATGCCACTTCCTGCGCAGTTTCGCTCACTTACGCGCACACTAGAGCACAATCATGCGGACGGTCAACGCACTCGAACGTGTGGCGCGCAGCGACCGTCGCCGCGTATATTTGCCTCGTGCGACGCGCCGAGCGCCTGAGCGAGATCCTGAGAGTTCTGGCGGAAGACGGTGCCGTCGATGTCGGCGCGCTCGCCGCCGGACTCGACGTGTCCCAGGCGACCGTGCGCCGCGACCTTCAGCTACTCGAGGGGCAACGCATGCTCGCTCGGACGCACGGCGGCGCGGTCGCGAACGACGTGATGTACGAGCTTCCGCTGCGGTACAAGGCGGCGCGGCACCACCCCGAGAAGATCCGCATCGCCCGCGAGGCGGCACGCAGGGTCGACGACGGGGCGATCGTCGGGCTCACCGGCGGCACCACGACGACCGAGGTCGCACGCGCCGTGCTCGATCGAGCCGGGCTCACGGTCGTCACGAACGCGCTCAACATCGCCGGCGAGCTCGCGATCCGCTCCGACCTGAAGCTCGTGGTCACCGGTGGCACCGCGCGACCCGAGTCATACGAGCTGGTCGGCCCCGTCGCCGAGCGGGCGCTCACGGAGA
The DNA here is from genome assembly GCA_040882605.1 of Actinomycetota bacterium. Taxonomy (GTDB): domain Bacteria; phylum Actinomycetota; class UBA4738; order UBA4738; family HRBIN12; genus JAOUEA01. The sequence continues at coordinate 44,767 of JBBEAY010000064.1, forward strand.
TGCACCTGCATACCGCGATCGTGGGTGTCGACGGAGTCACGCTCGACGAAGGGCTGACGACGCATCACGAGGTCGAAGCCCACACGAACCGAGTGTTGCTCGAGCAAGCCCGTCAGGTCATCGTGGTGGCCGACAGCTCGAAGCTAGGACTCGTGGCGTTCGCCCGCATCTGTCCGTTGGGTGCTGTCGACGAGCTGATCACCGACGACGCGGCTGACCCGGCCACGATCTCGGCGATCCGCGATGCCGGCATCACTGTCACGACGGTCTGAGAGGTCATGAGCACGCTTGTCGACATGGAGCGCTCATGACGCCACCCGCCGCCGGGAGCAAAATGACGTCAACTCCCGACCTCGAGCGGCTGCGCGACCTTCCGCTTCGGTCCTATGCGCCTCGCCCGGTGGTCCGGCGCCCGGTGAGCGAGGTGACCCGAGCCCGATCCCCGGTGGTCGATGTCCATGCGCACCTGGGCCGTTGGCTCGCCGGCGAGTGGGCCGCGCCCGATGTCGGGACGCTCCTCGCCATCATGGACGCCGCCAACGTCGCGACCGTCGTGAACCTCGACGGCATGTGGGGCGATGAGCTCCGCGCGAACCTCGCCCGCTACGACGAAGAGCACCCGGGGCGGTTCGTCACGTTCGCCCAGTGGGACCGGACGCTCTTCCGCGAGCACATCGACTTCGGAGAGCGACTCGCGGCGCAGGTGCGCGAGGGCGCTGCCGACGGGGCACGCGGCCTCAAGGTGTGGAAGGATCTCGGCCTGCATCTGCGCGACCCTGCCGGAGCGCTCGTCATGCCCGACGACGAGCGACTCGACCCGGTCTGGCAAACCTGCGCCGACGCCGGGCTCCCGGTCTTGATGCATACGGGCGACCCGCTCGCCTTCTTCGACCCGCTCGACGAGACCAACGAGCGACTCGAGGAGCTGCTCGAGAATCCCGACTGGTGGTTCGGCGATCGGTCACGGTTCCCGACGTTCGATGCGCTCGCCGACTCGTTCGAAGCGCTCGTCGCCCGCCGGCGCGACGTCACCTTCCTCGGCGCTCACGCCGCCGGCCTCGCCGAAGATCTTGGCCGGCTCGACCGCATGCTCAGCGCCTACCCGAATCTGCACGCCGACCTCGCTGCGCGCACCGCCGAGCTAGGCCGAGTGCCGCGAGCGACGGCTGCACTGATCCGACGGCATCCCGACCGCTTCCTGTTCGGCAGCGACGGCATTCCACCCAGCGCGGAGGAGTACGCGACGTCATTCCGATTCCTCGAGATGGCCGACGAGCACGTTCCCTACTCACCGGACCGGGTGCCGCCGCAAGGTCGCTGGGCGATCTCATGCCTCGACCTGCCCGACGGAGTTCTTGCCCAGGTGTACGCGGGAAACGCCCGCCGGCTGATCTCCGGCCTCGACCCGAACCGGACCTAGGATCGGTGGCCTGAAACCCCACCCCCTTGTCAGCGGACCGACGACTCATGAGACGTCGACGTCGAACAGGCTCACATCCCAGCGACGGCTGCATCGAACTCGCCTACAGCAGGCCGGTACCCCACGGGCCTGTGATCGCAAGGGTGATCCCCGGTCGCTGGATCGCCACGATCAGCCACCTGCCGTCGGGCGAGTAGACCGGACCCGCGAACTCGGAATCGCCGCCTCCCAAGAGGTTCTCGGCGAAGTCGAACACCTGGCCAGCGGGGGTGAGTCCGCGCAGGAAGTTCCTGGGGTACCCGTCCTCGCACAGGAGCACGCCGCCGCGAGGACTGACCGCGACGTTGTCGGGTGTGTCCAGGATGTCGCGGTTGTGCGTCTCGTAGAGCAGCCGAAGGGTTCCCTTCGACGGCGTGTAACGCCACACCTGACCGTGGTTCTGGTCGCCGCCGTAGGCTTTGCGAACGTCACCGCGCCGTTCTTGAAGTCCTCGCCTTCCAGGTAATCGAAGGTGGCACCACCGAGCGCGATGCCCTGCTTGGCGACGCGGGCGGCTGGTCCGCCACCTTCGAGATCGGGATCGGCATCGGGGATCATCACCCACGCGGTGCGGAGGTCACGCCCGACCGTTTGATGCTTGCGCGTGTCGTAGCCCGGCTGCCCCTGGACAGCCAGCATCTGCAGCGTGCCGCCGGCCGCGAGGTTGTTCCTGTCGTTGGGGACGAACCGGAAGAAGCCGGCCGGCGTGTCGTCCTCGGTCATGTACACGATCCCGGTCTTGGGGTCGGTCACCGCTGCCTCGTGGACGAATCTCCCCATCGCCTTCAGCGGCGCCGGCATGATCTGGCCACCAGCCGTGGACGGGATCTCGAACACGTATCCGTGCTTCTTCGGCAGCGCTGCCGCGCCTGTGAAGTGAGTGCCTTCCTCGCAGGTCAACCAGGTCTTGCGCGGTGTCGCCCCTCCCGAGCACGGCCAGAGCAGGCCGCTCGCCACGAGGAACGCATCGACCGGCGTCATCGTGGCCGGATCGATGTCGTAGATGACGACGCTGCCTTGGACCGCTTGGTCGTAGGCCTTGCCCACGTCACCTAGAGCCGTTCCAGCACCGAGCTCATGGTTGCGCACGACCCTCAGCAGCCTGCGGTTGGTCGGATGAGGGAAGAACGCTTGTCCGTCTGGCGCGCCCGGTGGACCCTGAGGAAGACCCGGAATCGGGTGGCCGGTCTGGTCGACCACGTGGCACGTGAACCCCGCCGGCAGCGACACGAGACCGTTCGCCGCCGGGGCGAGCGCACCATAGCCGGGCGCGGCTGCTCTGGCCCGCCCAGCGAGTGCCGATGGCGCGATCAGGGCGGCGCCGGCAAGCACCGCCCCTCGCTGCAGCACCGTACGTCGATCGATCGACTCCATGATCAGCTACCCCCGGTCGTCGTGACACACCCCGACCTGGTGGCGGGGCACCAACACGTGGGGGGACGGCAGGCGGGACGCCGCGGCCCGTCAATGGGCGGAGGTGGCAACCTCACAGGGTCTGCTGAGACTAGAACCCCAGGCGGTCGAGCATCTTGGGGTCGCGCTGCCATTCCTTCATGACCTTGACCCGAAGGTCGAGGAAGACTCGCTCCCCCACGAGCGGCTCGATCTGCTCGCGCGCCTTCGAACCGATCGTCTTGAGGGTCTGTCCGCCCTTGCCGATCAAGATGCCCTTCTGCGAGTCGCGCTCGACCACGATCGATGCGTAGATACGGTCGAGCCCGTCTTCGTGCTCGATCTCTTCGATGACCACGGCGACCGAGTGCGGCACCTCTTCGCGAGTGACCGCGAGCGCCTGCTCGCGCACGAGCTCTGCGATACGCACCTCGAGCGGCTGGTCAGTGATCTCGCCGTCGGGGAACAGCGGGGGGCCTAAGGGCATGCGCGCGACGAGCAGGTCGAGCAGGGTGTCGACCCCGATGCCCCCGACGGCAGAAGCGGGCACTATCTCGTCCCAGTCACCGAGCTCGCCTGCAGCTGCGAGCTGCGGGATGACCTCGTGGTGACGGATGCGGTCGATCTTGTTCACGACGCAGAGGCGGGCATGCGCGCCGGCGCCGGCCACATGCTGTTCGTACACATAGGCATCGCCACGGCCCACGCCCGACGCCCCGTCGACGACGAGCACCACCACATCGACACCCGCGACGGCATCGCCCACGAGGGCGTTGAGTCGCACCCCGAGCGCGGTGCGCGGCTTGTGGAACCCAGGGGTATCGGTGAACACGATCTGCACGTCGTCGGTGGTCCAGATCGCCCTGATGTCGCGCCGGGTCGTCTGCGGCTTGTCCGAGACGATCGCGACCTTCTCCCCGACCAGGGCATTCACGAGCGTGGACTTGCCGACGTTGGGCCGTCCGACCACGGCGACGACTCCGGCTCGATGTTCGGCGGGCGTGCCGCTCACCGCTGGAGCCGGCCGAGATCGTCCGGCCCGAAGGCGTCGGGCAACAGCTCGTCGAGCGACCACACCGTTCGGATCGAGCCGTCCGCCGACTCGGCGATCACCGCCATGCCGGCTCCCCCGAACTCGTACAGCACCTGGCGGCACCCACCGCACGGGGGGGTTGGGGTCTCAGCGTCGGTCACCACGGCGACGGCGCGAGCGCTCGAGGCAGCTCCGGCTGCGACAGCAATGGCGACGGCGTTCCGCTCGGCGCACACCGACATCGGATAGCTCGCGTTCTCGACGTTCACCGCCGCGAAGATCGCGTCGCGCGCAAGCAAGGCCGCGCCGACGTGGAAACCACTATAGGGCGCATACGCCTTCGCTCGGATCTCTCGAGCGCTCGCGATCATGCGATCGACCAACTCGGGCTCGATCGACGTCACGGCACAGGTTCCTCGACCACGGGCTCGGACTCGGACTCGAGGTCTGGGTCACGCGTGATCAACACTTTCTCGATGCGGCGGCCCTTGATCTCCTCGGCGGTGAAGGTGAGCCCGTCGATGCGGCATTCCTCGCCCTCGTCGGGGATGTGACCGAGGATGTCGAGCACGAGCCCGGCGACCGTGTCCCATTCCTCATCGGGAAGCTCCACTCCGAGCAGGTCGTTGACGTCGTCGATCGAGGTCTTGCCGCTGGCGCGAAACACGCGCTCCCCGACCTGCTCGACCTCGGGCTCCTCGCGGTCATACTCGTCGGTGATCTCGCCGACGAGCTCCTCGAGCAGGTCTTCGAGCGAAACCAGGCCTGTCACCGACCCGTGCTCGTCGGTCACGAGCGCCATGTGGAACTTCTCGCGCTGCATCTCGCGCAGCAGGTCGGCCACCTTCTTCGACTCGGGGACGTACCGGGCTTCCCGCACGACCTCGGCGAGCGGTATGTCGTACTTGCCTTGGTGCAGGGCCTTGAGCACGTCCTTCGCGAAGACGATGCCGACCACGTCGTCGAGATCCTCGTCTGCGTCGTAGACGGGGATGCGCGAGGTGCCGTGCGTCAGCACGAGCGCCTGCACGTCGCGCAGCGCCTTGTCGTCCTCGATGGCGATGATGTCGGGCCGCGGCACCATGACCTCGCGAACGATCGTGTCGCCGAACTCGAAGATCGAGTGGATGAGCTGCTTCTCGCCCTCTTCGATCGAGCCTTCCTCGCTGCCGACCTGTGCCATCGATCTGATCTCTTCCTCGCTGACGAAGGGTCCCGCTTTGATGCCCTTGCCCGGCAACAGAACGTTCGCGAGACCGATCAACGCGCGGGTCGGCCAGGCGAGCAGCCGCCCCAGGAAGTACACGAGCGGCGCGAGGGCAAGCGCCATGCGGTCGGAGTGCAGCACGCCGAACGTCTTCGACATCGCCTCGACGAAGACGAAGTAGAGCAGCGTGAACACGACCGACGCGATCGTGATGCCGAGGGTTCCGAACTGAGCCTCCGCGACGATCGCGACCAGGATCGCGGAGCCGTTCTGCACGATCATCACGGCGAGGTAGACCGAGTTCAGGTAGCGGGGCGGGTCGGTCGCGAGCCGCACGAGCAAAGCGGCATTGCGGCGACCGTCGTCCTCGAGGGCCAACGCCTTCACGCGAGTCATACGGGTGAGCGAGGACTCGGCCAGAGCCATGAGCGATCCCAGTCCCCCGAGCGCCGCCACGAGCACCCACATGTATCTCACGGGGCGATCACCCCGCTGTAACGCTGCTGGCGCGCCCACATCTCGGCGCGCTCGTCGTCGTCCTCATGGTCGTACCCCAGCACGTGAAGCACCCCGTGCACGACGAGCAACCGCATCTCGGCCTCGGGGTCCGCGGGGTTGTTGCGTGCGGCGACCGACGGCGCGATCACCACGTCGCCCAGCACACGCACGCCATCTTCGTCGACGTCATCGTCGTCGAGCGGGAACGACAACACGTCGGTCGGCCCTGGTTCGTGCACGTAGCGCTCGTGCAGCCCGGTGATCTCGCGCTCATCGACGAACGACAGCGAGAGCTCGCCCCGCTCGACACCCTCGGCCGCGAGGGTCTCGGCGGCGAGCGCGGCGAGCGCCTGCTCGTCGACCGCGCGCGGCTGGCGGTTCGACACGATCACCGATCGATGTCCGCCGTCGTCGTCGCGTTTCGCGCCCACGCTCACGGCTCGACATCCGCGCGTCGCTGTCCGAACCGGTCGTAAGCCTCGACGATCTCCTGCACGATCTTGTGCCGCACCACATCGCGCCCGCCGAGATGGCAGAAGGCGATGTCGTCGATGTCGTCCAGGATGCCCTCGACCACCGCGAGCCCCGACGCCTGCCCGGTGCCGAGGTCGACCTGTGTGGTGTCGCCGTTGATCACGGCCTTCGACCCGAACCCGATGCGCGTGAGGAACATCTTCATCTGCTCAGGGGTCGTGTTCTGCGCCTCGTCGAGGATGATGAACGCATCGTTAAGAGTGTTGTGCGTCACGAGGAAGTCGTCGGTGACGTACAGCGAATCCTGAGCCGCCACCTGGATACACACGGTCTCGGACTCACCGGCCGGCTCGATCCGATCGATGAAGCGCATCGGCCGTCCGCCCCCGCCGAACGCCGCGTAGGTACCCGCCTTCCGGGTGAGCCGGAACGGTGCGATGTGCTCGGGAAGCCGGATGTCGAGCGTGTAGGCGTCGGAGCGATTGGGCACCGGGCGACCGTGCGCCCGACCCGGGGCACGGCCGTGTGCCAGCCGCGTCCGGGCGTAGGCGACCCCGCCGAGTGACCGCACGAGGAAGACAACGTCGTCGCGCAGTCGCGGGGATGTGGTCGTGTACTGGATGCGGCAGGTGCGGCGAGCCTGCGTGACCGGCCCACCATCTGTATCGAGGAGACCTTGCAGGACCGCGAGCCGAACCTCGGCCGAGTTGCACATGTAGGGCTCGGGAACGAACTTCGTGCCGGACCGCGCGCCTGCCAGACCGAGCTGCCGCAACACCGCCGTGACCGGGTTGGCGACGATCACTCCCCCGCGCCCTCCGCCGCGGCGGCGAAGCACGTAGTCGTAGCTGCTCTTGCGGAACAGCTCGATCCCCTCGAGCGCCATCTCGAGCGACAACGCCAGCTCGGGGTCGGCCGTCGAGAACGAGGGTGTCGTCGCGGTCGTGATGCAGCCGTCTCCCAAGAGAAGTCCGAGTGCGTACGGATCCATGGGGACCTCTCGTGGCTCGAACGACACAGGCTCGGATACGAGCGGTAGCTCGAATCGGTGCGCGTGCGCGGCGCGGAGCCGGCCCATCATCTCCCGCGTCTCGAACACACAGTGCTGCCGCCCGGCTCGTCGGTCTGCCGCCGTCGAGACGGCCCAGAGGTGCTCGCCCGAGCAGATCGTCGACGCGCCGTCTTGCGCCGTGAGCCGGAAGACTTCCTTGCGCCCCTGCGGGAACACGCCGAGCACCGGCGTTGGTCGTCCGTCTGAGCCCAGCACGAGATCGCCCACCTGGAGATCGCCGAGCGGGCGGAAGCCTTCGGGGGTCAGGACTTGGCGGTCAAGTGGCTGCGCGCGCCCACGCATATAAGCGAGCGGCGCGACCTCGACCGTTCCCCGTTCCATCAGCCGAGGAAGCGTCTCGGCGCCGGTCATCTCGAAGAGCGCGTCGTAGAGCGGGCGCATGTAGGGATCGATCTTCTCGTAGAGCGTTCCGGGCAGGAACCCGAGACGCTCCCCCGCCTCGACCGCCGGCCGCGTGAGGATCAAGCGCGAGACCTGGTGGTCCTGCAACGCCTTCACCGCAGTCGCGACCGCGAGGTAGGTCTTGCCGGTGCCGGCCGGACCGATCGCGAACGTCACAGTGTTCGACCTGATCGCGTCGACGAATCGCTTCTGCCCGATCGTCTTGGGGGTGATGCCCTTGCCGCGAGCGGTGAGCAGCCGGTCGCCAAGCACCTGGGACGGCCGCATCTCCTGCTCGCCATCGGGGCCGTCGCCGCCGCCCTTGACGAGCGCGATCGTCTGTCCGACCGAGGAATCGGTGAGCTCGTTCCCCTGCTCGAGCAGCAGGAGCAGTTCCTCGAAGATTCGAGCGACCCGCTCGGCTTCGGCCTCGCGACCCGTCACGGTGATCTCGTTGCCTCGAACGAGGATGCGGCCATCGAACGCCGACTCGATCAACTTGAGGAAGGCGTCGCGCTGGCCGAGGAGGGCAACCATCGACTGGCTGCCCGGCACGAGGATCTTGACTTGGGTGGTGGCGTTCGCCACGTGTGTCGTCTCTCGGGGCGGTGGCCCCGTTCCCTTCTGGTCCGCCCAGCACGGTCAAAGACGGCCGCCGTGAGGCGGCCTTCCCATCACTGTAGCCGAACCTAGCCTGGAGGCCAGCCCATCGAGCGACCCCCGAGCAGGTGGAAGTGCAGATGGAACACCGTCTGCCCGGCGTCGGGCCCCACGTTGGTCACGAGCCTCCAGCCATCGTCGGCGATGCCTTCGGCCCGGGCGAGCTGGCTCGCGGCCTGCACGATATCGCTCAGCAGATCGCCGTGATCGTCGCCGAGCTCGGCGACCGAAGCGAGGTGCTCCTTGGGGATCAGCAAGATGTGTGTCGGCGCCTGCGGGTTCACGTCGCGGAAGGCCACCAGTCGATCCGATTCCCGCAGGATCTCCGCCGGGATCTCGCGCGCGGCGATGCGGCAGAAGAGACATGAGCTGTCCATCGCGCTCAGACTACCCGGGGCTCAGAACTCGGGGCGGCGCAGCAGGGCTCGCGCGGGCTCGAGCTTCGACGCCTGCTCACCGCGGAGCTCCGACAGCCGTTCCCAGAGCTTACGCTCTTCCCGTGAGAGACCGTCGGGAGTCACGACGTGGAGCGTAACGTAGAGATCTCCACGGCCGCGCCGGTTCACGTTGGGCACGCCGCCCCCCTTGATGCGGACGACCGTCCCCGACTCGGTGCCCGCCCCGACGCTGATGCGCTCGGGCCCGTCGAGGCCCCCGATCTCGAGCTCGGCGCCGAGTGTCGCCTGTGTCATCGAGACGTCGAGCACGGTGAACACGTCCTGGCCGCGGCGATCGAACTCCTCCGCGGGCTCCACCGAGATGCCGACGTAGAGGTCTCCCGGCGGTCCCCCGGCGATGCCCGCATGACCGTTTCCGGTGACCCGCAGCTCCATACCCTCGGAGACCCCGGCGGGGATCTCGATCGTCACCGTGGTCTGCTCGCGCCGGCGGCCCTCACCGAAGCATGACTCACAGGGGTCCAGCACCTGCTGGCCGGTGCCCCGGCAGGTGCTGCACGGCGTGGCGGTCATGACCGTGCCGAAGACGCTCCTGCGCACGGCCTGCACCTGACCCTCGCCGCCGCACGTGCGGCACGAGACCGGAGCGGTGCCCGGCTCTGCGCCGTTGCCCCCGCACCGATCGCACGCCACGAGCCGCTCGATCTCGAGGTCGCGGCGCGCGCCGAAGACCGCATCGCGGAAACCGAGCACGATGCGAACGCCCAGGTCCTCGCCGTGCCGCGTGCGTGAAGGGGGACCTCGCCTGCGGCTTCCTCCGGTACCGAAGCCACCTTGGCCGAAGAACATGTCGAAGATGTCCTGGATATCGTTGAATCCGCCGCCCGCCGGACCGCCCGTGCTTCCGAAGGCGTCGTACTGTCGGCGCTTGGCGGGGTCCGAAAGGATCTCGTAGGCCCCCGCCACTTCCTTGAAGCGTGCTTCGGCCACAGCCTCGCCGTTGACGTCGGGGTGCAGCTCGCGAGCGAGACCGCGATAGGCCTTCTTGATGTCGTCGTCGCTGGCGTCGCGTGTCACACCGAGCACGTCGTACAGGTCGCGCACGGCCGCCATCTAGTGATCGATCTCCGTGGCGAGCTCCGACAATCGCTGGGCCACGGCGCGCACCGAGGCCATCGCCGAGAGGTAGTCCATGCGGGTCGGACCGACGACGCCGATCGTGCCGAGCGTCGTTTCACCGGTCTTGAACGGGGCGGTGATGAGCGAGGCTTCCCATTCGCCGGTGGAAGGGTGCTCGGCCCCTATCGTCACGTTCAGCTCAGCGCTCGAGGAGCCGATGTCGGCGAGCACGTCCAGCATCTCCTGTTCGCGCTCGAGGGTCTCGAACAGCCTGCGGAGCGTATCGCGGCGCATCTGCTGGGCCTCTCCAGCAAGGTTCGAGACGCCACCCACCACCATATGGGCCGAACGCGCACCCTGGGTTGCGATGCGCAGCGTCTCCACGGCGTAGAGGAGCAGGTCGCGCTGGCCGTCGCCCCCTTCGGCCGCGAGTTGCAGAAGTCGAGCCTGGGCGTCGAGGTAGTTCAGGCCTCGCAGGCCCTTGAGCCGCCGGTCGGCATCGCGCAACGCGGCCGAGTCGACGCCGTCGGGCTTGTCGATCACCTGCTTGTCGACGCGCCCGTGCTGGCCGACCACCAGGATCATCAGCGTCGGGCCCATGTCGATGAGCTCGACCCGCACGATCGGTTCTTCGCCCGCGCTCGAGGGCACCGCGAGCCCCGCGTACTGCGTGAGGCGGGAGAGCAGCTGCACGCTGCCGGTGAGCACCTCCTCGAGGTCGACGATCGCCTCGGCGAAGTAGCCGGCGATCAGCTTGCGCTGGGCCTCGCGAAGACGCCCCCCTGCTGGCAGGGAGTCGACGTAGTGGCGGTACCCCGTATCGGTCGGGATGCGACCGGCGCTCGTGTGCGGATGCGTGAGGTAGTTGAGCTCCTCGAGCGCGGCCATCTCGTTGCGGATCGTGGCGCTCGACACTCCGAGGCCAGAGTGCTCCGCGATCGATTCGCTGCTCACAGGCTCTCCCGTGCGCACGTACTGCTCGACCACGGCACGCAGCACCGCGGACTTCCGAGGGCCCAGATCGGGACGATCTCCATCCGCCATAGCGTCAATCATACGAAGCACCCTGTGCCCGGGAGTGCTAAGCCAGTGCGCCGGACCAGCTCAACAGGGAAGGTCGTTGATGGTCTTGCGTAGCTGCGCGAACGGTTTGGCCGTGGGCTGCTGATCCGCGAGCGCCTGCCGAGCATCCTCGATCGCGGCGATCACCGCTTTGACCTCTTTCGCGGTCTGGCTCTCCCCAGCTTGCTTCAACGCGGCGGCATCTGCCTTCAGCTCGTCGGCTGCGGCCGCGAGAGCACTGTCGCGGACCAGCTGGGTCTGCTGCTGTACGTGGCCGCACATCGTCGCGATGGCCTGTTCGCCGGTGACCTGGGCACCCGTGTCGTTCGCCGGTGGAGGCGCGTCGTCGCCGCCGAACACCAGGTTGAACAGCACGACGACGATCACGAGTGCCAGCACACCCGCGACGACGTAGAGCCACATCGGGCGACCGCTCGACTCCCGAACCGGCATCGCGAACGCGTCCTGGGGGCCCTCGTCGTCGCTTCCGAAGCCGAGCCCAGGGGGGAAGGCCGACCCTGGCGCTTCCTGCGGCGTGTCGAGCACGGCGTCGGTGATCATCATCGGGGGCGGCGCCGCGGGCTCTGGCGGTGGCGGCGGGGCGGGTTCGGACGAGGCTTCCTGCAGCAGGCCGCACCGTGGACAGGTCCACGTGGTCGCGCCCGGCTTCGCATGGAACCGCGAGCCGCACGAACGGCAGACCACGAATCCCCATTCCTTGCCGCACGATGAGCACGTGTATCCGCTGGACCCTGCCTCGACGTGCTGGGCCGTATCGCAGCTCGGACAACGCACCGACGGCATGATGCACTCTATCCCCACGAGAGGACGAAACCCCACATCGGTCCGAGTCGGGACAACCGAATGGACCGCACGAGCGTCTCTCGGACAGGAAGGAGATGCCGCTGCTCGATGACGCGACGATCCGCGAGCTCCTGAGAACCGACTACGCGCGACTGGTGAACGCCGTCGCCCTCGTGTCGGGGAGCTTCGCCGCGGCCGAGGACGCAGTGCAGGAAGCGATCGTGCGGGCGTGGACCAGCCGGGAGTCGATCGAGTCCCCGGCCGCATGGGTGGCGGTGGTGGCGATGAACCTGTCCCGCAGCGCATGGAGACGAACGTTCGCCGAGCGGAAAGCGCGTGAGCGTCTGGGCGGGGCCGTGCCGGTGGCTCAAGCACGATCGACGACCGAGTGAACGTGGCCCGCGCTCTTGCCGCGCTTCCTCGTCGCCAACGTGAGGTCGCAGTGCTGCGCTACTTCCTGCAGCTCAGCACCGAAGAGACGGCGATCGCGCTCGGCGTGGGCGCGGGTACGGTCAAGAACTCGCTCGCGAAGGCTCGGGTCTCGCTCGCGGTCACGCTTCGAGAGACCGATGGCGTGGAGGTGACCCCCGATGCCGAACCTCGATGAACGGCTCACTCGGCGGCTGCAGGCAGCCGCACACCCGATCGAGCCCGGACGCCTGTTCGAAACCCTCGAGCGACGCCGGTCGAAGCGCACCGTTCGTCGCCGGGTCGAGCGGGCGGCGCTGAGTGTCGGCGTGGCTGCCATCACGATCGCGGTGATGGTCGTGGCGGCCGGCACCTTCGGGAGCGATCGCGACGCCCCGATCGTGATCGGACAGGTACCTGACGGCCCCTTCACCAACGGAGTGGTGGCCGTTGCCGACGGCGATGGCCTGTTCGAGGTGGACCCCGTAACAGGCGAGACTCACCCCATCGAGGGCCTGCCGCAGGGGATCTGGACGGTGTCGTACTCCACCGATGGCGCACAGATCGCGCTCACGGTGTTCCCGAGACAGGGACCGAGGGAACTCTGGGTGGCAGACTCCGACGGCAGCGGCGCCACTCGGATCGCGAGCTCAGCGAACGTCTCGGGCGCTTCGTGGTCCCCCGATGGTGCGTGGATCGCTTACGCCGCAGACACGAAAGAGGGGTCGTCGATCCATCTCGTTCGCCCTGACGGCACCGATGACAGGATGGTAGGACCCCTCCTCACCGATCGGGACTACTTCTCGGTCTCATTCAGCCCAGACGGATCATCGCTGCTGTTCGACCAAGGCACCGATGTCGGCTTCGGCATCTTCGCCATGAGCATCGACGGCACCAGTGTTCGGCGCATCTCCGACGGGGACCGCGACTACAACCCCTCGTGGTCACCCGACGGCACGCGCATCGCGTTCACTCATACGGACGGGCCCATGGATTCAGACATCTTCGTCATGGATGCCGATGGCTCGAACACCACGCGCCTCACCGATGGCGGCGAAGGCGACACTAATCTCGGCGCCGTGTGGGCGCCGGATGGCAGCCGCATCGCATATCAGGCGGGGGTCACCGGTGGCCCCGGCCCTGTGCGCCTGATCGACCCGGATGGCGGCAACTCAACAGTGCTGCTGGACGCACAAGTCTTGGGCTTGGCGTGGCAGCCTCTGCCCGACGATGGTGTCTCCCTGGCACCGGACGAACCTAAGGGTATCGATATCGGGCTCGGATTCCGGCTGTGCGACGTGCAGCGGCTCGGCGGGATCGACTTCTTCGGCGACGGGAACCGTCGCGTCGCATGGACGGGCTCTCCGCTGAAGGAGAGCGGCCGATGCTCGAAGGCGTATGACGCGAAACACGTGGTCGCCGTCGACCACGACGGCGACGGGTCGGCCGACTCGTGGACGGAACTTCCCCACTGCACGGGCTGCGAGCCGTACGACGCTGCAGACCTCGGAGGCGACGGAACGCGCGAGCTGATCGTGCTTCTGCAGTACGGCAGCACACCGCAGTACGGAGTGTTCGACGTGGTTCCCGAGGGGCTGCCGAGGAACGCCGGGGTATACCCTGTGTTCGTCGATCCACCGGGCGCGCCCGACGCGGGACTCCCGCCCGGCGAGTCGGTCACGCTGTGGGCCGGTGGCGACGAAGGGTTCAGTGCCGCGATCCGATGCGACGGATATCCTGATGCGCCTGAGTTCCTCATCGCGTGGAGCCTCTACTCGATCACGGATGCCGAGACCGATCCGAAGGCCACCGAGGAGTTCCATGTGGCTCGACTCCGCCTCGATGAGCCCGACGCCGCCGGTGCCTCGATCGTCGTCCTCGAGACCACGAGCACGGTGCGACCGTGGGAAGTCGCGGGCCTCGGGTTCGAACCACCCGCCCGCGCCTGCGGGGTGGCCTGGGATCCGTTCGCTCCCCAGCCGTAACGTACTCAGTCCCATTAATCCAACGCGGACTAGTATCGAGCACTCCCGGCCGTGAGACCCAGCACCAGCTCGTTCAGGAGCAGCATGCCGCGTTCGGTGGGCACGAGTGACCCGGCGTCGTCGGTCAACAGGCCGCTCTCGAGGAACGCCTCCGCCCGATCGTCGTCGATCCAACTGGCGGGCACGCCTTCGAGGATGCGCAGACGCAGGAAGACCTCTTCGAGATAGGCGTCGCCGGCGTCGAGCGTCTCCGCGCCGCCGACCGGCAGCTCACCTCGTTCCACCGTCGCCAGGTACTCCTCGGGCGGGCGGACGTTCCACCATCGGCGGTTGTCGCGGTGGGAGTGCGCGCCGGCGCCGACGCCGAGGTAGGGCTGTCGTCGCCAGTACCCCAGGTTGTGCTGACACTCGTATCCGGGCTTCGCCCAGTTCGAGATCTCGTAGTGGCCGTATCCGGCGTCGCCGAGCTTGGAACACGCCAGCAGGAACATGTCGGCTTGCACGTCGGGGTCTGGCGCCGGCACGTCGCCGCGGGCAACCGCGCGCCCGAGCGCGGTCGTGGACTCGATCGTGAGCGCATAGGCGCTCACGTGCTCCGGACCGAGCACGATCGTCTCTTCGAGTGTGCGTTCCCACGACTCGAGGGTCTCGGCGTGCGCGCCGTAGATGAGGTCGAGGTTGACGTTGGAGTAGCCAGCGGCGCGCACGGCGACCCACGCCCGCCTGACGCTCTCGGGTGAGTGCACGCGCTCGAGCGCCTGCAACACCGCGGGGTCGAACGACTGGGCGCCCATCGACAGCCGCGTGAATCCCGCCGAGTGCAGCGCAACGAGCGACGCCTCGTCGACCGTGTCAGGGTTCGCCTCGGTCGTGACCTCGGCGCCGGGCGCGACGTCGAACGATCTCCGAAGTTCCACCAAGAGCGAGCCGAGATCGCCGGGCGTCATCGTCGTCGGCGTTCCCCCGCCAAGGAAGACGCTCCCGACCTCGACGCCTTCCCACGCGGGCGCAGCTAGGGCGATCTCGCCGAGCAGCGCTCGCAGGTACCGGGGCTGCAGCTCGTCGAGCCCGGCGTAGGCGTTGAAGTCGCAGTAGCCGCATCGCGTGAGGCAGAACGGCACGTGCACGTAGATCCCGGCGCTCACTTCTTGCTCCTTGCAGAGTTCCCCTCATCTACGCGCAGCGCCTTGATGAACGCTTCCTGCGGTACGTCGACGCGGCCGACCCGGCGCATGCGCTCCTTGCCCTTCTTCTGGGTCTCGAGCAGCTTCCTCTTGCGGGTGATGTCGCCGCCGTAGCACTTGGCGAGCACATCCTTGCGCTTGGCCTTGACCGTCTCGCGGGCGATGATCTTCGAGCCGATCGCGGCCTGGACCGCCACGTCGAAGAGCTGGCGCGGGATGAGCTCCTTGAGCCGCTCGACCATCTGCTTGCCGTAGGTGAAGGACTTGTCGCGGTGCACGATCGTGCTGAACGCGTCGACCGGCTCGCCGTGCAGCAGCACGTCGACTCGCACGAGATCGGCTTCCTGGTAGCCCCAAGGCTCGTAGTCGAGGCTCGCGTATCCGCGCGTGCTCGACTTCAGCTGGTCGAAGAAGTCGAAGACGATCTCGGCCATGGGCAGCACGTAGTGCACCTCGACCCGCTCGGGTGTGAGGTAGCTCATGTCGACCAGCTCACCGCGACGCTCCTGGCTGAGACCCAACACGGCACCGAGGTAGTCCGCCGGGGTGATGATCGTGGCGAACACGACCGGCTCCTCGGCCTTGTCGTAGTCGCCCCCCGGCGGCATATCGGTCGGGTTGTGCACGGTCGTCATCTCGCCGCCCTGGAACACGTGGAATTCCACGTTGGGCGCGGTCGCGATCAGCTCGAGATCGAACTCGCGCTCGAGCCGCTCCTTCACGATGTCCATGTGCAGCAGCCCGAGGAATCCGCACCGGAACCCGAAGCCGAGCGCCCGCGACGTCTCGGGCTCGAAGTGCAGCGCGGCGTCGCTCAGCTTCAGCTTGTCGAGCGCGTCGCGCATGTCGGCGTAGTCGCTGCCGTCGGCAGGGAAGAGCCCCGACCACACCATCGGCTTCGGCTCGCGATAGCCCGGAAGCGGCTCGGTCGCGCCATGCTTGCCCGCAAGCGTGATCGTGTCGCCGACCTTCGCCTGGTGAACGTCCTTCAGGCCCGTGACGATGTAGCCGACTTCCCCGGGGCCGAGCTCGGGCACCGGCGTCGGCTCGGGCGCGTTCACGCCCGTCTCCTCGGCCTCACTCTCGACGCGGGTCGCGAACATGCGGATGCGGGCGCGCGACGCCAGCACTCCCTGCTGCACCCTCACGTACGTGATCACGCCGCGGTACGGGTCGAACATCGAGTCGAAGATCAATGCCTGCAGCGGCTTCGTGGGGTCGCCGACCGGCGCCGGCACGCGGTCGATCACCGCGGCCAACAGCGCGTCGACGCCCTCGCCCGACTTAGCGCTGATGTGCAGGATGTCGGCCGGATCGCAGTCGAGCAGGTTCGCGAGCTCTTTCGCGCGCTGCTCGGGCTCGGCGGCGGGCAGGTCGATCTTGTTGATCGCCGGCACGATCACGAGGCCGGCGTCGCGTGCGAGGTGGTAGTTCGCGAGCGTCTGCGCCTCGAGGCCTTGGGCGGCGTCGACGAGCAGCACGGCGCCTTCACACGCTTCCAGCGAACGCGAGACTTCGTAGGTGAAGTCCACGTGGCCGGGCGTGTCGATCAGGTTCAGCTCATAGCCCTCGTGCAGCAGGCGCACCGACTGCGCCTTGATCGTGATGCCGCGCTCTCGCTCGATATCCATCTTGTCGAGGTACTGCGCGCGCATGTCGCGGTCAGCGACGGTGTGCGTGACTTCGAGCAGGCGGTCGGCCAGCGTCGACTTGCCGTGATCGATGTGCGCCACGATGCAGAAGTTGCGGATGTGGGAGGTGTCGGTGGTCACGGCTCACCCATGGTACGGGGGGGAAGTGGCGCTGCTCGGAGCGGGCAGTTCGCCGGGACCCGGCTGGTACGCTGGGCGGCCGAATGGCGAACATCAAGTCACAGATCAAGCGGAACAAGCAGAACGAGGTGCGCCGCGAGCGCAACAAGGCGGTGCGCTCGACGCTGAAGTCCTCGCAGAAGCGCGTTCATGCCGCGATCGCCGAGGGCGACGCCGAGGCCGCGCAGGCGCGCTCCCGCGAGGTCAGCCGGGCGCTCGACAAGGCCACGAGCAAGGGCGTCGTGCACAAGCGCACGGCCGCTCGCCGCAAGAGCCGCCTCACGAAGGCCGCCAACGCGGCCGCCGCGGCCAAGTAGCGCCCTCAGCGAGCTGCGATCGCGACGACGAGCATCGGCATCGCGGTGTCGCCCGTCGCGCCCGATTTCAAGGCTCGATCGGTCTCGGTGACCCGGTCGTGCAGGCTGAGCAGCTCCTGCATCGAGAAGTTCCCGGCTTGCTGTTGATACCGCCTGGCCTGCCAGTCGAACCTCAGCCCCGCCGCTTTGGCAAGGTCCGAGGGTGGCATGCGGTCGGGCAGGGCACGGACCCGGATCAGGTCGCGCAGGCGGCTCGACACGCCACCGAGCACCTTCAGCGGGTCGTCGCCGCCTTCCTCGATCGAACGCCACGACCGGATCGCGCCGGCAAGGTCGCGAGAGAATGCCCGATCGCAGAGATCCCAGACCTTCTGCTCCCCCAGCCCGCGGAACTGTTGGGCGACGATCGCCGGCGTGATGCGCTGACCGGAGAATGCCGACGCGAGCTGTTGCAGCGCGGCGACGAGCTGCCCAGGCTCCTCGCCGAGGGTCTCGACGAGCGCGCGAGCAGCGGGCACCGAGAGATCGAGGTTCATGTCGCCGGCGCGGCGCGTGAGCCACGGCTCGAGATCCTTTCTCTTGATCTCGACGTGCACCACGTCGCCCACCGGCTTCACCAGCTTGTCGAGCGCCGCCGGCGCCTTGCCCCGCTCGGCGACCTGGCAACAGATCACGAGCTGGGCATCAGGGTCGGGGGCGCCGATGTACGCCGCGAGCTCGGCGGTCGCGTCCTTCGTGAGCGATCGGGCGTCGGAGATCATCAGCCCCCTCGGTTCGCCGAACAACGACGGGGTCGCGAGGTCCTGTAACTCGCGTCCCTGCCATTCCCCCGCGTCGACCTCGGTGGGGTGCAGCTCACCGAAGCGCGCGAGCGCCGCCTCGCGGAGCAGGAAGACGTCTTCTCCCCACAGCAGGGCGATCGAGGCCTGTGGCCGAGCCGGCATGGGATCGATGCTACCGCGCTGCCGTGACGCGCCGGCCAGCGCTCAGCCAGTCAGCGATCGCCGGATACGACCGGTACGCCGCTCTCGAACGTCACGGTGACCGTGCCGTGCTCGTCGGTGCGCCACACCGTCGACCCGGCCTCAGCGAGCGCGTCGAGCGTGGTGGGCACCGGGTGCCCGTAGGTGTTCTCCCCCACGCTCACGACCGCGACCGGCGCCGCGACCGCGTCGAAGAACTCGGCGATCGACGTCGCGGCGCCGTGGTGGGGAACCTTCAACAGGTCGGCGTGTAGGTCGAGGCCCTGGTCGGCTTCCTTCTCGAGGAGCCATTCCTGCGCGGGCTCCTCGGGCTCGGTCGCGAACAGCACGACGTCGTCACCCTGCACGAGCCTTATCACGAGCGCGTCGTTGTTGGTGTCGGACTCGGTGCCCGTGTAGCACACGTGCGGCGAGATCACGTCGAGGCGCACGTCACCCACGGTGAACGATTCCCCCGCCAACGGCGTGCGCATCTCGATGCCCTCGTCGGCGATGGCCCGCTCGAGATCGACCTGTAAGGCCGACGTCGACTCGCAGCCCGGCTGTAGAACGACCCCCACCTGGAAGCGCGCCAGCACCGACGGCAGCCCGACGATGTGGTCGGCGTGCGGATGACTCGCGACCACGACGTCGATTCGCTTGACGCCGAGCGCGGCCAACTCAGTGGCGACCAGATCCTCGTCTGGGCCGCCGTCGACGAGCATCGTCATACCCGCCGGCGTCGTCACGAGCGCCGCATCGCCTTGACCAACATCGAAGAAGCGAACGGTGAGCGTCGATGGAGGGCCGACCGAGGTTGCCGAGTTCCATACGAGCAGCGGCAGGCACGCGATGCCCGCGATCAGGGCGCGCCGGGACGGCTTCCACCCGGTGCGGAGCGCGATGGTGAGGGCCGCGACGAGGACGGCGCCCACGAGCAACACGAGAGGACCGCCTCGCGACGTGACGTGGGCGACCGGCGCGCGGCCGGCGATGTTCGCGATGAGTTGCAACACCCGCATCGGCGCTTGGGCCCCGAGCCCCACGAGGTGACCGAGCGGTTCCGAGACGATGCCGACGGCCGCGGCGGTGAGTCCGAGCAGCAGCGAGGGCGCGACCGTGGGGGCGGCGATGACGTTCGCGATCAACGTCACCCCCGGCACGTCGTGGAAATGGAACAGCAGGATCGGCGTGACGCCCAGCTGCGCGGCCAAGGTCGTGCCCGCGGCGGCCGCGACGGGCGCCGGTACGAACCTCGAGAACCGCTCGCCGAGTGGCGCCGCCATCGAGACCATGCCGGCGGTGGCCGTGACCGAGAGCTGGAACCCGATCGAGCGGACGAGCACCGGCTGCAGGATCAGCAGCATCATGACCGCGCCCGACAGCACGACCGCGGTCGAGCGGGCGCGGCCGAGCAGGAGTCCGATGAGTGCGAGCGAGGTCATGGCGCCGGCGCGCATCACCGAGGGCTCGGCGCCGGTGAGCACCACGATGAACGCGACGGTGAACAGTCCGATCGCGACCTGCGCCGGGCGTGGCAGTCCGAGCATCGTGACGAGGGCGAGCACCGGTCCGAGCACCATGGCGACGTTGCCGCCCGAGACCACGAGCAGGTGCGTGAGCCCGGTCGCCTTGAAGTCGCGCTCCACGCCGGGGTCGAGGTTGGAATCGTCGCCGAGCGCCAGCCCCATGAGCAAGCCGGCCTCACGAGCGGGGAACACCGCTTCGATCGAGCCCCCGACCACGGTGCGCACCGCTTGCGTCGCGCGCACGAACGGGTTCGGCGAGCCGTCGAGGCGCTCCACCGTCGATGCGCGCAGTGTGACCGCCACACCCTTCGCGTGCAGAGCGTCGAGGAACTCCGGGTCATCAGGCGTTTCGAGCGACCCCTCGACCCTCACCAGGTCGCCCCTTGCGACCGCCGGCGGCGCCTCATCGCCGGAGAGCCAGACCGTCTCTCGCAGGGTGCTCGCGCCGCCGTCGAGCCGCACGACTCGGACGTCCGCGAGCGCATGCCAACCGAGGGCGCCGGGGCGCGGATCCTCTCGGAGCGTCGCCTCGACCTCGACACGGTCGGGGGCCAGGCCGGCCAGAGGGGACGACTCCAGTCGCTGCTGGGCGAGCAGCGCCCACGACGCCCCCAGGGCCCACACGCCGGTGAGCACCAGCGCCGCCACCGCCACGACCGGGGCCCCGAGAGACCGTCGGCCCGCCGAGACGCGCTGCAAAGCCTCGGCGGGCATTCGAGCGGCAGGCACGAGGCCTGCGTCGGCCACCAGATCGCCGCGGCGGATCGCCGGAGCGGCGATCACGGCCGATGCCAACATCGCGAGCCCCAACACCGCAGGAACCCATGCCGGCCACGACCCTCCTGGTCCGAACCCGGTCATCAGACCGGCCCACCACGCCGCCGCGGCAGCGGGCAAGAGCCAGGCGCTCATACCGTGACCTGGTCGCGGATCTCCTCCAGGGTCGCCGGGCCGATGCCGCTCACGCTCTCGAGATCGTCGACCGAGGCGAACGGCCCGTTCTCGGTGCGGTAGTCGATGATGGCCCCGGCCAGCACTTCGCCGATGCCCGAGAGCGTCTCGAACTCTGTGCCACTCGCCGTGTTGATGTTGATGAGACCTGTGCCCGAGATGCCCGTGGTGCCGGGTGCGATGGCCGCGGGTCCGCCCGCACCCTCCTTCGGCACGATGACCTGGGTGCCGTCGGTGAGCGGCGCCGCCAGGTTCAGCACGGTGAGGTCGGCGCCGTTACGAGCTCCCCCAGCCCGTTCGACCGCGTCGATCACCCGGTCGCCCTCGACGAACTCGTACACCCCGGGTTGGTGCACCCATCCGGTGACGTCGACGATGATCGGCGTTCCGGCAGGAGAGACAGCCACCGGCGCGGTCTCGCCGCCGGGCACGAAGGGCGCGGCCGACATGCCCGCGGGCGGCACCCCAACACCGGCTGCGATCGCCACCGGCTTGGGAAGGGATCGCACGTACCAGAGCCCCGCGCCCGCCATCGTGACCACCACGACGACGATCAGCCCGACGAGCTCGCCGCGCGACAATGTCTCGAGCCGTTCCTTGATGCTCATGGCTTCGCACGTTACGGACGGCGCCCCGGCACTTCCGTGACGCACGTCACGTTCAACCAGCGGTTGTCGCGCTTCACGGCGGATCGTTTGTAGCATCGCTGCATGCAGCGACGACGGGACGATGGCATCGGCCTCGACGAGCTCGCCCTCGCCGCACGCAACCACGGCATGCCGCTCGAGGCGATGCGGGCCGACATCACGCCCGCCGGCATGCACTACCTGCTGATCCACTACGACGTGCCGTTCGTCGACCCAGCCGCGTGGACGCTGAGCCTCGACGGCTTCCAGCGGCCGATGTGCCTCACGCTCGACGAGCTCCGAGCCAGGCCTTCCGTGACTGCGCCCGTGACGCTCGAGTGCGCGGGCAACGGCCGAGCGATGTTCGAGACACGTCCGCTCAGCCAGCCTTGGCTCCTCGAAGCCGTCGGCACCGCCGAGTGGACCGGCACCCCCCTTGCTCCCCTGCTGCGGGAAGCCGGCGTTCCCGACGGCACGATCGAGATCGTGTTCACGGGGCTCGACCGGGGGGTCGAGGGCGGTGAGGAGGGCTCGTACGAGCGAAGCCTGCCCATCGACGATGCGATGCGTGACGAAGTGATGCTCGTGTACGAGATGAACGGACAGCCGCTGCTCCCTCAGCACGGCGCGCCGATGCGGCTGGTCGTTCCGGGCTGGTACGGCATGACCCACGTGAAGTGGCTCGGGCGGATCACCCCGGTCGCCGAGCCGTTCGAGGGTTACCAGCAAGCGGTCGCCTATCGCATGCGCACCGATGAAGACGAGCCCGGCAGCCCGCTCGCGCGCATCAGGGTGCGATCGTTGATGGTGCCGCCGGGACTGCCGACGTTCCCCGAACGCGAACGTGTGCTTGCCGCGGGCCCGGTGACGCTCGAGGGACGAGCGTGGTCGGGGTCGGGCGCGATCGATCGGGTCGAGGTCAGCGTCGACGGCTGCGCGATCTGGGCCGATGCCGAGCTCGAGCCGTCACCTGCGCCGTACGCGTGGCACCGCTGGACCTTCGACTGGTCCGCGACCCAAGGCGAGCACGACCTCGCCTGCCGAGCGACCGACGCCACCGGCGAGACGCAGCCGATGGATCCCGAGCTCAACCTCGGCGGCTACGCCAACAACGCCCTGCACCGCGTGCCCGTGACCGTGACCGCCTGATCCGAAGCCTCAGCCTTTGGTGACGAGGTTCACGAGCTTGGGGGCCCGCACTATCTGCTTCACGACCTCGCGGTCGCCGATCGCAGCGGCGACCTTCACGCTTCCGTGGGCGAGGGAGAGAGCGAAGTCTTCGTCGATGTCGGCCGGCACCTCGGCCTTGTCGCGGAGCTTGCCGTCGACCTGGAAGACCATCGTCACGGTCTCCTCGACGACGAGGGCCCGATCGTGCCTGGGCCATGACGACGTGTGCACCGAGGCGGCCTCGCCCAGGCCCACCCTCCACAGCTCCTCGGCCGCATAGGGCGCGAAGGGCGCGAGAAGCTGCGCGAGGGCGCGAGCCGCCCCCAGCGCCGCGTCGCCGGCGTCGAGCACCGCTCGCATCTCGTTGGTGAGCACCTGAAGCTTCGAGATGGCGGTGTTGAACCGGAAGCGGTCGAGGTCCTCGGTCACGCCCTTGATCGTCTTGTGGGTGAGACGCCGCAACGACTCGGGCTCGGTCGCGCCGACTTCGCGCTCCACCGCATCTGCGACCGCCGCGAACACGCGCCCGAGCCACGAGTGCACCCCCGGACGCCGGTTGGGGTCCTCGCCCGCGATGAGCTTCCAGTCGATGTCGTCTTCGAAGGGTCCCGCGAACAGCATGATCAGGCGCATCGAGTCGGCGCCCCAGCGTTGCACGAGCGGCATCGGCTCGACGATGTTGCCCTTCGACTTGCTCATCGAGGCGCCGTCGTAGATCACCTGCCCTTGGTTCATGAGCTTCGGGAACGGCTCGGTGAACCCGACCATGCCCAGGTCGTAGAGCACCTTGGTGAAGAACCGCGTGTACAACAGGTGCAGGATCGCGTGCTCGACGCCGCCGGTGTACTGGCCGACGGGCATCCAGCGGTCGACGTCCTCGCGGCGGAACGGGCCGTCTTCGTAGCCCGGCGAGCAGTAGCGGAACAGGTACCAGCTCGAGTCGACGAACGTGTCCATCGTGTCGGTGTCGCGCACGGCATCACCGCCGCACGACGGGCAGGCCACGTGCTTCCACGTGGGGTGGCGCGCGAGCGGCGAATCACCGCCCAGCTGGAAGTCGGCGTCGTCGGGAAGGCGCACCGGCAGCTCGTCGTCGGGCACCGCGACCTCGCCGCACGCCGGGCAGTGCACGATCGGGATCGGCGCGCCCCAGTACCGCTGGCGGCTCAATAGCCAGTCGCGCAGCCGGAAGCTCACCGTGGCCTCGCCGCGTCCCTCCTCCGAGAGCCACGCGGCGACCTTCGCGATCGAACCTGGTGAGTGCTCCCCATCGAAGATCCCGCTGTTGACCATGACGCCCTCGTGCGACATCGCCTCGGTCATCGCGTCCGGGTCGATCGGATCCCCGCCGGGTGGTTGGATCACCACCCGCACCGGCAGTGCGTGCTGCCGTGCGAACGCGAAGTCGCGCTCATCGTGCGCGGGCACGGCCATGATCGCGCCCGTGCCGTATTCCATCAGCACATAGGGCGCGGCGTAGACCGGCACCTTCTCGCCATTCACGGGGTTGATCGCGTGCACGCCGAGGAACACGCCTTCCTTGGTGTCGGCGGCCTCACGGTCGACCATCGACGCCAGGCGCGCCCGCTCGATCAGAGGCTCGACCTCACCCCACGTGCCGGCGAGCTTGGCGAGACGCTCGACCGCCGGATGCTCGACCGAGAAGACGAAGAACGTGACTCCCCACAGCGTGTCGGGGCGGGTCGTGAAGACCTCGATCTCCTCGCTGGTCTCCTCGATCGTGAAGGTGACGCGGGCACCTTCGCTCCGACCGATCCAGTTGCGCTGCATCGTGAGCACGCGCTCGGGCCATTCGTCGAGGGTGTCGATGTCGTCGAGCAGCCGCTGGGCGTAGTCGGTGATCTTGAAGAACCACTGCGTCAGGTTGCGGCGCTCGACCATCGCGCCGCAGCGCTCGCACGCGCCCTGGATCACCTGCTCGTTGGCGAGAACCGTCTGGTCGTTCGGGCACCAGTTGACCGGCGACGCCTTGCGATAGGCAAGGCCCTTCTCGAAGAACCGCAGGAACAGCCACTGGGTCCATCGGTAGTACTCGGGGTCGCAGGAAGCCAGGCGCCGCGTCCAGTCGAACGACATACCCATGCGCTGGAAGGATCGCGCCTGCTGCTCGATGTTCACGCGGGTCCACTCCGCCGGCGGCACGCCCCGCTTGATCGCGGCGTTCTCAGCGGGCAGCCCGAACGCGTCCCACCCGATCGGGTGCAGCACGTTGAAGCCCTGCATGGTCTTGTAGCGGGCGATCGTGTCGCCCCCGCTGAACGCCTCGGCGTGGCCCATGTGCAGATCGCCCGACGGGTAGGGGAACATGTCGAGCGCGTAGAAGCGCGGGCGTGGGTCGGCCGGGTCCTCGGAAGCCTCGTAGATGCCCTCGTCAGCCCAGACCTGCTGCCACTTCGGCTCGATCTCGCTCGGCTCGTACCGCCTGCTCATGGCGACAGATGGTAGCCGGAGGGTCGAGGGTCGACCCGACCGCCAGAGTCTACGGACCGGCGACCCGCGCTTTCTGCCGATGCTACGTTGTGCTACGATCGTCGCATGTCAGAACCGGACAGCACGATACCCCTTCGAGAACTCCGGAACGACGTGAGCGAGGTGTTGCGACAGGTGCAGGAAGAGGGTCGGACCATCCGAGTCACCGTGCGCGGCATGCCGGCCGCCGACCTCGTGCCGATCACCGAGCGACGTACGTGGGTAACTCGGCAGGCCATCGAGACCCTCCTTCGCGGAGCACCCCTCGATGCAGCCTTCGCCGCTGACGTTGCAGCTGTCATGGGGTCAACCACAGACGAGATCGAGGCTCCGTGGACGGATTGATCGACACTTCCGTCTTCATCGGCCGAGAGCAGGGGCGACCGGTGGGCGACCTCCCCCTTCGAGGGGGCATCTCGGTCATGACGCTTGCCGAGCTGCACGTCGGTGCTCTCGTCGCGACCGACGACGGCGTTCGAGCCGCGCGCATCAGGACCCTAGCGAGCACCGAAGGAACCTTCGACGCGATCCCCGTCGACGACGCCGTCGCCCGCCGCTTCGCGGAGCTGGTCGCTGCCGGCAGCCGTCAGGGCCTTCGCTTCCAGGTCGCCGATGCCCTGATCGGCGCCACATCTCTCGTCCTCGGCGTTCCCGTTTACACACAGGACGCGGACTTCGATCGCATGCCGGGCGTCATCGTTCGGCAGGTGTGATCCCGCATCCGCCTCAGAACGCAACGTCGACGGGCAGCAGCCCATGCTCTCTGGTCACCAGCGCCGGGATTTCCTGAGCGGGCACGGGTTTCGCGAAGAAGAAGCCCTGGCCGAGCTGGCAGCCGTGCGCCTGCAGGAACTCGAGCTCGCCCGCCGTCTCGATGCCCTCGGCGAGCGGCATCATGCCGAGGCCGCTCGCGAGCTGGAGCATCGCCTTCACCATGCTCGCGAGCCCCGTGTCGAGATGCACGTCGCGGATGAACGACCGGTCGATCTTCAGGATGTCGGCAGGCAGGTGCTTCAGGCGGGCGAGCGACGAGTACCCGGTGCCGAAATCATCGATCGCGAGCGAGAGGCCCCATGCATGCAGCTCGGTCAGGATCTTCTGGGTGCGGTCGGGGTCTGCCATGGCGGTCGATTCAGTGATCTCGACCACGATCTTCGAGGGATCGACGTCGGCGGCCCGCAACTTGCTGAGGAGCTTGTCTGCGAGGTGCGCCGACCACAGTTGGCGCGGCGAGAGGTTGAACCCCACCGTGAGGTCGAGGCCTTCGCCGGCCCACCGGCGCTGCTGGGCGGCCATCGCGTCGATCACCCAGTCGCCGATCGCCTCGATCAGCCCGAGCTCCTCGGCCAGGGGGATGAACTCGCCGGGGGGCACGATGCCACCGTTGGGGTCACTCCAGCGCACGAGCGCTTCGACGCCCTCGACCGAGCCGTCCAGCAGGTTCACGACCGGCTGGTAGTGCAGCACCCAATGCTCGTGCTCGACGGCCCTGCGGAGCCGGGTGGTGAACGAGAGTCTCTCCAGTGGGTCCTCGCCGCTCGTCGCGAAGATCACGGACCCGCCCGGTTCCTGCCGCTTCGATTGGTACATCGCCGCGTCGGCGTTCTTCATCAGCGTCTCGGCGTCGAGCGCGTCCTGCGGGAAGAGCGAGATACCGAGGGAGCCGCTCGCGATGAACTCCGTTCCGTTGAGGTTGAACGGCTGGGCGAGCGCTTCGTGCACCCGGGCCACGACCGACTCGGCCACCATCATGGCGGTCTCGACGCCGGGCGCCGGGTCGGCCCCACGGTCGAGGTCAGAGAGCAGCAACAGGAACTCATCGCCGCCTTGGCGCGCGACGAGGTCGGTGTCACGCGTGCAGAGCTCGAGCCGTTCCGCGAGCTCAGCGAGCAGTTGGTCGCCAGCCGCGTGTCCGAGCGAGTCGTTCACGAGCTTGAAGTTATCGAGGTCAAGGTAGATTACACCCACGCCCAGATCACGGCGCCGAGCGCGGGAGATGGCACTCTCGAGCATCTCCTCGAACAGCACGCGGTTCGGCAGCCCGGTGAGCTTGTCGTGATACGCGAGGAAAGCGACCTGCTCCTCGGCGGCCTTGCGCGCCGAGATGTCGAAGATGACGCCCTGGATAAGCCACGGCTTGCCTTGCTCGTCCTTGATCGGGTGGGCCTGCTCGAGCACCCACTTCACCGTGCCGTCCTCGTGCACCATGCGGTACTCGTGGTTCAG
>JBBEAY010000065.1:0-70430 GCA_040882605.1 Actinomycetota bacterium
TGCTCAGTTTTCGACCGGCGGAAACCGCTCAGGTTTCGACCGGCGTTGACACCCTTTAGCGATTTGGTAGTCGCTTTCGGTGCAAGAGAGGAACTGGCCAAGGATCTCATGACACACTATGAGGGAGTGCTCTCGGATCTTGCCCAAGCTGACGCAGGCGAGATCCCGAAGGCCGAGCCATCCGAGACAGCGAATTCGAGTCAATCGAATGGCGAAGTCGAGGAGCTGCTCGCTCGTCTCGGCACGATGATTGGGTTGACCGAGGTCAAGTCAGAAGTAGCTACACTCGTGAATCTGCTCAAGGTCCAAGCCCTGCGGCGGCGAGCTGGTCTCCCGTCGGCCAACACCACGATGCATGCGGTGTTTGTAGGTCCTCCTGGTACCGGCAAGACGACCGTTGCTCGGCTGTTCGCGCGGATACTCAAAGGGATAGGAGCCATTGAATCCGGTCACCTTGTGGAGGTATCGCGGGCAGAGCTGGTTGGCGAGTACATCGGGCAGACAGCACCTCGAGTTGATGCGGTCGTGGACAGCGCGATCGGCGGCGTGCTGTTCATCGACGAGGCCTACAGTTTGACGGGTGCCGGCTCCAACGACTACGGAGCTGAAGCTGTGGCCACCCTGATCAAGCGGATGGAGGATGATCGCGAGCGTCTTGTGGTCATCCTAGCCGGTTACATCGATGAGACAGAGCTCTTTCTTCGATCGAACCCAGGGCTAGAGAGTCGGATCGCGACTCGTATCACGTTCTCGGACTACGGGCCAGGCGAGTTGATGGAGATTCTTGAGCTTCAGGCCAAGGAGGCGGGCTACGTCTTCGCGGTGGACGGAGCGGCCAGGGCGGCTGACGGGCTGGCGCAAGTCTGGCGCAGTCGGGATAAGTCGTTCGGGAACGGACGATTCGTTCGAAACCTACTCGAGGACATGATGTCCGCCCACGCGAATCGGGTGGCGGCAGTTCCGAATCCCGATGCCACAGTGCTATCCACCTTCGAACTTGGGGACGTCGAGGCGGGACTATCCGCTAACCCAGAGCGGAGCACTCGGTGAGGTGTAACGCCTGGGCTCGCTCCTCATGGGGCTTGCCTGGACTTCGGTGAGTGGCTACTCTCGCTGAGAATCGAACACCTGTTCGATTCTCAGCGAGGAGTGGAGCTTTGCCTTTGAGGAACACCCGCGTGTCTCAAGACCCATTCGTGCACCTCGATGTGCGGTCGTGCTTCTCCTTGAAGGAAGGCGCGTTCACGCCGGAGCATCTGGCCGCTCGCGTGGAGGCGCAGTACTCGGCTTCGGGCTCGGACCCACCGACCGTGGCCATGACCGATCGCGACGGGCTCTACGGGGCCGCGCGGTTCGTGCGGGCGTGCGAGGCCGAGGGTGTGCGACCGTTGCTCGGCGCTTCGCTCACGGTCCGCGCGATCGCGCCTCCACCCGTCGATGCCCACGTCGTGCTGCTCGCGATCGACGACGCCGGGTACTCGAACCTCTGCCGGCTGATCACCGATGCGCACATGCTCGGTGAGCGTGGCGACCCGTGGGTCGACCCGCTGCAGATCTGCGCCCACGCCGCCGGGCTCGTCGCGATCGCCGGGCCTCGATCGCATCCGGGCGAAGCGGCGACCCAAGGCCGCGTCGATCATGCTGCACGACTGCTCGAACCCTTCCGTGAGGCTTTCGGGCACGAGCGCCTCTTCGTCGGCGTCGAGCACCGACTCGAGCGCGAGTCCAACGACGAGGTCCGCGCCATGCTGCGGCTCGCCGAGCGCGTCGGTGTCGGCGCTGTCGCGACCAACCCGGTGCGCTACCTCGATCCCGGCGATGCGTTCGTGGCCGACGTGCTCGAGTGCATGCGGCGCCTGGTGCCGCTTGCAGAGACGAACGTCACGCGCCGCAACGCAGAGGGCTGGTTGAAGCCGGCCGACCAGATGCGGGCGCTCTTCGCCGAGCGCCCAGACCTGTGCGACGCGACCCTGACCGTGGCCGACATGTGCCGCTTCGACCTCGGGCTCGGGCGCATCCACTTCCCGGACTTCCCGACACCCGAAGGCCGGAGCGCCGACGCGGTGCTCGCCGAGCGGTGCTGGCGGGGCGTGCACGAGCGGGACATGCGCGAGGACGAGCGCCTGCGCGAGCGGCTCCACCACGAGCTCTCGATGATCCGGCGCATGGGGTTCGCGGCGTACTTCCTCACCGTGGCCGACATCGTCGCCGACGTGAAGGCGATGGGCATCAGAGCCGCGTGCCGCGGAAGCGCCGCCGGTTCGCTCGTGTGCTACCTGACCGGCATCTCCGACGTCGACGCGCTCCGTCACGACCTGTCGTTCGAGCGGTTCATGAACCCGATGCGCAAGGACCTGCCCGACATCGACATCGACGTCGAGTCCGCTCGACGCGAGGACGTCTACGACATGATCCTCAGCCGCCACGGTGAAGAGCGCGCCGGGTGCGTCGCGATGATCGACACCTACCGCGCGCGCTCGGCGATCCGCGAGGTCGGCAAGGTGCTCGGTCTGCCCGAGGTGGAAGTCGGCACGATCGCGAAGTCGTTCCCGCATATCTCGGCGCGGCATCTGCGCGAGGCGATCGACCGCCTGCCCGAGCTGCAAGACATCAACCTGCGCTTCGAGCAGATGGAACGCCTGATCGGTGTGGCCGAGAAGCTGGCCGGCTTCCCGCGGCATGTCGCGCTGCACCCCTGCGGCATCGTGCTCGCCTCGCACGATCTGGTCGAACGGGTGCCGCTCGAACGCAGCGCCAACGGCCACCGCATGATCCAGGCCGACAAGGACGACGTGGAGCTGCTCGGCTACCTGAAGCTCGACATCCTCGGCGTGCGCATGCTGAGCTCGATGCGCCACGCCCTCGACGAGATCGCCCGCACGACGGGGGAGAAGGTCGATCTCGACCGCATCGCGCTCGACGACCTCGAGACGTTCGAGACGATCCGCGCCTCCGACACGCTCGGGTGCTTCCAGATCGAGTCGCCCGGCCAGCGCGAGCTGCTGCAGAAGCTGCAACCCACCCGATGGGAAGACCTGATCGTCGACATCTCCCTGTTCCGGCCCGGTCCGGTGAAGTCCGACATGATCACGCCGTACCTGCGACGACGCTCGGGCATGGAACGCCCGACCTACATCCACCCCGGCTTGCGCGGGCCGCTGCAGGAGACGTTCGGGGTGATCGTCTTCCACGAGCAGGTGATCCGGGCGCTCGCGGCGCTCGCGGGCTACACCGAGACCTACGCCGATCACATCCGGCGCCACCTGGACCACGAGGAGATGCTGCCCGGGTTCCGGGCGGACTTCCTCGAACGGGCTACGGCTCGCGGCGTCGACCGCGAGGCCGCCGAGAAGATCTGGTACGCGGTGACGCAGTTCGCGTCGTTCGGGTTCTGCAAGGCGCATGCTGCGGCGTTCGCGGTGCCGACCTACCAGAGCGCCTGGCTGAAGACCCATTACCCGGCGCACCTGGTCGCGGGCCTGCTCACCCACGACCCCGGCATGTACCCGCGGCGACTGATCCTCGAGGACGCGCGACAGCACGCCATCCCGATCCTGCCCCTCGATGTGAACGCGAGCGAGCCCGACTACGTGGTCGAGGAAGTGGAGGGCACGCTCGCGCCCGGCCGTCAACCGGGTCCTGGAGCTCGCGAGCACTCGGCCAAGAACTTGGCAGGGACCTCCGTAGCGACACCTGCGGTCCGAAGAGGGAGGTCCTTGCCGAGTCGCGTCGAGCGAACGGCGGCGGGGGGCGGGGGGTTCGGGGGGCTCAAGGAGCGAGCGGTAGCGAGCGTAGCCTCCCGATGGGGCGTCAGGCTCGGGTTCCAGGACGTGCACGGCATCAGCGACGCCGAGATCCGCTCCATCATGACGGCGCGTGCCGAACGGGCGTTCCGCGACGTGGAGGACTTCATGCGGCGCACCACCGTGAGCCGCCCGGTGACCGAGGCCCTCGCGCACGCGGGCGCGTTCGACGCGATCGAGACCGACGATCACCAGCCCCAGCGCCGCCACCATCTCTACGTCGCGATGACCGCCGAGCCCGAACGCGAGGGCGACCAGCTCACGCTCACGATGGGTGCCGACCCGGCCGAAAGTCACCGCTTCAAGGATTACTCCGACGCCGAGGTGGTGCGCGCCGAGCTCGAGGTGATGGGCCTCGACGCCACCCGGCACATCGTGAGCTTCTTCGAGCCGCTGCTCGCCGACCTCGGTGTGATCCGGGCGCGCGACCTTCGGCGCACCCGTGGCGGTTCGAAGGTGATCGTGGCCGGTGTCAAGGTCGCATCGCAGACCCCGGCGATCCGCAGCGGTCAGCGCATCATCTTCCTCACGCTCGATGACGCGACCGGACCGGTGGAGGTCACGGTCTTCGAGTCGGTGCAGCCGAAGGTCGTGAAGACCGTGTTCCACGGGTACGCGCTGGTGGTCGCGGGCGAGCTGCGACGAACGGGCGTGGGCGGGGTGAGCGTGGTCGCCGAGGAGGTCTGGGATCTGTCGGCGCTGCATCGAGCGCGTGGCGAGGGTCGGTTGCGCGGATCCCTGCGGGGCGAGACGGCGCCTGGACCGGTAGCGCCGGCGCCCGCCGCCGGCACCGGGCCGCGCACGCTCTGGCACGCGAGCCCAGGCTCGGCGGGATGATGGGCTCATGACCACGCGGCGCGCGGTGCCCGACGAACGACCGTCCGAGCCCATCCTGCATGCCGACATCGATGCCTTCTACGCCTCGGTCGAGGTGCTCAAGGATCCGAGCCTCACCGGCAAGCCGGTGATCGTCGGCGGCGTCGGCGGCCGCGGGGTGGTGAGCTCCGCCTCGTACGAAGCCCGCGAGTTCGGCGTACGTTCGGCGATGCCCACGGTGCGCGCACGCCGGCTCTGCCCCGACGGGGTGTTCGTGCCGCCCGACTTCCAGGCGTATCAGGCGCACTCCAACCGGTTCCGCGAGGTGCTGCTCGCCCACACGCCGCTCGTGGAGCCGATCTCGCTCGACGAGGCGTTCCTCGACGTTGCCGGCGCCACTATGATGTTCGGTGAGCCGCGTGAGATCGCGGTGCGCATCCGCGCCGAGGTCGAGCGTGAGGTCGGGGTGACGTGCTCGGTGGGCGTCGCGCCGACGAAGTTCGTGGCCAAGCTCGCGAGCGATCACTGCAAGCCCAACGGCATGCTTGTCGTGCCGGCCGACGGTGTGCTCGGATTCCTCGAGCCGCTGCCCGTGGGGCGGCTCTGGGGAGTCGGAGTGAAGACCGGCGAGGTGCTCTCGCGACTGGCGGTACGCACCGTCGGCGACCTCGCGGCCACGCCCGAGCCGATCCTGGCTCGCCTGCTCGGCGAGCAGAGCGCCCGGCACCTTTCCCAGCTCGCGCACGGCATCGACGAGCGCGACGTCGTGCCGTACGAGTCGCCGAGATCGGTCGGCCACGAGGAGACGTTCGAGCACGACCTCGATGACGACGAGACTCTGCTGCGGGAGTTGCTGGCGCTCTCGGGCAAGGTCGCCTCGCGCCTGAGGGCCGACGGCTACCGGGCCCGCACGGCCACGATGAAGGTGCGCCTGGCCACCTTCACCACGCTCACGCGATCGAAGACCCTCGCCGACCCGACCGATGTGGGCGCCGACCTGTACCACACGGTCGCCGCTCTCTACCGGGCGCTGCCAGGGGAGCGGCGCCGGGTACGGCTGCTGGGGGTGCAGGCGAGCGGTCTGGTCTCGGCCGGCGCCGAGCAGCTTGCGATGCTGCGCGAGGAGCGCTGGGGCGACGTGGAACGCGCCGTCGACCGCATCGAGCGCCGGTTCGGCCGCGGAGCGGCGATGCCCGCGTCGCTGCTCGACCGCTCACACGGGGACCGTTCGCCCCGGGCCCGTTCGCGCTCCGATCATCCGAGGTGACGCCACGGGTTCCTGCCCGTATGGGTTCCCAAGTCGGGAAGGCTCCCTATAATCGAAGCGTGCCCCTGAGCGAACACGAACAGCGCATCCTCGAAGAGATCGAGCAGCGCCTGGCCGAGGACGACCCCAGGCTCGTCGAACAGGTGGGCCGCACCGACCTCTACACGCACCTGGCTCGGCGCATCCGGCTCGCCGCTATCGCGTTCGTGCTCGGCTGCGTGCTGTTGCTGCTGTTCGTCGTGAGCACCTGGGGTCCATTGATCGCTGCGGTCGGTTTCGTGACCATGATCGGCTCGGCCCTGCTGATCTACCGCTACCTCGGACAGCTCGGGCGAGATCAGATCCGCGCGCTGCAGTCCGACGGCGGGTCGTTCACCGGCATCATCGGACGGCTCGCCGCGCGCTTCCGTCCGCCCGCGCCCAGCGACGAGGAGTAGCTCTCGACCTTGGGTGTGGGGGCCCAAGCAGCGAGCGGTAGCCCCCAAACAGATGACCCGTTCGGGTGGTTCCGCGACCATCGTGACCTCGTAGCTTGCCGCTCTTCCGCACGCTGTTGTACAACGGAGGCCGCTTCCCCTCTTGGCGCGAGTCGTCGGTCGCTCTCGTACCGATCCTCGATCCGTGCTGAAGGCGTTGAACGACTGAACTCGAGACCGAGGGGGCACGCAACCGGATGGAGGGATTCACTACCCACCAGGCATGCAAGTTCACCGGCTGCACGCCTCGCCAGCTCAGATACTGGGACCAGATCGGGTTGGTTCAACCGACCGTCCAGGGAACCGGGGGGCGTCCGGGGGTACCGCGTCTCTACGCCTTCCGCGACCTCGTCGCGCTGCGGGTCGTGAAGTCGCTGCTCGACGGTGGCATGTCGTTGCAGCGAGTGCGACGTTCGTGGGAGTTCCTGAACAAGAAGGCCGGCATGGACAAGCACCTGTCCGAGGTGAAGCTCGTCACCGATGGCCAGAGCATCTTCAAGATCTGTCGTCTCGACGGTGAGGTCATCGACGCGCTCCGAGACGGACAGATGGCCTTCTTCGTCGCGATCGACGATATCGCGACCGGCGTCGAGACCGACGTGCGGCAGTTCCGCGATGACCGTGAGCGTTTCGTGCGAGCTCTGAGAGAAGCTGCGGCGCAGACAGTTACAGGAACAGCGTAGAGATCAGAGCCGACTCCGCGTCAGGGGTCCCAGGTCCTCCTCGGATCCGGGGCGGCGCTGCTCGCGCGTGTCAACGTCTTCGGTAAGGACCCGTGACGCGTTGGCTCCAGCCGGCTCGCCGGCGCATGGCTCGCACCACCACCCGCGACGTTCGTATCGCATCGTCGGCCTCGCGCCGATCAGGCTCGCGCTCCGCGTAGGCGGCCTCGATCGCGATCCGAGTGAGCCGATCGAGCTCACCGTCGACCGGAGCGCCCGAGGTCACCACCGCGCGGCGGTACTCCTCGAGTGTCTGACCGGGCGCCCTCGGATGACCGAGCTCGGCCGCGCGGTCGGTGAACACGTCGTAGGTGGCGAGGATCAAGCGGCGGGGCGCCCGTCCGGCTCGGCGCAGCCTCCGTCGCCGCCCGAGCGCTCGAGCGGGCGGCACCAGCGCCAGACCGACCGCGCCGATCGCCATCGCGGCGATGAGCGCATTGCCGGGAGTGAATGGTCCAGGGTCGGGCGCGGCGTTCGCCACGCCGGCCGTGATGGCGCCGCGGGGGTCGCGGATATTGCGCGGGATGCCGAAGACGGGCTTTTCGCGTATCGCCGCCGACGTGCCGGCGTTCTCTGGGCTGGTGGCGCCGGCCGGGTTCCCGCCTGGGCCGCCGGTGCACGTTGACCCGTCGGGGTTCACGCAGGGCTGCGGAGCGTCGGGATCGAGGTAGGGGTAGGCCACCACGTTCTGTCGGTTCGGCGTCGGTTCGAACGGGACCCATCCGAACGAAGGGAACAGCACCTCGACCCAGGAATGCGCGTTCTCGGTCGTGACCGTGAGCCGATCGCTCGACCCGCTGGTCTTGCCGGGCGTGAAGCCTACAGCGAGCCGCGCCGGGATGCCGAGCGTGCGGAGCATGATCGCCATCGCGCTCGAGAACTGCTGGCAGAACCCCTCTTTCGATTGGGTCAGGAACGCCACCATCGCGTCATCTCTCGATGAGGCCGGGACTTCGGCGTTGTAGGTGAAGCCGCCCGTCTCCGTGAACACGTCCTGGATCGCGATGATGCGGTCGTAATCGGTGATCGCGCCTTGGGACCACTGTTCGGCTAGCGTTCCGATCGCGGGCGGCAGGTCGGCGGGCGTCACGGTGTACTGCAGGGTCTCGCTCGTCGCGACGATCAGCTCCGCGCGAAGCTCGTCGGGCGTCGGCTGCACGATGTCGGCCACGGCGGTGTACGTGACGCCGGGGCCGACATCGTTCTCGAGGGAGATCGACCCACCTTGCGGATCCCATCGCATGCCGTCGAGCGGCGCATCGGTGGAGCGTGGGGGGTAGGCCAGCGGCAGCCAGGGCAGGGCGAGCTCGCTGGTCGTAGTGAACGTCACCTCGGTGGTCTCGCCGGGGCTCGCGAGCGGGGTCGCCGTCGCGAGCTCTGTTCCCGACACCACAGGAACCGTGCCGGGCTCGGGGTCGGGGCTCCAGACGCGACCGTCGAAGTTCGGCAGGGCCACCATGCGCCAGTAGCGGCCGACGTCCGCTTGCACCTCGAACACCGAGACGACCTCGTCGCGAGTGAGGCTCGCCTGCACCGACACGAGCGGGTCGATGCGCACCCGATCGTCATGGGTGGAGAAGTCGATCACGCCCCGAGATCCGAACCCGGGCATCACGATGGGCGCCATCGCGGCCACCAGTACGGCGGCGGTGGCGACTCGCCGCGCGCCGCGGGCCGAGGTGACGTCGAGCCTGGCGGCGCGGCCGGGCGCCGCCCAGACCGGTCCCCAGCCCTGCACTCGACGGAGCCCGTCCGCGAAGAGCAACGCCGTGACCGCGGCGAGGAACAGCAGCCCGAAGATGGGCCGCACCACGTCTTCGAGCACCGAATCGGCGAAGCCCACCAGCGCGACGGGGGGCAACAGCGCGAGGAGGGGACTTCCGGCGCGGAACGCGAGCGAGTGCGCGGCGAACACTGCCGCCCACGCCCCCGCGAGCGCCGCGAGCAACAAGGGGGCCAGCGGGGGGGAGGGCGCGACCTGCACGCGCGCTTGCTCGCCGACCCTCCCCGCGGCCTCGAGCGTCGCGCCCAGGGTGTCAAGGGTCGGGAGCCCGAACCACGTCGTGTCGGGGAACACCAGCAGCCCGATCGAGACCGCGAGCGCCGCCGCGCTGACGATCGTGGCAAGCACGAGGTTGCGACGTTCCAGCACTGCGGCGATCACCGCCGAGGCGACCCCGGCGGCGAGCAGTCGCAGCGTCGGAGCGTTGCCCTCGAAGACGCGGCCGAGCGCGATCGCCGCGGTGGCGGCGACCAGCACTGTCGCGCCCCCTGCGATCAGACGCTGTGTGCGAGCGGACGTTCCCTGGGTGCGTGCCATCGCTCCTTCAGTGGGGTCGCGGGGGTCAACACGATGCAGTCCCAGCCTGCACGGGCGAAGGCCAGGTTGGCCTGGGTGGCTCGACCCTCGAGCTGGGCAGCTCGCCCCGGGGGGAGGGTCAGAGGATCCACCGGATGCACGAGCACCACGAGTTTCGGACCGAAGCCCGCGCCGGCCCGGATCAGCGACGAAAGTTCGCCCGGCGCGGGCGGAGCAGCCACGTACACGAGTGAGGTGTCGGCCGACGCCGCCGTGCGCAGGCGGGCGAGCGAGGGACCGACCGAGCGAGCCGAGGCGTGGCTGATGCCGGCGAGGGCGTCGAGGAATCGCTCCTCGCTCACCGGCGCGGGCGGGGACTCCGTGGTGCCGATACGCAGGGCGAACCCTCGTTGGGCCAGCAGCACACCCAGGGTCGCCGCCACCGAGACGGCCCGCTCGAAGGCGGGGGAGTGCGAGTGTCCGAGCGAGTGCCCACGATTGTCGAGGAACACGAGCCCGCTCGCGCGGCGAGACGACTCGTCCTGACGGATCATCAGGTCGCCCGTGCGCGCGACCGAGGGCCAGTGGATGCGCCTGAGGTCGTCGCCCTGCTGATACTGCCGCATCGTGTAGTACTCCTCGCCGGTGCGGAAGAGCTGCCGCGCCCGTGTGGCGCCCCAGCTCGGCCCGAAGCCCGAGTCGGGGGCCGAGACCAGATCCTCGATCTCGGGCGTCACCAGCAGCTCGTCGAGCTCGTCGAACTCGAGGCGCTGGCGCGTGAGCGCGAACGGGTCGGAGACGTCGATCGTGAGCGGACCCATGCGGTAGCGTCCCCGCGTCTGGGGCAACACGGTGTAGGCGACCTGTTGCGTGCCCCGAGCGGGCACGCCCGAGACCACGAGCCGAGCGGGCCGCCCGAGCGTCGCGGGCAGGCGATCCTCGATCAAGAGGAACGGCGAGGGTACCGGGGCCTGGTTCTCGACATCGAGCCGCACCGTCACCCTGGTACCCGGCGGCACGCGCACGTCGGATAGGCGCCGGCGGATCCCGAGCCGGGTGCGGCCCCACCGCACGAACAGCCAGGCGAGGAACGGCAGCGCTGCCAGCCCGATCGCCACGACCTCCATGCCGGCCGAACCGACCACGCGCGACGCGACCCACATGGCAGCGCCGGTGCCGAGGACGGCGAGCCCCCGGCCCGAGGGCATCAGGGATCCTCCGCGATGGGCACGGCCACCTCGGCCATGATCTCCTGAAGGACGACCTCGGTCGAGCGACCCGTCATGACGGCGTCGGCCGTCACGATGATGCGATGGGCGAGCACGGGCACCGTAAGGGCCTTCACGTCGTCGGGGATGACGAAGTCGCGCTCCGCGGCGGCGGCGAACGCCCTGGCTGCTCGCAGGATCATCATCGACGCCCGCGGGCTGGCGCCGAGGTACACATCGCCGTGGCGCCGGGTCGCCGCGACGAGATCGACGATGTATCGGCGAAGCGCCGGAGCCACGTGCACGTGGCGCGCCTGCTCGATCATCTCTGCTACGCCGGGCGCGTCGTTGACTGCCTCGATCTCATCGAGTGGCTGGGCGCCCGATGTGTGGCTGGCGAGGATCTCCGTCTCGATCTCGGCGCTCGGGTAGCCGATCGACAGCCGCAGCATGAACCGATCGAGCTGGGCCTCCGGCAGTGGGTAGGTACCCTCGTGCTCGATCGGGTTCTGCGTCGCGATCACCATGAACGGAGTGCCGAGCGGGTGCGTCTCCGTGTCGACCGTGACTTGGCGTTCTTCCATGCATTCCAGAAGCGCTGACTGAGTCTTGGGAGATGCGCGGTTGATCTCGTCGCCGAGCACGATGTTGGCGAAGATCGCGCCGGGCTTGAACTCGAAGTCGCGCTGTTCCTGGTTGAAGACGTTGACCCCTGTCACGTCGGTGGGCAAGAGGTCGGGCGTGAACTGGATACGCCGGAACGAGCAGTCGACCGAGCGTGCGATCGACTTCGCGAGCATCGTCTTGCCGACCCCGGGCACATCCTCGATCAACAGGTGTCCCTCGGCGATCAGTGCGACGAGGGCCAAGCGGATCTCGTGATGTTTACCGCGGACGACCCGTTCGACGTTGGTTTCGATCTCGTGGAACCGCGCGGCGAACCGGGTCCAGTCCTGTGATCGCTCTTCGACCTCCACGCGCACCTCCGGGAGAGCTCGGTGAGACGCACCCTCAGGCGTGAAAGGACCTTCGGGACAACACCGGTCATCGTACGCCAGGAACGCGGGAAGACCCCCTGCGAGTTCCCGTGAACGTGAGAGCAGCGGCCGGACCGAAGCTCGCGGACGCCCCGCGCGGCCCCTTATTCGCAACTCCAGGCATCGCGCTCGGCCCGACCGCCGCATCACAAGATTACACGCTTGTGATTCGCGTTGTCGAGGTCCAGCGTTCTCGAGCCCCCCGTAGACTGCAACCCATGGGACGTGCGCTCGTCCTCAACGCGACCGACCTGCCGCTTGCGGTTGTGCCCGCACGCCGTGCCGTCGTGCTCGTGCTGAAGGAGAAGGCCGAGATGGTCGTGTCGAACGGCATGATCTTCCATTCCGAGCGCCTGGTGCTCGAGGCGCCCTCGGTCGTGCGTCTGCGCCGCTACGTGCGAGTTCCGTACCGGGCGCATGCTCCGCTGACTCGCCGAGCCTTGTTCGCTCGCGACGAGTGGACGTGCCAGTACTGCGGCTCGGGCGCCGAGAACCTCGACCACGTGCTTCCGCGTTCGCGTGGTGGCCTGCACGTCTGGGAGAACGTCGTGGCCGCGTGCCGCCGCTGCAACGCGAAGAAGGAAGACCGCACGCCCGTTGAGGCCGGCTTCCATCTGGCGCGGCAACCGTTCGCACCGCGCGACGGGTTCCACCTCACGCTCGGCCATCTCGAGCCGGGCTGGGAAGACTTCCTCATCTAGCGCGGCGGGCGCCTGAGGCTGCCCGGCACGCCCATCCTCGCCTGATCTCCAACTCCAGATCCAAGCGCCTGCACCGCATCCACCGACACCGAACACATGTTCCCGTTGACGTGGTGGAGCGTAAGTGGCATAAACGTGTCGCTTGGTGGAGGAAAGGGGAGGAGGCGTGGCCGAACTGCTCGGTACGCATAGCTACCAGCTCGACCCGAAGGGCAGGGTCTCGCTGCCGGCGAAGTTCAGGGCCGCCTTCGTGGACGGCTGCTGGATCACCGTGGGCCAGGACCGCTGTCTGTACGTCTTCCCCAGGGCCGAATGGGAGCGACGTTCCGACGAGGTCGCGTCCTCCCCCCTTTCCGACCGCGACGGGCGCGCGTACTCGCGCATGTTCTTCGCCTCCTCCGACGAGTCGAGGCTCGACGGGCAGGGACGGGTCACGGTTCCGCAACGCCTGCGCGAGGCCGTCGGTATCGACAAAGAAGTTGTGGTGCTCGGCGTTCGAGACCGGATGGAGATCTGGGATCGGGAGACGTACGAGGACTACGCCGCAGGATTCGCAGACGCGTACCAGACCGGTGCGCTCGATCCCAGGAGGTAGGGCGCACATGGCAGAGCTGGTCCCCGAATCGGATGTCGTCGAGACGAACAAGCTCGTCACGGAAGTCCGGCAGAGCCTCTCGCTGATCGGCATGACGGCGCTGACGCTCCTGGCGTCCATCGGCATCGGCATCCTTGCCGGGCACCTCGGTTGACGTGGGAGACACGAGTGGCACCGGCGAGCCGCGGGGCGCTGAGCCGCGTGTCTCGCACGAGCCCGTCATGGTCCGAGAGGTGATTCGCTTCCTCGTGGACGAGGCGCCGAACGCAGGCACGGTGGTCGACATGACACT
Organism: Actinomycetota bacterium; assembly: GCA_040882605.1. Taxonomy (GTDB): domain Bacteria; phylum Actinomycetota; class UBA4738; order UBA4738; family HRBIN12; genus JAOUEA01. The sequence goes on from JBBEAY010000065.1 coordinate 13,217, forward strand.
CGGGGCCGGGGGTCACACCGAGGCGCTGCTCGAGGCGGGAGTGCCGAGCGTGATCGGCATCGATCGCGATCAGCGAGCGGTCGACCTCGCGACCGAGCGGCTCGCGCGCTTCGGCGAGCGATTCCGGTCGGTGCGCTCGACCTTTGCAGGACTTGGCCCAGAGTTCGGCACCGAGTTCGGCGGTGAGTCGACCCATGGCGTGGTCGACGGCTTCCTCTACGACCTCGGCGTGTCGTCGATGCAACTCGACACCGGTGAGCGCGGCTTCGGCTACCGCGTCGACGGTCCGCTCGACATGCGTATGGCCGCCGCCGACGACGACGAACCGTCGGCGGCCGACCTCGTGAACACCATGGTGGAAGCCGACCTCGCGGACCTGATCTACCAGCTCGGCGGCGAACGGCGATCGCGCCCGATCGCACGCGCGATCGTGCGCCGCCGCCCGATCACCACCACCGACCAGCTCACGGGCGTGATCGTGGGCGTCGTGGGACGACGACCGGGGGGCCCCCACCCCGCGCGCCGGACGTTCCAGGCGCTCCGCATCGCGGTCAACCGGGAGATCGAGGAGCTCGCCACCTCCCTGCCTCAGGTGGCCGGGCTCCTCGCTCCCGGAGGCCGCGTGGTCGTGATCGCTTACCACTCTCTAGAAGACCGCGTCGTGAAGACCACGTTCCGTGACGACGAACGGCTTAGACCGCTCACGAAGAAGCCGCTTCGACCGGCCGACGACGAGGTGGCTCGCAACCGCCGATCCCGCAGCGCGATCCTACGGGCGGCAGAGCGTACGGAGGAAGCAGCGTGAGCGTTCCAGCGCGCGAGCTTCCCGAGCCGCGATCACCGGCTCGGACACCGAAGCCGCAGCCTCAGCCCGTCGCGCGTCCCGCGCGGCGGCAGCCCGCGGCGCGCCCGAACCCCGCTACCCCTCCCCAGCGTCGGGCGCGCCGCGGGTCCACCCCCGCCTTCTGGTTCCTCTCGGCGGGGATCGTGTCGGTCTTGGTGTGGGCGATCGTGGCGCTCGGGGCCCTCGTCGTGAACACCACGTACCGCATGACCGACGTGCAGAGCCAGGTCCGGACCCTGCAAGATCAGGACGCCCAGCTCGACTTCGAGGTGGCGCGATTGTCGTCGCCCTCACGCATCGCCGAGTGGGCAGACATGGTGGGCCTAGTGGTGCCAGCCTCGGGCGACTCCGTCATCCTGCGGGTGCCGGGGGAGCCAGGAAGCCGAGGCACAGACCGAGGCCTGGACCAGAGCACGGGCGACGGGGCGGCGTGATGAGGCGTCCGCCGGTCAGAAGGCTCGTGGCATTGTTCGTGCTGATGATGTTCGCGTTCGGTGGGATCGTCGTGCGTCTCATGTTCCTGCAGGTCCGGGACAACCCGAAGCTCGAGGCGCTCGGCATGGCGCAACGGGTCCGGTCGATAACCCTTCCTGCGTTGCGTGGCGAGATCGTGGACCGGTCCGGCGTGCCGCTCGCGGTGTCCCGCGAGGCTCGTGATATCTACGTTGACCCGACGTACGTGGTCGACCCCGAGGCCGACGCCGAGACCATCGCATCGGTGCTCGACCTGCAGGCCCGCGAGGTGCAGGCGGCCCTCGAGGCCGACGGCACCTTCGTCTTCATCGATCGTCAGGTGGATCGCGAGGTCGCCCTCGAGCTCGAGGAGCTGGCGCTTCCCGGCATCGGCTTCCTCGACGTGCCCAAGCGGTACTACCCCGCGGGCGCGCTCGCGTCGCAGGTACTCGGCTTCGTCAACGTCGACGGTGTCGGCGGTGCAGGTCTCGAGAACGCCTACGAGGAGACGCTTGCCGGCACCCCTGGTGAGCGAACGACCGAGCTCTCGGCCGACGGACTCGCTATCTCGAACGGTCTCGACAGGCTCGTGCCTCCGGTGCCCGGTTCTACGATGCGCACGACACTCGACCGCCAGATGCAATACATGGTGCAGGCAGCGCTCGAGCGCGCCGTGAAGGCCAACGGTGCGCTCGGCGGAACGGCGGTCGTGCTGGAGCCGGCCACCGGCGAGGTGCTCGCGATGGCCACCTACCCATGGTTCGACCCCAACGCCTACAGCGAGGCGCCGCTCGAGTCGATGCGCAACCGCGCCGTGACCGACGCGTTCGAGCCCGGCTCGGTGAACAAGATCATCACGGCGGCGGCGGCGCTCGAGACGGGCGCGGTCTCGCTCAACCAGCGCTTCCGTGTGCCCGCCAGCATGAAGGTCGGGCCGTTCACGATCGAGGACTCGCACCTCCACCCCGTCGAGTCGATGACGATCGGCGACATCATCATCGAGTCGAGCAACATCGGCGCTGCGCTCATCGCAGAGCAGGTCGGAAGCGTGCCGCTCGCCAGCTACATGCAGCGATTCGGATACGGCCGCAGGACCGGCATCGGCTTCCCCGCCGAGGCGACGGGGGCGATGCTGCCCGGCAGCGACTGGGACGAGGTGATCCGCGCGACCGTGTCGTACGGGCAGGGCATCTCGGTGACCCCGCTGCAGATGGCCAACGTGTACGCGACGATCGCCAACGGCGGCCGGTGGATACAGCCCACGCTCGTGCGAGGGTTCGAGGGTCCGGGCGGTGACTTCACCGCGGCACAGACGCGAGCCACACGACGCGTGATCAGGCCCGACACGGCCCGGTTGCTCACGAGCATGCTCGCCGCCGCCGTGGAAGAAGGTACGGGCGTGAACGCCCAGATCCCTGGCTACCAGGTGGCCGGCAAGACCGGCACCTCGCGCAAGCTCGACGAGCTCGGTCACTACGTGCAGCGGTATCACGCGTCGTTCGCCGGCTTCCTGCCGGCCGCCGACCCCCGCGTCGTGATCGCCGTCTCGATCGACGAGCCTAGAACCGTGTACGGCGGCCTCGCGGCAGCCCCGCTGTTCCAAGAGATCGCCCGGTACGCGATCCAGCGGCTCGCGATCCCGGCTGCACCCACGGTCGCCACGCCGCCCCACGCCCGCGGAACCTCCTGACGCCTACCGGCCCGCAGCGAGGGCACGGGTAAGCTCCGGAACGGTGTCCTCCCCATCGGCTCTTCCCCCGCATGCGCCTGCCTTCCCGCCGATCTCGCTGTCGGCCCTGATCGAGGCCGTGCCCGGCGTGCGCACGCGCGGTGATGCGGCGGTCTCCGTGCTCGACGTGGCCTACGACTCGCGTTCGCTCACCACCGGGGCGCTGTTCTGCTGCGTTCGGGGCGAGACCGCCGACGGTCACGACTTCGCCAGCGACGCGCTCGATGCGGGCGCGGCGGCGCTGCTCGTCGAGCGATGGCTCGCCTTGGCGGCGACCCAGGCGCTGGTGCCATCGGTCCGCGGGGCGATGGGTCCGGTGGCGGCACGCGCATTCGGTGAGCCGGCTGCTTCGATGACGATGCTCGGGGTCACCGGCACCAACGGCAAGACGACGACGACTTACTTGCTCGAAGCGATCGCGCGGCGGGCGGGCCTACGCGCCGGCGTGATCGGCACGACCGGTGCGCGGATCGCGGGCGCGCCGGCACCGCTCGAGCGCACCACGCCCGAGGCGCCCGACCTGCACCGGCTGCTCGCGCGCATGCGTGAGGGCGAAGTGGGTCTCGTGGCGATGGAGGTCTCGTCGCACGCGCTCGCCCAGCACAGGGTGGGTGGAGTCGTGTTCGACGCGGTCGCGTTCACCAACCTCTCGCAGGACCACCTCGACTACCACGCCTCGATGCAGGACTACTTCGAAGCCAAGGCGTCGCTGTTCACGCCCGAGCTTGCGCGCCGCGGCGTAGTGAACGCCGACGATCCATGGGGCCGCCGCCTCCTCGATGCGCCCGAGATCGAGCTCTCGACGTTCGCGGTCGACGCCGAGGCCGATCTTCGGGCCACGGGTGTCGAAGTGTCGCCATCAGGCCTCGCGTTCCGCGCCGACGGCTTGCAGGTCCGGTCGTCGCTTCGGGGCGCGTTCAACGTGTCGAACTGCCTCGCGGCCATCGCGCTGTCTCGCGCCGCCGGTCTGCCCGACGACGTGATCACCGCCGGCATCGCCGACGTGCGCGAGGTGCCCGGTCGTGTGGAGCCGATCGACGAGGGGCAGGGGTTCCTCGTGGTGGTGGATTACGCGCATACGCCCGCTAGCATCCTCGGTGTGCTGCAGGCCACTCGCCCGCTGGCCACGGGCCGGCTGATCGCCGTGTTCGGTTGTGGGGGCGACCGCGATCGCGCCAAGCGACCGCTCATGGGCAAGGCTGCCACCTCGACCGCCGACCTCACCATCATCACGACCGACAACCCCCGCTCGGAAGACCCGATCGCGATCATCGGCGAGATCGAGCCGGGGGCACGCGAAGGTGGAGGCGACTACGTGGTCGAGCCGGACCGCCGCGTCGCGATCACTCTTGCCGTTGCGCAAGCCGAGCCGGGCGATGCCGTAGTGATCGCCGGGAAGGGTCACGAGGTCGACCAGGAGCTCGCCGATGCAACGATCGAGTTCGACGATCGCGCCGTGGCTCGCGAGGCGCTGCGCCGGGTGGTGCACGGGGCATGATGCCGCGGCTGCTCTCGGCGATCGCACGCGAGGTCGACGGCCGCCTCGAGGGTGCCGATGGCGAGGTCACCCACGTCGTGACCGATTCGCGTGATGCGGGGCCGGGGGCGTTGTTCGTGGCGCTCAGGGGCGAGCACACCGACGGTGCGAGGTTCGTGCCCCATGCGTTGCAGGCTGGCGCAGCCGGCGCCATCGTGGCCGATGGGGCTTCGGCGCCTGGTCCCGCGGTCGTCGTTGCGTCGACCGGCGAGGCCCTGCTGCGACTGGGGTCCGCCGAGCGCGGGCAGATCACGACGTGCGTCGGCGTCACCGGGGCCAACGGCAAGACGAGCACGAAGGACATGACGGCCGAGGTGCTGTCGCGGCGATTCCGTACGCATCCGAGCCCCGGCTCGTTCAACAACGAGATCGGTCTGCCGATGACGATGCTCGGCGCCCCGGCGGGGACCGAGGTCGTGGTGGCGGAGCTCGGCGCCCGCCGCAAGGGTGACGTCGCCATGCTGTGTGAGATCGCGCGGCCTGAGATCGTGATCGTGACCAACGTGGGAGTGGCACACCTCGAGATCTTCGGGTCATGGGAGGCGATCGTCGAGGCTTCGGCCGAGCCGGTCGACGCCGTGACACCCCAAGGGTGGGCCGTATTGAACGCCGACGATCCGGTGGTCGCCGGCTACCGGTCGCATTGCGCCGGCCAAGTGATGACGTTCGGCGTGTACGCCGAGGCCGACGTGGGCGCGGTAGACGTTTCGACGACCCGCGATGGCCTGGCGTCGTTCACCTTGGTCGTCGGCGAGCAGCGCTCGCCGGTGACCCTGTCGGTCCCCGGAGAGCACATGGTGCCCAATGCCCTCGCCTCGGCGGCGGTGGGCATGATCCTCGGCGTGCCGCTCGAGGACTGTGCCGGGGCGCTCGGCGCCGCTGAGATCTCGCATTGGCGCATGGAAACCTTCATGACTGTCGACGGGGTGCGTGTGATCAACGATGCCTACAACGCGAACCCCGAGTCGATGGCGGCAGCCCTGAAGACCGCGCGGGTGATGGCGGGTGAGGGCAGGGTGATCGCCGTGCTCGGCCACATGGCGGAGCTCGGTCCGATCACCGACGAGCAGCACGAGCGGCTTGGCGAGCTCGCGGCGCGGCTCCCCGTCGATCGACTCATCGCGGTCGGGGAGGCGGCGAAGCTGATCGCGGTGGCCGGCATCCGCGAGGGCGTGGAACCCGACAACGTCGCCGCCTACGACGACCCTGCCGACGTGCTGGCCGACGTTCGCGAACACGCGAGCTCCGGCGACGTCGTGTTGATCAAGGGGTCGCGCGTCGCGGGGCTCGAGAAGATCGCGGAGGCGCTGCGGTGATCTCGATCCTGGTGGCGGGCGCGATCGGGCTGGCGGTGACCCTGCTCGGCACTCCCATCGCGATCCGGGCGTTCACCCTGTGGGGCTGGGGCCAGCGCATCCGCGAGGACGGCCCTCACACCCATATGGAGAAGATGGGCACTCCGACCATGGGCGGTCTCGTGATCCTCGCCGGACTGCTGCTGGCCTATCTGGCGACCAGGTTCACGGGCGACAACGGCGTCAATGCGGCCGGCATCGCCTTGGTGCTCGCCGCATTCGGGTTCGGCGCGGTCGGGTTCCTCGACGACTTCATGAAGGTCCGCAATCGCCGCTCGCTCGGGCTCACGAAGATCCAGAAGTTCGCCGGCACGGCGGTCGTCTCGCTCGCCTTCGGTCTGATCGTCTCGCGCTCGTCCGACGAGACCGGCATCTCCACCAGCCTTTCCTTCATAAGACCGACCGCCCTCGTGCTCGGCGTCGTGTTCCTCGTATGGGTGTTCCTCGTGCTCACCGCCTCGTCGCACGCGGTGAACCTCACCGACGGGCTCGACGGGCTCGCGGCCGGCTCCAGCACGCTCGTGTGCGCCGCCTATGTCTTCATCGCCTTCTGGCAGTACCGCCATCCCTGCTTCGGCGGGGAGGTCGTCGGGGCGAGCGGATGCTACGACGTGAGCGGTCGCGCGATGCTCGATATCGCGATCGTCGCCGCCGCCATGATGGGGGCGCTCGCAGGGTTCCTGTGGTGGAACGCCGCGCCGGCCAAGATCTTCATGGGCGACACGGGCTCGCTGGCCATCGGCGGGTTGTTCGGCGGGCTCGCGGTTGCGACCAACAGCCAGTTGCTCCTGGTGATCCTGGGTGGTCTGTTCGTGATGGAAACGATGAGCGTGATACTGCAGGTGATCGCGTTCCGAGGGTTCGGGCGGCGCATCCTCCGTATGTCGCCGATCCATCACCACTTCGAGCTCGCGGGCTGGCCCGAGTTCACCGTGATCGTGCGGTTCTGGATCATCGCCGGGCTCTGCGTGGCGGTCGGCCTCGGTCTCTACTACGCCGACTTCATCTCCCAAGGCGGCCTGGATTGACGGGCGGGCCTGGATCGACAGCGGGGCCTCGAGCGACCGGGCGGTTCGAGGGTGAGCGCGTCGTCGTTGTCGGCGCCGGCGTGGCCGGCTCATCGGCCGCCCGCGTGCTCGCTGCGGAAGGCGCGACGGTCCGCGTGACGGAGGCGCGACGCGGGTCTGAGCTGTCCACGGTGGCTGCGCTCCGCGATGCGGGGGTCGAGATGCTGACCGGCGGCCACGATCCATCACACCTCGAGGGTGCGACGCTCGTCGTCACAGGGCCGGGCGTGCCCGAACAGGCGCCTGTGCTCGGCTGGGCGCGCGCCCGCGGGCTCCCTGTCTGGAGTGAGATGGAGCTCGGCGCCCGCCTCGCCGAGGCCCCCTACCTCGCCGTCACCGGCACGAACGGCAAGACCACAACGACCGGCATGATCGAATCTTGCCTGCGCGCCGATGGCATCGACGCCGTGGCGTGCGGCAACATCGGCCACCCGTTCCCCGAGGCAGCGCGCGAAGGTCACGAGGCGCTCGTGGTCGAATGCTCGTCGTTCCAGCTGCGGCTTCAGGAGTCCTTCCATCCTCGCGTCTCGGTGCTGCTGAACCTCGCGCCCGACCACATCGACGAGCACGGCTCCTTCGAGGCCTACGCCGACGCGAAGGCGCGCATCTTCGCCCGGCAGACGTCGGGCGACACCCACGTGGGCAACCGCGACGACGAGAGCGCTGCCGCTCGCTCGGCCGACGCGCCGTGTGACGTCGTGTGGTTCCGCATCGGCTCGCCCGGCGACGGTGAGGTCGGCTACGACGACGACGGACTGCTCTCGCGCTTGACCGCCGTCCCCGAGCGGCTCGGAGACGTCGCCGGCGCTGCCGGGCTTCGCGCAGACGCCGCGGCCGCAGCGGCTGCCTCGCTCGCATTCGGCGTCTCGGCGCGGGCCGTAGGCGACGCGCTCGCAGGGTTCGTGCCCGCGCCCCATCGAGGGCAGGTCGTGGTGGTCGTCGACGGGGTCCGCTTCATCGACGACTCCAAGGCCACGAACGTTCATGCGGCGCTTGCGGCGCTCGACGGCCTGGACGACGCGGTGCTGATCGCCGGTGGCCTGGCGAAAGGCGTCGACCTGTCACCACTCGCCACGCGTGCGGACCGGCTGCGCGCGGTGATCGCCATGGGCGAGGCAGCCCCAGAGCTCACGCGCGTGTTCGAGGGGATCAAGCCGGTGCACCAGGCCGACTCGATCGAGCACGCCGTGCGGACCGCGTTCGATCTCGCGAAGCCGGGCGGCACCGTCTTGCTGGCGCCGGCGTGCGCGAGCTGGGATCAGTTCCGCGACTACGCCGAGCGCGGCGATCGATTCGCGGCGGCGGCGCGAGGGCTGCCGCAGGAGGTGGGCGCCGGTGGCGGGTAAGACTGTAGCGACGAAGCGCCGGACCGTGGCGGCCAAGCGTCGTTCGACCGGGCGGGCGCAGCACCTTCGGGTGGTGAGCGAGCCCACGCGCCGCGCCGATGCGATGCACGTCGCCCGTGTCAACATGCTGCTCCTGCTCGTGCCGGCCGCCGTGCTCACTGTGCTCGGGCTCGCCATGATCATGTCGGCCGGCTCGGTGTCGGCGACCCAGGGGTATGAGGGCAACGCCTTCTGGTACTTCCAGCGCCAAGGTGTTTACGCGATCGCCGGTGTCATCGTGCTGGTGCTCGCGGTGCGGCTGCCACACGACGTCTGGCGCAAGCTCGCGGTGCCGATGCTCTTGGTCCTCGTGCCGCTCATGCTGGTGACCTTCCACCCGTCGGTGGGCACGTCGCTCAACGGGGCGTCGCGATGGATCGACCTCGGCCCGGTGACCCTGCAACCCGCGGAGCTCATGAAGCTCGCGATGATCGCGTTCGCGGCGGCGGTGCTGACGAAGAAGTGGGGAAAGCTGGACGATCCTGTCCATCTGTTGATCCCGCTCGCGCCGGTCGTGTTCGTCGTGGCGGTGCTCGTCATCATGCAGCGCGACCTCGGCACGACCCTCGTCATCTGTGGATCGGTCATCGTCTTGTTGTTCGTGGCCGGGGTTCGTGCGCGACACCTGGCGGTCACGGTCGCCGTCGCCCTAGCGGGCACCGTGTTCCTCATCTTCGGCACCACCTACCGTCGCACGCGGTTCATCGATTCGTTCCTGAACCCTTGGAACGATCCAGGCGACGCGGGCTTCCAGCTCATCCAGGGATTGATCGCGTTCGGCTCAGGAGGCTGGACCGGAGTCGGTCTCGGGGCGAGCCGCCAGAAGTGGGACTACCTGCCGAACGCGCATTCCGACTTCATCTTCGCGATCCTGGGCGAGGAGCTGGGACTGCTCGGAGCCTTGTTCGTGCTGGCGATGTTCGCGCTGCTGCTGTTCGCGGGCATCCGCATCGCGATCGCTGCCCCCGACACGTTCGGAAGGCTGCTGGCCGCGGGCATCACCGGATGGATCGGCCTGCAGACGATCATCAACCTCGGCGCAGTCACGGGCCTGATGCCGATCACGGGTGTGCCGCTGCCGCTGCTGTCGTTCGGTGGCACCGCGCTCGTGGTCACGCTCGCCGCCATCGGAGTGCTCGCGAGCGTCGCACGCGCGAGCGCCCAGGCCGCGCCTCAGACCGCAAGGCGCGGCTCGCCGGGTGCGACTCGAACGCCTGCTCGTCGCACCGCCACGTCCAGCGTCAAGGACTCGGGTGCGCGGCAGAGGGCGCCCGGAAGGAAAGCCGTCCGATGAAGGTAGTCATGTCGGGAGGCGGCACCGCAGGCCATGTCTTCCCTGCGGTCGCTGTCGCGGAACGGCTGCGAGAGGCAGGGCACGAGGTGCGTTTCGTCGGCTCGGCCCGAGGCCAGGAAGCCTCGCTCGTTCCGGCCGCGGGCTTCCCCTTCACCTCCGTTCGTGTGGCCTCGGCCCAGACGCGACTCTCGCTGCACACCTTGAGGGCCCTGTACCTGGCGCTCGCGGCCGCCCGAACCGTGCGACCGCTCGTGCGATCGGCTGACGTCGTGGTCGGCATCGGTGGGTACGCGAGCGCGCCCGCGATCTTGGCGGCGCGCCGATCGCACACGCCGGTCGTGCTGATCGAACCGAATAGCGTGCCCGGCCTGGTCAATCGCGTCGCAGCCCGGTGGGCGAGCGCCGTGGCCACCACGTTCGAGGCCACGGCGGCTCGCTTGCCCCCGAGCACGCGAGTGGTGCGCACCGGCGATCCGATCCGCCGCCAGATCGCCGAGGTCGCCTCGGACCGCGATGAGCGCCGAACACAGGCCCTGCGAGAGTTCCAGCTCGATGGCGAGCGACTGACCGTGTCGGTGTTGGGAGGCAGTCAGGGTGCGCGCCGGCTCGACCAGTTGGTCGCTGCGACCATCGGGGAGCTCGGCGACCGCTCCGACCTCCAGCTGCTGGTTGCGACCGGGCCGGACCACGTCGAGGAAGTCGCGCCCGCCGCCGGGTCGGCTGGTCAGCTGCTCGTGCGCGTCGTGGGGTTCATCGAGCGGATGGACCTGGCCCTGGCTGTGACCGACCTCGCTGTCGCACGGTCTGGTTCGGGAACCCTCTCCGAGCTCGCCGCGTGCGGAGTGCCCTCGATCTTCGTGCCCTATCCCCATGCCACCGAGAACCATCAGGAGGCCAACGCCAGGGAGCTTGAACGGGCGGGCGCCGCCGACGTGATGCTCGAGCCGGCCATGTCCGGAGCTCTGCTCGGCGAGCGCATCGCGGTGTTGCTCGCCGACGAGCCACGTCGGGCGTCGATGACAACCGCGATGCTTCGATGGGCGAGCCCCGATGCCGACCGGAGCATCGCCGACCTCGTCATGGAAGTCGCCGCGTGACCACCTACGTGCCGCCCACCGGCAGCATCCCGACCCTGCCGGTGCCGACGCTCGAGGGCATCGGATCGGTGCACATGATCGGCATCGGGGGCGCAGGAATGCGCAACCTCGCCAAGCTCTTGCGAGCAGACGGCCTTGCCGTCAGCGGTTCCGACATGAAGGATTCGAGGGGCATCGCCGAACTCCGTGCCGCCGGCGCACAAGTCTGGGTCGGCCACGACTCCCGTCGCATCGCGTCGCCTGACGTCGTGATCATCTCGAGTGCGATCGCCGAGGACAACGTGGAGCTCAGAGCCGCCCGCGAGCGCGGTATCGAGGTGTGGGCTCGCCAACAAGCTTTGGCGGCGATCGCGGCAGGGACCCGCTCGATCGCGGTGGCGGGCACCCACGGCAAGACGACGACGACCTCGATGATCTCTGTCTTGCTCGAGCGTGTAGGGCTCGACCCGAGCTATCTGATCGGGGGCGATCTCAATGAGAGCGGCAGTGGAGCGCGTGCCGGGCGCGGCGACCTGTTCGTGTTCGAGGCCGACGAGAGCGACGGCTCGTTCCTGCTGACCCGCCCCTATATCGGCGTCGTGACCAACGTCGATATCGACCACGTCGACTTCTATCCGGGCGGCCGTGACGAGATCGAGTCGGCGTTCGCTGCGTTCGTGTCGAGTTGTGAGCATGTGGTGGCCTGCGGAGACGACCCGGGCGTCCGATCGGCCCTCGATGCGACCGGTGTCCACGCGTTGCTCTATGGCACCGAGCCTGGCAACGACCTGGTCGTCTCGGTCGACGAGCTGGGCCCTGAGGGTGCCGCGGGGAGTGTCCGCGATGCCTCAGGCGCCGTCGCGCCCCTCAGGTTGCGCGTCGATGGCGCCCACAACCTTCTGGATGCGGCGGCGGCGATCGGCGCCGCCGGCCTCGTCGGGGTTGAGCTCGGGGACGCCGCCGCAGCATTGGCATCGTTCGCCGGAGTGCACCGTAGGTTCGAGCATCGCGGCAGCGCCCGAGGCGCCGACTTCTTCGACGACTACGGCCACACGCCGGCCGAGATGGCGGTCACGATCGAGACGGCTCGCCGGCGACGGCCCCAGCGGCTGATCGCGCTCGTGCAGCCGCACCGCTACTCCCGGGTCCAGGCGCTCTGGCGCGAGCTGGGCGCGAGCGTCACGGGCGCCGACCTGGTGCTCGTGACCGACGTCGACGGCGCCGCGCAACCACCGATCCCGGGCGTCACGGGAAAGCTCGTCGCTGACGGCATCGCGCTGGCCTCCCCGTCCACGCCTGTCGTATACCTGCCCCACCGGACCGACGCGATCGACTACCTCGAACGTGAGGTGCGCGCCGGCGACCTCGTGGTGACGATGGGCTGCGGCGACGTGTGGATGCTGGGAGACGCCGCCCTCGAGCGACTCGGAGGTGGTGCGTGAGCGACATAGCTCAGGCTGAGGCGATCCTGCGAACGGCGTGCGGCGACAGGCTCCGCACCGCCTTCCCGATGGCGGCGCTGACGACCTTCCGGATCGGGGGGCCGGCGGCGCTCTACCTCGAGCCTGAGTCCGAAGCCGACCTCTCGGCGGCCTCGCAGGCGATCGCCGATGCGGGTCTCGCCTACGTCGTGATAGGCAAGGGGTCGAACGTCCTCGTCTCCGATCGCGGGTTCGACGGTCTCGTGCTGAGGCTCGGGCGTGGGTTCCGTTGGGCCGCTCGCGACGGCGATCGCATCACGGCAGGCGGTTCGATGCCGCTTCCTGCGCTCGCCGGCGTGGCGCTGCGCCATGCGCTCGCCGGCCTGGCTTTCGGTGTCGCGATCCCAGCGTCGCTGGGAGGAGCGGTCAAGATGAACGCGGGAGCTCACGGCGGACAGATGTCCGACGTGGTCGCCGAGGTCGAGGTGTTCCGCCTCCTCGACGGTGGCGTGGAACGTATCGACACCGCTTCGATGGGGTTCGCTTACCGGAGATCAGCCCTCGCTGCCGACTCGGTCGTCATCGGCGCCACCGCACAACTACGCCCTGGGGATCCGGCCGCGATCCGCGCTTCGATGGACGAGGCGCGCGAGTGGCGTCGACGTACCCAGCCGCTCGCCGAGCCCAACTGCGGGAGCGTCTTTCGCAATCCCGACCACGATCATGCAGCACGCTTGATCGAGCAGGCGGGCCTCAAGGGCACCAGGGTCGGCGGCGCTGAGGTTTCGCGCAAGCACGCCAACTTCATCGTTACGGGCGAGGGAGCCAGGGCCGAAGACGTCAGCGCGTTGATCGAGCTCGTCGAACGTGAGGTCGCGACTCGGACCGGAGTCACGCTCGAACCAGAGGTGCAGATGATCGGGGGGTTCCCACGGTGACCGACCAACCGGCCATCCAGTCGGCCATCACTCCTGGGCCGGCAGTCTTGTCCGTTGACGAAGCTCGTCGGCGTCGGTTGCGCCCGTGGGCGATCGTCGGGGCGATCGTCGTGGCGCTCGTCACCGGAGGGGTCACTCTCAGCTATACACGGGTGTTCGGCGCGCGCGTCCTCGAGGTCGAGGGTGAGGAACATCTGGCTCCGCGCCAAGTGCTGCGCGCCGCGGGGGTCAGCTCCGGGACGAACGTGGCGCATCTCGACGAAGCTGCGGTTGAATCTCGACTCGAGATGGAGTCTTGGATCCTCGACTCGAGGGTTGAGACATCGCTGCCGGGAACGATCGTGATCTCGGTGGTCGAGCGCACACCCGTGCTGGTGAGCGAGCTCGACGGCACGCGTCGCATGGTCGCGAGCGACGGCACCGTGCTCGGGCGAGCGCCATGGTCGAGCGCCCTCCCCGAGGTTTCGACGGTAGACGGCACTGCGGCATCGACCGAGATGATCCGGAGGGCAGGCGCTGTGGTGAGGGCGATGGCGCCGACGCTGCGCGCGCGGGTCGAGACCGTCATCGTCGCGACCGACGGTGCCGTATCGCTCGTCATCGACGCCAAGGTCGAGGTGCGCTATGGCATGGTCGAGGAGACGTCAGCGAAGGCGCAGGCCCTGGATGCGATCCTCGAGTTCGCCGAGCGAGAGGGCAGGGGGCTGGTGTCGATCGACGTGTCGGCTCCGGCCGCTCCGACGGCGAGGTTCGAGGGCTCGCCGATGCCGATCTCGGTACCTGACCCCTCGGCCGACGTGCCAGCGCAGGGTGCCCCGAGCGCCACACCTGCCGAGGACCCGGCCGGCGATGCCGACCCCACCGAGTCACCGTCGGTATGAGCCGTCCGATCGCTGTCATCTGAGGGAGCAATCAGGTTCACGCAGAGACTTGACGTACCAGCCGATCCTTAGTAGTTTGCAGAACTCTACGTCATGTAGATATGACAATAACCGTACACTTAACGGTTAATGTTGTGGGTCAAACGTAGGTAAAGGGTGGGAAGGAACGTAGCGACAATTCCCCAGGTAGATGGCGAGCTTCGGCCCGTTGGAGGAAGACGAGATGGACGTTCCCCAGAACTACCTCGCCGTGATCAAGGTGGTCGGTATCGGCGGTGGTGGCGTGAACGCGGTGAACCGCATGATCGAGGCAGGCTTGCGGGGTGTCGAGTTCATCGCCGTCAACACCGACGCGCAGACCCTGCTGATGTCCGATGCGGAGGTGAAGCTCGACATCGGACGTGAGACGACCCGGGGTCTGGGGGCCGGCTCCGATCCGGAAGTCGGCAAGTCCGCATCGACGGGGCACGCCGATGAGATCGAGGAGATACTCAAAGGCGCCGACATGGTCTTCATCACCGCCGGCGAGGGCGGCGGCACCGGCACCGGCGGAGCACCGGTCGTGGCTGAGGTCGCCAAGGGCCTCGGCGCCCTCACGATCGGTGTGGTGACTCGTCCGTTCGGCTTCGAGGGCCGCAGGCGAGCGACGCAGGCCGACGTCGGTATCACCGAGCTGAAGAAGGCCGTCGACACGCTCATCGTCGTGCCGAACGACCGGTTGCTCCAGGTGGCCGACCCGAACATGCCGATGGTCGAGGCGTTCCGCATGGCCGACCAGGTTCTCTACCAAGGGGTCGACGGCATCACCTCGCTGATCACCACACCCGGGCTGATCAACCTCGACTTCGCCGACGTCAAGTCGGTCATGTCGGGCGCCGGGTCGGCCCTCATGGGCATCGGGATCGGTTCCGGCGCGGACCGTGCCACCGAGGCGTCGAAAGCCGCGATCAGCTCGCCGCTGCTCGAAAGCTCGATCGACGGCGCCAAGGGGGTGCTGCTGTCGATCGCCGGGCCAACCGACCTGACCCTGCACGAGGTGAACCAGGCAGCCGAGGCGATCACCCGGGTGGCCCACCCCGACGCGAACATAATCTTCGGCGCGGTCGTCGATGACGCACTAGGCGAAGAGGTCCGCGTCACCGTTGTGGCGGCAGGCTTCGACAAGGTCGCCCCGAACGCGTCCGGCGGCAATCAATTCGAGTCGCGGCTCTCGCGGCTGCTCGAGGAGCCTGTGCGCTCTGACGAGCCGCAAGCGCACGGAGCGCTCCCGTCGATCCTGGCCGACGAGGTCGAAGACGAGGGCGATGTGTTCACGACGGGCGAGCGCGATCCACAACGTTCGGTGTCGTTCGACGCCGAGGAGGATCTCGACATCCCGGACTTCCTGAAGAGCTGACCAGAAGAACCGACGTAGCCCGAACCTCGCTCCATAGGCCCGGCAGGACGTGGGGGCGGGGAGAGATCGAGACCGGAGGCGACCTTCCCCCGCCTCTTGGCCGAGAGCCCTCCCCGCCCCCGTTCTCGTTTTCGTTCGGGGGGTGGTGCCGCGCATGTCGGTGGCATCGATGACGACGGGTCGGTGATGCCTCTCTCATCCGATGGCGTGGCACGATGACGCACATGCACGCCGCACGAGCCCAGATCGAGCGCAACATCGAGACGGTCCGGGCGAACATCGCGCGTGCATGCGGGCGGTCCGGGCGCGAGGAGTCATCGGTGCTACTCGTTGCGGCAGCCAAGACGCAGCCGGTCGAGTCGATCCGTTGGGTCGTCGAGGCGGGTGTCACCGCGATCGGGCAGAACTACGTCCGGGAGCTGCGCGACCTGCACGGAGCGGTCCCCGGCGCGCGTTGGCACTTCATCGGCGCGCTGCAGACCGGCTCGGTCCACCACGTGGCTGCACTCGCCGATGTCGTGGAGACGGTGTCGGGCCTGCGTGCGACCGAGCGCCTGGCTCGCCGCGCCGCCGAGGCCGGACGCACGATCGACACCCTCATCGAGGTCGACTTCACCGGCGATCGCACGGGCGTGATGCCCGACGACGTACCTTCCTTCGCTGACCATGTGGCGGGGCTCCAGGGCCTACACCTGAGCGGGCTCATGACCATTCTCCCGCTTGGCCCGCCGCTCGGCGAGACGCTCGATGACGCTCGTCCGTGGTTCCGCCGGCTGCGTGAGCTGCGCGATGCCCTCAGGCGAAACCATGCCGACATGGTGGACTTGAGCATGGGGATGTCGTTGGATTACGAGGCTGCAGTAGAGGAAGGCGCTACGATGGTCCGGATCGGCACGGCGTTGTTCGGTCCCAGAGAACCGAAGACAGAGCCGGGACGGGCGCCACAGGGCGCCCCGTGACACTGACCCGGGACACGAGAGGAAACGGAGATGGCCGGCGTGTGGAAGAAGACCCTCAACTACCTGGGGCTCGTCGAAGAAGACGAAGACTTCGTGGACGATATGCCCGAGGCCGACCCGGCGCCGGTGCGGCGCATGCGGCCGCAGGCCGTTCGTGAGGTGCCCGCCGAGTCCGAAGGCGTGGTGCGAACGATCGCATCGCCCCGCTCGGTCTCTTCCGGCATGAGCTCGATCCACAAGTCCGAGCCCAAGCGGTTCAACGAAGCCCGAGAGGTGGCCGACCGCTTCAAGGACGGCACCGCGGTCATCATGAACCTGCAGGCGACCGAGGACGCGATCGCGAGGCGTCTCGTCGACTTCGCGAGCGGGCTCGTCTACGGACTCGACGGCAAGATCGAGCTCGTGGCCAACCGCGTCTACCTGCTTAGCCCTGCCGATGTCGAGGTGTCGGTCGAGGAACGCGAACGGATCGCCGGCACGGGCTTCTACAACCAGTTCTGAGCGAGAGAGACTGCGATCCTGAGCGCGAGAGAGCCTGCCGGAACGCCGCGAGGCGGCCTGGTGAGCCCGTCGACCGTAGGCCCAGGCGCTGCTGTTAGCCTCTGCATCCGATGATTCGACTGATCTGCCTCGCGCTCACGCTCATCTGGCTGATCCTGCTGATCCGGGTCATCCTGAGCTGGGTGCAGCTCGCGGGCTGGCGCCCACCCGCCAGCGGTCCGCTACGCTCCGCGTACGAATTGTTGCACGACGTGACCGAACCACCGCTTCGCATGCTCCGCCGCATCCTCCCTCCGGCAGGTATGTTCGACCTCTCGGTCGTTGTGGCGTTCATCATCATCTTCGTTCTGCAGGCGGCGCTCTGCAGGCCCCGATGACCAGGAGGGGATGATCCATGGGCCAGAAGAAGACAAGAGGCAAGGACACGAGCACCCCCGAGGCCTCGGTCGGGCGATCGAGCCTGACGCCGATAGACGTCCAACAGAAGGAGTTCCGCGTCTCGCGCTTCGGCGGCTACAAGATGCGCGACGTCGATGAGTTCCTCGATCAGATCACCGATACGTTCACGGCGATCGCCACAGAGAACGATCGACTCCGCGCGGGCGGCGCGGCGCCGATGGTGGGTTCGCCCGACCTCGACGATGTGGGGCGTCAGGCCGACGAGATCATCGCTCGCGCGCGCGCCCAGGCCGCTCGCATCACCGGGGAAGCGAAGGCGGTGAGTGCGGCGGCGGCCGTGTCAGCGAGCGGCCCTGCAGATCGTGTCGCCGTGAACGCCTTCCTCTCGCGCGAGCGGGAGTTCCTGCAGTCCCTCGCTGGGCTCGTGCAGGAACACGCCGAAGCGGTCAAGGGCATGGCCAAGTCCGCACGGCCTGCTTCCGGTCGCGCCAAGCCTGCGGCGGCAGTGGCCGTGGTGACGACCGCAGCCGCGACGACAGCCTCCGACTCCACGGCGCCGTCAGCGGACCTCGGAGCTGCTGACGCCCCGGCAACGGACGCCCCGGCAACGGACGCCCCGGCAACGAGCGCCCCTGCGACGGGCGCTCCGGCAACGGGCGCCCCGGCAACGGACGCCCCGGCAACGAGCGCCCCTGCGACGGGCGCTCCGGCAACGGGCGCCCCGGCAACGGGCGCCCCGGCAACGGACGCCCCGGCAACGGACGCCCCGGCAACGGGCGTCCCGGTGACCGACACCTCGGCGATCGGTGAGACACCCGCGCCGGCGGCGACCGAACGATCGATAGAGCGTGAGCCGGCCCGAGTGAACGCGGACGAGCCGGGCCCGTCCTCAGATGGTGAGCCGCAGCGGCAGCCTGTGCGCGAGCCGACGAGGGTGCCCGAGTCGGAGACGACCGTGCACGTGCAGGAGCCGGCGCCGGCGACCGCGTCGCGCGGTGACGGCGACACCGAAGGAGATCGTTCGCTGCGCGAGCTCTTCTGGGGCGAGGACTGACCCCCAAAGGCGGGGCGCGCAGGTACGGGCGCGACGTCGCGGCTCGCTATCTCGCCGCCGTCTCGCTGGGCGCGCTCTGCTTAGTGACCCTCACCGCGGGCATGGCGATCGAGCGCGGCGCCACCCTCGTGGGCGTCGCCGTCGTGGCAGGGGTTTTGTCGCTCGCCTCGTTCGCCGACGCCACGCTCAGGCGCCTGCGGGTGAGCCCCGGTCCGCGCGCCGGAGGCTGATCCGCACCCGCTCGCCCTCGATCGAGGTATCGACGGTCGTTGCATCGACTTCCTCTTCGCGAACGTCGAGCGCGAGGGTCTCGCCGGCGATCGTCTCCCGGTGCGCGGCGAGCGCCGCGGTGACGATCGGACCCGCTTCCACGCCGAGGTGGATGCGATCGACGATCTCGAGCCCGGCGCCTTTCCGCGCGTCCTGGATCGCCCGGATCAACTCGCGCGCGACGCCTTCGCGCCGCAGGTCGTCGGTGAGCTCGAGGTCGAGCGCGAGCGTGATGCCGCCTTCGCTGGCCACGCCCCACCCTTGCTTGACGTCCTGGGTCAGGTCGACGTCGCCGGGACCGAGCGACACCTCGCCACCCGAGCTCGCGACGGTGACCGAAGCCCCGCTCGCGAGCTCGCCCGCGAGGGCACCGTCGTCGGCGCCGAGCGCTGCCGCGACGTCCTTGACGCGATGGCCGAGCGCCGGACCGAGCGCCTTGAAGTTCGGCTTGGCGTGCCAGCGCCCGAAGGACTCCGCGGACTCGGCGAAGACCACCCGATGAACGTTCAGCTCCTCGGCGACGATGTCGAGCAACGATCCGAGCCCCGCGTGGCTGCCGGGAAGATGCACGACGGCCTCCGAGAGCGGCTGGCGCACACGGGTCTTCGTGGCGGTGCGCACGGCCCTGCCGAGTCCCACGATGGTGCGCGCCGCAGCCATGGCCACGTCGAGCTCGTGGTCGATCGCGGCCTCGTCGGCCGAGGGGTAGTCGGCGAGATGCACCGACTCGGAGCGACCGGGTCTGCCGGCGGCGAGGTTGCGCCACATCACGTCGGCGATGAACGGCGTGAACGGGGCGAGCAACGCCGAGATGGTGACCAGGCACTCGTACAACGTGTGGAACGCGGCCGAGGCGTCCTCGCCCGCCTCACCGCCCGGGTTCCAGAAGCGACGCCGTGAACGGCGGACGTACCAGTTGGAGAGATCGTCGACGAACCGCTCGATGTGGCGGCCCGCGCCGGTGGCGTCGTAGGCATCGAGGCCGTCGCGGGCTGCGCGGACCGTCTGCGCGAGCTGGGAGAGCACCCAGCGGTCGAGCAGTGGCCGCTCGGCGAGCGGGGGCGCCGCCGATGACGGGTCGAAGCCGTCGGCCGTCGCGTAGGTGACGAAGAACGCATGCACGTGGCGGAGCGTGAGCAAGAACTGCCGCAGCACGTCGTCGAGCACCTCGTGGCCGATGCGGCGCGAGGCCCACGGCGAGCCGTTCGTGATCATGAACCAGCGCAGAGCATCGGCGCCTTGGCGATCGAGCGCCTCCCAAGGGTCGAACATGTTGCCGAGCGACTTCGACATCTTGCGGCCGTCGGCCGCGATGATGTGCCCGAGGCAGGCGACGTTGCGGTAGGCCGTCGAATCGAAATGCAGCACGCCCTCGGCCATGAGCGTGTAGAACCAGCCGCGGGTCTGGTCGATCGCCTCTGAGATGAAGTCGGCAGGGAAGTGCCGCTCGAACTCCTCGACGCCCCGCCCGAGCTCCGGGTGATACCCCCACTGCGCGAACGGCATCGCGCCCGAGTCGTACCAGGTGTCGATGACCTCGGGAACACGCCGAGCCTTCTCTCCACACTCGCGGCAGTCGAAGTCGATCTCGTCGATCGCGGGGCGGTGCGGGTCGACATCGGTCACGTCACGCCCGGCGAGCTCACCGAGCTCGGTGAGCGAGCCGACTACCCGCAGGTGGCCCTGGGGGCAGCGCCAGATCGGCAGGGGAGTGCCCCAGTAGCGTTCGCGCGAGAGCGCCCAGTCGACGTTGTTCTCGAGCCAGTTGCCGTAGCGCCCGTTCTTGATGTGATCGGGGTACCACCCGACCTGGTCGTTCACCTCGAGCAGGCGGTCCTTCACCTCGGTAGTGCGCACGTACCACGAGGTGCGCGCGTAATACAGGAGCGGCGTCTTGCAGCGCCAGCAGAACGGGTAGTTGTGTTCGTAAGTCTCCGAGCGCAGCAGCACCCCTCGCTCACGGAGATCCTCGACGATCATCGGGTCGGCGTCCTTCACGAATAGGCCGCGCACGAACTCGGGGGCGAGGTCGGTGAACCGGCCGTCGTCGCCGACCGGCTTGTGCATGGGCCATCCGTGGGCGCGCCCCACCGCGAGGTCCTCGGGGCCGAACGCCGGCGCGATGTGCACGATGCCGGTGCCGTCGTCCATCGAGACGAAAGCGCCCGCGACGACCCGATGGGCGCCGTCGACGTTGGGGTACGGCGGCTGGTACCCCAGGCCGACCAACGACGCGCCTTCGATGGATCGGACACGTCGCCAGCCTTCCTTGAGGACCTCAGCTGCGAGAGGCTCGGCCACGATCACCCGTTCGGCGTCGCGTTCCATCACGAGATAGGTTGCGCCCGGGTCGACGGCGATCCCGGCGTTCGAGGGAAGGGTCCATGGTGTGGTGGTCCACACGAGCAGCGATGCCCCGTCGAGGTCCGCGTCGCTCGCTTCAACGATCGGGAACCGCACGAACACGCTCGGGTCCTCGACGGTCTCATACCCCTGCGCCACCTCGGCGTCAGATAGGGCGGTGCCGCACCGTGGGCAGTACGCCGTGACCCGGTCGTCTTCGCGCAGCAGGCCCTTTTCGAACAGCGACTTCAGCGACCACCAGACCGACTCGACGTACGCCGGCGCCATCGTCCAGTACGCCTCGTCGAGGTCGACCCAGTAACCGATGCGCTCGGTGAGCCGTTCGAACTCGCCGACATAGCGTTTGACCGATGCGCGGCAGAGCTCGTTGAACTCCGCGATACCGAACGCCTCGATGTCGCGCTTGCCGGTGGTGCCGATCTCCTTCTCTACCTCGAGCTCGACCGGTAGCCCGTGGCAATCCCATCCACCTTTGCGGGGCACGAGGTGCCCGGTCATAGTCTTGAACCGCGGATAGACATCCTTGAATGTGCGAGGCTCCACGTGGTGCACGCCCGGCTTGCCGTTCGCCGTCGGTGGGCCCTCATAGAAGATCCACAGCGGAGCGCCTTCGCGTTGCGCGAGCGAGGCATGGAAGACGTCGCGGTCCTTCCAGAACGCGAGGATCTCGCGCTCGAGGTCGGGGAAGCTCACCCCAGTGTCCACCGGCTCGAACACCGCCATCGTCCCACCCCTTCCTCCCGGCCCCGATCTAGTGGGCCCACCGCTTCGCTCCTTGAGGCCCGATCTAGTGGGCCTACCGCTTCGCTCCTTGAGGCCCAAGAAAAAGCCCCGTCCCGCTCGTTGCCGGGACGAGGCGTCGGTGCTGCCCCGCGGTACCACCCCGCGTTGCCGGGCCCTCACGGGCTCGGCCGCTCATGACCTCCGTCGGAGGTCTCCCGCTGTGACGGGCGGGTCCGCCTGCGTCTCCCACGACCTCGCGGCCGGCTCGAGCAGGGGCTCGGGGATGATGTCCGCGCGGGGCTCGGCGCCGGCTCGCACCATCTCCGGCTCGCTCCTGCCTCACGGGTCCGCGCGGCGCGTTCCCGTCATCGCCTGTGCGGGCAATGCTACACGCTCGTCGCCCTTGGGCCGCCTTCGGATCGCCATGGCAGATCGAGGATCGCGCAACCTGTCGCAAACCTCCTGACCTGCGGGAACACGACCATGAAGGCGCCATCTGCTACCCTTCGCCGGCTATGGCTCAGACCAAGCTCACCGACAAAGAGATAGCCGATCTGAAGGGTCGCCTCGAAGAGGAACAGGGAGAGCTGCGAGTGCAGCTCACCACGATCGAGGAGGAGACCTTCGCGACCTCGCAGTCCGAGCTCTCGGGCGACGTGGGCCTCGACGACGAGTCCGCCGACGCGGGCACCGCGACGTTCGAGCGCGAGAAGGATCTCTCGATCGAGAACAACATCCGTGACCTGCTGGCCAAGATCGAACGGGCACTCACGCGCATCGACGCCGGCACCTACGGCACGTGCGAACGGTGCGCCAAGCCGATCGAGAAGGCGCGCATCAGGGCGCTGCCCTACGTCGACCTCTGCATCAAGGACGCCAAGGCGCGATCGCGCCGCTGACAGCCGTGGACCGCGCTCGGCGTCGCGCCGCGGTCTGGCTCTTCTCCATCGCCGGCCTGGTGTATCTGGCCGATCGGCTCACGAAGATCTGGGCGGAGCAGCAGCTTCCCGGCGATCCGATCGACGTCATCCCGGGCGTCATCAGCTTGCGGTTCGCGACGAACCCGGGTGGCGCCTTCAGTCTGGGGCAGAGCGCCCCGTGGTTCTTCGCCGTGGTCACGCTGATCGTGGCGGTGCTGATCGTGGCGACGGCGTTCCGCCATGTCAGCCCTATCGCCGGGCTCGCCTTGGGCCTCGTGCTCGGCGGCGCGCTCGGGAACCTCACCGACCGCTTGACCAGGGGCGAGCGGTTCGACGGACACGTCGTCGACTTCATCGACCTGCAGGTCTGGCCCGTGTTCAATCTGGCCGACGCGGCCATCGTCGTCGGGGCGATCGTGTTGGCCATGGGGTCCTTCCTGGGAGACCGACGAGAGCGAGACCGACGAGAGGGAGATAGCCGGTCGAGGCAGGTCGACGAGCTGGCCGCCGATGAGCGCTGAGACCTACATCGCGGAAGCCGGCCGGCTCGACGCGGTCGCGGCCCGCCTCTCGGGCGCGCCCCGTGCCGACGTGCAGCGAGCCATCACCGACGGGCGGCTGCTCGTCGATGGCGTGGCCCGCTCGAAGTCTTTCCGTCTGCAGGGCGGCGAGCGCATCGAGATCGAGATCAGGGTTCATGAGCCGCTGGAAGCCCAGGGCCCCGCGGTGCCCGTGCGCTACAGCGACGACCACCTGCTTGTCATCGCCAAGCCGGCCGGCCTGATCACACACCCCAACGAGCGGCGGCGCTCGGGCACTCTGGTCAACCGCTTGCTCGGCATGGAAGTGCCGCTCTCGAGGGCCGGCGGCGAGCTGCGGCCCGGCATCGTGCACCGCCTCGATGCCGGCACGTCGGGCCTCATGATCGTGGCGAAGACTGACGAGGCGCACGAGGCGCTCGCCGGCATGATGCGCCGCCACGACGTGGAGCGCCGGTACCTCGCGCTGGTGCGCGGGCAGGTCGAGCACGAGACGTTCGCCATCGACGCACCGCTCGGAAGGCGCATGGAGCGGATCGTTGTCGACCACAGCGAGGGGCGTGAGGCCGAGACCGGGTTCGTGGTGCGGGAGCGCCTCGAGGGCGCCACGCTGCTGGAGGCCGTTCCCCGCACCGGGCGCACCCACCAGATCAGGGTGCATCTACAGGCGATCGGGCACCCCATAGTCGGCGATAAGGCCTACGGCGGCGGCGGCGACCAGGCGAAGTCGCTCGACCTCGAGCGACCCTTCCTGCACTCCTGGCGTCTCGGCTTCGACCATCCGATCACCGGAGAACGAGTCGAGCTCGAGGAGCCGTTGCCCGACGACCTCGAGCGGGCGCTCGAAAAGGCCCGCGATCCGGCTGGTTCCGCCGGCCACCTTGACGCCCACCCAGACCGGGCGTAGGTTGAGGCTTCGACCGAATCACACCGGTGTAGTTCTCCACAGCGAACATGCGACCTGTGGATATCTTCCCCGTAAGGAGCTTGCGCACCTCACATGACCGACCGACCCGACGGCTTCGTCCACCTCCATGTCCATTCCGAATACTCCCTGCTCGACGGGGCCGCTCGCATCGAACCGCCTGCCTCGAACCCCGGCGCCCCCACGATCTTCACCGAGGCCCAGCGCCTGGGCATGAACGCCGTCGCGGTCACCGATCACGGCTCCATGTTCGGGGCCCTGCGGTTCTTCGAAGCGGCTCGCGAGGCGGGCGTCAAGCCGATCATCGGCGTCGAGGCCTACGTCGCACCGGGCTCGCGCTTCGACCGTGACCCCGGCGAGAGCGAGGAGAAGTATCACCACCTCACGCTGCTCGCTCGCAACGAGACCGGATACTGCAACCTGCTGAAGCTGGTGTCGGCCGCCTACCTCGAGGGCTTCTACCACCGCCCCCGCATGGACAAGCAGCTCATGGCCGAGCACGCCGAGGGCATCACGTGCCTGGCCGGGTGCCTATCGAGCGAGGTCTCGGTCCGCCTGCTGAACGGCCAGATCGAGCGGGCGAAGGCGGCGGCTGCCGAATACCGCGACATCTTCGGCGCCGAGCATTACTACATCGAGGTCATGGATCACGGCATCGCCGACCAACACAAGATCCTGCGCCGACAGTTCGACCTCGGCCGTGACCTCGGCATCCCGGTCGTGGCCACGAACGATCTGCACTACACGCTGAAGGAAGACGCGAAGCCCCACGACGTGTTGCTCTGCATCCAGCAGCAGAAGGTGCAGACCGACCTGAAGCGCCTGAAGTTCGACTCCGAGGAGTTCTACCTGAAGAGCGCCGAGGAGATGCGCCATGTCTTCGCCGAAGCACCCGAGGCCTGTGACGCCACTCTCGACATCGCCGACAGCGTCGAGCTCGACCTCGTCTACGGCGATCGCGCTCCGGCCGACCAGCGCTACCACCTGCCTCGATTCGTGACGCCGGGCGGCATCGATCGCGACGCCTACCTGCGCACGCTCGTCGACGAAGGCGCCGCGCAGCGCTACGGCGAGATCGCACCCGAGGTCCGCCAGCGCATCGACCACGAGCTCGACGTGATCACCTCGATGGGGTTCGGGGGCTACTTCCTGATCGTGTGGGACCTGATCCGCTACGCGCGAGAGCAGGGCATCCGCGTGGGCCCGGGGCGCGGCTCGGCGGCAGGCTCCGTCGTCAGCTACTCGCTGCGCATCACCGACCTCGATCCGCTGCGATACGGACTGCTGTTCGAGCGATTCCTGAACCCCGAGCGCATCCAGATGCCTGACATCGACATGGACTTCGACGAGCGCCGTCGCGACGAGGTGATCCGATACGCCACCGAGAAGTACGGCGCAGATCACGTTGCGCAGATAGTCACGTTCCAGACGATCAAGGGAAAGCAGGGCATCCGCGACGCGGCCCGCGTGCTCGGGTTCCCCCCGGTCGTGGGCGATCGTCTCTGCAAGATGTACCCAGCCGCGGTCATGGGGCGCGACCACCCGATCGACGTTGCGCTGACGCTCTCGCCCGATCTCGCGAACGCCTACGATCGCGAGCCAGAGGCCAAGGAGATCGTCGAGACCGCTCGAGCGCTCGAGGGCCTGCGCCGCGAAGACTCGGTACATGCGGCCGGTGTCGTGATCGGCGATGCGCCGCTCGTGAACTACCTGCCGTTGAAGCTCTCGAAGGACTCCCGCGACGACTCAAAGAAGGTCGTCACGCAGTTCGACCAGCACGGCGTTGAGGCGCTCGGCCTGTTGAAGATGGACTTCCTCGGATTGCGGAACCTGAGTGTCATCGAGGACACGCTGCGGCACCTGCGAGCCCGCGACGTCGAGCTCGACATCGACCACGTGGCGCTCGACGACGAGGTGACGTACGCCATGCTGCGGCGGGGAGAGACGACCGGTGTCTTCCAGATGGAATCGTCGGGCGTCCGCAGCCTGATCAAGCTCCTCGAGCCCGATCGCTTCGAGGACATCATGGCCTGCGTCGCCCTGTACCGGCCGGGCCTGCTGTCGATGGGCCAGCACACCGAGTACGCCGAACGCAAGCACGGCCGCAAGGCCGTCACGTATCCGCATGCCGACCTGGAACCGGTCCTGAAGGATACGTACGGCATCATCGTCTACCAGGAGCAGGTCATGCAGGTCGCGGTGGCCATGGCCGGGTACTCGCTCGGCGAGGCCGACACGCTCCGCAAGGTCATGGGCAAGAAGATCCGTGAACAGGTCGACGCCCAGCGGCAGAAGTTCGTGGCCGGCATGGTGGCCGGCGGCCATGCGGAGCGCGCGGGCAAAGAGCTGTTCGATCTCATCGCCCCCTTCGCCGACTACGGGTTCAATGCCTCACACGCGTGCGCCTACGGATTGGTCGCCTACCAGACGGCGTACCTCATGGCGCACCATCGGGTCGAGTACATGGCGTCGATCCTCACCTCGGTCAAGGACGACAAGGATCGCAAGCCCTTCTACCTCTACGCCTGTCGCGGGATGAGCATCGAGGTGCTTCCGCCCGACGTGAACGGCTCCGAGACCGATTTCGCCCCGGCGCCCGGTGACGAGCCAGCGATCCGGTACGGGCTGTCGGCGGTTCGAAACGTAGGGGAGGGCGCAGTCGCCAAGATCATCGACGCCCGGCGAGCCGACGGGGTGTTCACGTCGTTCTCCGATTTCTGCCGCAAGGTCGACCCCTCGGTGTTGACCAAGCGGGTGCTTGAGAGTCTGAGTCTCGCCGGAGCCTTCGATTCGCTTGGCTACCCGCGAAGGGCTCTGCTCGCAGACCTAGAACGTGTCTCAAACCCGATCTTGTCCGACCGGCGGGCGGAAGCCGTTGGCCAAGACTCTCTTTTCTCCACCATGGAGGAAGAGGTTGATGACGACGTAGATCGATTTGACAGGGAGATCAGGGCTGGCGAGGAGTTCGAGAAGCATCTCCTCCTAAAATACGAGAAGGAGATGCTCGGCCAGTTCGTGACCGACCATCCGCTGCTCGAAGTGCGAGAGGCGCTCTCGGCTGCGTGCACACACGAGATCGTCGATCTCGACTCCCTCGGCGACGGCGATCTCGTCACGATCGGCGGCATCATCGGCGCGGTCGCGCGCAAGTACACGAAGCGTGGAGAGCCCTACGCCCAGTTCCGCCTCGAGGGCCTGGCGGGTGGGGTCGGCGTGATGGCATTCCCGAGCGTCTACGAGGCGGTGCCGGGCATGATCGAGACCGATCGCATCGTGCTCGCGACCGGGCGCATCGACCTGCGGGGGCGGGAGCTTCAGATCCGCGCGGTCGAGGTGCGCGAGCCCGACCTCGGCAACGCGGCTGAGAGCGCGACGGCGCCCGACGCGCTCGTCGTCGACCTGCCCGCGGCGGCATGCACGCCGTCGGTGCTCGCGAAGCTGAAGGATCTCTTCGAGGCCCACCCGGGCGACGCGCCGGTCCGGGTGCGCTTCCTGTCCTCGAACGGGGTCACGCCGCTCGAGGTCGGTTCGTACCGGGTGCATCCGACCGGACCCCTGCTCGGTGAGCTTCGGTCGCTGCTTGGCGGTGACGCGGCCCGGGTCGAGCGAGATCCCGTGAACTCGGCCGAGGCCGCGACCCACCTCGAGCACGCAGGTCACTAGTCCACTACGGACTAGGCGTTTCAGTTCGTGCTCACGTCGAGGCCTGCGCCTCCCAAGCCCGCGCCGAGGGTGCGCACGAGCGCGGCTTCCCTGCGGAACGTGGCTCGCACCTCGGACAGGCGTTCTCCTGCCCCCGGAATCTCGAGCAGCACTTGGTGATGGGGCACGAGCCCCGGGGTTGCGGCAGCGAGCAGGTAGCTCGCCGCGACCGGATCGTGGGGCGCCACTGGCACCTCGCGCGTCTCGGGCTGGTCGGGCAGGTCAGGCGCTCCAGGTGCCTGACGCCGATCAGCTGCCTCGCCGGCAGCGGCCAGGTAGCGGTCCATCTCGGCGACGGCCGCCTCCACGTCGTCGGTGCCGGCGCCGCCCTCGTCCGGGAACGGCTCGGTCTTCCACACGGGGTAGGGCTCGTCGCGGACGGGAGCGATGAGGGCCACGCGACCGCATCCCGCGACGCGGAGCAGGTGCGTACCGTCCTCGTCGATCACGTGCGCGTCGAGCGTGACCGTGACCCCGACGCGGTGGGCCTCGTAACCGCCACCGACCTCACGCCCCTGCTTGATCGCGACCACCGCGAAGCTTCCTGCTGGAAGCACGTCGTCCATGAGCGCGAGGTACCGAGGCTCGAACACCCGAAGGCCCATCGTTGCACCGGGGAACAGCACCGTGTGCAGCGCGAAGACAGGAAGCTCCACGAGCTCATCATGCCAGCCCGACCAGCCACGTAGGGTTGTGGTCTCATGCGCTTCGAGGTGCTTCCCGCCATCGACGTTGCCGATGGACGTCTCGCCACGTACACCTCGCAGGGACCGATGCCGAGTGAGGCGTTCAGTGGCGATCCGATCGCGGCCGCTCGGTCGCACATCGATGCCGGCGCACGGTGGCTCCACGTCGTCGACATGGATCTCGCGTTCGATGGCGAGGCCCGCAACCTCGGTGTGGTGCACGCGATCGCCGGGCTCGGGCGGCCCGTGCAGGCGAGCGGTGGCATCAGAACGGCCGACGACGCGCAGGCGATGCTCGACGCGGGCGCGCGCCGGGTCGTGCTGGGCTCGCGCGCCTTGGCCGACGAGGCGTTGACCCTCGACGCGATCCGTCGGTTCGCCGACCGACTCGTCGTCGGTATCGAGATCGACGAGGGCCGCATCCGGTCGCGAGGCGCCGAGCCGGTGGATCTGCCGCTCGCCGAGACCCTCGGCTGGCTGGTCGCGGGTGGGGCCCATGCCCTCCTCGCGACCGCGGTCCCTCGAGTGGGAAGCCTCGATGGCCCCGACGTGGCCTCGGTGAAACGTGTGGTCCGGTCGGGGAAGCCGGTGCTCGCCGCAGGGGGCCTGGCGAGCATCGACGACATCAGGGCGGTACGGCGAGCGGGCGCCGTGGGAGCGGTGATCGGGCGTGCTGCGCTGGACGGCGGCCTCGACCTGGCCGCTGCCCTCGAGCTGAGCTGAAGCCGGCGGACCACGGTGCATCGCCGGGACCACGGTGCTTCGGCAAGCCCACGGCGCGTCGGTACACTCGCGGACCCCATGGGCTTCCTCACCGACTTCGTCGACGACCTGCGCCGGCGTCTTGCCGAGCACCCGCTCGACGAAGGTGCGCTCCTGGCTCGCGCGAGCGCCAGGCCGCCCGCGCGCGACTTCATCGCAGCTCTCCGCGAGCACTCCCCGGCCCTGATCGCCGAGTTGAAACGCGCCTCGCCGAGCGCCGGGGAGATAGCCGACACTGTGGATCCGGTCGCTCAGGCGGTCGCCTACGCTGCAGCGGGCGCGGCGGCGATCTCGGTATTGACCGAGCCTCGACACTTCCACGGGTCCCTCGCCGATCTCGAAGCCGTTCGGATCGCCGTGCAGGTTCCGGTGCTGCGCAAGGACTTCCTCGTGCACCCGGCGCAGGTGATCGAGGCGCGAGCACGCGGCGCCGACGCCGTGCTGTTGATCACGGCAAGCCTCACCGACGACGAGCTCACGGCCATGCTCGCGGTCGCCCGTGACCTCGGCATGGGTGCGCTCGTCGAGACCCACACCGAGAACGAGCTCGATCGGGCCATCGCGAGCGGGGCTGAGGTGGTGGGTGTGAACGCGAGGGATCTGGAGACCCTCGAAGTCGATGTCGAGCGCGCGCTCGAGCGGGTGGGCCGCATCCCGAGCGACCGGGTCGCAGTGTTCGAGTCGGGCGTGAAGACCCGGGCTGACGTGCGAGCCGCCGTCGAAGCGGGCGCGTCTGCCATCCTGGTGGGGGAGGCCCTGATGCGGGCCGGCGACCCACGCGCGGCCGTGCGCCAGCTCTTGGCGCCCGGCGATGCCTGACCCGATCTCTCAAGGAGGCCGTGAGCCATGAGCACCGAGAGCCTCATACATGCGAAGCCCGCCGGTCCCGACGCGCGTGGGCGCTACGGTGAGCACGGTGGCCGGTACGTGCCCGAAGTGCTGATCCCGGCGCTCGACGAGCTCACCGAGGCGTGGACGATGCTCCGCGACGACACCGGGTTCCGAGAGGAGCTCGACGCCTTGAGCCGCGACTTCGTCGGCCGGCCGACGCCGATCACGCGAGCGGCGAGGCTGGGAGCCGAGCTCGGCTACGACATCTGGCTCAAGCGCGAGGACCTCGCGCACACGGGCGCCCACAAGATCAACAACGCGCTCGGCCAGGCCTTGCTCGCGAAGCGGCTGGGCAAGCGGCGCATCATCGCCGAGACCGGCGCCGGCCAACACGGCGTGGCCACCGCGACGGCGTGTGCCCTGCTCGGCTTGCCCTGCGTCGTGTACATGGGCGAGGAGGATACTCACCGACAAGCGCCCAACGTCGCCCGCATGAAGCTGCTCGGCGCCGAGGTCGTGCCCGTAACCGCCGGCTCGAAGACACTGAAGGAAGCCGTCAATGCCGCCCTGCGCGACTGGGCGGCCACGGTGACCGACACGCACTACATCATCGGCTCTGTGGTCGGGCCGCACCCGTTCCCGCAGCTCGTGCGCGACCTGCAGCGGGTGATCGGCGACGAGGCGCGCGCCCAGCACGCCGAACGTCTCGGGGGGGACCCGGATGTCGTCATCGCGTGCGTCGGCGGAGGCTCGAACGCGATCGGCATGTTCACGGCCTTCGTGGGTCTGCCGGGCGTGCGGCTGATCGGTGTGGAAGCCGGTGGCCGCGGCGTGGGGCTCGGAGAGCACTGCTCGTCGATCACCAAGGGCCAGCCCGGCGTGTTGCACGGCGCCATGAGCTACCTGCTCCAGGACGCCGACGGGCAGATCGTCGAGACGCATTCGATCTCGGCCGGCCTCGACTACCCGGGGGTCGGTCCCGAGCATTCCTGGTTGCACGACGAGGGGCTGGCCGAGTACGTGAGCGTTACCGACGACGACGCGCTCGCCGGGTTCCAGGCGCTCGCTCGCACCGAGGGCATCCTTCCCGCGCTCGAGCCCGCGCACGTGATCGGCTGGCTCCTGCATCGGCCGCTTCCTGAGGGAACGCGCGTGCTCGTCTGTCTCTCCGGCCGCGGCG
The DNA here is from genome assembly GCA_040882605.1 of Actinomycetota bacterium. Taxonomy (GTDB): domain Bacteria; phylum Actinomycetota; class UBA4738; order UBA4738; family HRBIN12; genus JAOUEA01. The sequence continues at coordinate 44,408 of JBBEAY010000065.1, forward strand.
ACAAGGACCTCGACACCGTGCTCGCTGCGCTCAGGATCACGGCCGGCTCGCCCCCGGTGACCGAGACCTGATGGGCGCCCTGGAAACCGCGCTCCGCACCAGGCGTGACCAGGGTGGCAAGGCGTTCGTCCCATACGTGACCGGAGGATTCCCGGGGGTTGATGCCGGTCTGCTGCGAGCGATCGCCGACGCCGGCGCCGACGCGATCGAGGTGGGTGTGCCGCACTCCGATCCGGTCATGGATGGTGGCGTGATCCAACAGGCGTCATCCGCCGCCCTCGCCGCCGGTGTGCGCCCCGCCGACGTGTTCGCCACGATCAAGGAAGCGGCGCTCGACGTTCCGGTGGCCGTGATGACGTACGTGAATCCCGTGCTGCGGCGAGGTGTCGAGGCGTTCCTCGACGACGTGGCCGAGGCCGGAGTTTCGGGAACGATCGTGCCCGATCTTCCGGTCGACGAAGCGGAGTCGTTCGATACAGCCTGTGCCGCTCGCAACATCGACGCGGTGCTGTTGGCGGCGCCGGGCGCCGCGGCCGAACGGCTGGAGGCGATCGCAGGGCGAGCGCGCGGCTTCGTCTACTGCGTCGCGACATACGGGGTCACCGGCGCCCGCGAGGAGCTGGGGGGCACAGCGAGGAGCTTGGTCGGCGCGATGCGCCCACTGACCGATCTGCCGCTGCTCGTGGGCGTCGGCATCGGCACGCCCCGGCAAGCGACGGAGGCGAGCTCGTTCGCCGACGGCGTGATCGTCGGCAGCGCCCTGATGGCGAAGTTGGTCGAAGGCGACCGCGATGGCATGCTCGAGCTGGCTCGCGACTTCCGGGCGGCGCTGCCGCTCGGCTGAGACGGTCTCGCCAGCGATTTCGGGCATCCCGGCGGGCTACGTCGAACGTACGCAGGTGCAGGATGATCTGATGGAGTGATTGGCCGCGGGGAAATCGATGTGGTACCAACCCACTCCGTCTCGAAACGTTGGAGGGATAGGGAGCCCTATGAAACGTCGATCCTGGCTCAAGGTGGTCGCCTCCGTAGCCGTGCTCGCCCTCGCGGCGAGCGCGTGTTCGAACGACGACGGCGGCGGTGGTGGTGGTGGTGGTGACAGCGGCACCCTTACCGAGACCCCGGCCGTCGACGGGTTCGGCACGGTCGAGGTCGCGGCCGGCGAGCCGATCAACATCGGCACGCTGCTGGTGATCTCGGGCCCCGACGCCGCGCTCGGCCTGGACAGCCAGAACGGCGCCGTGCTGGCCGTCGACTACCTCGACGGCACGTTCGACGGCATCGCGGGACAGTTCTTGGGCCACGACATCGAGTGGACCCACGAGAACGACCTCTGCTCGGCCGAGGGTGGCGAGGCGGGCGGAACCGCGCTCGCAGCCGACCCGTCGATCGTGGCAGTCATCGGCACGAGCTGCCCGAGCGCCGCGCTGGGCGTCGCCGACACGATCTTGTCCGAGAAGGGCATCCTGCTGGTCTCGCCGTCGAACACCAACCCGGCGTTGACGGCCGAGGCAACCCATCAGCCGTTCTACGCGCGCACCGCACACAACGACCGTATCCAGGGTGCGATCGTGGCGAAGTACGCGCTGAGCGACCATGGCGCGACCAAGATGGCGACGATCCACGACGAGAACCCATACACGCAAGGACTGACGGCGGCGGCTGCCGTCAACTTCGAGGCAGGCGGCGGTAACGTCACGACCCAGGCGCAGATCAACTCACAGGAAACCGACTTCGAACCGTTGCTCAGCTCGATCGCCCAGGGTGATCCCGATGTGCTGTACGCGCCGGTGTTCGTCACAGCGTGCTCGCTGATCCTCAAGCAGGCGGCCGACATCATGCCCGACGTCACGATCATTGTGTCCGACGTCTGCTTGAGCAGTGACACGCTGAAGAACGCCGGAGACGCGGTCGACGGGGTGTTCCTTTCGTCGCCAGACGTCTCCGTGTTCCAGGAGGGCGACTTCTACTCGAACAGGTTCATCCCCGCGTACCAGGAGCAGTTCGGCTCCGAGCCGACCTCGATGTTCCACGCACACGCGTTCGACGCGGCGAACGTGCTGTTCGATGCGATCGAGCAGGTGGCGGTGGTGAACGAAGACGGCTCGCTGTCCATCCCTCGTGCCGCACTTCGCGACGCGTTTTTCGCGACAGAGGGCTACGAGGGGCTCACCGGCGTCATCACCTGCACCGAGCTGGGTGACTGTGCCACTGACGTGACCGTCGACATCTTCGAAGGACCGAACTGGCCCGTCGAGGGTGGGGCCAAGCCCGACACACCGGTGTACAGCGACACGAAGTCGCTGGACGACGTCCTGTAGTCCCGGACTGCGAGAACGACGGATCCCCGGGCGACCCGAGCACTTGATGGCCGACCTTCAGGAGTCGTGCGAGGCGCCGAGTCCGCCGCGGTTCCGACGACATCACGCTCTTCGAAGAGAGGGTGGGCCATCCGATGCCGAGCCGGTCTTCACCGAGACGGTCTCGCTCGCCGACCTGGAACCCTGATCGGGGCCCCTCTGCGTCGCTGAGCGATCGCGTGCGCGAAGCGCGAGGCATCCATCTCGATGATCTCCCTCGTATGGAGAGTCGAGGCCCTCCGCGACACGCGGATCCGGGGGGACCGCCTACTAGTGGTGGCGATGCGCCTCGTCGAGGCTTATGTGATGCTTCTCTCTTCTGGGAGAAGGGGAAGGATAGGGGGTTCCATGCAACAGCGGAAGAAGTGGTTGCGTGCAGTGTCGCTCGTCTCGGGACTGGCACTCGTCGGCGCCGCATGCGGGAGCGATGACGAGGGCGGCGGAGCTTCACCGACGGGCACAGCGCCGGTCGAGAAGGTCGAGGTGACGATCTACGGCCAGGGCGCGTGGACCGGTCCGGCGAACTATCTGGTCGTTCCGAGCTTCCAAGGCGCACAGATGGCGTTCGACGAGCTGAACGCCGACGCCGGCTACCCGGCCACGATCACGTTCGAGCAGGCGGACACGCAAGGGTCGCCCGACAACGCCCCGCCTGTCGTGGAGGAGATCGTCGGGAATCCGAACACGGTGGCCGTGCACGGCCCTGGGTTCTCGGGCGAGTCCGAAGCCTCTGGGGACACCTTCGAGGAGGCGGGCATCCCGTTCGTGAGCGCTTCGGCCACGAACCCCGGGCTGAGCCAGAAGGGCTGGACCTTCTGGTACAGGGGGATCGCGAACGACGACGACCAGGGCACGCCAGCGGCTCAGTACCTCGCCCAGGTGCTGAGCGCGAGCAGCGTCTTCGTCACGCACGACAAGTCCACCTACGGTCAGGGGCTGGCTGAGGTGGTCCGCGACACGCTCGAAAGCGAGGGCGTGGACGTGGCGGGCTTCGAGGGTATCGAGACCGGCGCGGAAGACTTCTCGGCGCTGATCAGCGACATCGAGGCCTCGAGCCCCGACGCGGTCTACTTCGGCGGTTACGACTTCGACTTCGGCAAGATCGTGAAGCAAGCGCGTGACGCGGGACTCGACGTCCCGATGATGTCGGGCGACGGATCGGTCTCTTCGACCCTGATCGATCTGGCGGGCAGCGGTCTCACCGATGTCTACCTGACCTGTCCGTGCAACTTGACCGGCGATTTCGTGCAGCAGTACAACGATAAGTACGGAGGGGAGGCCTCGTCCGTGCCGATCTACGTGGCGGAGGGTTACGACGTCGCCAACCTGCTCGGGGAGGGCATCAAGCAGGCGATCGATGGTGGAGCCACCACCCCCGAGGAGATCCGGGCCGGGATCAAGACCTACCTCGACTCGGTCACCACGGACAGCCCGTACCAAGGTGTCGCGAAGTCGTACGCATTCGACCCGTCGACACACGAGCTGGCGGCGACCGAGCGCCTCGAGTTGATCTACTTCTATGCGGCCGTCCCTGGGGAGATTACCCTCGAGGGCCAGGCGCCGGAGGTGCTGGGCGGGTAAGCGAAGCGTGGCACGACGTGAGGGGCGGACGTCGCGTCCGCCCCTCTGTGTCGTTCCGCTGAGTCGGAGGCGCCGCGATGGGCGAGTGCGTTACCAACATCGTCGACCAGTTCTGGGCGCAGACGCGCAACGGCGTCACGCTCGGCGCGATCTACGCGATGATCGCACTCGGCTACACGATGGTGTACGGGGTGCTGCAGCTGATCAACTTCGCGCACTCCGAGGTCTTCATGGTGTCCACCGTGGTGACGCTGTTCGCGGTCCGGAACTGGATGGGCGTGACCGAGCCGGTCACGGGCGTGCTGCTCGTGATCGTGCTGATAGGCGCGTTGATCCCCGCGATGCTCGCGGGAGGCGGGATGGCCGTCGCGATCGAGCGGCTCGCGTACCGTCCCCTGAGGCGACGAGGAGCTCCGCGACTGTCGTTCTTGATCGCTGCGATCGGCGCGTCGCTCGCGATCCAGTATCTGTTCGTATTGATGGACGGCCAGCACTACCTGCTCTGGTTCAAGCTCCCCAACATCCTCGGGCCGAACCCGCAGTCCCTGCCCGAGGTCATGCAGACACAGACCCTGTTCACGTGGTTCGGAACCGAGATCTCCAACAGGAGGGTCGTGGTGGTCGTCGTCGCGGTCGCCATGATGGTCGTGCTCGATCTCATCGTGCGACGAACGCGAGTCGGCCGAGGGATCCGAGCCGTGGCGCAGGACCAAGAGACGGCGGCGATCATGGGTGTCGACATCGAGCGGATCATCGTGCTCACGTTCCTAATCGGTGGGATCATGGCGGGCGCGGCGGGGATGCTGTTCGTCACGATCGCGCCGGGGGCCCCGGCGTTCTGGTTCATCGGGTTCTTCCCGGGGATCAAGGCGTTCACCGCGGCGGTTCTCGGCGGCATCGGGAACATCCGGGGCGCCATGCTCGGCGGTCTTCTTCTCGGACTGGTCGAGGCTTATGGGACCGCCTGCACCGGCGCCCAGTGGGTGAACGTGATCGCCTTCGTCGTCCTGGTCCTCGTCTTGATGGTCAGGCCGACCGGGATACTCGGCGAGCAGGTGGGAGCGTAGTTGACGGGCTCGATCAGCGATCGGATCGCAGACGCCCAGGGGCGTGCGAAAGCCCTGGTCCGCAACGGCACCGGCCCGGTCCGGGCCGCGGCGATACGAGCGAGGGAGTGGTGGAACGGGCATCGCCGGTGGGTCCAGCCGTTGGCGTGGTTCGTGATGATCGCGATCGCGTTCCTCCTTCCGCTCCTCGACCAGTGGTTCACGCTCCCGATCTGGCTGCAACGCGCGACCAGCGGGGGAACGCTCTCGCGGGTCGCGCTGTTCACGCTCTTCGCGCTGGGTCTCAACGTGGTCGTTGGGTTCGCCGGGCTCCTCGATCTCGGATACGTCGCCTTCTGGGCGATCGGGGCGTATACGGCGGGCATCCTCACCGGGGCCGCCGACTACACGAAGGGGCTGCGGGCGGGGACGGCCGACCTCGCGGACAAGCCCGTCTGGGAGCCGTGGATGTGGCTGATCCTCGTGGCGGCTCTCGCCTTCGCCGTGATCGCCGGCATCGTCCTCGGCTCGCCCACCCTCCGCCTCCGCGGCGACTACCTCGCCATCGTCACCCTCGGCTTCGGTGAGATCGTCCGGATCACCGCGAACAACCTGGACACAGTGACGGTCGGCCCGCGGGGCATCGCCTCGATCCCGCATCCCGAGATCCACGCGGGACCTGTCGATCTGGCCTGGGGCACCCTGATTGACGACAAGTACTACTGGCTGTTGCTGGTCTTCGTCGTGCTGTGGATCGTCGCGATCCGCATGCTCGACCGGTCGCGGATCGGCCGCGCGTGGGTGGCGATCCGCGAGGACGAGATCGCGGCGGGCGCGATGGGGGTTCCCGTCGTGCGGATGAAGCTCGCGGCGTTCGTGATCGGGGCCTCCACCGCCGGGGTCGGAGGCGTCATCTACGCCGAGCAGGTCAACTTCATCAACCCGCCGACGTTCAGCATCCTCCAATCGATCCTGATCCTCTCGATGGTCGTGATCGGGGGGATGGGGTCGACTTGGGGCGCGGTGCTCGGGGCCACCCTCGTCGTGCTGCTTCCCGAGGTATTCCGTGAGTTCGAGGATTACCGGTTCTTCGTCTTCGGTGTGACCATCGTGGCGGTGATGGCGTTTCGGCCCCAAGGCCTGCTGCCTTCTCGCCGGCGGGCCCTCGAGCTTCGCGGGCACACGGTGGAGGATCACCTGCCCGACGTCGAGGTCGCCGAGGGGGAATCGGGATGATGTCGCCCGACCTTCTCGACGTCCGAGGCGTGACGATGCGTTTCGGAGGATTGGCGGCCCTTCAGGACGTCAACATAGCGGTCGCTGAGGGTCAGGTGTTCGGCCTGATCGGACCCAACGGTGCCGGCAAGACGACGCTGTTCAACGTGGCCACGGGGATGCAGACGCCTACCGAGGGAACGGTCCGGTTCGGTGGGGAGTCTTTGCTGCAAACGTCGAGGCGCTTCGGTACGCGCAGGAGACGACCGCACGAGATCACGGCGCTCGGTGTGGCGCGCACGTTCCAGAACATCCGGCTGTTCCCCGAGATGACCGCGCTCGAGAACGTGATGGTCGGAGCCGACGCGCATCATCGGCAGAACGTGCTGGACGCGATTTTCCGTACACCACGGCAGCGACGGGAAGACAACGAGGCGCAGCAGACCGCCGAAAACCTGCTGCAGTTCGTCGGGATCTACAAGCACGCGAATGCGCTCGCCAGCAACCTCTCCTACGGAGACCAGCGCCGGGTGGAGATAGCGAGAGCCCTGGCGACGCGACCGCGGCTGATGCTGTTGGACGAACCGGCGGCAGGGATGAACCCCACCGAGAAGGCAACACTCTCGGAGCTCGTCCTGCGGATCCGCGACCAGGGCCACACGATCCTTATCATCGAGCACGACATGCGCGTCGTCATGGGGTTATGCGAACGGATCGCCGTGCTCGACTACGGACGCAAGATCGCCGAGGGAACCCCGGATGAGATCCAGCGCGACCCAGGCGTGATCGAGGCGTATCTCGGAAGTGAGGCTGCCGGGTGACCGAGGCCCTCCTCGAGGTCCGGGATCTGATCGTCCGCTACGGGGGGATCGAAGCTGTGAAGGGCATCTCGCTTCGGGTCGAGGAGGGAGAGGTCGTGACCCTGATCGGCGGTAACGGCGCCGGCAAGACGACCACGCTCAGGGCGATCTCCGGCATGCAACGCCCCGCCGCAGGTGAGATCTCGTTTCGGGGCCAGCCGATCCATGGACACAAGCCGCACGATATCGTGCGCCGGGGCGTCTGCCAGGCTCCAGAGGGCCGGAGGATCTTCCCACGCATGAGTGTCCGAGAAAACCTCGAGATGGGTGCGTACGGTCGACGCGACGGCGAGGAGGTTCGCCGCGACCTCGACCGTGTGCTCGAACTGTTCCCGGTGTTGGGGGAGCGATCGGCACAGCCGGGCGGAACCCTCTCAGGCGGGGAGCAGCAGATGCTGGCGATCGGCCGCGCGCTGATGTCCCGCCCCACCCTGCTGATGCTCGACGAGCCGTCGCTGGGGCTCGCGCCCATGATGACTCAGCGGATCTTCGAACTCCTGGGAGACATCCACAGACAGGGAACGACGATCCTGCTCGTCGAGCAGAACGCTCACATGGCCCTCCGTGCGGCCGACCGAGGCTACGTGCTCGAGTCGGGCGAGATCGTGCTCGAGGACGACGCTCGTAGCTTGCTCGGCAACGATCGCGTCCGGAAGGCATACCTGGGTGAGACCTGAGTGGTGTTCGGTGCCGGGAGAGGGGGTCGAACCCTCACGGGCCGAAGCCCACGGGATTTTGAGTCCCGCGCGTCTGCCAGTTCCGCCATCCCGGCCGGAAGTCTCCATAGACTATCGGCCACCCCGCCCATGACCCTCTGTCGCCGGCTTTCGAGCCTAGTCGCCGTGGGCCTCATGGTGCTCATCGCGTGCTCGCCGATCCCGAACGACGGCGAGCCCGCGATGAAGATCGCGTTCTTCCAGGACCTCTCGGTGCCGGACAGCCTCGACCTGGTATCCCCGTCGTTCCTCGCGTTCGAGACGGTGATGCAACGCCAGGTCGTGGAGGCGAAGGGCATCGCGGTCGAGGTGGTGCAACTCGACACAGCCGGAGACGCCGAGGTCGCGGCCGAGATGGCCCGCGAGGTGGCGACCGACTCCACGTTCGTGCTGGCCGTCATCGCGCCGTTCTGGCAAGAGCCGCCCGAGGTCGCCCGCATCCTCGCGGAAGCCGGCCTGCCCACGATGAGCCTTTCTCCCGAGAGCGCATCGCCGTGGCTCGAGGCTTCCGCCCCGCCGGGAGACCCCGCGGAGCTGTGGCGTCGGTTCGTGCCCGACCGCGAGGCACAGATAGAGCTGCTCGCCGAAGTTGCGGGTCGAAGCTCATCAGGTGATGCGGCGCAGCAGGTCTGCCTCGTGAGCGATGGCAGTGGCTACAGCGAGGAACTGTCGACAGGCGTCGAGGCCGCGTTGAGCCCTTTGCCATCGACTCCCGTCGATGGTGCCGACGCCGTGGCGGCTGCCGATCAGCTGGCTTCGTTGCATTGCGGCTCTGTGGTCTGGACCGGCTTCCCTCTGGAGGCTCGCGAGCTCGCCGAGGCGATCCGCGAAGGCGACCCGGAAAGAGCCCAGCCGATCGACCTAGCGAGCGATGCGCTGAAGACCGTCATGCCACCCATGACTCCTGATGGCGAGAGGGTCGTTGTCGAGTCTGTGGTGTGCCCGTGCGCAGACGTGTCGGTCGACACCGATCTCGAGAGTCGCACGTTCGTGAACACCTACCAATCCGAGCACGGCCTCGCCCCAGGCGCCTATGCGGTCGAGGCGTGGGACGCGGGCAGCCTCGTGGCTGAGGCCCTCGCGTCGGGCACGGCGACCCGTACCGACATGCGCACAGCGTTGGCTGCGATCACCACCTTCGACGGAGTTGCGCACGACTACGCGTTCGACTCAGATGGCGAGCCGATCGGTGTCGGACCGGCGCAGTTCGCGGCTGCGGGAACGCGCTGGGTGCCGCTTCCTTCCTGAGGCGGATGGAAACCCTGACGGTGCCTGCCTTCGTAGTCCAAGCGGGAGGTCAGAACGGGCGCGTTGTCCGACGGGCTCCTCCAGTCCTATAGTTCGAGCGAGGGACGCCCAGTCGCGTTCCCCTTGGAAGGAGACAGGATGCGCAAGTTCCGATTCAGGTCGATCCTCGTGCTCGTGGCCGCGCTGTCGCTCGTTTCGGCGGCCTGCGGCAGCGACGATCCTGGCACCGATCCCGCCTCGGGTGGCGACACGGGAGCGCCCACGGCCGACACGGTCTGCGCAAGTGCAGACACCTCCGCCGGAGACCTGCTCGCGCGGATCTGTGAGGAAGGGGTCATCACGGTCGCGACCGATCCCCTGTACCCGCCCCAGTCTTCCTTGAACATCGAAACGGGGGAGTATGAAGGCTTCGACATCGATACTGCCACCGAGATCGCGAGCCGGCTCGGCGTCTCTATCGAGTGGACGGAACCGAAGTGGGAGGTGCTCACGGCCGGGAGCTGGAGCGACCGCCAAGACATGAGCGTGGGGTCCATGACACCGATAGACGAGCGGCAGGCGGTCCTCGAGTTCACCGAACCCTACTCCTTCGTCCCCGCGGTGGTCGTCGTGCACGAAGAGTCGAGCGTCTCCGATATCTCGACCGACCTCGACGGCGCCAGGATCGGCGCCTGCGCGTCGTGCACGTACGAGTTCTTCCTGGACAAATCCTTGTCGATACAGGGCTTCGAGTTCGATTTCGTGATCGACGATGTGACCTTCGCCGGCTACGACACCGACACGACGGCGCTGCAGGATCTTGCCCTCGGTGACGGGACGCGTCTGGATGCCGCGATGACGTCGGAACCGGTCGCTCAAGCCTTCATCGACAGGGGCAACCCCGTCAAGATCGTCGGAGAGCCGGCGTTCGGTGAGCCGCTGTCGGTCGCGTTCGACAAGTCCTCGGAGCTGGATGCCACCAGCCTCATCGATGCTGTCGACGGGATCGTGGCCGATATGCACGACGACGGCACCCTGACCGGGTTCTCGGAGGATTGGTACAAGGGCATCGATGTCACCCAGGTGACGTGACCGGGAGTTGAGGGAAACGTCCGCGAGCACCGATGAGACGAGGACCGGCCCGGGCCGGTCCTCGCGCTCGTCGGGCGCCGAGCGGCGCGATCGGCTGGCGCTCGCGAGCGCCGGCGTCCCGTTCCGTCTGAAGGTTGCCCTTGTATGGGCGGGCATCTTCGGCGCCCTCGGGTTCTTCTTCTGGCTCGCGGCGTTCGACAACGCCTGGATCCTCGATCGCGTCGATTTCATCGCCAAGGGCCTCACGTTCACGATCGGCATGGCACTGGGAGGCATCATCCTCGCCATGGTGTTGGCGTTGATCGGTGCGCTCGGAAGGCTCTCGAGGAATCCGATCGCGTTCGGGTTGTCCGGCTTCTACACGTCGTTCTTTCGTGGCACGCCACTGATCGTGCAGCTCTTCCTCTTCTACCTCGCACTGCCGCAGATCGTGTCGAACCTCACCACGAAGTTCGAGTTCCTGCCGCCCGGGCTCGACGATCTGTTCACCCGCACGTCGTTCGAGATCGGCATCCTCGTGTTGGGGCTCAACTACGGCGCATACATGACGGAGATCTTCCGGGCGGGCATCCAGTCCGTCAGCCATGGGCAAGCCGAGGCGGCAGATGCGCTGGGCATGACGTATCCGCAGAAGATGAAGCGCGTGGTCCTGCCACAGGCCTTCCGGGTCATCATCCCGCCCACGGGCAACGAGTTCATCGCGATGATGAAGGACACGGCATTGGTGTCCTTCCTCGGGGTCGCGTTGGCGCAGGCGGAGATCTTCCGACGCGCACAGCTGGCTGGGACCCGCGAAGCACATCCGCTCGAGGCCCTCATCACGGCCGCTGCGTTGTACTGGGCATTGACCGCGATCTTCACCTTCTTCCAGGCCCGGCTCGAGCGGAAGGTGGGTAAGGGGTACGTTCGAGGCGGCGATACAGGCGGCAGGCGCACGAGGATCATCAGTTTGAGCGGTCAGGGGGGTCAGGGTGGCGACCTTCCCTTGGACATCGACGAGGACGTGCCGGGTCCAGAGATGCCCGCGCAGGGGCATTGATGTCCGCCACGCCGAACGGGTCGGCCGTCGTCAAGGTCGAAGATCTGCACAAGAGCTTCGGCAGCCTCGAGGTGCTCAAGGGCATCGACATGGAGGTGGACCAAGGCGAGGTCGTCGTGATCTTCGGACGGTCCGGTTCGGGCAAGAGCACGCTGCTTCGGTGCATCAACTTCCTCGAGGACCCGACATCGGGAACGATCGAAGTCTCCGGCACCCGGCTCGAGGGCGGCCACCGAACGAAGAGAAAGCGGGAGAACATCCGTCAGCTGCGCATCCGCACAGGCATGGTCTTCCAACAGTTCAACCTGTTCCCGAACATGACCGCGATCGGCAATGTCATGGAGGGACCCGTCACGGTCAAGGGGCTCCCCGAGAGGCAGGCGCGATCCTCCGCGGAGGATCTGCTCGACAAGGTCGGGCTCTCCGACAAGGCAGATGAGTACCCCATCCGGCTCTCCGGCGGTCAGCAACAGCGCGTCGCGATCGCGCGCGCTCTCGCCATGGAGCCCGATGTCATGCTCTTCGACGAGCCGACCTCTGCCCTCGACCCCGAGTTGATCGGGGAAGTGCTGACCGCGATGAAGTCGCTTGCCAACGACCTGCACATGACCATGATCGTCGTTACACACGAGATGGGATTCGCGCGAGAGGTGGCGAACCGCATGGTGTTCTTCCATGACGGCGTGATCCTCGAACAGGGCACTCCGGACGAGATGATCAACCACACGAAGTACCCGGAGACCAAGAAGTTCTTCGAAGCCGTGCTCTGAGCGAAGCGCGAGGGCTCCAGCAGTGGTTCAGGGTGGTGGCCTCCCGCGGAGAAGTCTCGACCCGGGGTTGCGGGTGGGCGAACACGCGGGTTCGGAACCTTCCGGAAACAGATGACGGGCCGCGACACCCCTCGGGTCCGATTACGCCTTCCCCATACGCGATCGTTCCCTGTCGAGCATCGCGGCCCGTCAAGCTGCGGTCCCGTGCGACCTTGGCCGGTCCGGTTTCCCGAACCTGCCCACGGTCTCGCGGGACCGTCGCGAACGATAAACGCGAGGTTGAGACCTGTCAACCCGAGGTCGGGGCCGTGCGAGCTCCCTCGGCCTCGGGGACCGACACAGCAGGCGCCGCCGGCATCGCAGGCCTCGATCTCAGGAAGAGCCCTCCGACCACGACGAGGTAGCCGAACCAGCCGGCCAGCTCGAGCCAGGTCGGGTTGGCTTGGTAACCGAAGATCGCCCGCAGGATGCCGCCCACGCCGCTGTCGTCGGGAAGCGCGCCCGAGACGTCGAACGCCGTGCCGGCGAGCATCGGGAGCCATCCGGCTTCCTGGAGCTCGTGCAGGGCGAATGCGAACAGCCCGGCGGCGACCACGATCAGCAGCAGACCGGTGATGCGGAAGAACGAGCGGAAGTTGAGCTTGAGACCGCCTCGATACAGAAGCACGCCGAGGGCCGCCGCTACCGCGAGGCCGAGGGTCGCGCCGACCATCTGGGCGCCGACCCCTCCGGAGTCGACGGCCGTACCCTGGGCTGCCGCGAAGATGAACAGAGCGGTCTCGACGCCTTCGCGAAGCACGGCCACGAACGCGAGGGCGGCCAAGGCGAAGCCGCCCGTGAGCAAAGCGGTGTCGACCCGCTCCTGCAGCTTCGACTTGACCCGGGCGCCCTGGCGGCGCATCCAGAAGATCATCCAGGTGAGCACGCCGACCGCCACCAGCGTGACGAGACCTTCGAAGACCTCTTCGGCCTCGCCTTCGAACTCGGCGTCCGCCATGAAGATGACGGAGCCGACCAGCAGACTCACGATGACCGCGAGGCCTGTGCCCCACCACACCAGGTTCTGGCGATCCCGGGCGTCGATCTTCTTCAGATAGGCGAGCAGGATCGAGATGATCAGCGTCGCTTCGATGCCCTCACGCAGCGCGACCAGGAACGCAGCACCCACGCTCGTTACCTCCTTTGTTCGGCCATCCGAACATCGCATCTTCGGTAGGGCGAAATCCTATCCACCGAGTCGGATTCGCGTCAAGGTCGTTCGGGAACGAACGAACACGCTCGGTTTCCGAGGGCGCCCAGTCAGTCGGCGCCGAGCTCGACCCACAGGTTGTCGGCGAGATCCGTGCCGAGCGCAACGCTCTTGCCGGCGACTGTCAGCCTCATCGATCCGTCGGGACCGAGGCCGTCGACCACGATCTCGGCGCCGGGCATCAAGCCTGACTCTTCGAGGAACCGCATCACGGCCAGCTCGAGCTCCAAGTCTTCGGTGAGCCGTCGCAGGGTGACGCTCGTGCCGGGCGCGACTTCGTTCAACGCGGTGAGTGACGTGACGTCGACCTCGTGGCTCGAGCCGGGGATCGGGTTGCCGTGCGGACAGGCGCCGGGGTCGCCGAGGATGTCGACGAGTCGCTCCTCGACCTGCGCCGAGATGACGCGTTCCCAGACCTCGGCTTCCTGGTGCGCCTGGTGCCAGGGCAGTCCGATCACGTCGATCAGCAGGTGCTCGGCGAGTCGGTGGCGGCGTACGAGAGCGATCGCCATGTCGCGCCCGGCCACGGTGAACGAGAGGGCGCGGCCGTCGGCTGCGAGCAACCCGTCGCCGACGAGGCGCTTCACGTGCTCGCTCACCGAGGGCCGGCTGACGCCCATCCATCTGGCGATCTCGGCCTGCACCATGGGGAAGCTCTCTTCCTCGAGCTCGTACAAGGCCTCGAGGTAGTCGGCGCCGGGGTGGCGCGCCTGGCTCGTTCGGGCGTCGGTCGTCACGGGCGGAGATTACGATACGGGCCGTGACCCCTTCGAAGCAGAGAGCCGCCCCGGCCGGGAACCTCGAGATGGCACGGCGCCTGTTCCTGCTCGACGGGCACTCGCTCGCGTACCGTGCTTTCTTCGCTCTTCCGCCCACGCTCGCCACGTCGAGTGGCACCGTCACGAACGCGGTCTACGGCTTCACGAGCATGCTGATCAAGCTGCTGGCCGAGGAGAAGCCCGACCTGATCGCGGTCTTCTTCGACTCCGGCGCGCCGACGATCCGTCTGGCGAAGGACGCCGACTACAAGGCAGGCCGGCCCGAGACCCCTGGCGACTTCAGGCCACAGCTCGGGTTGATCGAGGAGGTGCTCGATGCGATGCGCATCCCCGTGCTGCGCATCGCCGACGGCAACGAGGCCGACGACGCGATCGGCGCGCTCGCGGTGCGCGCGTGCGACCAGGGCATCGACGCCACGATCGTCACCGCCGACCGCGACTTCTTCCAGCTCGTGCGCCCGGGCATCACCGTCATGTTCAACCGCAAGGGCATCAGCGACATCGTGCGCTACGACGAGCAGGCCGTGACCGAGCGCTTCGGTATCACGCCCGCCCAGTACCTCGACTTCGTGGCTCTCAAGGGCGACACGAGCGACAACATCCCCGGTGTGCCTGGGGTAGGCGACAAGACCGCGGCGAAGCTCGTGAACCAGTTCGGCACGGTCGAAGAGCTCCTCGCGAACACCGACATGCTCAAGGGCAAGCAGAAGGAGAACGTCGAGGCATCAGCCGGCCGGCTCGGGCTGAACAAGGATCTCGCACGCATCGACACCGACATCGAGCTGCCGGTCGACCCCGACGACTGCGTGATGGGGGAGTGGGACACCGACGAGGTGAGGCGCCTGTTCACCTCGCTCGAGTTCCGATCGTTGTTCGACCGGTTGCAGGAGATCGGGCACGTGAAGCCGAAGGTCGACGTGGCCGAGCTCGACCTGCGTGAGGTGGCGGCAGGCGAGCTGCCCTCGACGTGGGCGGGCGGCGGTCCGGTCGGGGTGCGCCTCGACGCCGACGACGATGCCGTGCACGGCGCCGCGATCTCCGCCGGTGGCGCACAGGCGGCGTACGCGGCGCTCGAGGGCGTAGGTCCGCTCGAGGCGTTCCTCGCCGACGCCGGCGCGCCGAAGTGGGCCCACGACGCGAAAGCGCTAGAGCGGGTCGCGCTGCGCTCAGGCGGCACGATCGCCGGCGTCGCGTTCGACACGCTGCTGGCGGGCTACCTGCTCGACCCGGCTTCCACGGAATACCCGCTGCGCGTGCTCGCAGAGAGCTATCTCGGCGCCGACGTGCTCGGCGCCGTGGAGGAGCAGGGTGAAGGGCAGCTCTTCACCGACGCGCCCTGGCGTGAGGTGGCCGCCGAGGCCGCCGCGATCGCCCTGCTCGCGCCGATCATGGAAGAGCTCATCGACCAGCAGGGACTGCGGGGCCTGCTCGACGACGTGGAGCTGCCGCTCGCAACGGTGCTCGCGCGCATGGAAGCTCGCGGCATCCGCCTCGACGTCGACTACCTCGAGGAGATGGGGGAGTCGGTCCGCGACCGCATGGCGACGCTCAAGGCCGAGGTGTACGCGCATGCCGGCGAGGAGTTCAACCTGGGCTCGCCGCCGCAGCTGCGGAAGATCTTGTACGAGCAGCTCGGCCTTCAACCGGGCAAGAAGACCCCTAAGGGCGAGCTCTCCACCGACGCGAGCGTGCTCGAGAAGCTCCGCGACGCACACCCGATCGTCGACGCGCTGCTGAGCTGGCGAGAGCTCGACAAGCTCAACTCGACCTACCTCGAGGCGCTTCCGCGACTGGTCGATGAGCGCGATGGACGTGTGCACACCACGTTCGTGCAGACCTCGGCCGCCACGGGCCGGCTCTCGTCGACGAACCCGAACCTGCAGAACGTGCCGATCCGCACCGAGCTCGGGCGCCAGATCAGACGGGCTTTCGTGCCGGGCGACGCCGGTGACGGTGCGGGGAACCAGGTGCTGCTCGTGCTCGACTATTCCCAGGTCGAGCTTCGCATCCTGGCGCACCTGTCGGGCGACGCAGGGCTGCGCGCGGCGTTCGCGGGCGGCGAGGACATCCACACCGCCACCGCGGCGCGCGTGTTCGGCCTGCCGCTCGACGCGGTCGACCCGGGCTCGAGATCTCGGGCCAAGATGGTGAACTACGGCCTCGCCTACGGCATGAACGCGTGGGGACTCGCCCAGCGGCTCGACATCGCGCCCGACGAGGCACAGGAGATCATGAGCGCGTACTTCGCGTCGTTCCCCGGCATCCGTGAGTACCTGGACCGCCAGGTCGGCCACGCGACCGTCGAGGGCTTCACCGAGACGCTGCTGGGTCGCCGGCGCTACATCCCGGAGCTGCAGGCCGCGAACCCGCGCCTGCGCGACCTGGGCCGGCGCCAAGCGCTCAACGCCCCGATCCAGGGCAGCGCCAGCGACGTGTTCAAGGTGGCGATGATCCGGGTCGACGAAGCGCTCCGCGGGCATCCCGAGCTCGACTGCCACATGCTGCTCACCGTGCACGACGAGCTCGTCTTCGAGGTGCCCGAGGCGAGCGTGGAGACCGCAGCCGAGCTCGTGAAGCACGCGATGGAGCACGCGATCGACCTCGAGGTACCGCTGCAAGCGGACGTCGGCTGGGGCGAGAACTGGTCCGACGCGGCCCCCGCCGGCCACTGATGAGCCCAAGCGTCCACCTCCGCTAGCAGCCGAGACGTTTGACGGGGTTTCCGCCGGACACCTACCATCCCTACGGCCGTGCGGTGCCGAACCTGCCTGGGCAAAATCCCAAGCCGCCCCGGCAGGGCGTCGCGCGCGCCGGAAGGAGACCACCACCATGACCGAGGAGACGACGGTCGCCCCAGAGGCGACCGAGAGCGAAGCGGCCCCTGAGGCCTTTACCGAGGAGGTTGCAGCCGCTGACATCAGCACCGCTAGCGCGGCAGAGCCTGAACCCGCGGCCGAGCCGGCCGTGATCGAACAGCGGCCCGCGGCGAACGCAGCGAAGGCCACCCCGCCCCCCGCCGATGGCAAGGATTACACGCCCGAGGAGCTGATCCAGGCGCTCGAGGCGTCGTTCCACGACTTCGGTGACGGCGACATCGTCGAAGGCGACGTGGTCAAGATCGACCGCGACGAGGTGCTGCTCGACATCGGCTACAAGAGCGAGGGCGTGATCCCGAGCAAAGAGCTCTCGATCCGCCACGACGTCGACCCCAACGAGGTCGTGAAGGTCGGCGAGCACATCGAAGCCTTGGTCTTGCAGAAAGAAGACAAGGAAGGCCGCCTGATCCTGTCGAAGAAGCGTGCGCAGTATGAGCGCGCATGGGGTCGCATCGAAGGCGTGATGAACTCCGGCCAGACGATCAAGGGCCCCGTCATCGAGGTCGTGAAGGGCGGGCTGATCCTCGACATCGGTCTGCGCGGGTTCCTGCCGGCTTCCCTGGTCGACCTGCGCCGAGTCCGCGACCTGGCCCCGTTCGTCGGCACCGAGCTCGAGGCGAAGATCATCGAGCTGGACCGCAACCGCAACAACGTCGTGCTGAGCCGGCGCGCCTTCCTCGAAGAATCGCAGAGCGAGGGGCGCAAGAAGTTCCTCGACGGCCTGCAGAAGGGCGAACGGCGCAAGGGCACGGTCAGCTCGATCGTGAACTTCGGCGCGTTCGTCGATCTCGGCGGGGTCGACGGCCTTGTCCACGTCTCCGAGCTCAGCTGGAAGCACGTCGACCATCCGCAGGAAGTCGTCACGGTCGGCCAGGAGGTCGACGTCGAGGTGCTCGATGTCGATCTCGAGCGCGAGCGGGTCTCGCTCTCGCTCAAGGCCACCCAGGAAGACCCTTGGAAAGAGTTCGAGCGCACGTCGAAGGCCGGCGCGATCATCTCCGGGCAGGTCACGAAGCTCGTGCCGTTCGGCGCGTTCGTGCGCGTCGCACATGGCATCGAAGGACTGGTGCACATCTCCGAGATCTCCCACGAGCACGTCGACACGCCCGAGTCGGTGCTGTCTGTCGGCGATGAAGTGCAGGTGAAGGTGATCGACGTCGACATCTCGCGCCGGCGCGTGAGCCTGTCGATGCGCCAGGTCACCGCGCCGGCACCGCGGGAGCCCGAGATCAAGGCCGAGCCGGCGGAGGACCGCCGCGAGCCCGGGCCCGACATGGTTTCGACGATCCAGATCCCCGACGACATCCTGGCTGCTGTCGCGCAAGCCGACGCTGTACGCGCAACCGAGCCGGAGCAAGCAGAGCCGGAAGTCGCCGAGGCTGAGCCGCAGGTTGCAGAGGCCGAGGCAGCCGTCGAGATCGCCGCTCCCGAGGCGCAGCCCGAGCAGACCGAGGAGACCGAGGTTGCCAACACCATCGACGCGCCCGTCGAGGAATCGGCGGCCCAGCCGGAGCCTGCCGTCGAGCCCGCCGCGGACGACACTGCCGTCGAGGTGATCTCTGCCGATGAGCCCGAGGCCGACGAACCTCCCGCCGACGATGCCATCGTCGCTGAAGCGGAAGTCGCGGAAGCAGAGGCCAAAGCCGACGCAGAGCCTCCAGAGGCGCCGGCCGAAGAGGAAGTCTCGCTCGAGGCGATCCTCGAGGATCTGAAGCGGCGCGAGGGCCGCTCCGAGTAGCGGCCTCGAGGCCGGCCGGCGGTACCGAGTGCTGCTGGTCGGTCTCACGGGCGGTATCGGGTCGGGCAAGTCAACCGTGGCCCGCATGCTCGCGAGCCGTGGCGCCGTGGTTCTCGACGCAGATGGGCTCGCGCGCGACGCCGTCGAACCCGGCACCCCCGGCTATGACGCGGTGATGGCTCGCTTCGGTGACGCCGTTGTCACGCCCGGCGGGTCGATCGACCGCGCTGCTCTCGCCTCGATCGTGTTCGGTGACGATTCGGCACGAACCGATCTCGAGTCGATCGTGCACCCACAGGTCCGGCGTGCGATCGCCGAGGCGGTCGCCGCGCGCGCAGACAGCGACGACGTGGTGGTGGTCGATTCCCCGTTGCTGATCGAGACCGGGGCCCACGAAGGTTTCCCGGTCGTGATCGTGGTGACGGCATCGGACGAGTCCCGCATCGCGCGGCTGGCGGCGCGTGGCATGTCCGACAGCGATGTGCGGTCTCGCATGGCTGCCCAGATGCCCCTCGAGGACAAGGCCGCCCACGCCGACGTGTTGCTCGACAACGAGGGCGACGAGCGCGCGCTCGAAGCCCAGGTCGATCGGCTCTGGGCCGACCTTCGCGAGCGAGCCCTATCATCGCCGCCGTGAGGTTCCGAGCCGTGATGTTCGACGTGGGGGAGACGCTGGTGCACCCGGCGCCGTCGTTCCCCGAGCTTTTCGCCCGCATCGTGGGCGAGGCCGGACACGAACGCGATGCCGACGCGGTGCTCGAGGCGAGCGCCGCGGTTCGCCGCCGGTTCAGCGAGGCTTCGCGCGACGGTGACCTGTGGACCCTCACGCCCGAGTCCTCGCAGGCGTTCTGGCTGGGTGTGTACGAGCTCATGCTCGAGTCGCTCGGCCTGCCCTCGGCCGGCGGGCTGCGCGAGCGGCTCTACTCAGGGTTCACGGATCTCACTAACTACGCGCTCTTCGACGACGTGCCCGAGGCGCTCGACGATCTCGCGACGGCCGGGGCCACGCTCGGCATCGTGTCGAACTTCGAGGCGTGGCTCGACGATCTGCTCGGCCTGCTCGGCGTGCGCGACCGGTTCGCGGTGCGGGTGATCAGCGGACTCGAGGGCCTCGAAAAGCCGGACCCCCGCATCTACCGCCTGGCGCTCGAGCGAGCCGGCATACCGCCCGAGGCGACGGCCTTCGTCGGTGACAACCCCGAGTTCGACGTGGGACCTCCCGCGGCGCTGGGCATGTTCCCGGTCTTGATCGACCGCCGCGAGCGCCACCCCGATCACGATGGGGCTCGCATCACCGATCTGCGTGAGCTTTTCGATCTACTGGAAGCCGCATGACCGATCGCCTGTTCGACGCCGAGCGCGCCGAGGCTGCGCTGCCCATGCTTCGTGAGCTGCTTCCCAGGGTTCGCGACTCTCGGCGTGCGCTGATCGAGTCGAGCGCCCGCATCTCCCAAGCCGTGCAGGCAGACGGCGGGGGCGTCGCAGGAGGCGACTGGTTCGCTGCCCAGCAGTCGCTCCGCGCCGACCTCATCCTGCTGGCCGATGAAGGCATCTTGCTCCGCGATCCTGAGATGGGGCTCGTCGATTTCCCGGCAGAACGCGAAGGCAGGCGGGTGTTCCTGTGCTGGCGGCTCGGCGAGGACGATGTGGCCTGGTACCACGAGGACCGCGCCGGATTCTCGAACAGGAAGCCACTGTGACTGAGCGCCCGGTGGTGGTGGTGGTCGGCGCCGACGCCGATGACCCGCCTCCCGGCATCGAGGCGGCCGGCGATGCTGTCGAGCTCCGGTACGCCCCCGACGCCGAAGCGCTCGGCCAGCTCCTGTCTGAGGCCGACGCGCTGTTCGCATGGCGGTCCGATCCGCCATGGCTTCCGGCCGCGTGGCCACCATCGCCGCGGCTCCGCTGGATCCAGTCGGCCTCGGCGGGGGTCGACATGCTGCTGTTCCCCGAGCTGATCGAGAGCGAGGTCGTCGTCACGAATGCCCGCGGCGTGTTCGAGGAGCCGATCGCGGAATGGGTGATCGGGGCCATGCTTGCGTTCGCGACCGGACTCCACCGTTCGATCGTCGACCAGCAGCATGGCGAGTGGACATCAGGCAGGTCCACCGAACGGCTCGAGGGCGCCCGGCTCGTCGTCGTCGGGCCGGGTCCGATCGGCCAGGCCACCGCGACCCGGGCGATCGCGCTCGGCATGTCCGTCTCGCTCGTGGGCCGCCGACCCCGGCGCCACGAGACGTTCGGCGACGTGCTGGGTGTGGACCAGTTGCATCGGGCGCTCTCCGGCGCCGACCACGTGCTGGACGCGCTCCCGTCGACCGATGCCACGCGAGAACTGTTCGACGCCGCCGCCTTCGCAGCGATGCCTGCCCGCGCTCGCTTCTACAACGTCGGGCGCGGCGGCACCGTCGACGAGGCTGCGCTGATCGAGGCCTTACGAGCCGGCACGATCGCCGGGGCGGCCCTCGACGTGTTCGTCGTCGAGCCGCTGCCTGCCGAGAGCTCCCTGTGGACGATGCCGAACGTCATCGTCTCGCCCCACGTCAGCGGCGACGTGACGGGCTGGGAACACCGGGTCGTTTCGATCTTCGTCGAGAACGCTCGCAGGTTCGCAGCCGGCGAGCCGCTCGTGAACCTCGTCGACAAGCAGGCCGGTCACGGCGTCGGCGAGCCACCCACGAACCAGGGGCGGGGTCTGCCGCCCGGCCCTGACGATGCGTAGTCCCACGCCGGCATGACCGAGCGCGTGATCGAGGTTCGAGGCCTGCGCAAGACCTACGGCGCCATCGAGGCCGTGCGAGGCATCGATCTGCACGTCGACCGAGGCGAGGTGTTCGCCCTGCTCGGCCCGAACGGCGCCGGCAAGACCACCACCGTCGAGATCCTCGAGGGCTTCCGGGGCCGATCCGACGGGCAGGTGCAGGTGCTCGGTCACGATCCGGCCCGCCACGAGGAGGCGCTCCGCCGGCGCATCGGCATCGTGCTGCAGTCGACCGGGGTCGACCCATATCTCACGGTAAGCGAGACGATCGAGATGTACAGCGGCTACTACCCGTCGCCTCGTCCCGCCGGCGAGGTGATCGAGCTGGTGGGTCTCGCGGAGAAACGCGATACCCGCGTGCTCAAGCTCTCGGGAGGACAGCAGCGACGCTTGGATGTCGCGATCGCGCTCGCCGGCGATCCTGAGCTGCTGTTCCTCGATGAACCCACGACGGGGTTCGATCCGAGCGCCCGACGAGCGGCGTGGCAGATCGTGAAGGAGTTGACCGCGCTGGGAAAAACCGTGTTCCTCACGACTCACTTCATGGACGAGGCCCAATTCCTCGCCGACCGTCTCGCTGTCATCGCCCGGGGCGAGATCGTGGCCGATGGCACGCCCGCGACGCTCGCCGGGCGCGACCAGATGAAAGCGCGGATCCGTTTCCGGTTCGCGGGGGCAGGCCTGGAGCCGCCGTCGCTCGGCCAGGAGGTGCTCTCCGACGGGGGCTGGGAGATCAGGGTGGACGATCCGACGAGGCCTCTTCACGAACTCACAGGCTGGGCGCTCGAACGCGGTGCCTCGTTCACGATGCTCGACGTGTCGCGTCCCAGCCTGGAGGACGTCTACCTCGAGATCACACGCCCCCAAGAGGAAGCCAAGTGAGCAACATCGCGCTCACCGCGGGCCAGGTCCGCTACACGAACAAGGCCTTCTGGCGGAACCCAGCGTCGGCGTTCTTCACGTTCGCGTTCCCCCTGATGTTCCTGGTGATCTTCACGTCGCTCATCAGGGGAGACATCGACATCGGTGGGGTGAAGCTCGACCTCGCGACGTACTTCGTGGTGGCCGAGGCCGCGTTCGGGATCATCTCAGCCTGCTACACGAACATCGCGATCAGCGTGAGCTTCCAGCGTGACCAGGGCATCCTCAAACGCACGCGTGGAACGCCCCTCCCGGGATGGTCGTACCTGTCGGCCAGGGTCATCCACTCGATGATCATCGGATCGATCCTCGTGGTGATCACCGTGGTCTTCGGGATCATCTTCTACTCGGCCGACGTTCCCACCGGCGTGCCGCTCCTCCAGTTCCTCCTCACGCTCGTCGTCGGTAGTCTCAGCTTCGCGGCACTCGCACTCGCTCTCACTGCGGTGATCCCCAACGCCGACGCGTCACCCGCGATCGTGAACGCTTCCATCTTGCCTCTGCTGTTCCTTTCCGGGATCTTCATCCCGATCGGCGCCGACGCCCCGGGGTGGATCACGGGTGTGAGCAATCTCTTCCCGGTGCGCCCCTTCTTCGATGCGATGGCGAACAGCTTCCTCGGCAACATCACGGTGCAAACACCCGTAGGCCCCGTGCGCGCCCTCCCATACGACTGGGTCGACCTGCTGATCGTGGCGGCCTGGGGTCTCGCGGGACTAGGGGTGGCGGCGCGCTTCTTCAGCTGGGAGCCGCGCAAGTAGCTCGAACCGCTCTGCTAGGCTCCCGACTCTGGGCGCGAAGCGGTTCGCCGCTCGCCCCAATGACTTCGAAACGAGGGGGAAGCGTGATGCGGAAGTTCCTGCTCGGGCTGGCTGTGCTCGGGATCGTCGCTGCCGCATGCGCGCCCGAGGACGACCCGGTGACCGAGCCGACCGACTCGGGAGGCACCACGGAGCCCGCGCCGGTCGATGCCACGAGCTGCGCGGCAGACGCGACCCTCGTGAACGACGGCACCCTCACCGTGGGCACCGGCAACCCCGCGTTCCCGCCCTGGTGGGAAGGTGGCACCACCGACGAGAACAAGGACTGGGAGTTCAACGACCCCTACCTGCTCCAGGGCTTCGAAGGCGCCACCGTGGGCGCGGTGGCCGAACAGCTCGGATTCTCCTCGGACCAGATCGAGTTCGTGCCGGTGCCGTTCGGCAAGTCGTTCGCCCCCGGGCCGAAGGACTTCGACTTCGTGGTGCAGCAGATCTCCTACGCCGACAAGCGCGCCGAGGCAGTCGACTTCAGCGAGAGCTACTACGACGTGAACCAGGCGCTCGTCTCGGTGAAGGGCTCGGCGATCGAGGGGGCCACGACCCTGGCCGAACTCCAAGCCGCGAAGCTGGGCGCTCCGCTCGGCACGACGAGCTTCGACTACATCGACCAGAACATCCAGCCCACCGAGGAGCCGGCCGTCTATCCTGACCTCAACGGCGCCGTGCAGGCGCTGAAGAATGGGCAGGTCGACGGCATCGTGGTGGACCTGCCGACAGCATTCTTCGTGACCGCCGTACAGATCCCCAACGGCGTCATCGTAGGTCAGTTCCCGACCGTGGGGGCGCAGGAGTACTTCGCGTTCGCCCTGGAGAAGGACAGCGCCTTCACCGGATGCGTCGACCTTGCCCTGCAGGCACTTAGGGACGACGGCACGCTGGCCTCGATCCAGCAGGAATGGCTGTCGGACAAGGCCTCGGCCCCGGTCATCGAGAGCTGATCACAACGGAGGCATAGGCGGTGGCAATGGGCTCGGGGGGGACCCCGAACCTCCACACGCCGATCGGCACGCCCGGTCTCGATCCTAAGGTGCCGTTGCCTCCCGGCAGCCGTCGCTCACGCATCCTGACGGGCGGGGAGCCGGGCGCGCGGAGCGTGTGGATCGCCGTCGCGAGCACCTTGGTCTTCTTCGGAGTGGTCGCGACTTCGATCGTGCGCTCTCCCGGTTGGGAGTCGATCAAGACGACGTTCTTCGACCGTGAGGTCTTCACCGACAGCCTCCCGAAGATCGTCGGTCAGTTCGGCACGAACGTGTTCATCTTCCTCATCGCGGAGGTGCTCGTCTTGATCGTGGCGCTGGCGCTGGCGGTGATGCGGAGCCTGCCCGGGCCTGTGTTCGCCCCGCTGCGGATCCTCGCCATCGGCTACACCGACCTGTTCAGGGGCATCCCGACCATCCTCGTCATCTCTCTCCTCGGTTTCGGGGTCCCGGCATTGCGCTTACAAGGCCTGCCGACCGACGAGGTGTTCTGGGCGATCGTCGCGCTCGTGCTCGTGTACTCCGCCTACGTCGCGGAGGTGTACCGGGCCGGCATCGAATCGGTGCATCCGAGCCAGACCGCGGCCGCCAGGTCGCTCGGCTTGTCGCGTATGCAATCGATGCGCCACGTCGTGCTGCCACAGGCGGTCCGGCGCGTCATCCCTCCGCTCCTCAATGACTTCATCGGCTTGCAGAAGGACTCTGCTCTGGTGGCGTTCATCGGGGTGGTCGAAGGCCTCCAAACAGCCAACATCATCTCGCAGGCGAATTTCGACTACACGCCCTACGTCTCCCTCGCGATCGTGTATCTGGTGATCACCATCCCGCAGACACGGTTCGTCGATTGGCTCGTGGAGCGCGACCGCCGCCGTCGGCAAGGAGGAGCTGCTCTGTGACCGGCATCACCGAGACGGAGTCACCGGCGATCGTGATCGAGGGGCTCCACAAGTCCTTCGGCTCGCTGCAAGTGCTTCGCGGCGTTGATCTCGAGGTGGCCGACCACGAGGTTATCTGCCTGATCGGTGCGTCGGGGTCGGGCAAGTCGACGCTGCTGCGGTGCGTGAACCTGCTCGAGCCGATCGACTCCGGACGCATCGTGGTCGAGGGCGAAGAGATCACCGCAACGGGCGTCGACGTCAACGCGATCCGCCGACACATCGGCATCGTGTTCCAGTCGTTCAACCTCTTCCCGCACATGAGCGTGCTGCGCAACATCACGCTCGCCCCCACGAAGGTCGTGGGGGCGTCGGCGCCGGATGCCGACGCCGAGGCTCGGGAGCTCCTCGACCGGTTCGGACTCGCCGACAAGGCCGACGAGTACCCGGACCGGCTCTCCGGCGGGCAGCAGCAGCGCGTGGCGATCATGCGCGCGCTCGCCATGAAGCCCGACATCATGCTCCTCGACGAGGTCACGAGCGCGCTCGACCCCGAGCTCGTGGCCGAAGTGCTCGACGTGATCCGAGAGCTCGCGACCGCCGGCATGACGATGCTGATCGCGACCCACGAGATGAGCTTCGCGCGCGACATCGCGACCAGGGTGTGCTTCCTCGACGAAGGGGTGATCGCGGAGCAGGGGCCTCCCGATCGCATCTTCGGCGAGCCTGAGCACGAGCGCACGAAGCAGTTCCTGGCGCGCATCGTGGCGGCGGGCCGCATGTGAGACTTCCGACAAGTTGAACCGAGCGCTATCCGATGGACGAGACTGACGCCGCCGAACCACGAGGCGGATCCGTACTCGATCGTGCTCGCGTCCTCGCAGACCATCTGCTCCGTGGTGCGTGTCGGTGGCAGGTTCTAGACTTCCGGAGTGCCCCCGTTCACCATCCGCTCCGAGTTCCGTCCGGCCGGTGATCAGCCTGCGGCGATCGAGCAGCTCACCGCGGCGGTGCACGGCGGCGAGGCCCACATCACACTGCTCGGGGCCACCGGCACGGGCAAGACCTTCACGATCGCCCACGTGGTCGAGCAGGTGCAGCGCCCGACCCTGGTGATCGC
>JBBEAY010000066.1:0-13936 GCA_040882605.1 Actinomycetota bacterium
TCAGACTGGGGAGTTTCGATGATCGAGACTGGGGAGTTTCCGTGATCGCCGGCAACAACCCGGGTCACGACTCAGCCCCCCCGGCCTTGGCTGAAGCGGAACTTCGATAGATCCCGTCGAGCCGATCAGCCATGTCTTGCTGCAGCGACTCGAACATGTGCCCGTACCTATCGATCGTCATGGTGATGCTCGAATGACCGAGCATCTCCTGAATCGCCTTGGGTGTGCCCCCGCTTGGATTCCGAGGCTCGCCGCTGTGTGTCGGAGGTCATGTGTCCGCGGCCGCGGCTCGACGCCTGCCGACTCGCAGGCAGGATAGAAGACACGTTTCCGCCAGTTGTTGGCGCGAATCGGCGCCCCATCCCGGCCGGTGAAGAAGTACGCCTCGGGGTCATCAGGGTTCGAGTAGCGGGCGCGATGTTGCATAAGTTCCTCTCACCGGCGCCCGACTTTCGGGCAACCGTGGGCAAGCGCCGGCTCTGGCAACCCCGCGACGTGGAGCAGTGCGAGATGCGCGACCCCGGGGGTGGGCTCCCGAGAACGGTATGAGACCTCTCGGCCGGACCCCGCGGTCATCGGAAGGCCCACTCTGACGGCACGGAGAGGGGATCACGTTGCGGATGGCCTGACGAGGTGTGGCTCAACTCAATCCCTGCCTCGTCGGTATCACTGGATGGACTTTTTTGTCACCGTCCGGCGCGAAGGCCGGCATCCAGCTTGCCTCCGCCGGCGCCGATCGACACGACCTCAAGCCCGGGGATCGCAGGCAGCCCAAGGCATACTGACGCTGTCTCGTACGAGCGCCCGAAGCAACAGCCAGCGCCGCGCCAAGGTGATTCCGCGGGCGTCGTCTCGGCCAGCACCACACACACCGTGTAGTACACGGAAGCGTGCCATGAAGTTGGCACTCTTTCAGCGGGCGAGGGCTTCGCCGAACGCCGCGAAGTTGTCGATGAAACGTTCCACATCCGCCGAAGTGTGCTGGACAGATAACATCCACTGCTCTGACTTTCCCCACGGTGGGAGGAAGACAGCGCCGTTGAACTGGTACAGCCAGTGGCAGTGGCTGAAACGGTCATCGGAGGCGAGGAAGCCTCTATAGTCACGGACTCGGTTGGGGGAAAACGTAACCCGTCCCTTCGCGCCTAACGCAACAACGTAGGCGGGTAGACCGTTGGTCTCGATCACCGAGGTACATGCATCGACGAGCTGCGCCTTAAGGGCTTCGAAGTGGGCATAGGCGTCGTCGGTAAGAATCTCTGTAAGCGTGGCCCGCGCGGCGGCGAGCGTAAGCGGATTCCCGTTGAAGGTCCCCACCTGTTCGTACTGTCCGGAAACGATCAGCGACATCACCTCGTCCGTGCCGCCGATGGCCCCGCATGGCAGACCGCCGCCGATCGACTTCGCTAGGCAGATGATGTCCGGTTTCACCCCGAACAGGGCAGTGGCTCCCCCGGGGTGGATAGTCACGCCAGTCTTCACCTCGTCGAAGGCGAGTAGCGCGCCATGTCGGCGAGTGATATCCCGAACCGCGGTCAAGTAGCCCTCGTCGGGCTCGATGATGCCAGCGTTCATCATGACGGGCTCGATGATCAGGCCGGCGATCTGGCCACTGTGCTCGTCGAAGATTGAGGCGAGAGCCTCGGCGTCATTGAATGGCGCAATGATGGTGAGATCCGCCATGGCGCGGGGGATGCCCGCCGACCCCACTGAATTGGGTCGTTCACGAGAACCCGCCGCCACCTCGTCAGGGCGGAACGAGACGTGGACGGAATCGTGATGGCCGTGGTACGCGCCCTCGATTTTCACGATCTTTGTCCGACCCGTCGCCACGCGCATCAGATGCACGGCGTCCATCGTCGCCTCGGTTCCCGAGTTGCAGAACCGCCACAATGGAAGGCCGAACCGTTGCGCTAAATCCTCGGCCACGACGATGGCGTCCTCGGTCGGCTGACCGAAATGCGAACCCTTGGCGATGCGCGAAGAGATTGCCTCAACGATCTTCGGATGCGCGTGCCCGACGGCCATCGCTCCGTATCCCCCGTGAAGATCGACGTACTCGTTGCCGTCAACATCCGTGATCTTCGAACCGCGGCCACCCTCGACCCATACCGTCTGAGGTCGGCTGATCTGCCAACTGGACGTCACGCCTCCGGCCAGGCTTCTTCCCGCACGGGCAATCAGGAGGGCCGACTTATTCTGGCGGACTAGTAAGGCTCGTTCTTGCGCCTCGATCAGCTCGCCGAGCCGCTGAGTTGAAACACTTTCAGGAGACATGGATCCAGATCGCCTTTAGGTCGGTGAATTTTTCCATCGCGTGCATGGACTTGTCCCTTCCGAATCCCGACTGCTTGAACCCTCCGAATGGTGAACTGATGTCCCCCCTGTCGAAACAGTTCACCCAAACCACCCCCGCGCGAATCGCGCGGGCCGTGCGATGCGCCGTGCTGACATCATCAGTCCAGACTGAAGCTGCCAGGCCGAAGACTGAGTCATTAGCTATCCGGACCGCCTCTTCGGGATCACTGAAGCTGATCGTCGAGAGGACGGGCCCGAAGATTTCCTCTTGGGCGATGCGCATGTCGTTCGTTACTGAACCGAAGATGGTGGGCTCGAGGTAGAAGCCACCGGTCTCCTGCAGCACCCGATTGCCACCGAGCCGGAGTTCAGCCCCGTCGCTTGTACCTGCCTGGATGTAGCCAAGGACGCGCTCGAGCTGGCTCCGGTCAACCATCGCGCCCATCTGAGTCTCCGGGTCGAGCGGGTTTCCGGGCCGGATACTCTGGGACACCCGCTCGACGAGCTCCAAGAGCTCGTCGAGCACAGACTCGTGTACGAGTAGCCGGGATCCTGCATTGCATACCTCGCCCTGGTTCGAGAACACTCCCCAGGCGACAGCCTTCGCAGCGGCTTCGAGCTGACCGCAGTCGGGCATAACGATTTGGGGGGACTTGCCGCCGCACTCGAGCACAACGCGTTTCATGTTCGACTCGCCGGCGTACCGCAGGAACATCTTGCCCACCTCTGTCGATCCGGTGAAGGCCACCATGTCGACATCTGGGTGACGGCCGATCGCCTGACCGGCTGTGTTGCCGAATCCCGGTATGACCTGCAGCACGCCATCAGGCACGCCCGCCTCGACTGCTAGTTCAGCAACCCGCAGCGCCGTGAGCGGGGATTGCTCCGCCGGCTTGAGCACGACGCTGTTCCCGGTTGCAAGAGCTGGCCCGATCTTCCAGGCCGCCAGCAGCAGCGGGAAATTCCACGGGACTACTGCCCCGATCACGCCGAGAGGCTCCCGGACCACCATCACAACGTCGCTTTGACCCGTCGGCGCGACCTCGTCGTAGAGCTTGTCGAGGGCTTCGGCATAGTAGGCGATGCACTCCGCGGCGGCCGGGATGTCGACGTCGCGCGCGTCGCGGATCGGCTTGCCCATATCGAGCGTCTCGAGCGTCGAGAGCTCCTCGCGATGTTCTTCGACGAGCTCCGCAAGCCGAAGCAGCACACGCTTGCGATGCTTCGGGGCGGACCGCGACCACACACCCGATTCGAAAGCTTGGCGCGCGCCGATTACGGCTAGGTCTACGTCGGCGTCCGCGCAAGATGCCACGCTGGCGATTCGTTCCCCGGTCAGAGGGGTCAAACACTCGAACGTCTCTCCGGAGACGGCGTCCACGTACGCCCCGTTGATGAACGCACGGCTCCGCACCTCGAGATGGGACAAGACGTCGCGCGGCGTTGCCGGTGAAGCGACGTCGGTGGGCATCGTTCCAGTCCCTCCTGTCGCTGGCTCCATCACTCTGCACCCTTCTCGAGGATGATCAGGCAGTCCAATGCGACGACGCGATCCTCGGACACGTGTAGCGGGTTGACGTCGATCTCTTCGATCTCGGGGTGCTCCGCGAGCATGCGCGACAGCCCGACGATCGCGTCCACCAGGCTGGGGGGTATATCGCCGCCCAGCAGGCGCTTCAGCGGAGGCACCGAAGCGACCAACCGTTCGGCCCCCACCTCATCCATGGGCGCGAGTCCGCTCGCGACGGCATCGAGGGCCTCCACGAATACACCACCCAACCCGACCACAATCATCGGCCCGAAGTCAGGGTCCCGGACCCCGCCGACTAACACCTCGACACCTCCGCGAACGTGCTCCGCGACGATGACGGACTCACCCATCCTGGTCGCAGCGAGGTTTACCTCTTCAGAACGCGTGAGGCCAAGCGCCACGCCGCCGGCCGCCATCTTGTGCGCCACCCCGCCGTCCACCTTCACCGCGACGGGATAGCCAATCGCCTCCGCCGCGAGTACAGCCTCGGCGGCGGTCCGACATCGAGCCACACGAACGTACGGCAGACCGTAACCCTCGACGAGTAGCGCCGAGTCGAACTCCGCCACCACACCTGCGCCCTCGAAGCGGTCGGCCAGGCGCCCCGGGCGGGGCGGGGGTATGACCAGGCGAAAACGCGCACGCGCGGCGACCGCCGCAACCCCGCTACGGATCCCCTTGACCATCGGGACATCAGCGTCGAGAAAGAATCGAAGGTCTTCGTCGGGCGCATCCGCCGTCGTCATCGAGACGATGCACGGGTAGATACCCGTACCGTCGCACCGCGAGATGACATCCCGCGCGATGGCCGACATGCTGGCGCCGGTCCGGCCGGTCGACCAGCGGCTCTGGTCGACGAGTGCCACGATCACGTCGAATTCATCGGAACCCACCATCAGGTCAAGAACCCGCGGGTACACCACTCGCTCGTCGTCAATCGCCCAACAATCGAGGGGATTGCCAACGTAGGTGAAGTTTGGGAACTCAGAAGAGATGCGGCTTTGCAGCCCCTCAGAGAAGGGCTCCAATCGCAGGTCGATTGCCTCACAAGCATCGGCGAAGTGCTCGGCCTCACCCCCGGATGCCGTGACGACCCCGATCCGTCCACCTCTCACAGGTCGGACGCTGGAGAAGGCGACAAGATGTTCGATCCAGTCGGCGAAGTCCTCGACTCGGATAGCCCCGTAGTGGCGGAGCACGGCCGAGAGAGTCCGATCCGAACCAACGAGCGCGCCCGAGTGTGCGAGCGCCAGCCGGGTTGCAGCCTCGGACCGGCCGC
This sequence comes from Actinomycetota bacterium, assembly GCA_040882605.1. GTDB lineage: Bacteria > Actinomycetota > UBA4738 > UBA4738 > HRBIN12 > JAOUEA01. Next base: position 5,109 of record JBBEAY010000066.1, read on the forward strand.
TCTTCAAGGCAATCACGGGCTTGCCGGTTTCGGCCAGCCGTCGCAGCCCTGCTTCAAACGCGTTCGGTCGACGGACGGTCTCGAGGAACAAGCCAACTACACGGGTGGACTCGTCGTCGGCAAGGTAGTGCATGAAATCGGCAACGTCTGTGGCGTTCTCGCCGCCGATCGAGGCAACGGTCCGAAAACCCATTCGCGGGCCGAGATCCACGAGATCTGTCCCGAACGAACCGGAGTGGACGATTGCGGACACGCATCCCTTGACGAATGTGGGCGGCAGGCGACCGATCCAAGGCGAGGGGGCACTAGGCGTGGCTATGCCCATACAGTTCGGACCAATCATTGGGATCCCTGCTGCCCCGAGCCGTGAGGCGATGCGGCGAGCCATTGCTTGACCCTCCGCGCCTGATTCGTTGCCGAGGCCTGGGACGACGACACCTCCCACTTCGGACGGAGTGGCGAGGATCTCGTCGACGGCACCATCAACGCGTTGATGCCCCACGGCCAGGACGACCACCTCCGGGACGATTGGACTATCCGCGAGCGAGGGATAACACGGGACGCCGCACACGTTCACTCGAGTCGGGTTGATCCCAACGACGTCCACACCGGGGCCCAAGAGATTCTGGATCAGATCCGACGACGTCCGCTCCGACGCCCCATAGACCGCGACTGACTTAGGAGCGAAAAACGGGGCGAGCTCCCACCGGTTTGAGGTAGCGGCAGAGGATGTGTCGCCACCTCCGAGGCTCGCGTCCATCGATACAGCCCGAATAGGTTTCAACTCCCATCCGGCGACGTTGACTCAGTCGTACTCGCCTCTGTCCGTGGCCGAAGGAGCTCCTCGACCAGTCCGTCGGGGAAGCCGACCGATGCGAGATGCATGACGAAGTGGCGGCGCGCCTCATCCCAGCGGCCCGTCAACCAAGCCCTCAGCCCCAACCCGTCCATGAGGCGGTTGATGATGGTGGCCTCAATCTCCGGAACGACTTCCGACCGGATCAATCCCGCCCGCTGCAGCGAGCCAACCACGCCACACAGTTCCTGCTCCCAGAGGGCTGTATCCGCGCGGAAGATCTCGCCTGCGAACTCGTCATCACCCCCCGCGTAGGCCCACATCTCGGCCCAAAGGCGCCACTCGCTCCTCAGCTCCCTCGAGTCGGGGACAGCGACCTGTACCAGAGATCTGGCGAGTTCGTGCGGATTCTGCGCAGACGCAAACGTCGACCGCGACCCCTCGATCCAATCGGTCCACGCCGAGGCAAAGGCGCCGAAGATGACCGCCCGCTTATCTGGGAAGTGGTGGGTCACGAGGCCAGTCGTGAAGCCGCCCTCGTGGGCGACATCCCTGAGCCTGGTCTCCGCCAGTCCTTTGCGGACGATGACCCGACGGGCAGCCTCGACAACCTCTCGATGTCGTCCCTCGACCCGTCGGTTCGCCAGTGTCTGTGCCTTGACTTGCGACATAGTCACGGTTATTTTATCAGTCCGCCGAGGTAATGCAAGGATGGACGAAAGCTGCGTGGACCGGCGGGCTCCTCGACCTCCGATCTCGGGCCGAGAGGGCGGCTAGATGGGAGGTCGCGGGGGTATGGGAAATGGAAGTCGCAGGAAGGAATAGGGAAAGGGTCATGCCCAAAAACGCCGCATCGTTCTCGGACCCGCACTCCCCAAGGGGTCGGATTGAACTCACTCGTCGTCAACTGTTGGGCACGCTCGGGGTGACGCTCACCGGCGTGGCGATCGCCCCGCTGCTCGCCGCCTGCTCGGATGATGGCGGCTCGGCAGGCGATGCGGGTACCTCGTCGGGAGCGACGACCGGCGCCCCAAGTGGCGCCATCGACTTCCTATCCTGGGAGGGATACGACCTGCCGGAACAAATGGGAGCCTGGGAGAAGTCCAACGACGTGGAGCTTCGAGCCACTTACATTGCAAGCTACGACGAGATTCAGTCCAAGCTCGCGGCGGGCGCGGAAGGGTACGACCTGATTACGTACAACCAGGCGTTCAAGGCTCAGTACGAAGAGCTCCAGATCATCACTCCCATCGATCCCGATCGGGTCCCAAACCTCGAGAATCTCTTCCCGTTCTTCGGGTCAGACGAGGGCAACTTCTGGGTTGATGCGAATGGGAGCCGGATGGGAGTGCCATGGACATGGGGCTCCGAGGGGATCACGTACGACACCTCGGCGATCCCGAAGCCCGAATCTTGGTACGACCTGCTCGATCCCAAGCTCACGGGACGGATTGCGGTCGTCGACAGTCAGCAGGACAATCTGTTCAACGCGGCCCGGATCCTAGGCGTTGACCCGTCGATGATGAGCGAGCAGGACCTCATCGACGTTGCCGATCTGATGAGGCAGTTCGTGGCGCAGGCGAAGGGGATCTCCCCGAGCTACGGCGACATGGTCACGAAGCTCGTCTCCGGTGAGGCGGTCGCATGCTTCGCCGGTTGGGCCGCCATGAACCAGTTCGCGGCCGATGCGGGAAAGAAGACGATCACGACCATCTTGCCTAAGGAGGGGTCAGAGTCGTTCTGCGATGCGTGGGCCATCCCTCCCACGGTTGACAACGTCGACGCGGTCTATGCCTGGATAAACAAAACTCTCGAGCCGAGCGTGCATGCGAAGGCAGCGGAAGGCCTGGTCGCCGGCGTGACGATTGCCGATGCGGTGCCGTTGCTCGACGCCTCGACCGCGTCGCTCTATCAGTATGAGGACCTCGAGCAGCTCCTCAGCCAGGCTCCGTTCTTCGAGAACCCGCCCACGCAGTCCGACCAATATGTGACCTTGAGCCAATGGCTCCAGACCTGGGAACAGATCAAAGCGGGAGGGTGATGGCACCCGACCCGAGTTCACATGGGATCGAGGTTGCGGCGACTCGCGGCAACAGCAGGACCGGGTCACTAAGCGGCACCGCTGCGCGCTCTGTACTCATTCTCCCAGCCTTCCTTGGCCTCATCGCGTTCTTTGTCATCCCTCTAGTCATCTTTGCCGTCTATAGCCTATTGACCGCCGGGCTGTACCGGGCCTCGGCACCCACTACGCTGGCGAACTACCGCGAGCCCTTAAGCTCGCCGCTCGTGCGCACGCTCGGCTGGAACTCCCTCGTGACCGGGGCATTGGCGGCGACCGCAACAGTGGGTATCGCGATTCCCGTCTCGTACTGGTTGCGATACCGAGCCGCCCGGCTAAGGGTCCCCGTTCTCTTCCTGATCATCGCCACCATCTTCGCGAGCTACTTGGTTCGGATCTACGCGTGGCGAACAATCCTGGGTGAGACCGGCATCCTGAACGCCGCCTTGGAGAAGCTCGGGTTGATCAACCAGCCCCTTGGCTTCATGCTTTATAGTCGCACCGCCGTAACGATCGCGCTCGTTCAGATATACCTGCCCTACGTGATCCTCGTGCTGTTCGCCGGCTTCGGCCCGATTGGGCAACCGTTGCTGGAGTCGGCGCAGGATCTTGGTGCGACCGCCCTCCAGCGATGGCGGGCCATCCTCGTCCCTTTGATCGCCGCACCTGCGCTCACGTCGGCGCTGCTCGTGTTCGTGCTGTCTGCCTCTGACTACGTGACGCCGCAGCTCCTTGGCGGCACCAACGGCGTGACGCTTGGCGTCCACGTGCAGACAATGATGACGGCGATCGGTAACTGGTCGGTCGGGAGCGCCGTCTCGCTACTGATGCTCGGGGCCTTCTCGCTCTGTTACTTGTTGACGGCATTGTGCCTTCGCGTCCTGCGCCTTGACCGGATCAGATGGCAGGCATGATGCGGCGACGTACCGCCGGCTCGCTTGCCGGCCTGACCACGGGCATTACGCTGATCTTGTTATATGCGCCTCTCGCGATCGTGGTCTTATTCTCCTTTCACGAAACGGCCTCCTTGTCACTACCGTTCACGGGTCTCTCCCTGAGATGGTACCGAGAGGTACTCGGGTCCCCTCAGTTCCGTTCCGCGCTGACGAACAGCCTGATCGTCGCGAGCTCGGTTTCATGCGTGACGCTAGTCATCGGGACGATGGCTGCGGCCGCCCTCAGCCGCGCTCCCTCAAAGCTTCGCACACCGCTCGCCTTCCTTTTCTTCCTGCCGATTACCCTCCCAGGGTTGTTCCTTGGGATATCCCTCCTCGTCTTCTTCGTTCGCGTCAACATGAATCTGTCATTGGTGACAGTCGGAATCGCTCACACCGTCTACGTATTCCCCTACTTCTTCCTTCTGGCCAAGGTCGCTCTCGACCGTGTTGACCCGGCGCTTGAGGAAGCCGGCGCCGATTTGGGAGCCGGCGGCTGGAAGGTATTTCGGCACGTAACTCTGCCTCAGATCTGGCCCGTACTCGCGGGGGCGGCCCTGCTGGCCTTCGCCCTGTCGTTCGACGAGTTCCTGATCACGTTCTTCGTCGTCGGGCCAGATTCGACGCTTCCTCTGTACGTGTGGTCAAGCCTGCGGAGAACCGTGACTCCGGCCATCAACACGGTGTCTACCGTCCTGATGGCCCTAACTATCGGCATGTGGGTGGGGGCATTCACTCTCATCTGGATCCGGGGACTGAGGACGCCGGCTAGTCGGGCGTACCTCGAGGTATCGCCGTGAGCGACCCGCGTACGTTCCTCTCGCTCGATGATGTCAATCACCGGTACGGGTCTGTTCCGGCATTGACCGACGTCAACCTCACTGTTAATGAGGGTGAGTTCGTCACGCTCCTGGGTCCCTCGGGGTGCGGGAAGACAACGTTGCTGCGAATTGTGGCCGGATTTGTCCCGCTTACGACGGGGAGGATTTCGCTCGACGGGCAGGATATCGCGAGGGTGCCGGCGCACCGTCGGCCGTTCAACTTGGTGTTCCAACGGCCGACGCTATTCCCGCACCTCGACGTGTTCGGGAACGTCGCATTCGGGCTCCGAATGAAGCGGACGCCGCGACAAGAGATACTCGAGCGCGTGCAGGGGGCCCTCGCGCTCGTGAGGCTCGAGGCCTTCGCACATCGACGGAGCGACGAGCTGTCCGGGGGGCAGATGCAACGCGTCTGTCTGGCGCGTGCGTTAGTGAATCGGCCACGCCTGCTCCTGCTCGACGAGCCTCTATCAGCGCTCGATCGGAAGATCAGGTTGGAGATGGAAGCGGAGCTCCGGCGGCTTCACCGTGAGACTGGGTGCGCGTTTCTCTATGTTACGCACGATCAGCAAGAGGCGCTCGCGATGTCGGATCGTGTCGTGGTGCTAAATGAAGGACGCATCGAACAGGTCGCTCCGCCTGCGGAGCTGTACCGATCACCTTCCTCGGCGTTCGCCGCCCGCTTCGTGGATGCCAATGTCATCCCAGCGACTGTCGAGAGCAACGGCGAGGGGGCCGTCTCGACGGTTCGGATCGCGTCGCAGGCATTCTCCATTCATCAAGGTCAAGGGACTGCGGCAGGGCCCGCGTGGGCGGTCGTACGCCCGGAGGCAATCGAGGTGAACGCGCAAGTCACTACCAATGGTGGCTCCGGCCTGCGCGGTGTGGTGCGGGACGCTTCATTCCGCGGCACGGTCTTTGTATACGAAGTCGAGGTCGACGGCTTGTCGAATCCTATCCGAGCGGAGATACGATCGTATCAAGGGGATCAGCCGAAGGTTGGTGCGGACGTCTGGTTGAGCTGGAGGCCCGAGGCATGTGTCTTTATCCCGATTCCGGAAGGGGGTGAACGATGACATTATCCTCCACGTCGCCGATCGTGATCGACACCGAGGTACACGTCGTCTATCGCGCCTGGCGCGTAGAGACGAACACCGCACATCGTCTGGTTGAGGGGATCACATCACGCGAGCACAGCGGTGATCTACTTATCGAGGAGATGGATCGTGCCGGGGTTCACCAAGCCTTCCTCATCGGCTACGACGGGTACGATTTCGAGCCCTACATGCGGCGCTTCGATTCGTCTCCTGACGAGTTCTTCGGGGGAAGGGCGTATACGCTCCACTACGCTCGAAAGTATCCTGATCGTTTCCACTACTTCACCACTCTCAGGGATCCTCGCCATCCAGCATCGTTCGACCGGCTGCGAGACGAAGTTGAGCGGGGTGCCGTGGGCATCAAAATTTTTCCGAATTACCTCGGAGTCGCGCTAGACGGTGACGACATGATTCCCGTGTACGAGTTATGCGCAGAACATCGGCTCAAAGTGATTATTGGCCTGGAAGACACCGACCCCCCACGTACGAATTCGCATCAGGAGTACTTCTCAGCAACGGCTCGCATCCTGAAACGGCATCCCGAGCTTCGATTCCAGTTCAACCATGGCGGAGCCGTCCACCTGCCGAGCCCTGAGGCCGACGCCTTGTTTGAGCTGGCCCGCGGGCGCGCGAACGTCTTCGTTAGCACCTCGTACTTAGGGGGGCCGATGCTCAATTGGAAGGACGAATGGCGGTACCCATTCCCAGAGTATCTCCGCCAGCTCGAGGTGCTTTACCGGGGCGTGGGGCCTGAGCAGCTCGTGTGGGCCACGGACTGGCCATGGTTGGAGGAATGGACGAAATATCCTCAGTTGCTCGACTCTGTTCGCGATCACGGAAACTTCATGAGGGAGGGAGACCTGGCCGCCTTCCTAGGCGGGAACGCGGAACGCTATATGCGCGGCTAAGCCTTGATCGGCACCCTTCATTGGGCCATCACCGGCCCACCTTTGCATTCGAGCCCTTAAGTGTCTGCCACGTGGCGCGTCGTGCAGGGGTGATGAAGTCGTTTACGGGCGGTCAACTCTCGGTGGCCATCGGCTCTTTCCTGAGGAGTAATGGATCGAGTCCGGAGGCAGGGGGCTACGTGCTCCTGCCCCAGGCGTGCGGAGGTGAACGCCAAAGTGTGTCAGCCAGCGTCTCCCGATTCTGTCACTGCCCTGTCGCTGTCCATGTGGAAATCTAAGTACGACCCACGAATGAGCGACGCTGGGCTGAGAATCTCTGGGCTAGGAAGGTGTCGCGCTCCCCACGGTCAAGCGTAGGTAGAGTGCGGACGCGCCCGCCGCCAGCAGTAGCGCAAGGCCGATCACCCCGGCTTGCGTCTCGACGAGGAAATTGTGAACCTTGTCATCGAACGTGTCGAATTTCCCGGCCGCCGCGTCGTGCACCTACTGCAGCCGAGCAGTTCACGTCTCGATGCGAGGCCAAGAAGCGCCCGCGCCTGTGGCCCAGGCTGAAGGAAGACTCGCTCCTCTACCGAGGCATCAGTGCGTGGGCAACGAAGGGCATGGCAATCGAAGAGGCCCAGGCCGTGAACACGGGGATTCTGGAGGGCGGGCGCCCCCGGCGTTGGACACATGTGGTCGAGGTCACTGTGAGCGGTCATGACGGGCACGTGTGGGCCGAGGAAGGTCCCGACAAGCACTACTCGATCTGGGGAGAACCGAAGGATCTGGCCTCAGCATCAGGTGTTCCCGTACCGATACCCCTGGAGTAAGATGCGGCTCAGGAGGTACACCATGGCGAAGAAGGCGACACCCGATAACTTCATGGTCCTCGATATGGAGTCGGGAAACGCCGTAGCCTTCTACGACTCCCAGGCTGAGGCGGAGCGGTGCTTCCGAGACGCCGTTGCACAACACCCCCAGGACGCCGCCGAGCTGATGCTCGTCGCCTACGACAAGCACGGCCGCGCCCTGTCGCGCACCACTGGATTCTCCCTCCTGAGTTCCTAAAGTCGAGCAGCGCCGCAGTCTCCGCCAAAGGCAACCTGCTCCCTCAAGTCTTCCCCGAAGATGCCGCCTTGCGTCTCCGGCGCGGGGCGGCGGGCTTCTCTGGCGGCGGTTCAGCTCCAGTGTGCTCCACGAGAGGGGTGGCCGAGCTCCACAACTCCTCGTGGGTCGACCGAATCGCGGAGGCCATCGGCTCCTCGTGCCGGGTCATAACCGTGAACCGCTTCCACTACCCCACCGAGCGACGTTCCGATGGAGTCGATTGGACCGCTCCCGGGAATGACGTACCTGTCGTGCACGCCGTCATGCACACGGACCTCGAAGGGGCGACCGGGAGCCAACTGTTGCAACGCCACCGCAACGGCTCCGGTCCTCTTCTTGCCGCCACGTCCGCTGGTGAGTACCCGAGACACGCCTGTCTGGCTCAGGATCGGCATGACGTCGTCCAGGCGAAAGTATGCATCGACCAGAAGAGCGTCGTCGTGCTGGGCAATACGCTCGACCGCCCGAGCGTATGCGATCGGATCCTCGGGTGAGAGAGTGACCTCAAGCGGAGTCCGCGCTGACCTCTCGCTGATCCAGTTCTCGAAGAACGGCCCTGCCGAGGGATGTGAGCGCCACATTCCGTCCGACGGAGACCCAGTCCAGGCGCTCCATCCAGTCGGTGAAGCTCTCGACGGAAACCTTTCCGGCAAGCTGCTCGAGGGCTCTCCCGTAGCTGGGGATCGCAGTAGTCAAGAAACCGCCCGTGGCAAACGTTCGCCGCTCACCGGAAGCGAAGGCTTCGACCTGAGCGACGGTCGCGGCTTGTCCTTGCCGTTCCATGGCAGAGACGTAGCTCAGCACCGCGTGAACCTCGCGCGTTGCAATCTCCATGAGCCCACCTCTTGTGTCCGACTTGTGTCCGATTCGCTCTTTCGCGCGCTCCGTATCGCGCTGATGAGCGAACCACCCCCTGCCCTGCAGGGGGTTTCGTGGTGGGCGCTAGAGGATTTGAACCTCTGACCTCTTCCGTGTCAAGGAAGACCCGCTCACCGCTGCTACCAGCATCTTTGCTGTTCAGCATACATCTAGGAGGTGCCAGGAGTGCCGTGAAGTACCGTCAGTATCGTTAAGAACGCCGGTCCAAATGGCGAACACCTAGCGGCCAGAAACGCCGGTCGAA
>JBBEAY010000067.1:0-1567 GCA_040882605.1 Actinomycetota bacterium
AAGGGCCAGAACGTCGTGCTCGACAAGAAGTGGGGAGCCCCCACGATCACGAACGACGGCGTGACGATCGCGAAGGAGATCGAGCTCGAGGACCCGTGGGAGAACATGGGCGCGCAGCTCACCAAGGAAGTCGCAACCAAGACGAACGACGTCGCAGGTGACGGCACCACCACCGCGACCGTGCTCGCCCGCGCAATGGTCAAGGGCGGCATGAAGAACGTGGCCGCCGGGGCGAACCCGATGGCGCTCAAACGCGGCATCGAGAAGGCCGTCGCGAGCGCCGTGGAGTCGATCGCGAACGAGGCCAAGGAGGTCGAGTCCAAGGACGAGATCGCCCAGGTTGCCTCGATCTCAGCGGCCGACCCGGCGATCGGCGAGACGATCGCCGAAGCGCTCGACAAGGTCGGCAAGGACGGTGTCATCACGGTCGAGGAGTCGAACACCTTCGGCATCGAGCTCGAGTTCACCGAGGGTATGCAGTTCGACAAGGGCTACATCTCGCCGTACTTCATCACCGACGCCGACCGGCAGGAAGCCGTGCTCGAGGATCCCTACATCCTGGTGGTGAACAAGAAGATCTCGAGTGTGCAGGAGCTCGTGCCCGTGCTCGAGAAGGTCATGCAAGGTGGCAAGCCCCTCGTGATCATCGCCGAGGACGTCGAGGGCGAAGCGCTTGCGACCCTCGTGGTCAACAAGATCCGTGGCACCTTCAATGCCGCCGCGGTCAAGGCCCCCGGATTCGGCGACCGCCGCAAGGCCATGCTGCAGGACATCGCGATCCTGACCGGCGCCGAGGTCATCTCCGAGGAAGTTGGCCTCAAGCTCGAGAACGCCGAGGTAAACCTGCTCGGTCAGGCCCGCAAGGTGGTCATCACCAAGGACGACACGACGATCATCGAGGGTCAGGGTGACGCCGACGCCGTAGCCGGACGCATCAACCAGATCAAGGCCGAGGTCGAGAACACCGACTCCGACTGGGACCGCGAGAAGCTGCAGGAGCGGCTCGCGAAGCTCTCGGGTGGCGTCGCGGTGATCAAGGTCGGCGCGGCAACAGAGGTTGAGCTCAAGGAGAAGAAGCACCGTATCGAGGACGCCGTGAGCGCGACCCGCGCGGCCGTCGAGGAAGGCATCGTGCCCGGCGGTGGCGTCACGCTGATCCGCGCCGAGGCCGGCCTCGACAAGCTCGACCTCGATGGCGACGAGGCGACCGGTGCGCGCATCGTGCGGAACGCGTTGAGCGAGCCGGCACGGCGCATCGCACAGAACGCCGGATACGAAGGCTCGGTCATCGTGCAGCAGCTCCGCAGCGACGGTGACGGCAAGGGCTTCGACGCCGCCACCGGTGAGTGGGTCGACATGGTCAAGGCTGGCATCATCGACCCGGCCAAGGTCACCCGCTCAGCGCTGCAGAACGCAGCGTCGATCGCCGCGATCGTGCTGACCGCGGAATCGGCGGTCGTGGAGAAGCCCGAGGACGACGAGGCCGCCGGCGACGGCCACGGCCACGCACATTGACCCGAGTCTGAACGAGACTCGCAGAGCGCCTCGTGGGGCGGGCCTCGTGGCC
>JBBEAY010000067.1:1577-67921 GCA_040882605.1 Actinomycetota bacterium
GGGGGGGGGGGCGGGGGCCCCCCCCCCACTCGTATGTAGGGCCGTCACAAAGGGCTCGCGCGACGCTCGTACTCGGGCCTACACTCGACACGATGTTCGAGCGCTTGCTCCGCGGGTGGGACGGTGAGCACGTCGTCATGCGCTTCGACGAGCCATCGAGCGCCTGGATGATGATCGGGGTGCACTCCACGGTGCTCGGCCCGGCGATGGGCGGCACCCGGTTGAAGGTCTATCGATCGCCCGACGATGCCTTCGCCGATGTGCTGCGGCTTTCCCAGGCCATGACGATGAAGCAGGCCGCCGCCGGGCTCAACTTCGGCGGTGGCAAGGCGGTGCTCGCGGTGGGGAAGGTACCGGCTCCGGGTTCGGTAGAACGCCGAGAGCTGCTGCTGCGGTACGGAGATCTGGTCGCTTCGATGGGTGGCACCTACCTGACCGCGGCCGACATGAACACCGGTGAGGCAGATCTCGACGCCGTGGGCGAACGCACCACGCACGTGCTCGGTCGCTCGCTCGCGTGCGGAGGCTCGGGGAGCTCAGCGGGCGCGACCGCCCTCGGCGTGTTCCATGGCATCCGTGCGAGCGTTCGCCACGCGTTCTCCGACGATGATCTTTCTCATCGATGTGTGCTCGTGCAGGGGGTCGGTGCCGTGGGCACTCGTCTGGCGGAGCTGCTGCGTGACGCCGGCGCTCGGCTGGTGCTTGCCGACCTCGATGAGGACGGGGTGGCGCGGGTCGCGGATCGGCTGGGCGCGTCCTCGACACCCGCCAACCACGCCCTCGACGCCGAGTGCGACGTCTTCGCTCCTTGCGCGACGGGAGCGGTGCTCTCTGCGGAGTCGATCCCGTTGCTGCGGTGCCGTGTGGTCGCCGGCGCGGCGAACAACCAGCTCGCCACGCGGTGGGACGCCGAGCGGTTGCGTGATCGCGGCATCCTCTATGCACCCGACTACGTGGTCAGCGCCGGCGGCGTGATCCACCTGGCCGGCTACGAGCGACTCGGGTGGAGCGAGGCACAGATGTCGGCGAGGCTGGCCGGCATCGGCCAGACGCTCACCGAGATCTTCGAGCGCGCAGATCACGATGGTGTCACGCCCGCCGCGACCGCCGACCGGCTCGCAACTGATCGCATCGCGGCCGCTCGTTGAACGGCAGCGAAGGCCTCAGACGAACGGCTTCTCCTGGCCACCGAGGCCCATGCCGACGAGCGATCCGGCGCCCAGCACGCCGTTGAGCGCCGCGAGCGACCAGAACGGCCACGCCGGGGCCGCCTCAGGTACGCCGAAGAGCGCGTTCACGGCGAACAGCGTGGCGAGCCCGACGTCCAGGACGGCGAACGACCATGACCACCACCACAACTCGTCGATCTTCTGAGCGACGAGCACCATCAGCAGCGCCAAGGCGATCCCCATCACGCCAACCGCTCGTGCCCAGACGTACTCCTCGAGCACGGGTTGGCCGGCGATCGTCTCGAGCACCCAACGTGGGAACAGAACGATCGCCACGCTGCCGAGCACCCACATCACGGCCTGCGCCTTCAGTTGTCGTCGCAGAAGCTTCACGAACGCCTCCTGATACTTGGTCTGAGCCGGCGGGCTGGGTTCGGCCGATTGGTAGGATACGCGCACCGCTGAGGCACCCCCTCGCGTCAGCGCGTCGGTGCGCAGCCTCACCAGCGATCCGGTGCACCGATCTCCGATCCGAACGAAACGAGAGGAAGCAGCATGCAGCAAGGACCCAGGGTTGCGATCATCGGCCTCGACTGCGGCGCCCCCCAGCTCCTGTTCGAGGACCTCGCCGACGAGGTGCCGAACCTGCACAAGATCTTCGCCAACGGCATGTACGGCGATCTAGCCAGCATCACCCCACCGATCACGGTGCCGGCGTGGGCGTGCGCGATGACGGGCAAAACGCCGGGACAGCTAGGCATCTACGGCTTCCGTAACCGCAAGGACACGAGCTACGACGGCCTGCAGGTCGCGACGTCGCTCTCCGTCAAGGAGCCGGCGGTCTGGGACGCCCTCGGCGCTGCCGGAAAGCGTTCGCTGCTGATCGGGGTGCCGCCCGGCTTCCCGCCGCCCAAAGAGTTCCCAGGCTGGCGTGTGGCCTGCTTCCTCACGCCGCCGAGCGCTGAGCGGTATGCGTTCCCGGCCGAGCTCGAGACCGAGATCGAAGAAGAGCTCGGCGAGAACGACTACATCTTCGACATCCCGAACTTCCGCCAGCAGGGCGCCGACTTCGTGATGGATCAGATCTTCAAGATGACCGAGCGCCGCTTCCAGGTGGCGCGGCGGCTGATCAAGACGAAGCCCTGGGACTTCTTCATGATGGTGGAGATGGGGCTCGACCGGCTGCACCACTGCTTCTGGCAGTTCTACGACCCGAGGCATCCGCTGTACGAGGCCGGCAACAAGTACGAGTCCGTGTTCCACGACTACTACCGGTTCCTCGACAAGGAGATCGGCACGATCCTCGAGGTGCTGCCCGAAGACGTGATCACGATCGCGATGAGCGATCACGGCGCCCGTCCGATGATGGGCGGGCTCTGCTTCAACGACTGGCTCATCCAGGAGGGCTACCTGGTCCTCAGAGACCCGGTGCGGGAGATCACGCCGATCGCGAAGGCCGACATCGACTGGGGCCGCACGGTGGCGTGGGGCGATGGCGGATACTACGGGCGCTGCTTCCTGAACGTGAAGGGCCGTGAGCCGAAGGGCATCGTCGAGCCCGCGCGCTACGAGGGGTTGCGCAACGAGATCATCACGAAGCTCGAGGCCCTGCCGGGGCCCGACGGTCTGCCCATGGGCACCAAGGTGCACAAGCCCCAGGACGTCTACCCCGAGGTGCGTGGAGTGGCCCCCGACCTGATCGTGTACTTCGGCGACCTCGACTGGCGCTCCGTGGGCGCCATCGGCAACCCCAGCATCTACACGTTCGAGAACGACACGGGCACCGACGGCGCCAACCACGATCGCACCGCGTTCTTCTCCATGGTCAACCTGCCTGGTCAGGCGAGGGGACGCGTCGAAGGCATGAACCTGGTCGACGTGGGTCCGTCGGTGCTGTCCCTTTACGACATCGAGGCGCCTGTCGGCGCCGCCGGAAGGAGCTTCCTGCAGTGAGCGAACAGCCGCAGTCTGAGCAACATGGTTTCACCGTCTGGTTCACGGGCCTTTCAGGTTCGGGGAAGTCGACGATCGCTGAGATGCTGTTCCACGAGCTGCGTGCGCGTGGCCTGAAGACCGAGATCCTCGATGGCGACGAGGTTCGCAAGAACCTCTCCAAGGGCCTCGGTTTCTCGAAAGAAGACCGCGACACGAACATCATGCGCATCGGCTTCGTCGCGAACCTGCTGACCCGCAATGGCGTCGCGACCATCTGCTGTCCGATCAGCCCCTACAAGGAAACGCGCGACGCCTGTCGCGAGCAGATCGGCGAGTTCGTCGAGGTCTACGTGCACGCCACGGTCGAGGAGATCGCGGCGCACCGCGACCCGAAGGGTCTGTACAGGAAGGCGCTCGCCGGCGAGATCACAGGCTTCACCGGCGTGGATCCTGAGGCCCCCTACGAGGCGCCCGAGGATCCGGAGATCCGGGTCGACACGCTGTCACAGAGCCCCGACGAGTCACTGCAGCTCGTGCTGACCCGCCTCAAGGAGCTGGGTCGCATCGACGACGACACGGTGCTCGTCACCGGTGATCGGGACCACTCGGGCATGACCGATCTGCGAGTCAGCGAGGCAGGCACAGTCGTCAAGGAGCACTGACACGTACGACGCGATCGTGTGCGGCGGTGGCACCGCGGGTACCGTTGTCGCCGCGCGACTAGTCGAAGCCGGTCGCCGGGTGCTGCTGCTCGAGGCCGGCCCCGACCACGGTGCGTTCGCGGAAGGTCGTTGGCCGGCAGAGCTGCTGGACGCGCGCACCCTTCCATTCACGCACGACTGGGGCTACACGTCCGGCCACGAGCTGCCGGGTCGCTCGCTCAACTACGAGCGGGCCCGCGTCATCGGCGGATGCTCGGCGCACAACGGATGCACCGTGTCGTGGGGGCATCGCGCCGACTACGACGGCTGGGCCGCGCTCGGGCTCGACGGGTGGGCCGGCGACGACCTGCTGCCGCTGTTCCGCGAGACCTCGTCGCGTCTGCGCGTGCGGCGGTTCGCCGACGACGAGATCGCGCCGTTCCACGGCGCGTTCATCGAAGCCGGCATCGCGATGGATCTGCCGGAGCTCGTCATCAGCGCCGACACGCTCGTCGATCGGGTGCTCGTCGAGAACGGTCGTGCGGTGGGAGTGGCCGCCCACGGGCCCGAAGGAGTGTTCGAGGCTCGGGCCGATCTGGTGATCGTGGCTGGCGGCGCCTATGGATCGCCAGCGATCTTGCTGCGTAGTGGGATCGGCCCTTCCGATGAGCTCCGTGAGCTCGGAGTCGAGGTGATCGAGGATCTGCCCGTCGGGCGCAACCTGCACGATCAGCCGAGCTTCGAGTTGCTCTTCGCACCGAGCGACGAGCTCAAGCGGCGCACGACGGAGTTCGAAGCCACCGGGCGCACCGTGCCCGACGAGCAGGGGTTCGCCAAGGGCGAGAGCGGCCGGGCGCAGGCTGCCGGCGAGCCGTTCGACCTGCACGTCTTCCCTGAGATCTCGCTCGACGGGCGGCTCGGTGTATCCGTCGCCCTGCTCACGCCTCGAAGCCGCGGGGCGCTCACCCTGGGCGGTCTCGACCCCGGCACTGCCCCGAGGCTCGACCACGCCTATCTGAGCGACCCCGACGGGCACGATATCGAGGCCCTGCTCGACGGGATCGAGCTGGGCCGCACGTTCGCCTCGACCGAACCGTTCGCCTCCATGCTCGACCGTGAGCTCGAGCCCGGTCCGGCCGCGCCCGCGCGCCATGATCTGCGCGAGGCGGTGCGCGCCGGGGCGATCCACTACTGGCACCCGGTCGGCACGTGCGCGATGGGCGCCGTGACCGACCGGTTCGGGCACGTGCTCGGCGTCGACGGCCTGGTCGTCGCAGACGCATCGGTCATGCCGGCGGCGCCGCGCGCCACGACGAACGTGCCGACCGTGGTCGTCGCGGAGCGGATCATCGGCGCCCTGACCGGGGCGGCCTGAAGGCGTCTGCTACCCTGCTGCCATGTAGGGAGTGACGCCCATCGGGACACCGGTGGGCGTTCTGCGTTTGCGGGCCGAGGCAGGGGTGGGAGCGAGTCATGGAGTTCGAGATCGGCATCGGCAAGACGGCCAGGCGGGCGTACGCGTTCGACGAGGTCGCGATCGTTCCGTCGAGGCGCACGCGCGACCCCGAGGACGTGAGCATCGAGTGGGAGATCGACGCGTACACGTTCCCGCTTCCGATGATGGCGAGCGCGATGGACGCCGCGGTCTCGCCGGCGACCGCCGTCGCGATCGGCAGGCTCGGCGGGCTCGCGTGCCTGAACCTCGAGGGCCTCTGGACCCGGTACGAGGATCCAGAACCGATCTACGAGGAGATCGCCTCGCTGCCAGACGAGAAGGCCACGCGGCGCATGCAGGAGCTCTACGCCGAGCCGATCAAGGAAGACCTGATAGGCCGCCGCATCGAGGAGATCAAGGAGGGAGGCGTCACGACGAGCGCGTCGATCACGCCGCAGAGGGTGGAGCGCTACGCGAAGCTCGTGCTGGACGCCGGCCTCGACATCTTGGTGATCCAGGGAACGGTCGTCTCGGGTGAGCACGTATCGAGCCAGCAGGAGCCGCTCAACCTGAAGGAGTTCATCCCGGCGTTCGACATCCCGGTGATCGTCGGTGGCTGCGCCTCGTACGCGACCGCGCTGCACCTGATGCGCACTGGCGCGGTCGGTGTGCTCGTGGGTGTCGGCCCCGGCAACGCCTGTACGAGCAGGGGTGTGCTGGGGGTGGGTGTGCCGCAGGCGACCGCGATCGCCGACGCGGCGGCAGCGCGCCGTGAGCACCAGCACGAGACCGGCCGGTACTGCCACGTGATCGCCGATGGCGGCATGCGCACCGGGGGCGACATCGCCAAAGCGATCGCGTGTGGCGCCGACGCCGTGATGATCGGCTCGCCGATGACGCGCGCTTACGAGGCGCCCGGCCGTGGGTACCACTGGGGCATGGCCACGTTCCATCCGACCCTGCCGCGCGGGGCGCGCGTGCAGACACAACAGGTGGCGTCGATCGAAGAGATCCTCACCGGGCCGGCGCATGAGAACGACGGCACGTTCAACCTGTTCGGCGCCCTCGCGACCTCGATGGCGACCACGGGCTTTCAGACGATCAAGGAGTTCCAGAAGGCCGAGCTCGTGATCGCCCCGTCGATCAAGACCGAGGGCAAGATCTATCAGACGCAACAGCGCGTGGGCATGGGGCACTGAGCCTCTTGGCGTCTGACCCGCGGCCAGTACTCGTCGTTGACCTGGGGGCGCAGTACGCACAGCTCATCGCGCGGCGTGTGCGAGAGGCGCATGTCTACTCCGAGATCGTGGCGCACGACGTCACGGCTGACGAGCTGCGAGCTCGGCGGCCCGCCGGCATCATCCTGAGCGGCGGCCCTGCGAGCGTGAACGAGGAAGGCGCGCCGCGGGTCGACCCGGGGCTGTTCGAGCTCGGCGTGCCGGTGCTCGGCATCTGCTACGGCCACCAGCTCATGGCGCAGGCACTCGGGGGCGAGGTCGCGGCGACGGGCCAGCGCGAGTACGGCGCGACGTCGTTGTCGCTGGACGAGCGAGGCCCCGGCGTGCTGCTGCAGGACTTCCCCGGTCGAGACACGGTCTGGATGTCGCACGGCGATGCGGTCACGCGCGAGCCCGCCGGGTTCCGGGTCACCGGGTCGACCGACCAGATCCCGATCGCCGCCATGGAAGACGCATCGCGCGGGCTCTACGCCGTGCAGTTCCACCCCGAGGTCTCGCACACGTCGCATGGCCAAGATGTGATGAAGCGCTTCCTGTACGACGGGTGTGACCTGCTTCCTGACTGGACGCCGACGAACATCATCGATGATCAGGTGGCGCGCATCCGTGGGCAGGTGGGCGACTCCCAGGCGCTGTGTGCGCTGAGCGGGGGAGTGGATTCCGCCGTCGCAGCACTACTCGTGCACCGCGCGGTCGGCGCTCAGCTCACGTGCGTGTTCGTCGACCACGGGCTGAACCGCGAGGGCGAGCCCGATCAGGTCGAGGAAGCGTTCGAGAGGCACTTCCAAGTGCCTCTCGTACACGTGAAGGCGGCAGATCGGTTCCTGGCGCGGCTGGCGGGCGTGACCGACCCCGAGGTGAAGCGGAAGACGATCGGTGAGGAGTTCATCCGTGTCTTCGAGGAAGTCGCGCGCGAGGTCTCTGGGGCCAGGTTCCTCGTACAGGGCACGCTCTATCCCGATGTGATCGAGTCGGGTTCGAAGACCGCCGCCAACATCAAGAGCCATCACAACGTGGGCGGTCTTCCCGACGACATGACGTTCGAGCTCGTGGAACCGCTGCGCGACCTGTTCAAAGACGAGGTTCGTGCGGTCGGCGTGGAGTTGGGACTTCCCGAGGAGATCGTGCAGCGGCAGCCGTTCCCGGGGCCGGGGCTCGCGGTGCGCATCGTTGGCGAGGTGAACGCGGAGAATCTTCAGAAGGTGCGTGGCGCCGATGCCGTGGTGCGAGAGGAGATCAAGCGGGCGGGGCTGGATCGCGAGACCTGGCAGGCGTTCTGCGTGTTGTTGGCCGACGTGCAGAGCGTTGGGGTCATGGGCGACGGCCGCACATACGAGAATCCCGTGATCGTGCGGGCGGTCACGAGTGAGGATGCGATGACGGCCGACTGGGCGCGGCTGCCCGACGATGTGCTGGACCGCATCGCATCGCGGATCGTGCGGGAGGTGCCCGGCGTGAACCGGGTGGCGTACGACATCACGTCGAAGCCCCCCGGTACGATCGAGTGGGAGTAGACCCGTTCGCTGGTCTAGACGGCGCGGCGGTGTCGGTGGCGGTCCGTAACGTCAGCGAGTGGACGGCGACCGCGGGACTTACCATGAACCGTGACACCGGTAGTGGTGTCGATCAGGGTCAGCTCGCGCCCGGGTCGTCTTCGACACCGATAGTGGTGTCACAGCCGAACAGGAATGCGACCCTCACGGCACGAGGGCTCCCGGACTTCACGGCGTTGCTCGATGCGGAGATCGCCGCTGCTGCGGCTGCTCAAGCTTCGAGCGCCGGCCGACCATCGCCTCTGGGGGTGGGCGAGCTGATCCTCTCAGCCCGTGAGCTGACCGGGTTGTCACAGCGAGCCCTCGCATCCCGGGTCGGCACGTCGCAGGCGGCGGTCACCGCGATGGAGACCGGCAATCGCGTGCCCACCGTACGAACGCTCATGCGTGTCGCGGCGGGTGCAGGGCTCGAGCTGGTCGTAGGGCTGAGGCGCCCGGGAGCGGCCGCGCCGGTCGCCCTAGGGGCCGCTGATCGCCAACGCCGACGATGGTCTCGCGGACTACATCCTGCTCGCGGCGCCGTCGCTGTTCGAGGGTCCGCCCGGGCACTAGCTGGAAACGCGGCGGGCGGTCACGATCAGCCGCTCGCTGCTCGAGTACTTCGGGTTGCACGTGGTCAGCACGAGGGTCGGGTGCGGGGTCTGCACGAGCACGCGACCCGAGCCCCCCGAGGGGATCACGAACACCTCGTCGACCTCGTAGCGATACGTGCCATACCTGGTGCGAACCGTGATCGCATCGCCGGCTGCAAGCTGGTCGAGGTCGAAGAACGGGGCCTGGTAGGTCGTTCGGTGCCCGGCGACGCCGACCCGGCCCGTGTCGTCCCAGGGGTCGGCGGTGTCGGGGTAGTGGCCCGGACCGTCCTTCAGGTCCTCGTAGCTGGTGCCTTGCACCACCATGAAGTTCACCTCGATCGCCGGTATCTCGAGCTGCGCGTAGGCGTCTCCGAGCGGCACCCGGTCGGGAGCGGTCGAGGGATCCGCCGGCTCGCCCTGGACATCCCGCTGGAACTCCGTTCGCAGGCGATCCTGGGCCTGGGCGGTGTGCAGGCCCGTGCCCCAGAGCGACCAGCCGACATAGCCGGCGAATCCGGCCGCGGCCATCAGGCACGCCATGCCGAACCAGTGCACGATCGTGCGCCAACCTCCGCGCGCATCCCGCCGTTCGGCTGCCATGACGCAACGGTACCGCCACGCCAGCTCTGCGTCGCCCATGCCACCTACACTTGCCTCCGTGAACGCCGTCTCCCCCCTGCTCGAGGGCCTGAACGACATCCAGACCGAAGCGGTCCTGCACACCGAGGGGCCGGTGTTGATCGTGGCCGGCGCCGGCAGCGGCAAGACCCGGGCACTCACCCATCGCATCGCCTACCTGATCCGCGAGCAGGGTGTTTCCCCGTTCGAGATCCTCGCGATCACGTTCACGAACAAGGCCTCTCGCGAGATGGCCGATCGGGTCGAGGGCATGCTGGGGGAGCGCGTCACCCGCGGCATGTGGATCCTCACGTTCCACTCCACGTGCGCCCGCCTGCTCCGGCGCGAGCATGCCCACCTCGGCGTGCCGAGTGGCTTCACGATCTACGACGACGGCGACACCGAGCGGTTGATCGCCGGCATCCTGAAGGACCTCGACCTCGATCCGAAGCGGTATCCGCCGCGCGCGATGGCGAGTGGCATCTCGAGCGCGAAGGACCGGGTGATCGGTCCTGACGATTTCGCGAGCATGGCCAGCAACTTCTACGAGGAGACGATCGCCAAGGTCTACCATGCGTACGAGCGGCGCAAGCGAGATGCCGGCGCACTCGACTTCGACGACCTGATCACCGAGACGGTGCGGCTCTTCCGCGAGCATCCGGAGGTGCTCGAGCACTACCAGGAGCGGTTCCTGTACCTGATGGTCGACGAGTACCAGGACACCAACCGAGCCCAGTACGAGCTCGTGAACCTGCTCGCCGCGAAGCATCGCAACGTCTGCGTCGTCGGCGATGCCGACCAGGGTGTGTACAGCTGGCGCGGAGCCACGATCCAGAACATGCTCGATTTCGAGCGCGATTACCCCGACGCGACCGTCTTCCTGATGGAGCAGAACTATCGCTCCACCCAGAACATCCTCGAGGCTGCGAACGCGCTGATCGAGCACAACCAGCAGCGCAAGCCCAAGTCGCTGTGGACCGAGGCGGGTTCGGGCGAGCTGATCGTGCGTTTCCGCGCCGACGACGAGCACGAGGAAGCGTTCTTCGTGGTCGACGAGATCGAGCGCTTGCGCGAGACCGATGGTTTCCGGCTCTCCGACGTCGCTGTCTTCTACCGCACCAACGCTCAGAGCCGCGTGCTGGAGGACGTGCTGATGCGGGTCGGCACGAACTACCGGGTCTTCGGTGGGGTGCGCTTCTACCAGCGGCGGGAGATCAAGGACGTGCTCGGGTACCTGCGCTTGTTGATCAATCCGCAGGACGTCATCTCGTTCAGACGGGTCGTGAACACGCCGAAGCGTGGCATCGGCGACGCGACCGTCGCGGCGCTCGAGTCGTTCGCCGACACCGAGGGTATCGACCTGATCGAGGCGTGCCGGCGCATCGACGAGATAGCCGTGCTGCAGACCCGAGCCAAGGGCGCCGTCGCGGGCTTCAATCAGGTGATGGAAGCGATCCGCCGCCACGCCGACGACGGCGCCGGCCCGGTGCGCATGGTGGAGTTCGCTGCTCTCGAGTCCGGCTACCTGGGCGAGCTCGAGGAAGAACGCACGGTCGACGCGCAAGGTCGCATCGAGAACATCCAGGAGCTGGGCGGCGTCGCGGCCGAGCTGCTTACGCGCGAGCCCGACGCCGGCCTCGAGCAGTTCCTCGAGCAGGTCTCGCTGATCGGCGAGCAGGACGAGTACGACGAGGACGCGTCGAGCGTCACGCTGATGACGCTGCACATCGCCAAGGGCCTGGAGTTCCCGATCGTGTTCATCGTCGGCATGGAAGACGGCATCTTCCCGCACTTCCGGTCGATGACCGACGCCGCCGCCCTCGAGGAAGAGCGCCGCCTGGCCTACGTGGGCATCACGCGGGCGCGGCAGCGCCTGTACCTCACACACGCGTGGAGCCGCACGCTCTACGGGCAGACGCAATACAACCCGCCATCGCGGTTCTTGAAGGAGATGCCGGAGCACCTGTTCGACGTTCGTGAGAGCGAGGGCGCGAGCACCGGTTACGGCGGACGGTACGCGGGTGGGCGGCGCGGTGGTCGTGTGACCAGCGCCGGCGTCGGCGCCGACCCCGGCCCGGGCTCCGGCACCGGCGGCTATCCCGCTGCCGGCAGAGGCGGCGGGCGCGTGATCGGGGGGCGTCGCGAGCACGATGACGATGACCGGCCCGCTCCCGACTGGACGCCTCCGCAGCCCAGAGGTGTTCCGACCCGTGAGGTGCCCGTGATCGCATCGGGCGACACGGTCGTGCACGAGCGTTGGGGAGAGGGCATCGTGCTCACAGTCACCGGCAACGGCGACGGCGCAGAAGCCACGATCTCGTTCCCCGACATCGGGGAGAAGCGCGTGCTGCTCGCCTACGCCCCCCTCACGAAGGCCGGCTGAGGGACGTCGACGCTGCTCGACTCAGCCGGATAGGGAGGCGACGAAGTTCCTCTCCCTGGGCGCCAGTCGAGGGCGCTGCCGGCGGAGCTCGAGGGCAGCATTGATCGAAGCCACCAAAGCTGCATCGGTGTTGTGATGTCCCAGTGCCTCGTGCGCCCAGGCAGCCACGTCCGCCCAACGCCACAGTGGTGATCGGGATCGCACACGAGAGACTGGAGCAGGAAATGCTCCCGGGCCCCGCTCGCCGGCGATCAGGAGCCGTACGCCTTCGCGCGATCGATCAAGTCTGCGAGCCATCTCGGCCATCGTCACGAGATCCTCGGGCTCAACGCGAACGACGCGTAGAGATGGGACGGACTCGACCGCGCGCACCGCCGATCGCACCGCCTCCAGGAACGTGCGCGCGCCGCGGTTGAAGTCAGCGAGCCCGACGCCGTCGATCGATCCGAAGGTGGCGTCATCGCAGCCAGCCTCGAAAAGCGCGTTCAGCACCGAATCATCGTCGATCGGTCCGTCCACGATCAACGTGAACGAGTGGTTCGTCCCCTTCGGTCGTGCGGGCATCGTTCCAGCCTCCTTCGGATGTCCCTTGCATGATCACCGGCGTTCCGAGGCGTGGACCAGATCGACACTGAACATCCCGATGCGCACGACGTGACGCCCCACCGATGGCCCGACCGGGTCGTCGCGACAAGCCACCCGAGCCGCTCGGCATACCGGAGGACTTCCTCGATCTCTTTCTTCGGATGTCGCCGACGCACGTCATCATTCTGTCGGCGACCACCGACATGATGCGCGGAGTGTTGACATATGTCAACACTAGAGAGGGAGGATCCTCTTACGTCAGACGGTCGAGCACGTTGCGGGTGACTCGTGCCACGTCAGGGTCTTCGAGTCCGCATGTCCAGTCGGTGACGCCGGCGTTGAACACCGTGCCGCCGCCGTTCGGTTTCGTGAAGATGCCGATGCACGCGTGGTTGTTCGTGACCCGGTGCACCTGGTCGCGCCAGCCCGGTCCGAACACTGCCATCGCGGTGTTCTCGAGCTCGCCGGGCTCGTGCGCGTAGCGGCTCGGCTGCTCGTCTTGGCGCCAGAGGCGCGCCGGGGCGGTGGCCAGGATCTCGAGTCCGTCGGGCGCGCCGTCGGCCCCGGTCGGGACCGGCAGTCCGTCGGCCCCGGTCGAGAGCTCCACGCCGTCGACCTCGTAGGCCACGATCGCGTCGGCTCGGCCGAGCTCGTCGCCGTAGCGCAGGTCCGTGCCCTCGAACGCCCAGTGCTCGGGTCGCCAGATGGTGTAAGCGC
The DNA here is from genome assembly GCA_040882605.1 of Actinomycetota bacterium. Taxonomy (GTDB): domain Bacteria; phylum Actinomycetota; class UBA4738; order UBA4738; family HRBIN12; genus JAOUEA01. The sequence continues at coordinate 14,427 of JBBEAY010000067.1, forward strand.
CAGATCCGCGCGGCACGCCGAGGCCGTAGCGCGAGTAGCCGCCGTGGGTGAAGGTCAGGCCGATCGTCCGCGTCTCGGGCCATGCGATGCGGCGATCGCTCCATACCCCGCTGAGCCGTCGTTCCTCGGGTGTGCCGACGACCGGATCCTCGTCGGCCCGGTACTTGAAGCAGGTCATCGACCGGTGCCCCTCGTCGAAGCGCACCTGCCAGAAGCACGTGTTCCCGCTGAAGATCGCGGCGTTCCCACCCGCTTCGGTGAACGTGTCGAGCGCCTCGCGCATGTTCCACGACCAATACTCGTCATGACCGGCCGATAGGTACAACCGTTGACCGTCGAGCACATCTGGGTGCTGCTCGAGGTCTTCGGAGATCGCGATATCGAGCTCGTAGCCGTTCGACTCGGCCCATCGAACGAAGTCGCGCTCCCACGTGGCCCAGCCGGCGCCTCCGCTCCAGACCGAGAGACCGAGCGGCTCGGCCCAGTGGAAGTACCACTTGCCCTCACGATCGGGCTCGGGCTGCATCTTGCGGCGGGCCGGCTGCGGTTTCGTGAGGAACCCGCGTGCCGATGGCCGCTCGAACGAGACCTTGGTGCCGCCCGTGTACAAGCTCGGCCCGCCCCAGTCGTTGTAGGCGTTCCACGTTGTGGTCGAGAGCACCAAGATCATCGACGCGCGCGGACCGTCCGGCGCCGGCCGCACGACGAGGAACGCGTCCGCGTGCTCGTCGCCGGCGGTGAGCGTCACGGAGTAGTAGCCGCTCCGCCACTCGCTGCCGATCGGGATCTCGAGCGCGGCCGGCCAGTTGCATCCGTTCGCTGAGGCGTCCTGGGGGGTTGGGTGTTCGTCGGCACGTACGCCGTGCGCCCGCCAGACGATCCTTCGCTCGGCCCCTTCCCGGACGACCTCGATCTCGAACGATCCGGCGTCGGTCGAGACGTGCAGGGGCAGCGACTGGCTGGGAACGCCCGATCGCGGGAAGCAGTAGGCCTCGAGCACGCCGACTACCTGAAGAGGGCGAAGTAGCCGGCCACGGCGATCACTACGCCCGCAACGAGTGGCGCGATCACCCACGCCAAACCGAGCCGTGCACGGTACGGCCCGAGCGTGCCGACCTTCGTCGTCGGCTTCAATCCCGGCGGGCGGATCTGGAGCTTCTTGCGAGTCACGCCGTCAGTCTACGGAGCGCCCGATGCCCGGGCAGAGTCAAGAGAGTTCGGCCTCGCCTGAGGCGGCCGGGCGACGGTAGTCTCCGGCGTGCCGCCGTCGATAGAAGGGAATGACCGATGGGTTCGCTGGAAGCGGCTGCGCCCACGCTCGAGGCGAAGGCTGCCGCGTTCGTGAAGGAAAACCGACTGCCCGGGGCGGCGGTCGGGGTAGTACACGGTGATCAGCTGGCATGGTCGGCCGGCGTCGGGTTCACCGACGTGCCTGCGCAGCGCGTGCCCGACACCCACACCCTCTACCGCGTCGCCTCGATCACGAAGACGTTCACCGGCACGGCGATTATGCAGCTCCGAGATGAGGGTCTGCTGGACCTCGACGACCCGGCAGTGGCGCATCTTCCTGAGCTGAAACTCGCGTCGAGCCCGTTCGGCGCGATCGAGACAGTGACGATCCGCCGCATGCTCTCGCACGAGTCCGGCCCGCAGAGCGAGGTTCCCGGCGCCGACTGGTCGGTCCCGATCTACGAAGGCGTGCCCGAACGCACCCTGGCTCGCGCCGGTGAGATGGCCACGACGATCCCCGCGAACACGCAGCAGAAGTACTCGAACCTGGCCTATCAGCTGCTGGGTGAGATCGTTGCCCGACGCAGCGGCGTGACCTACGCGGAGTACGTGCGCGATCGCATCCTGGAGCCGCTCGGCATGCACGGCTCCGGGTTCGAGCCGCTTCCCGCTACTCTGGAGTCTCGGTGCGCGACCGGCTATGCGGCCCGGTTCCTTTCGGATGAGCTATCGGTCGCGTCCGGCTTTCCCGCCATCTGGGCTGAAGGCGGTCTCTGGTCCAGCGTCGAGGATCTCGCTCGGTGGCTCTCGTTCCAGTTCAGAGAGGAAGCCGGCGCGCGCGAAGGTGCGCAGGTCCTCGGTGGAGACACCTTGAAGGAGATGCACGCAGCTCGGTACCTGGGCGACGATTCCTGGACCGAGGCCTGGTGCATCTCGTGGTATGCCGTTCGCAAGGGCGACGTGATCTGGGTGCAGCACTCGGGAGGCATCAACGGCTTCATCACGAACATCTGCTTCGACCTCAAGGAGCGGGTCGGCGCGATCGCCTTGCTCAACGGGGTCGGGCCGGCGTCGGACCTATCGATGGAGCTGGCCACCATCGCCCGTGATGCCGTACGCGGGTCGGCGCCCTCGATCGAACCGCCGGCCACGATGCCGCCCGCCTACGCCGACCTGCTTGGCCTGTACATCGACGCCGAGCAGGCCATGGTCGTGCGTCTGGAATGGCGCGATGGCGCTCTCGCGGTCATCGACCCCGACGAGGAGTCGTGGTGGCCGACTCTGGCGCCGACCGACGAGCCCAACACGTTCGTCGTGGCGCCGGGCGTCCGCGAATCGGGGGAGCGGGTGGTCTTCCGGCGTCTGCCCGATGGCCGGGTGGTCTCGGTGTTCATGGCGTCGGCAACACTGGCCCGCCTGGCGCCTGTCGAGTCGTCGGAGTAGGCGCCGCGCCGGCGCCTATGTCGAAGGCTGCGCGGCAGTCAAGGGCCTTTTCAGCCAGCAACGCGATAGAGGTGCCATCGATCGGGAATGCCGATCAGCCTATCCGACGCCCACGCGCGTATGCTGGCGCCGTGAAGGTCGCCATCTACGTTCGCATCTCGCAAGACCGGGAAGGTTCCGGTGCCGGCGTCGAACGCCAGGAAGAAGACTCGCGCCGGCTCGTGGCATCCCGGTGGCCGGCGGCGGAGGTCATCGTCTTCCGTGATAACGACCGCTCCGCGTCCGGCAAGAGGCCGAGGCCGGCATGGAACCGCTTGCTCGCCGCGATCCGGGCCGACGATGTGACCGGCCTCGCCGCATACAGCTCGTCCCGCTTGTATCGCCGGCCGGCAGACCTCGCTCCGCTGATCGACCTTGTGCGCTCCCGGCCAGGCTTCGAGATCGCCACGGTGGCGTCCGGGCGCCTGGACCTCACAACCGCCGATGGTCGCATGATCGCCGGCATCCTCGCAGACGTGGACCAAGGCGAGATCGAGCGTATCCAGGAGCGTGTGATCCGCGCCCGCAAGCAGCGGCTCGCCCGAGGACTCTATGGCGGAGGGAAGCGTCCGTACGGCCACGATGCCACGGTAACGCACGTGGTGCCGGAGGAAGCAGCGAACATCCGCGACGCGGCCAGGCGCCTGCTTCGTGGCGAGTCGATCGCCTCGATCCTGCGGCGGTGGGAAGAGTCCGGCGTTACCACCACGCGCGGCGGCAAGTGGTCGTCGTCCTCGTTCCGGAGCATGATGCGATCGCCACGGCTCGCTGGCATCCATCCCGAGACAGGCGAACGTGCGGCGTGGGATGCGATCCTGACGCGGCGGGATCACCACGACCTCCGGGCCTTGTTCGATGAACCGGGTCGGCTCCGGTCACCGCGTGGCGGGCGGTATCTGCTGACAGGCCTTGTCTACGGCGAGTGCGGCGGGCGCATGACCGGCAACCCTCAACGCGGGCGGCGGAGATACGTGTGCCGCGCCCACGGCCTTCACCTCGTGATCGACGCCGACAAGTTGGAGGCTTTCGTGGTAGATGCCGCGCCCGACGTTGAACTCCGCGACGTCCACGATCCACGGGCAGAGTCGGCGCCGCTGCTGGAAGCCATCGACCAGATAGACGCCAAGCTGGCTACATTCGCGTCGGAAGCGGCTGCCGCTGGCCTCCGGGCCGCAGACATCCGGGCCGGCTCCGCCGCCCTGCAGGAGGAACGATCCAGGCTGGAAGCGTCCCTCGACTCGGTTCCGCCCGGTTATACGTGGGCGGACCTCGCCGCGCAGACCGAGACGCGTGCCTGGCTCGAAGCCGTGATCGACCGCATCGTGATCCACCCGGCTCGGCGACCCCAGTTCGATCCGGGACGCGTGGAGATCAGATGGCAGGGAGCGCTCGTTTGACCACGCGGCGCGAGGGAGTTACCATTTGGCGAAATGTCTGGATGACGCCCAGCGCGAGGGAGGACTACGAGGATGAAGAAGCCAGTGGGACGGCGAGCCATGGCAAGCGGCGCCCTCGCGATCGCTATCGTCGTGTTGGCGGCTACGGCGGCCATCGCTTGGAACGCCAATTGCAGCGCGTCAGGTGACGCGTGTGTCTGGCGTCATCACACTTACGGTGTTCCTCTTGCCGCGCAGGCGAGTTCCGACTGGACGTACACAGACGACACGTTTCCGAACACACAGACCACTCTGAACGACCAGGTGTCCTCAATAAGAAACAAGTTCGATGTCAAGGATGTGATTTGGCACTTTGACGCGGGCTACGACGGCACGTCTTGGTGCGTTGATCACGAGACGGCCTATCCACTTCTGAACGCTCACGATAACGAGTACAGCTCGCATGTCGTGTCTGCTGGCAGTTCTTGCTGATTGAGGAGGCCGTAAGGATGAGTGATCAGACGAAGCCGAGGAAGAGAATCCTGGTGGCCGCGTTCGTAGCTGTCGTTGCGATCGCCGGGGGCGCGACGGCTGTCGTGGCTGCTGTCGACTCGGACCAGGATGTGCAAGCCACCATCGATGCAGTGCTGGCAGGCAGCGGATGCGTTTCCCCCGGCGCCGCACGCGAGGGTCTTGAGACGCAGCTGGCGGCCGATGGCCTTGCAGGTTGGACGATCGAGTCCCGGGCTGACGGAGCGGATTGCGTCACTGCTGGCCCGATCGAGCCGGAACGGACGATTGTTCTCTTGCCTGTCAGCGGTCCAGATGTTTCTGCCGCCATGGAACAGGTCCGCGTCGAGTTCATGGACAAGTGCCTGAATGAAGCCGACGCTCGCGCATTTCTCTCTCAAGCACTCGAGTCGGCAGGGGTGACCGATTTCGAGATCACGACGGAGGGGCCGCTCGGCTACCCGTCTGGTGAGGAAGACGCTGTGATGAGGCATCTGGTCAACGGTTGCTTCATCTACTCGGGTACCGGACACAACGCTGACGGCACGCCCCTGTTTGGGATCAACGGAGGAGCAGACGCCCTGGCCACACCGTCTGGCTAAGAAGCCCTCCCACTTCGGCGCCCTCTGGGTGCAGAATCTCGGGTGTCAGGGCGCATCGATCGCCCACCTTCGCCAACGCGGTGTTGCACGGGACGCACAGGAGGCCATGCTGCCCGATGTGCCCGGCCTGGCCGAAGCTCTCGCCCTGACATAGGAATCCGGACGCAGGGCGTGCCGATGCCTAGTTGATCCTCGGTTCCTGCCGTTCCGCGCCAGGCCGTAGTTACGTGATCCGCCCGGACCGAGGCTCGCAGGCGTTCGGTATCCAGGCGGATCACAGGTTCGGCGGGACGTCTGCGACGGCGCAGAGGATGGCACCGGAGCCATCCCGCCGCTTGGCGCCGGGAGAGAGGTCGCCCGGCGTCAAGCCCACGTATCGGGGCGGCGGTATGCCCGGCCGGCCGCGGTGGAGAGAAGGCCGGCGTTCGGGTGGATATCCAGCCGGACAAGGTCCAGCCGATCCGCGTCCCAGCAAACGCCGAGCGTGGGATCGTCGGTGGTGGTTCCGCGCGAATGGCCGATGCACGCTTCTTCGAGGGCAGCCATCTGGGCGCCATCGAGGGCAAGGGCGCCGTCATCGTGCAACTCGCGCGCCAGGATGGCCGCCCGCGGTCCGTGGTCCGGATCGGCGCCGTCATGCTCGCGCCTCGCGTCGTGGATGATGCCGAAGGCGGACGCCACTTCCACGTCCGCGCCCGGCGTCTCCGCGGCAAGACCGCGGGCGGTCAGAGCAACCCGAACGCAATGCTCCGGGCCGTGGTGGCGGGTTTCGGCGGCGCCACGGAACGCCGCGCGCAGCAACGCCGGATCAGGTGCCAACAAGCCGGCCGCGGCAAGGAGCCCTTGCGGCCAGTCCTTGACGATCACGCGCGGCAAGTCCGGGAACAAGCCTTCCAGGATCGGCGCCGACTGCTCCGAGACGAAAGCCGGAGCGATGACTTCCGCCGATCGCATCCGCCATACAGTCCGGATCGCAAGCCGGCCGCCGAGCAGGAAGTTATCGCTGGCTCCGAGATTGTCCTCGCCGACGAATCGCGCCGGCCCAGTGGCTTCCACGAACGTGACGCACGCCGTTGCCGGATCGGCAAACTCGTGGATACGCATCGCCTGGATCAGCGCATAGAGCTCGACGCATGTGTACCAGCCGCCCATGTTCTCCCTGCGCATCGGGCGCAGACGGCAATGGCCTCGTCAAGTTCACGCGGCCGTACTCGTTCATGCGAAACATGAACGGCGACTTGATGCCGGGCGGATCGGATTCCAGTCGCCAGAAGCGCCACCCACCGACGCGATCGTTCCACTTATGCACGGGACGGCACCTGCTTCCGTGCCTCGTTCTGCGACCGCGTTTCCCACGCATAGTCCGCGGGATCAGTTGTGAGGCGATAGGGAACGCGGCGGCCGCGTTTGTGGACATGCCCGTCATAGGTGTTCGGCGAGTCCGGGCGGACCAGCGATAGCGTAAGTCCCGCCGGCCGCGTGTCACCAAGCTGCGCCTTCAACGCTGCCATGCCTTTGTGGTGGTTGGCGGCGTCCATGATCCGATCGCCGCGGAGCAACTGCGCCGCGGTCCTGGCCGCCCACTGGCCGCTGGCGCGTTTGGCGCGTTCTCGTTGGCGCTGAACCTCCCGCGTCTCGGCCGACAGGTAGCATGTTTGGCACTTCGGCAGGCGGTTGCCGGTTCGGGTATTGAGGTGGCCAAGATTCCCACAGGCACAGCGGCGTTCGGGCGCCGTCATAGCTCCTTCCTCTGATGGGCGGGCGCCGGCGCCGGTTGTTCGCCGGCGCCGGCACTGCGGACGTGCTTGTATCCGGGTTTCCGCGGTTCACTGGCTTCCGCCGCCGACAGGGTTCCGCCCGCGGCCTCACGCTCTGCCAGGATCGCGCGGAAGGCGGACGCGTTGCCGGCGTTGTCCGGTGGCCAGTTGTGCGCCGGCTCCGGCTCACGGCGGATCAGCTTGACGTAATCGTGATGAGCCATGATTACGACCTCGGGATCAGGGCGGCGAGGGCAGCTGGGTCTGGCTTCTCCGCATCGGCTGGCGAGACTCCGGCGCCGGCCAGCTTCTCGGCCACGTCGGACGCGGCGCGGAGAGGCGATGCCTTGTCGCCGTTGCGGACGCTGGTCATCGACTCGCGCACGAAGGATCGCACGGCGGTCTTCGTGGCCGCGTCGGTTTCCCCGAGCTCGGCGAGCACGTCCGCTTCCGCTTGCTTCTTCTCCGCTTCCGAGTATGCGCGGCCGTGCTGCAAGGTACCGACGACGTTGGTGAGGATGCGGTGGACGCGGGCAAGGTTCTCCCCGCTGGCGCGATCCTCTGCGCTGGTGCCCAGCTTGCCCAGAGCGGCGGCCTCTGCCTTCCGGCGAGCTTCCGCGTCCTGCTCCGGCGTGGTCGCCGCCGGCGTTGTCTCGATGCCTCTCCGCTTGGCGAAGATGCCGTCGAGTATCGCGGGTGTGACTTCCTGATCTTCGGGCATGTCGCCCACCTTTCCTGGCCAGCTATGCTGGCCTGTATCCGCCGCCGGGTTCGACGACGTACGATTGTGCTGCTCCCTCGATGTGGCCCGCGAATCGTGTGGGCTCGCCGACCAGGCGAAGCGCAGCTCCGAGGCGCCAACTGGCAACCTCAACTTCGACGGCGCCCTCCAACGCCGAAACGCGGGCCGTGATCCGGTCTTCCATACCGATCGCGCCGGCCGCGTCGAGACGCCGGGCCATCGGCAAGAAGGAACGCTCCAACGCCACCAGGGCGCCGCGCAGGTCTTCATCGGCGGTTGCCTTCGTCCGGGCCATCACGGCACCAGCTTCCGGGCGTTGTTCTCCGCTTGCGTTTCCCACACGTAGTCCGCAGGATCGGTCGAGAGGCGATATGTGACGCGTTGATCCCAACCGTCATACGCGTTCGGCGAGTCCGGGCGGATCAGCGAGAGGGTCATGCCGGGTGGCCGTGGGTCACCGAGCCGCGCCTTCAACGCCGCCATGCCTTTGTGGTGACTGGGTTGGTCCATGAGGCGTTGGCCGCGGGCAAGCTGATCCGCGCGGCGTTCTGCCCAACGGCCGCTGGCATAGGCGTGTCTCGAATGGTTCCGCTTCAGTTGCAACTGAACCTCCCGCGCGGCCGGCGATTCATAACAACGCCCACACTTCGGCCGGCGCTTCCCCGTTCGGAAGTCGAGCTTCCCCAGGTTCCCACAGGCGCATCGGCGTTCGTCGTCAGGCATGGCGAGCCTCCCGTTCCCTCTTCCACCGGATATCGGCGGCGCGTTTCCCTCTGGACGAGGACGCGGCAAGCATGGTTCCGTCAGCTTCGGGCAGGTTCAACTGGCCATAGAGGCGCGACCAGACCATCTGCTGCATACGAATCTCCACGACGTCGGCAACCGGGTCGAGGCGGTCGATCACGTCGATCGCGCGGCATAGCTCGTCGAGCGTGATCCGTTCGGGCGCGTCCAAGTCGTAAGCGCCCTCGATGTCGGCGCGGAACTGTTCGGATCGGGACGGCATGGCGTTCTCCTTTCTCGGGACGGTGGTTGTTGCGGGGCACACTGATGCGGGACGCAGGAACGTCGATGCGTACCGATTGACTGGGTTCGCGCCCGTTCGGGCACACGAATCCAGGAACCTGGCATTGCCGGCGTACCGGCGTTCCCTAAGACCATCGAATAAGGGGCGATCCCACTGGGGAGGGTCCTCCGGCAGGTCAACGCAACCCCGGATGGCGTTCCAGGTCTCGCTTCCGCTTCGGCCTTGCCGCAGCAGCTTCCTGTGCCGTCTTCCGGTTGTCGCATGGCCCGCGCGCGGCTTGCAGGTTCTCCATAGCGTCGGGTCCGCCGAGATGATGCGGAACCACGTGGTCCGCGATGTTCGCCACAACGGCGCACTTCGGCCCACGTATGCGGCACCGATAGCGATCACGTTCAAGCACGGCAAGGCGGAGCTTCCTCCACGCGGCCGTGGCCGTGCGCCCTGTTCCCCACGTGCCGCTCATGCGGACCGCAGCAGCAGCCCGAGCGTTGGCTTCGCCTTGGCAGGCGCTCGGCGCGAATGGAACCGGCACTTGGCCGATCCGGCCATGAAGCGTGGCGAGATGATCGTGGCGCAACCCGGCATGGCGCACGTGGCCACCAACGGAGCGTTCTCGCGGATCACCGTGCCGGGATGCATAGGCGCCACCCCGATCCATTCCAGCGGCTTGTGGCTCATGGTGCGCCACCTTCAAGCACGCGGACGCTGGGCCCAGCATGGTGGCCGGAAGGCATGGTCCGGCCCGTCTTGATCCACTGATGACCCGGATGGGCCGGGCCCCACATCACTTCGTCGGTCCCATACTCCGGGCACTTGGCAACTATGTTTGTGGTTCCACTCTTCGCCTCGAACGTTGGCACCATCCGCTTTCCACAACGGCACTGTTCCATTGTCTTGCTCCTTTGTTTCGATCCTGGCCGCTCCGGGTTGGCTTGGCCCTCGGGTCCTTCGGACCCCGAGGACAAGCCGCCAACCACTACGGCATGTGGCGCGTTTATGCAGGCCAAAGTAGGAATCCGCCTTGGCCCGTGGGTTGGCCTGGCGCTAGGTTGCGATCACAACCCAACGGTTGTTCTCGCGCACGATCCCGCCGACCTCGCCACGGTCCCCCTGCTCGCGGAGAATGGCGGTGGCTGCTTTTACGCGGTCAGATGAGATGCCCGCAAGCTTCCGGATCGGACCCGACGTCTGGGCAACCTCGTTGCGGATGAGGCCGCGAACCTTCACAACGTCATGGTCCAACTGCGCCTGCGTATCGGCGGCCTTGGCAGCGGCCTTCTCCTCGGCGATCGCGTGAGGCGAAAGCAGTTGCGGCCCATCCGGACCCCAGCGAAGCTCGGCCGCGATGCCATAGCGTTGTGGCGGCGCACATTGCGGGAGAACCATCGCCGGCCGATCCTTCTCCACCGTGATCGTGGATCGCGACGTGCCGCCGGGACCGGCGCCGACCTGAAGGTCGAACCGGTAGGCCGCACCGTCGATGCCCGAGGTCTTGTGCTGCGATCCCAACTGTGTTGGGCGGCCACCGTCCTTGCCGCCGGCCTTGGCCTCATGGTCCAGGACGATGCGGGTCAGGCCGCGAATCTTGAACCGAAGAAGCTCCCGCTGGAAGCGCGCCACATCGGTGGCGGAGTTCACGTCCATGCCGTGAAGTGCCATCGCTTCTGTCATCCCGTCGATCACCCAGAGGGTTGGCCGGAACGCCTGGCCAACTGCGGACACGTCGATGCGGCCCGATCGCGCGCCTTGCCCGAAGAACGGCTCTTCCGGGCGCACGTAAAGAAGATGCTGGCGAACGGCATCGGGCGGCACGTGATGATCGTTCACCAGCCAGCTAACGATGGTGAACCGATCATCTTCGAAGTCCATATAGAACACGGCCTCGCCACGGCGAAGGAACTCCGCCACGGTCATCAAGGCCGCGACGGTCTTCATCGAACCGTTCGCGCCGAAGAAGGTGTGCGCCTTGCCGGCGTAAACAAGCGCGCGGCCATCCACCCGAACCAGGTGCTCCGCCTCGGGTAGCGTGCGGCCGTCGAGGGCATCTTCCAGGTTCTCCGGGAACCAGGATGATCGCCGGTACCCCGAGTTCTTGGCCGCGTAACGGGCGAGTGAATCTTCGACCCAGTCCATCCGTGAGGCGGTATCGCCGTACGCCTCAGCGGTGATCTGATTCCAGGCGGCGGCGTTCGCCGCGGCCTCTTCCTCCACCGCGGCGTCGAGCTCCGCCTGCAACGGATCAGTAGTTGGCGAATCGCCAGCGCCGGACTTCGGCACTGGCGTCCTTTGTTGCTTGCCACTTGCAGCCATGATCGGCTCCTTCCATGTTGCGCCAGTTGCTTCCGTCCGGCCGGCCCGTTCGTGGAGGCCGAACCCCGGCGAAGGGGCCCGGCCCACCCACGAGTGGTAGACCTGGCGCGGTCTGGAAGCGTGCGACAGCGTTGTCGCGGTTGCGGTTCCGGACGGCCGCCGCCGATCCGGTTCCTCGTCACGTCGATGCCCGCCGCGATGGCGGGCGTTCCTGCTTATAGCGCGCGCTGCCAGACGCTTCGTGCGGCCCGCGGGATGATCAGCGTTTCCTGTTATTAGCGGCGGTTGCCAGACGGCCGGCGATCCGCGGCCTCGTCATTGGCGGCGGCTGGGAGACGCAACGCTCGCGGCGCGCACACAATCCGGACGCAGGCGGGTAGCGCGGCGGAGTGATCGTGGGCCCGGCCGCCCGTATCCGGGAGACCGGGCCCGGATCACCTATCGCCAGTCGCAACCTTCGTCATGCTCCCGAAAGTGGATGGCGACCCGTCGCGCGGCTGCCCGCACGCTGATCTCGTTGCCGAGCGCGCCGATGGCCTTCAATAACCGTGCGATCAACATGTAGGTCGCGCCCGACCTCCGGTGCGCCTCGATGGCGTCTCGCTCCGAGTGCGCGCAGATGACGCACTCTGGCTCGGCCATCACGGCGGCGGCGGCCACTGCTGCGGCATATTCCATGTTGCCTCCTTCCTTCCGCCCGAAGCGGGTTGTTCGCCCGGGCACGGGTGTGTAGGGCGCAAGGTTGACCGTCTTTGGGCACCACCGCAAGAGACTTGCGTTCCGCCTTACCGACGCCTATCAGCCGATGATCTGTCATGCGCCGGCGACTTCGCGCAGACGACCTTGTCGCTATGAACTGCGAAGGATGTCCGGAAGTCGCCGCGATGGCGCGGGAACTCGCCGTGCCGGTTGCGTGCGCGGAATGTGGGCGTGTGTGGCGCCCGGATCACGAAGGAGGATCACGTGAAGACGCTGACGCCCGAGGAACTGGACCGGCTGATGCCACAAGCCATCGGCTGGCTGGCGAAGATCGAACTGGTGAAGCGGTCGCTCACGCCTGCCAAGGCCCGGAAGTTGCAAGCCGCCATCGACGCGGGCGTGGCGAGCAAGCTGGCCGAGCCGGCCAGTTCGTGAACGCGGTGTGCCGACGTTGCGGCGATGACTGGCGCCAGCGTGTATCCCGCCAGCGTCCCTCATGCCCGGCGTGCGGTTCCTTCGATGTCGCGACGTGGACGGATCAGGGGGAGCTGTTCTAACCGATGACGCGCCAGAGCTGCCATCCACGGGCGTCAGGCCGGCTGTTCGGGACACCCTTCAGCTCGTGCTCGCCGGGGTCCTCGAAGACGAGGCCGCTGCCCGCGGTGAGGTCCTTCACCGTCTGCGAGACGAGCACTCCGTTTCGACCGGCGAGCGCCGCGACGCGTGCGCCGATGTGTACGGCGATCCCGCGAACGTCATCGCCAGCAAGCTCCACTTCACCCGTGTGGCAGCCGGCACGGATGTCCAACCCGAGCTCCCTGACCGCCTCCACGATGGCCTCTGCGCATCGAACCGCCCGCGCGGGGCCATCGAAGGTAGCGAGAAGTCCATCGCCGGTCGTGTTCACGTAGCGCCCCCGGAACCGATCGATCTCTGCCTTCGCCTTCTCGTCGTGGGCCGCGAGCAGCTCCTTCCATCGGGCGTCGCCGAGCTCGACGGCCCGCTCGGTCGACCCCACGATGTCGGTGAACAGGACCGTGGCGAGCACGCGGTCGGCCTCCTCCGTTTCCCGCGAGCCCGTCACGAACGCAGCGACTTCAGCCAGGAGCGGTTCTTGGTCTCCTGCCCATGGAAAAGAGTCGATGCCGGGAAGCTCGACGAACCGCGCCCCGTCGATCCGATCGGCGAGGTCCCGGCCGCCCTCGATCAGGACGTCCTGATCGCCTGTTCGGTGCAGCACGAGCGTCGGAACGTGGATCGCCGACAGCATGCCGCGCAGGTCGACCGCGGCCATCCATCGTGAGAATGTCGCTTCGGTCCCGGGACTGGCGCTCTGCCGAAGGAGTCGCGAGTACCAGCGGACGATCCGATCGTCGTTCGCCACCGAGGGCGCAAGCGTCCGGAGCCACCGGCGAGCGATCGCGTCCGTCCCCCAGAAGCTGTCGCGCTCGGCGGCCCACACGTCCATCGCCGACGGCTCGTACCCCCACGGATAGTCGGGGGCTTTCAGCACCTTCGCCCGCGCCTGGTAGAGGATCAGCGCGCGGTCCTGTCGGGGTTCGCGGCCGAGAAGACCGATGCGAGTGGTGCACCATCGTCGCCGTAGCCGAAGAGGATCGCCTGCTCCGAGGCTGCCGCTTCCATCACAGCGCGGACGTCATCCATCCGCACCTCGAGCGTGAAGAGATCGAGATCGACGGTCCGGTCCGAGAGACCGTTCCCTCGCTTATCGAAGAGCAGCAGCCGCGAGAACGAGGAGAGCCGCTCCAGGAAGCGGGCGCAGAGCGGATTCTCCCATTGCAGCTCGAGGTTCCAGATCCAGTCGTTGATGAAGACGAGATCGACCGGCCCGTCACCGACGATCTGGTAGGCGATGTGGACGTCCCCGCTCTTCGCGAACCGGATCTCAGGGATGTCCACGTCAGGTCACCACCCGATAGAGGCGCCACCGGTCGGGCACGCCCTTGAGGTGTTGCTCGCCCGCTTCCTCGAACGAAAGACCAGATCCCGCGACCAGGTCCCTGACGGTCTGCGAGACGAGCACTTCCGACGCGCCGGCCAGCGCCCCGACGCGCGCGCCGATCACGACTGCCATGCCGCCGACCTTGCCGTCGATCGTCTCGACCTCGCCTGTGTGCACGCCCGCCCGAACCTCGATGCCGAGCGGCGCGACCGCGGCGACGATCGCGCTTGCGCACCGCACGGCTCGAGCGGGCCCGTCGAACGTCGCGAAGAACCCGTCACCCGCGGTATCGACCTCGACCCCGCGGAACCGAGCGAGCTGTCCGCGCACGCGACGATGGTGGGTCTCGACGAGATCCTTCCACGCTCGATCGCCGAGCTCGACGGCCTTCTCGGTCGAGCCCACCACGTCGGTGAAGAGCACGGTGGCGAGGGCGCGGTCGAGTCCGGCTTCCATCTCGCCGAGCTCCACGACGAAGCGCTCCACCTCGTCGAGGATGTCGTCCTGCGGACCCACCCACGGGAAGTGCACGCCGCCCGGCAGCTCGACGAACGTGGCGCCGACGATGCGCTCGGCTGTGCGCCGGCTCTCCTCGATCGGGAAGTCGAGGTCGCCCGTCCTCGCGATCACGAGCGTCGGCACGTGGATCGATGCGAGGGCATGCGTGGCGTTGATCTGACGGTTCATGCGCTCGAGCGCGATCGCGGCGGATGGACTCGCCGATCGGCGCATGTACGAGGCGAGCCACGCGATCAGCCCCTCGTCATCTTCGAACCCGGGTGCTCCCCACGCCTTGATCTCGTGGTGGGCGAACTCCGGCGTGCCCCAGGAGCGCTCCATGCGCTCGAGGTACGCCGCATCATCTTCCTTGTACGCGGGCGACCTGATCGTGAAGTCGGCTGCGGTGCCGTAGAGCGCGAGCGCCACCGTGCGCTCCGGGTAGGTCGCGGCGAAGAGCATCGACATCGGGCCGCCTTCGGACACCCCGAACACCACCGCCCGCTCGGACCCGACGGCGTCCATCACCGCCCGCACGTCGTCCATGCGCGTCTCGAGGTTGGGCAGGCGGTCGTCGGGCACGCGGTCGGACAGGGCCCACGCCGCGCTTGTCGAACAGGATCAACCGCGAGAACCTGCTGAGGCGGTTGAGGAACCTCGCGAAATCGGGTTCCTCCCACATCGCTTCGACGTTCGAGAGCCACCCCATCACGAAGACCATGTCGACCGGCCCCTCGCCGGCGACCTGGTAGGCGATGTGCACGCCGTCGGCGGTCTTCGCGTACCGGGTCTCAGGTATCGCCACTTAGTCCACCACCCTGTACAGGTGCCAGCGGTCGGGGACACCTTTGAGCTCATGCTCCCCGGCGTCCTCGAACGCGAGACCCGAGCCGGCCACGAGGTTCTTGACGGTGGAGGAAACGAGGACCTCCGAGGCCTGGCCCAGCGCGCCCACCCGCGCGCCGATCGTGACCCCTAACCCGCCGACCTTGCCGTCGATCGTCTCGACCTCATCCGTGTGGACCCCGGCTCGGATCTCGAGTCCGATGGATCGCACTGCTCGAGAGATGGCGAGTGCACACCTGGTCGCCGCCGCCGGGCCGTCGAAGGTCGCGAAGAAGCCGTCGCCTGCGGTATCCACCTCATGGCCGTCCGCGCGAGCGAGCTCCTCGCGAACGATCGCGTGATGGGACTCGAGCAGCTGCTTCCATGCGGTGTCCCCGAGAGCAGCCGACCGTTCCGTCGACCCGACGATGTCGGTGAACAGGGTGGTCGCGAGCCGTCGCGACCGATCGGTCGGGGACACCTCGAGCCGCAGGAACGAGCGGAGGTGCTCGAAGAGAGGATCCTGCAGCCCGGCTTCCACGAAGTGGTCTTCGCCCGGCAGCTCGACGAACGCCGCGTCGGGGATCAGTCGGGCGACCGCCCTGCCCGCGTCGGCCGGGATGAACACGTCGTCGCGACGATGCAGCACCAGGGTCGGGGTCCGTACGGTCGGCAACACGTCTGCGACGTTCAGCTGCATCGAGATGCTGAACAGTGCGACGGCCGCCCGTGGGCTGGCCGCGGCCCTCTGCACTTTGGCTCCGAACGCGATCGCAGTCTCGTCGTCCAACTGCGACGGGAAGGTCTCGTGCATGTCGTGCACGATGCTCTCTCGGCTTCCCCAGTGGTCGGCAGCCCACGCGAGCCATTCGTCCCATTCCTGTCTGTCGCCACCCCACGGGTGTTGAGGCGTCGCCACCATCGATGGACGCGAGCCGAACAACACGAGCTGGCGGATGCGTTCGGGGTGTGCGGCCGCGGTCAGCACGGCGGTCATCGCGCCCGAAGAGCACCGTGTCGCGTGACCTGACCGTGTCGAGCACGCACATCAGGTCGTTCACTGAGACCTCGACCGGTGGAAGATCCTCGGGCGCGACACGGTCGGACAGACCGACCCCCCTGCGGTCGACCATGATTACTCTGCCGAGCTCACCGAGCCGCCGACGGAATCCCGCGAACACCGGGTGTTCCCACATGACATCGAGCTGCGTCGCGTTGCCCGGCATGTACACGATGTCGTGACGGCCGTGCCCGAACACCTGATACGCGAGCGACACGCCGTCGGCGGCGGTCGCGTAGCGGGGCTCAGGCACCTCCATCGGTCGCCTCCCGTTCAATAGGTTCGGGTCAATAGGTTCGGGCTTGCTCACCCACGGATAATCCGCCCGGGGCACCCTGCGCCGCAAGCCGAGACCCGGCGCCCTCGTTAGACTCAGCCGCGATGGCGGCGACCTATCGAATCGTAGTGGCGAAACCGGGGCTCGACGGCCACGACCGGGGGGCCAAGATCGTCGCGCGCGCCCTGCGCGACGCCGGGTTCGAGGTGATCTACACGGGCCTGCACCAGACCGCCGAGCAGATCGTCGAGACCGCGATCCAGGAGGATGCCGACGCCGTGGGGCTCTCCAGCCATTCCGGCGCGCACATGACGTTGTTCCCGAAGGTCGTGACCCAGCTCCGCGAGCGGGGAGCAGGCGACATCCTGGTGTTCGGAGGCGGCGTCATCCCGGTCGACGACATCCCCATGCTGAAGGAAGCCGGGATCGCCGAGATCTTCACGCCCGGCGCGAACACGGGCGACATCGCCACCTGGCTGCGCGAGCACCTCGAGGATCCGTCCGCCGCGAGCTAGTCCAGTCCAGACTACCGAGAATCCGGGGAGCTCCATGGACCTGTACGAGCACCAAGGCAAGGAGCTCTTCCGCGCGCACGGCATCGTGACGCCGCGTGGCATCGTCGCCGAGACCGCCGAGCAGGCAGCCGATGCCACGCGCGAGCTGGGCGGCCGCAGCGTCGTGAAGATCCAGGTGCAGGTCGGCGGACGCGGCAAGGGCGGCGGGGTCGTGCTCGTCGACTCACCCGAGCGCGCTGCCGAGGAAGCCGCACGCATGCTCGGCTCGGACTTCAAGGGGCACGCGGTCACCCAGGTGCTGGTCGAGGAGCTGCTTCCGATCGCGCGCGAGTTCTACACGTCGATGCTGCTCGACCGTTCCACCGGCGACTACCTCGCGATGATGACCGCCGAGGGCGGCATGGACATCGAGGAGCTCGCGCGCACGCGACCTGAGGCCCTGCGTCGCGTGCACGTCGACGCCATGCTGGGCCTGCGAGCGTTCCACGTACGCGAGCTCGTCGGCACGCTTGCGGTCGATGTCCGAGAGGGCGCGGCCGACGTGCTCCGGCGCATGTACGAGCTGGTGCAAGAGCGCGACGCGACGCTCGTCGAGGTGAACCCGCTCGTGCAGCTCGACGACGGCTCGGTGGTCGCGCTCGACGCGAAGGTCACGATCGACGACAACGCGCTGTTCCGCCACTCCGAGATCGAACCGTACGCCGACGTGTTCCCGATCGACCCGGTGCAGGCGCTCGCCAACGAGAAGGGCCTGCAGTACGTGAAGCTCGACGGCAACGTCGGCATCATCGGCAACGGTGCAGGTCTCGTGATGTCGACGCTCGACCTCGTCGCGCAGGCGGGCGCGAAGGCGGCGAACTTCCTCGACGTTGGGGGCGGTGCGAGCGCCGATCAGATGGCGACCTCGCTCGAGGTGGTGCTCTCCGACCCGGCCGTGAAGGCGGTGCTCATCAACATCTTCGGCGGCATCACCCGATGCGACCTGGTCGCCCGCGGCATGCTCGGCGCGCTCGACCGGGTCGACGCAACCGTGCCGCTCGTGGTGCGCCTCGATGGCACGAACGCAGAGGAAGGGCGAGCGATCCTCGAGGAAGCTGCGCACCAGCGCATCGTGGCGGCGGCGACGATGCAGGAGGCGGCCGAGCGAGCCGCCGCCCTCGCGAACGGACAGGCAGCGTGAGCATCCTCGTCGGCGCCGACACGAGGCTCGTGGTGCAGGGGCTCACGGGCAAGGAGGGCACGTTCCACACGCTGCGCAACCGCGACTACGGGACGAACGTCGTCGCGGGCGTGACGCCCGGCAAGGGCGGGCACGACGTCGAGGGCATCCCCGTGTTCGACACCGTGGCCGGCGCCGTGGGCGAGGCCGGCGCCAACACGTCGGTGATCTTCGTGCCGCCCCGCTTCGCTGCCGAGGCGATCCTGGAAGCGGCCGACGCAGGCGTCGGCCTCGTCGTCTGCATCACCGAGGGCATCCCGGTGAAGGACATGGCCCACGTGCACAGCTTCCTCGAGGGCCGCCAGACCACCTTGGTCGGTCCGAACTGTCCGGGGGTGATCTCACCCGGGGTCGCGAACGTCGGCATCATCCCGCCCGAGGTGTGCATGCCGGGTCGGGTCGGGTTCGTGAGCCGCTCGGGCACGCTCGTCTACCAGATCGTGCACGAGCTGACGCAGCGGGATATCGGGCAATCGACCTGCGTCGGCATGGGTGGCGACCCGGTGCACGGCATCGGCTTCATCGAGGCGCTCGCTGCGTTCGAAGCCGATCCCGAGACCGACCTGATGATCATGACCGGCGAGATCGGCGGTGACGACGAGGAACGCGCCGCGGCCTACATCGCTTCGGAGGTGGCGAAGCCCGTGGTGGCCTACATCGCCGGTTTCGAGGCGCCGCCGGGAAAGCGCATGGGTCACGCCGGCGCGATCGTGACCGGGTCGAAAGGAACGGCTGCCGGGAAGGCCGAGGCGCTCGAGGCCGCGGGCGTGCGGGTGGCGCGCACGCCGAACCAGGTCGCCGAGCTCACCCAAGAGGCGCTGGCATGATCCTCACCGAGTTGGTCCTGGCATGACTACGCATGCGGGCGGTCCTACCACGACCTTCACCGAGGTCGTCCGGGTTCCCGCGACCTCGCTCACCCGCGATCTCATCACGTCGGCTCCGGTCGCGGTGCTCCGTGCGATGGCTGCCGCGCTCGCCGTCGCCGCGCTCGGCCAAGTTCCTCCTTCCCTCGTCAACGTCGCCGGAGGCGGGCTGGCCGTGCAGACCCAGTTGCGCGTGGGGTGGCTCTACACGATGGCCGGCCATGCGGTGTCGATCCGGGCGACCGGCTCGGGGGGTTCGGTCGACGGGCTCGCGGGGGGCGTCGTCAGCGTGCGGCTCGGCATGCTCACGATCGCAGCGGTAGCGGTCACCATGCTCGTCGCGGGGGCGCGCGTCACCGCGCGGCGTGTCGATGACGTCGGCGCCAGGCGCATCGTCGCGGGCGCGCTGCTCGCCGTACCGTACGCGGCCTTGATCGGCGGCGTGAACACCGGTCTCAGGCTTCGGCTCGACACGGGTGGAGGGCTCCTGCCCGATGCGACCACGTTCGCCGCTCCGGTCTGGGAAGGGTTCGTGCTCCCCGGGGCGCTCGCGCTGGTCGCGGGTGCGATCGGAGGATGGTCGGTCGCGGAGAGCTGGCGCCGGACCGCGGGCCGAGCCGTTCGCGCCGGCGTGCTGGCCTTCATCTGGACGATCGGGCTCAGCTTCGTCGGCGTGCTGGTCTTCGCGACGCTGCGCCCGGAGGGGCTCGAGCGGTACTCCGTCGAGATGTGGTCGGCGGGGCCACAGCGTGCGGCGTTGTACATCGGTCATCAGGCACTGCTGTTGCCCGATCAGGCGATGTGGGTGCTCGCGCCGTCGATGGGTGCATGCGTGTCGTTGCGCGTCGATGAGGGCGCGCACGACGTGATCTGTCTCGACCGCATCCCGCACGCCCCCGACCCGGCCTCGTGGCTGCTGTCCGAGCTCGGACGGGTCGACGGATCGCCGCCGGTCGCTCCGATGCCATGGGTGGCCTGGTTCTTCGTCGCCGTGCCCGCGGCGGCGATCCTGCTCGGCTTGCATGGGCTCGGACGTTCGGCGACTTCGTTCGTGCGCGCGGCGGGGCGCGGGCTCGTGGCGGGCGGGGTGTTCGCGGTGCTTGTGATCACGACCACCCTCGCCGGGTCATTGTGGCTGGACGTGAACGACGGCGGTACGACACGCTCGGTCGCCCTCGGCCCCGATCCGATCATGACGGGCGCGCTCGCGCTGGTCTGGGGTCTGGCGGGCGGCGCCGTGGTGAGCACGGCCAGCCAGGTGTCGCGGCGGCTCAGCCGCCGAGGCTGACCTCGGTGAAGTTCGACTCGATCTGGGTGAACCGGCCCCATGCGGCCGCCCATCCAGCGTCATCGCGCGGGTACTTTTCGACCGGCGTGGCCGGCGATCGACGGTCCCAGATCCCGAAGAAAGTGCGCCCGTAGCCGAGCAGGTAGCGCGAGCCCGAGTGCGTGTACTGCACCGCCGACACGTCATCGGCGTCCATCGCGATGCCTTCGGGCGTCGAGGCCTGACCCGGCGAGGGCGATCCGCCCGCCTGGTCGACGGCGGTGTTGTTCGGCTCGAGGGCGATGAACCGCAGCCACGCGCCACGCCATCCGTCATCGGTGCGAGCGAACCGCTCCGAAGGTTGTGCCGGCGACTGGCGGTCCCAGATGCCGAAGTCGTCGGCGGTGTAGCCGAGCACGTAGCGGTACCCGGAGTGTGTGTAGCGGACGTCGCCGCCGCCGGTCGCGGTCTGCGGCGCAGCCGGCTCCTGGGCCACAGCGGGCTGGGCGAGCGTCGCTTCGGAAGGCGACGAGGGCCCCATGTCGGGTGTGGGTGAAGACAGCGGCTCCGATGGTGTGGGGGAGACCGGACCTCGAGGCTCGGTGGGAGCCTGTGCGGCCGAGGCCGGCTGCACGGTGAGGTCGCTATGGCAGTAGCGGCATTTGATCGCCTCGTCCTGGATCATCTCCGCGCAGTACGGACACTTCTTCACGGCGGTTCCTCTCGCGGGTCGGCAACGCGTCTGCTTGACCCTGGCAGGCTACCCGAACAGCGCCCTGAAGTGGCTGGAGCGGCGCGTGCGGAACGTTCGGTAGCATGCCAGCGGGATGGGGGAGCGCATCGCCGTGCTGGTGTCGGGCAACGGCACGAACCTGCAGGCACTGCTCGACGACCCGTTCTGCGGCCCGCGTATCTCGCTCGTGCTGGCCGACCGGCCAGGCATCGCTGCGCTCGAACGCGCCCAGGCTCGCGGCGTCGAGACCCTCGTGATCGAGCCGTCGAGGTTCGCCGACAGGGGGTCGTTCGACGAGGCGGTGGTGGGCGCTCTACAGCGGCACGGCGCCGACGTCGTTGTCACCGCCGGATACATGCGCCTGCTCGGTCCCGCCGTGCTCGATGTCTACGGGGGTCGGTGGCTGAACACCCACCCCGCGCTACTGCCGTCGTTCCCCGGCATGCACGGTGTGCGCGACGCGCTCGCGCACGGCGTGAAGGTCACGGGCGTGAGCGTGTTCCTGGTCGATGAAGGGGTGGACACCGGTCCGATCGTGTTGCAGGAAGCGATCGAGGTGCGGGCGGACGACGACTGGCATTCGCTCGAGTCCAGGATCCTCGAGACGGAACACCGGCTGCTTCCAACCGCCGTTCGGGCGCTGGTCGAAGGTCGTCTCGTGGTGGAAGGCCGACATGTGACGATCGTCCGAGGGATCCCATGAATGATGTGACACCGGTGCGCCGAGCGCTGATGGCGCCCTACGACAAGTCCGGGCTCACGGCCTTCGCGACTGCACTTATGGAGCGGGGCGTGGAGCTGGTCGCTTCCGGTGGCACCGCGCGCGTGCTCACCGACGCAGGCATCGCCGTCACGCCGGTGGAACAGGTCACAGGCTCTCCCGAGATGCTCGATGGGCGCGTCAAGACGCTGCACCCTGCGATCCACGGAGGATTACTGGCGGATCACCGTAACTCCGAACACGTGCGACAGCTCGACGACCTCGGCATCGAACCGTTCGACCTGCTGGTCGCGGGGCTGTATCCGTTCCGCGAGACCGTCGCGAGCGGCGCCGGGACCGACGACGTGATCGAGAAGATCGACATCGGAGGCCCGGCCATGGTGCGAGCGGCCGCGAAGAACTTCGAGTCGGTGGGAGTGGTGATCGACCCGGCCCGTTACGACGCCGTGATCGAGGAGCTCGACCGCGAGGGGGGGCTCACGCGGGAGACTCGCCACGCGTTGGCGGCGGCGGCGTTCGCCCACACCGCCTCCTACGATGCGGCTGTCGCCTCGTGGTTCGCAGAGCAACGCGCCGGCGATCGGTTGCCGACCTACGTCGGTCTCGCTTACGAGAAGGTGAGCGACCTTCGCTACGGCGAGAACCCACACCAACGCGGTGCCCTCTACCGTGAGTCGGCCGGTGCCGGACCGCTCGGTGGCGCCCGGGTGCTGCAGGGCAAGGACATGTCGTTCAACAACTGGCTCGACGCGTACGCCGCCTACGAGCTCGCGGCCGCGCTGCCCAAGGGCTCGGCCGTGATCGTGAAGCACAACAACCCATGCGGCGCTGCGGCCAAGGGCTCGCTCGCGGATTCCTATCGGGCGGCGTTCGAGTGTGATGAAGTGAGTGCGTTCGGAGGCATCGTGGCGCTCCACGGCGAGGTCGACGTCGACGCCGCGACCGCGATGGCAGAGGTGTTCACCGAGGTGGTGATCGCCCCGTCGTTCACAGCGGCGGCGAGCGCCGCGTACGCCGAGCGAGAGAACCTGCGGGTGGTGGAGGCGCCGCTTCCCGACGGACGAGGCCTCGACGTGCGACCGCTGCCCGGCGGCGCCCTCGTGCAGGACCGCGACCGCGTGAGCGAGACCCGCGCGGACTGGGAAGTCGTCTCTACCCGGGAACCCACGGGCCAGGAGTGGGCCGACCTCGAGCTGGCGTGGACGATCGCGTGGCGCGTGAAGTCGAACACCATCGTGCTCGTGAAGGAGGGCGCGGCCGTCGGCGTCGGTGCCGGGCAGATGTCGCGCGTGGACTCGTCGTTGATCGCGACACGGAAGGCCGGCGACCGGGCGAAGGGCGCGGCGGTCGCGAGTGACGCGTTCTTCCCGTTTCCCGATGCTCTCGAGGTCACGGCCGATGCCGGCTGCACGGCCGTGATCCACCCCGGAGGATCGAAGGGCGACGTGGCGGCGCTCGCCGTCGCCGAGCAGCGCGGCATGGCCGTCGTGCTCACCGGCACACGGCATTTCCGTCACTGACCGACCTTGGCCGACGGGGCAGGCCTTTGGTCGGGCGTTCAGCGCGACGAGTAGGATTCGCCCCGTGACCGCCCGGATCCTCGACGGCAGAGCCATCTCGGAAGCGATCCGCTCGGAGGTGAGCGAGCGGGTGCGCGCGCTCACCGATAAGGGCGTGACGCCGGGCCTGGCTGCCGTGCTCGTGGGCGAGGACCAGGCCTCCCGGATCTACGTGGGGGCCAAACACAAGGCGTGTGCCGATGTGGGTATCCGCTCCGAGCAGGTCGACCTTCCTGCCTACGTAACCGAAGGGGAGCTGCTCGCGACGTTACGACGGCTGAACCGCGATCCCGATATCCACGGCATCCTCGTGCAGCTGCCGATGCCGGCACATCTGCACGAGCTCGAGGTGCAGCGCACGGTCGCGCCCGAGAAGGACGTCGACGGGCTGCACCCATGGAACGTCGGCATGATGGTGCGCGGCGAGCCGACGTTCACGCCCGCGACGCCCTACGGCATCATCGAGCTGCTGCTGCGAGAGGGCGTCGAGCTCGAGAGCGCCGAGGTCGTGGTGGTGGGTCACGGTGGTCTCGTGGGCGCGCCGCTCTCGATCATGCTCGCACACGACTCGATCCGAGGGAACGCGACCGTGACCAGCACCCACGTCAAGACGCGCGACCTGGCGACCCACACGAGGCGTGCCGACATACTCGTCGTGGCCGCAGGCGTGCCGCAGCTGATCGGCGCCGACATGATCAAGCCCGGCGCGACCGTGGTCGACGTTGGGGTGCATCGCACGCCGGAGGGTCTCGTCGGCGACGTCCGCCATGACGAGGTAGCCGAGGTGGCCGGGGCCATCACGCCTGTACCCGGTGGGGTCGGCCCGATGACCGTGGCGATGCTGCTCGTCAACACCGTCACCGCCGCGGAACAGCAGGCGTACGGTCGGTGAGCCCAGCGCGCGGGTCCGTGGGTGCGGCACCCGTGGGAGGCCGGCTCACGGCGATCCTGCGGTCGGGTGCGTTCGCTGTCACCGGCGAGATCGTGCCCCCGCGCGGCGCCGACGGTGCCGTGGCCACCGCGCACGCCCGGGCGCTGGTCGGCTCGGTCGACGCGGCGAACGTGACCGACAACCCGATCGCGAGCGCCCACATGTCGGCGGTGGCAGGCACCGCGTTCGTGTCGAGGGCGGGCATAGAACCAACCCTGCAGCTCACCTGTCGCGACCGGAACCGGCTCGCGATCACGTCTGACCTGTTGGGAGCCTGGGCGCTCGGGGCGCGCAACGTGCTGTGCCTGTCTGGTGACCCGATGCGCGTTGGAGACGATCCCGAGGCGCTCACCGTGAACGACGTCTCGGTGCTCGATGTGGTCGCGGGCGTGAGCCGTCTCCGCGAGGAGGGCCTCGCGATGAATGGCGCCGAGGTCACCGATCCTCCGCGCTACATGATCGGGGTCGCGGAGACGCCGTTGGCCGATCCCTACGATCCGGCACACCTGGAGCGCAAGCTCGCGGCAGGCGCCGACTTGGTCTACACGCAGATCGCCTATGACGTTGAAGCCCTCAGCGCCTGGGCCGGCGATGCCCGGGCGAGAGGCGTGTTCGAGCGCGCGTCGGTGCTCGTGGGCATCGTTCCCCTGCGGAGCGTGAAGGGTGCTCGGTTCATGCAGGAGCAGCTTCCGGGGGTGCGGGTGCCATCGTCGATCATCGACGCGCTCGAGGCCGCCGCCGGCGACGCCGGAGCGGTCGGGCTCGACATCACGGTCGATGTGGTCCGGGGCATCCGGGCGATCGAAGGCATCGGCGGCGTGCACCTCATGGGCATGGGCAACGACGACACCGTGCGAGCCGTTGTGGAACGGGCCGGACTCTTCCCGCGTCCGACCGGCGCACTGTAGGGATCGTCGTCATGAGTCGAGCTTCCGCGCCTGCGTCGCTGCTCATCAGGAACGCTCGCGTGTACACGGTCGATGCAGGCCGCCCGTGGGCAGATGCTGTGGCGGTCGAGGGCGACCGCATCGCGTGGGTGGGTGACGACGAGGGCGCCGCCGCCGTGACCGGGCCCGACACCGAGGTCATCGACGCCGGCGGCGCGACCGTGCTTCCGGGGTTCATCGATTCCCACAACCATGTTCGGCTCGGCTCGAATCCGCTCGAGGTCGATCTCGCCGGCGCCGCGACGCTGGACGAGGTGAAGGCGCGTATCAGGGGCCACGCCGATTCCCACCCCGAGCACACATGGATCGAGGGCGTCGGCTTCAATTACTCCGTGATGCCAGACGGGCGCATGCCGACCTGGCACGACCTCGAGGGGCTCACCGGGGGCCGGCCGGCATTCCTGTTCACCTACGACGTTCACAACGCCTGGCTGAACCGTGAGGCGATGGAGGTATTCGGCATCACCCGCGACACGTCCACGCTGCCGTGGGGCCACGTGCGTGTCGACGACGACGGCGAGCCCACTGGCATCGTGGGGGACTTCGCCGTCATGGGCATCAGCCGCGCCGGGCAGGCGTCCCTGGAACCCGTCGTGCCGGGCTACGCGCGGAGCCTTCAGTACGAGCGCACGATCGAGAGCCTCGATATGGCAGCGGGGTTCGGCATCACGACGATCGTCGAACCGCAGAGCTCGCCCGACGACATGTGGATCTTCGAGCGGGCCCGCGACCAGGGGCGCCTGCGCTCACGGTTGGTGTCGGCGATGTTCCACCCGGTGGGCACGACCGATGCCGAGCTCGAGGAGTTCGGCGCGATGCGCGAGCGATACGACGACGATCGCCTGCGTGTCGGTGCCATCAAGCTGTACATCGACGACGTGGTCGAGCCGTGGACCGCGGCGATGCTGGAGCCTTACGCGAACAGGCCGGGGGAGCGGGGCGACACCTTCTGGCGGCCCGAGGAGTTCGCCGACGTGGTGATCGAGCTGGAGCGCCGAGGGTGGTCGTGCCACGTGCACGGCACGGGCGACCGTGGGTTGCGGGTTGCGCTCGACGGGTTCGAGACAGCTCGCCGAGCGAACGGCGACGTTGGCGCTCGACACGGCATGGTGCACACCGAGTGCCTGCACCCCGACGACGTGCCGCGGTTCGGCGCGCTCGGCGTGACCCCGATCATGCAGCCACGCCACTGCGCGCCCGAGATAGTCGCCGATTGGCGAGCCAACGTCGGTGAAGGGCGCTGGCGGCACGCGTGGGCGTTCCGCTCGCTGCACGACACCGGGGCTACCCTCGCGTTCTCGAGCGACTGGAACGTCGCCGAGATGGACCCGATGGTGGGCATCTACACGGCGATCACACGCGCCGGCCTCGACGGTGCCGAATCATGGGTGCCCGAGGAGACGGTCGACCTCGAGACCGCGATCCGCGCCTACACGATGGGCGGGGCGCACGTGGTGTTCGCCGAGGATCGCCGCGGCTCCATCACCGCGGGGAAGCAGGCCGACCTCGTGATGCTGAGCGAGGATCTGTTCGCGGCGGCCGAGGTTGATCCGAGGCGTGTGCTCGACGTGCGTGTCACGCACACCGTCGTCGACGGCGAGATCGCACACCGGGCTTAGGGTCCTGTGGCTTCGTTCAAGTAGGTTCGCCGGATGGCCGACACGCCCCGCTGGAGACGGTTCCTGGAGCCCGTGCTCTCGATCGGTTCGTACCACGGCGAGCCGGAGACGAAGCGAGGGGGGCGGCGCGTCGTCGTCGTCGCGTTCATCGTCGCGACCGTGGTGAACACCCCGTCCGCGTTCGCCGATCTCGCGGCGGGGTACACATGGGTCGCTGCGATGAACTTCGTCACCATCGCCCTGGCCCCCCTCCTCGTGGTCGCGATCCGGCTCAGACCTCACGACTTCGCGGCGCTCGTCACCGCGATGTTCGTCGTGATCTTCGCAACCCTGCTCGTCGAGACCTCGATGTTCGGAGGGCTCCTCGCCTCCGGGCTCGTCGTGATCTTCAGCCTGGTCTTCGTGCTCGGTTCGCTGGTCGCGATCGGCCTCAAGGCAGCGGCCTGGTGGTTCGCGGCCTTCGTGGCATCCGTGGTGTACGCGGTCGTGATCCCCAACTGGATGGATCCGATCTACGAGCTGTCGGACCCGACGGGCGATGCCGCCCTCAACCTGATCGCGACGGGCATCATCACCTTGGCCGCGCTGGCGTACTTCGTCCGCCAGCGAGATCGGTTCCAGGAGCGGGCCGATGACCTGCTGCACAACATCCTCCCGGACGAGATCGTCGCGCGCCTCAAGGATGGAAGCACGATGATCGCCGACGACGTCGCGTCAGCGTCCGTGTTGTTCGCGGATATCGTCGATTTCACCCCGATGTCCGCTGGGATGTCACCGGCCGAGCTTGTGGGTTTGTTGGATGACGTCTTCACGAGGTTCGACGGGTTCGTCGCAGAGCTTGGGCTGGAGAAGATCAAGACGGTGGGCGACGAGTACATGGTCGCCGCCGGAGTCCCACGAGCCCGGGATGATCATGCTCACGCCATCGCCGATCTGGCGCTGCGGATCCGAGATCACGTCGCGACGAACCTGGTCAAAGGCCATCGTCTCTCCCTTCGCATCGGCATCAACTCAGGCTCGCTGACTGCCGGGATCATCGGGACCCACAAGTTCTCCTACGACCTGTGGGGCGACACGGTGAACACCGCCAGCCGGATGGAGTCCGAGGGTGTTGCCGGATCGATCCAGCTGAGCTCGGCAACCTATGCGCTCATCAGGGACGAGTACGTGTGCGAAGCTCGAGGCATCATCCGTGTGAAGGGGAAGGGCGAGATGGAGACCTACCTGCTCATCTCGAAGCGCGACGAGACTGATGATGTCATGTAAGGGCTTGCGCTTCACTTGCGCTTGCGCTTCACTTGCGCTATCCTCGACACATGGGCGCCAACCCCGAGCTGCTCGCTGCCGACGAGCTCGCCCGCTGGATCCCCGATGCCCTTCGAGGGGATGAGCGCGCGGCCCGCAGGTATGCCCGCGCTTGGCGCAACCTCGTCGTCACCTTGCTCACCGAGCACCCCGAGGCGCCGGCCGGCACCGCGATGGTTCTTGGTCACCACGCGCTGACGGCGCCGTTCGATCCGGCCGGCCCTCAGCACGCGCTGATGTCGGCGGCGGCCGGCATCATCTCCGGCATGGCCCCTCCCGCAACGCCGCATCGACCTCCGGTCACCATGCCTCCCGATCCCGCCGACTACCAGCGCTTCTCGCGATATGTGCTGTCGGAGGTCTCGGGGGCGGGTACCGGACTCGAGGGCCTGCTCGCTGCGTGGCACATGACCGTCACCGAGATGGGGACGCTGTTCGGGGTTCGGCGCCAGGCCGTTGGGCAGTGGCTTGACGACGGCGTGCCGGCCCTTCGCATGCCCAAGCTCGCCACGATGTTGCGAGTGGCCGAGCTCCTCGAGCGGAACCTGCTTTCCGAGCGGATCCCGGCTGTGGTGCGCGCGCCTTCTGACCGCTGGAACGGCGCGACGATGCTCGACCTGATCGTCGCCGACCGCCACGAGGAGCTATTGGTCGACGTCGCTCGTTCGTTCGACTGGGCCGCCTCGGCGTGAGCGGCCCTTCTTTCCGCCACGTGCGCCGGAGCGGGGGGTACCTGCGCGTGGCCGATCCGGCGTGGCGCCGCCCCCTCGACGCCTCGTTCGCCGCGGAGCGCGGCGGCCGATGGAACCCGTCCGGCTCGTTCCCGATCGCGTACCTGTGCCGAACACTCACGGTGGCTAGGGCAAACGTCGTCCGGCGTTTCGAGGGCCTGCCCTACGGCGCCCTCGACCTGTATCCGGATCGACGCCCCGTGCTCGTGTCGACGCATGTGGCACCGCACCGAAGCGTCGATGTCGTGACCGACCTCGGCTGCCGTTCGGCGGGTCTGCCGTCTTCCTACCCATTCGACCGCCGTGGCGGACTCATCGGGTGGGCCAGGACGCAGCCGATCGGCGTTGCGGTGCACGACGCTGGAGAGCGTTCGATCGCCTGTCGGAGCGCGGCACTTCCGCGAGGGGCGTCGGGCGAGGAGCTCGCGTGGTTCGTTCGCTCTCGCGACGACGCGCTCGAGCTCGTTGGGCGTCGTGCCTTCGACGACTGGTTCTGAGCCGTGGCGCCCCTTGGTGGTCCAGGCAGGGGCGCCGCCTCCGTTGCCGGAGCATCCCTCCGGCCATAGGTGCGCCAGCGGCTCGATCGCTCGCACGCTGCAGGCGTTTCTCGGGTAGGACGAGATGAGGTTCAGCGCTCAGCGCGATATCCAAGACGACGAGGACCATCACGAGCTTCTCGCAGCGATCGAGGAAGTCGTCGACGCTCGCGTGGACTCCGGGTTCCACTTCCGGACCGCCGATGTGTAAGGCGCACGTTGGGAAAGAAGGTCGCAACTACGCGCAGGAGCACCTTTCGGACCGGACGGCTCACGGGAGAGCAGCATCGGAGCGGGCGTGCGGCCCGCCCATCAGCGGGAGTCCTCCGACGAACGATCGCGCTCGCGTGCCCCTCATGGTGTGGTTCGGGTCGACGAACATCGCCGGAGGCTGCGACAGCTCGGCTGGGATCCTCCGCCCCTGTGCCCAGACGAGTTCCGAAGGCAACGCACATGGCTGCTAGGCTCCGGGCACCCTCGACAAGGAGAGCCTGTCCATGCGTCGTTCGATCGTCCGTGTCCTCGTGTTCGCCCTTCCGCTGACCGTGCTCGCCGCGTGCGGCGGCGACGATCCCGCAGGTGGCGGCGACACATCCGTCGAAGCTCCGGCCGAGGCCACCGCGCCCGCCGACTACATGGAGGGGCTCTGCGCTGCGATCGTCAGCTATCAGAACGATCTGGAGGCGGAGAACGCGTCGTTCGAGGAGCAGTTCTCGGGTGGCACACCGACGCCTGAGGACACGAAGACCGCGTTGGGGTCGTTCCTCGGCACGGCCGCCGCTCGTACCGAGCAGCTGGTCGACGACGTCAACGCGTTGGGCACCCCCGACGTCGACAACGGCGACGACGTGCGCTCGACGCTCACGACTGCCTTCGACCAGGTCGTTGAGCTGTTCAACTCGGCGAAGTCCGACATCGAGGCGCTCTCGGTCGACGACCCGGCGGCGCTCGTGGCAGGCTTCGAGGCCGCTGCGGCGAAGCTGCAGGAAGCCGGCACGGGCATCAGCTCGTCGTTCGAGGATCTCTCGAGTCCCGAGCTCGACGAGGCCGCGGCCGACGCGCCTTCGTGCGAGGGCGTGATCTAGCGGCGACCGGCGTGGTTGGCGATTGCTAGGACCGTTCGTCGATCGGCACCCAGACCTGATCGCGCGGTCCGACGTAGGTCGAGCCCGGCCTGATCACCTTGTTGTCGGCGTACTGCTCGCGCACGTGCGCGGTCCAGCCCGCCATGCGCGCGAGCGCGAAGATCGGCGTCATCAGGTCGGTCGGGATGCCGAGCGAGTGGTACACACCCGCCGCGTACAGGTCGACGTTGGGCCACAGCTGCTTCTGTTCGTAGACGGTGGTTTGCAGAGACTCGAAGATGTCGGCCCATCGTTCGTCGCCGTGGCGGGCGCCCACCTCGCGCGCGAGCTGGCGCAGCACCGTCGCCCGCGGGTCCATGGTGCGATAGACGGCGTGGCCGAACCCCATGACCTTCTCGTGTCGGCCGAGTCGGTCCCGCACGTAGGCCTCGACATCGGCGCCCGCCGCGATCTCCTCGGCCATCTTCATGGCTTCCTCGTTGGCGCCGCCGTGCAGTGGGCCTTTGAGCGCACCGATCGCCCCGGTGATCGCGCTGAACATGTCGGACAGCGTCGAGGCGATGATGCGAGCCGTGAACGTCGACGCGTTCATCGTGTGATCGGCGTAGAGCGTGAACGTGGTGTCGAGCGCGTCGGCGTCGTCGTGATCGGGCTCTTCGCCAGAGAGCATGTAGAGGAAGTTCGCCGCGTGCGGCAGCTTGGGGTGGGGCGGCACGAGCTCGAGGCCGGTGCGCATGCGTTCGTAGTACGCGATCATCGTCGGCGTCTTCGAGATCAGGCGCATCGCCTTGCGGAACTGCGCCTCGGGTGACTCGTCCCAACCATCGGGGTCGTAGGCCGAGGCTGCCGAGATCGAGGTGCGCAGCATCGACATCGGTGACGTCTGTTGGGCGAGCGTCGACATGAGCCGCGTGAGGAACGGGCTCAGCTCGCGGTTCTCGACCAGGAGCTCGGTGACCTCGTCGAGGTCGTCCTGGTTCGGGAGCCGCGCGTGGTGCAGCAGGTGCACGACCTCCTCGAAGGTGGCGTGCTCGGCGAGGTCGGCGATCTCGTAGCCGGCGTACCACAGGCGCCCCGCCTCGCCGTCGATGTCCGACACGGTGGTGTCGGCGGCGACGACTTCCCGAAGGCCTTTCTCGGTCACGCTGGCACATCCTTGGGTCGGGGGCGCACCGAGCGCGCGCCATGGGCCCGCGTCGAGCCGGCGGGCTTCTGACAGGATAGTCGGCGGCCCGGCGACGGACCAAAACGCATCGCCCGAGACCGACCGCCGAGGCGACCGCCCGAGACGATCCGCGAGACGCCGCGGGCCGCGACGGCCGGACACGAGCAGGAGGATCTGAGGCTTGCCGCATCGCGTGACATTGATCCCCGGCGACGGCATCGGCCCTGAGGTGATCGAGGCCTCGCGGCGGGTGATCGCGGCCACCGGCGTGGCGATCGAATGGGAGCGTATGTCCATGGGCGCGGGGGCGTTCTCTCGGACCGGCCGGGCTCTGCCCGCCGAGACGATCTCGTCGATCCGCTCGAACCGCGTGGCGCTCAAAGGGCCGATCGAGACGCCCGTCACGAGCGGGCTCCGCAGTTCGAACCTCGAGTTGCGCCGATCGCTCGACCTCTACGCCAACGTCCGCCCGTGCAGGCTGTATCCGGGCGTACCGAGCGTCTACGACGCGGTCGACGTGGTCGTCGTTCGTGAGAACACCGAGGGCATGTACACGGGCCTCGAGTTCGAGATGGGCACGGTGGCCGTGAAGGAGCTGATCGGGTTCGTCGAGGACGCCACGGGCGTGCGCATCCGCGAGGATTCCGGCGTCTCGATCAAGTCGATCAGCGAGCGCGGTAGCGAGCGCATCGTGCGGTTCGCCTTCGAGGAAGCTCGCCGTCGCGGCCGAACGCGGGTCACGGCGAGCCACAAGGCCAACATCATGAAGTTCAGCGACGGGCTCTTCCTCGAGGTGGCGCGGCGGGTGGCGGCCGAGTTCCCCGAGGTCGTGTTCGAGGATCGCATCATCGACGCCCTCTGCATGCAGCTCATCCAGGCGCCCGAACGGTTCGACGTGCTCGTCATGCCGAACCTCTACGGTGATATCGCGGCGGAGCTCTGCGCCGGGTTGATCGGAGGAACCGGTGTCGCCCCCGGCGGGCATTTCGGCGGTGCGGGAGGGCTCGAGCTCGCGGTGTTCGAGGCGACCCACGGCACCGCGCCTGACCTGGCCGGCACGAACACGGCGAACCCGGTCGGCGTGATGCTCAGCGGCGCGATGATGCTGCGCCACCTCGGGGAGATCGACGCAGGGGACCAGCTCGAAGCCGCGGTCGCGAGCGTGCTCGCCGAGGGCGACGACCTGCCGCGAGACCTTCGCGTTCCCGACGACGATCGTCCGCCTGCGGGCACGTTCCAGTTCGCTGACGCGGTCATCGCCAGGCTGTAGCCGCTCGTGCGCGCAGCGCCGCGTCACCCAACGGCCCGGCGCCACTCCCGATCGAGGATCGCGTAGACGAGCTCGCTCTGCCACTCGCCCTTTACCCATTCGTTCTCGACCAGGTGCGCCTCGCGGCGCATGCCGAGCTTTTCGAGCACCCGTGCCGAGGCGACGTTACGCGTCTCGAGGCGGCCGACGACCCTGTGCAGTCCGAGGTCTTCGAACGCGATGCGGAGCAGCGGGCGGACGGCTTCGGTCGCGTACCCGTTGCCAGCATGGTCGGGGTGGATGATGTATCCGATCTCACCCTGGCGGTGCTCGTCGCTCACGAGCTGCAGGATCACGTCGCCGACGAGATCGCCGGTCTCTCTGACGATGACGGCGAGCGCCAGCACGTCGCCCTCCGCGCGGATCGAGGTGCTCGCGGCCTTCCGCTCGACTGCGACGCGCACCTCCTGCTCGGTGTTCGGCCCCCAGTAGAGGCAGCGAGCGACATCGGCGCGGGAACGGTACGAGTACACGGCGTCGAGGTCGTTGTGCGTCAACGGCCGCAACGTCAGTCGCTCGGTCTCGAGTGGGAGCTCCGTCTGCATCGCTCGTGCATCATGCCCGACGATGCCCCGCTCCGGAGGACAGTGCCAGGGGAGCCCGCGCTCGAGCGTTCGGTAGCCTTGGTTCCTCGCGCATCCGACAACCAGGAAGAGAGAGCCGTTCATGAAGATCACCGTGGTGGGCAGCGGGTTCGTCGGGCAGACGACCGCGATGCGTTTGCTCGAAAAGGGCCTCGGCGACGTAGTCCTGATCGACATCGTCGAGGGCAAGCCGCAGGGCCTGGCGCTCGACATGAAGGAAGCCGCTCCGATCGAGGGGTACGCACCCACGATCGTCGGCACGAACGACTACGCCGACACCGCCGGCAGCGACATCGTGTTGATCACCGCCGGTTTCCCGCGCCAGCCGGGCATGAGCCGCATGGACCTGCTCGGCAAGAACGCCGCGATCATGAACTCGGTGATCTCCAGCGTCGTGCCGGGCTCGCCCGACGCGAACGTCATCGTGGTCTCGAACCCGCTCGACGAGATGACGTTCCTGGCTGCGGAGTCGTCCGGCTTGCCGAAGGAACGCGTGTTCGGCATGGCGGGCGTGCTCGACTCGGCGCGCCTGCGCTACTTCATCAGCGAGCTCACCGGTGCACGCCCATCGGACGTCGAAGCGATGACGCTCGGCTCACACGGTGAGGCGATGATCGCACTTCCCCGCCACGCCACCGTGGCCGGCAGACCGCTGCCCGAGCTCGTCGACGAAGCAACGCTCGAACAGCTGTTCCAGCGCACCCGTGACGGCGGCGCGGAGATCGTGGGCCTGCTGAAGACCGGTTCGGCCTTCTACGCGCCGAGCGCCTCGGTCGTCGCGATGGTCGAGGCGATCGTGAAGGACAGCCACGCGACGCTGCCCGTGTGCGCCTGGACCACCGGTCAGTACGGCATCGACGGCGTGTACGTGGGGGTGCCCGCGAAGCTCGGCCGCAGGGGCATCGAACAGATCGTGGAGCTCGACCTGAACGACGACGAGCTGGCCGCCTTGCGGGAAGCGGCCGAGGGCATCCGCTCGAAATGCTCGGACCTCGCGAAGCTCTAGCTCGCCGATGGAGGGTCGGATCCGTCCCCGGCGGGGCCAGCAGAACGCCACTCGCCGTTGCGGGTCGTCCACGACAGCACCAGCAGGCCGCCCACCATACCCAGGACGCCGCCCGCGAGCGTCACGAACGGCCCCGGTGCGAGCCGCGTCTCGACGGCCTCCTCGAGCTGCTCTCGAAGGGCGGCCGGGGCGCTGCCCGATGGGTCGACAACGGCGAGCAAGTCCTCGACCACGGCGGGCTCGAACCGTCCGGCAGCGGTGAGGGCCGCGACGCCCGCGACCGCGAACGCAACGAACGACGCCGCGATGATCGCGCCGGCCGCGAGACGCCGCGCCCGGCGCGATGAGGTGAGGCGGGTGATCGCGAGCCCGACGAGCACCACGACGGTGGTGACAAGTACCACCACCCCGTCGCGAAGGTCGATGCCGTAGTAGGTGGGCGATAGCTCATCGGGGAACCCTATGAGCGACGACCGGATCCAGGGCATCAAGGCGCCCACGCCGATCAGCATGCCTCCGAACGCGGCGAGGCCGAACCCCGCGAGGCGCATCGGAACGCTTTCGCTGTCCGCGGCCACAACGGGTTCTTCGACGAGCTCACTCATCCATTCATCGTGGCATCCCAAGGACCCGGTTCCAAGCAGCGTCCGGAAGGACCGGGGCAGGTAACATCGAACACATGGCCACCTTCGGAGAGCAGGTCCGCGACCACGCGCGCGCGTTCTTCACCAATTGGCAGAACCCCGAGTACGGCCTCGCCGAGAAGGTCACGCTGACGTTCAAGAACCGCGCGAAGGGCCTCGTGGACGGCGGGTGCTGCGGCAACCACGGCCAGCCCGGGTGTTGACGCCTCGAGGACTGGGACCTCGGTCGGGGCCCCGACGGGGAGCCCCATCATCCGCACGAGCACTGAATGGTCCGCCAAGCGACGGTCTTCCGAGCGCGACGCTCGTGCCCGCCGAGCGATCGACGTTAGCTCGGGCCGTGTTCCCAGGCTGTGACCTGGGTCGCAACTTCCTCGGCGACCTGCATCGTCGTCGATGACCCGCCGAGGTCGGGCGTGCGCACCTCGCCACGCCCGAGCACCTCGTCGACCGCCCACTCCACGTTCTCCGCGGCTGCAAGCTCCCCCATGTGGCGCAGCATCATCGCCCCAGAGAGGATCATCGCGATCGGGTTCGCCTTCCCTTGGCCGGCGATGTCGGGGGCGCTGCCGTGCACCGGCTCGAACACCGCGTACTCCCATCCGATGTTCGCGCCGGGGATCAGCCCGAGCCCGCCGACGAGTCCCGCGCACAGGTCGCTGATGATGTCGCCGTAGAGGTTCGGCAGCAGCAGCACGTCGAACTCGCCCGGTTCCTTCGCGAGGCGGCTGGTGAGATGGTCGATCTGGATCTCTTGCCACTCGATGTCGGGGAAATCGTGCGACTCGTGTTCAGCCGTCTGCAGGAACAACCCGTCGGAATAGCGCATCACGTTGGCCTTGTGACCGACCGTCACCTTCTTGCGACCGTTGGCGCGCGCGTACTCGAACGCGAAGCGAACGATGCGCCGGGTGCCGTTCACGCTGATGGGCTTCACGGTGATGCCGGCATCCTCGCGCAGCTCGTATCCGCCGAGGGCTCGGAGCTCTTCACGAAGCGCCATGGCCTCGGGCGAGCCGCGCTCGAACTCGATGCCGGCGTAGAGGTCCTCGGTGTTCTCGCGCACGACGACGAGGTCGACCTTCGGGTGCCGGATCGGCACGCCGGGCAGCGCCCGCGCCGGCCTCACCGCGCCGAACAGGTCGAGCCCTTGGCGCAGCGCCACGTTCACGCTGCGGAAGCCGCTCCCCACGGGCGTCGTGATCGGACCCTTCAATCCCACACGGCTCGAGCGGATCGCGGCGAAGGTTTCCTCGGGCATCAACTCGCCGTGAGCCTCAAGCGCGGCAGTGCCAGCGAGGCGGTCGATCCATTCGATGCCGACGTCGGCCACGTCGAGCACGAGCCGAGCTGCGGCGGCCACCTCGGGCCCGATGCCGTCGCCAGGGATCAACGTCACGCGATGTGCCATCGCGCGGAACGATACCCGGTGAGGCTGCGTCGCCCCGTTCAGAAGCGGTCGAACAGGATCGACCGCTTCACTTCTTGGATCGCCTTCGTGACCTGGATGCCGCGCGGGCAGGCTTCCGTGCAATTGAACGTCGTGCGGCATCGGAAGACCCCGGTCTTCTCGCTCAAGATCTTCAGACGCTCTCGCCCTGCCTCGTCGCGCGAGTCGAAGATGAACCGGTGCGCGTTCACGATGGCCGCAGGGCCGATGTAGCCCTCGTCGCCCCAGAAGATCGGACACGACGTGGTGCACGCCGCGCACAGGATGCATTTGGTCGTGTCGTCGTAGCGCGCGCGTTCCTCACTCGACTGGATGCGCTCGCGGTCCGGCTCGCCGGAGTCGTTGATCAGGAACGGAAGCACTGACTTGTAGCCGTCGAAGAAGGGGTCCATGTCGACGATCAGATCCTTCAACACGGGAAGCCCGCGGATCGGCTCGATCGTGACCTTCGGTGCGACATCGTCGACGAGCAGCTTGCACGCGAGGGCGTTGCGCCCGTTGATCAGCATCGCGTCAGAGCCGCAGATGCCGTGGGCGCATGACCGCCTGAAGCTCAGCGTTCCGTCGTGGTACCACTTCACCTGATGCAGCACCTCGACGAGGCGTTCCAGCGGGTCGGCGCGCACGGTGAACTCGTCCCACCACGAGTCCTGTGACACCTCGGGGTTGAACCGGCGGATGCGAAGCGTGATCTCCACGGTTCCCGTGCCGCCGCCGCCGGCCCGACGCCGATCGGACTCCTGCAGCACATCGGCCGGCGTCCCCATCAGTACTTCCTCTCCATTGGCACGTAGGGCCCCATCTTCACGGGCTTGTGCTCGAGGCGGATCGAGCCGTCGTCGTTGCGGTAGGCGAGCGTGTGCTTCAGCCAGCTCGCATCATCGCGGAGCGGGTGGTCGTCTCGGTAGTGTGCCCCGCGGCTCTCGGTTCGAGCGCGCGCGCTCACGACGAGTGCCTGCGCGCAGTCGAGCAGGTAGCCGAGCTCCACCGTTTCCATGAGGTCGGTGTTGTAGAGCGCTCCCTTGTCGGTGATCGCGACGCGCGCGAACCGCTCCTGCAGGCCGCCGATGATCTCTTCCATCTTGGACAGGCTCTGTTCGCTGCGGACCACGAACGCGAGGTCGAACATGTTCGTCTGGAGCTCCTTGCGGATGTCGGCGCCGTTATCGCCTTCCCCACGCTCCAGGATCGCGTTCAGCGACGTGAGCGTCTGCTCGGTCGGTCGCTCGGGCAGGTCGGGGAGCGCTGCGTGCTTCGCGTGGCGTGCTGCATCGGCGCCGGCGCGGCGTCCGAACACCACGAGGTCGAGCAGGGAGTTCGTGCCGAGCCGGTTCGCGCCGTGCACGCTCACGCATGCGCACTCGCCCACCGCGTAGAGCCCCGGGATCGGCGTCTCGTCGGCGCCGTCGACCACGCGCCCGTCCGTGTCGGTCGGGATGCCTCCCATCGCGTAGTGCGCCGTGGGCTGGATCGGCACTGGTTCCTTCGTGGGCTCGACCTTCAGGTAGACGCGAGCGAACTCGGTGATGTCGGGCAGCTTCTCCTCGATCACCTTGGGGTCGAGGTGCGTGATATCGAGGTAGGCCCAGTCGCCGTTGGGGCCGCCGCCCCGGCCTTCCTTGATCTCCTGGTATATCGCGCGGCTCACCATGTCGCGCGGCGCAAGATCCTTGATCGTCGGCGCGTAACGCTCCATGAAGCGCTCGCCGTCCTTGTTGCGCACGATGCCGCCCTCGCCACGCGCGGCCTCGCTCAGCAGCACACCGAGCTTCGCGAGGCCAGTCGGGTGGAACTGGAACATCTCCATGTCCTCGAGAGGCACACCACGGCGCCAGACGACGGCCGGGCCATCGCCTGTCAGGGCGTGCGCGTTCGAGGTCACGCTGAACATGCGTCCGTAACCGCCCGTCGCGAACACGATCGACTTCGCACGGAAGACGTGGAGCTCACCGGTCGCGAGCTCGTATGCGACGACCCCAGCTGCCGCGCCGTCGGCGTCTCGCAGCAGGTCGAGGCAGTAAAACTCGTTGAAGAAGCGGACGTCGCGCTTCACGCACTGCTGGTACAGGGTCTGCAAGATCATGTGACCGGTGCGGTCGGCCGCGTAACACGCGCGGCGCACCGGACGCTCGCCGTGCTCGGCCGTATGCCCCCCGAAACGCCGTTGGTCGATGCGTCCCTCGGG
The DNA here is from genome assembly GCA_040882605.1 of Actinomycetota bacterium. Taxonomy (GTDB): domain Bacteria; phylum Actinomycetota; class UBA4738; order UBA4738; family HRBIN12; genus JAOUEA01. The sequence continues at coordinate 53,162 of JBBEAY010000067.1, forward strand.
CGTGCGATTGAACGGCAGGCCCCACCGCTCGAGCTGGTAGATCGCCTCGACCGCTTCCTCGGTCATCAGCTGCGCGGCGGGCTGGTCCACGAGGTAGTCGCCGCCCTTCACGGTGTCGAAGGCGTGCCATTCGGGATGGTCTTCCTCGGTGTTACCGAGCGCCGCACAGACGCCGCCCTGCGCCGCGCCCGTGTGCGACCGGGTCGGATAGAGCTTCGAGATCACCGCCGTGCGCACCTGGTCGCTCAGCTCGATCGCGGCGCGCATGCCGGCGCCGCCGGCGCCGATCACGAGGGCGTCGTAGGTATGGGTCGTGGCCATCGCTACGCGCTCCGAGTCGTGGCCATCGCTACGCGCCTGCGACCGGTGTGAACGTCACGACGATGATGGTGCCGAGCACGAAGAGCGTGAAGCCGAGCACGTAGAAGACCATGTTCATCGTGAACCGAACGCCGGGCTTGCGAACGTAGTCGAGCGTCACGTTGCGCAGGCCGTTGATGCCGTGGATCAGCGCGAGGGTGAGCATCATCCAATCCCACGTGCGCCACAGAGGGCTCGCCCAGCGATCGGCGACGAAGTTGTAGTCGACGCGTTCCACACCGTCGGCAGGCAGGTGCATGATCAGCGTGTGGCCCACAGCGAGCACGAGCAGCACGATGCCACTGATCCGCATGAACAGCCACATCCAGAGCTCGAAGCCGCCGACCGGCCGCTCCCGACCACTGGTATAGCCGCGCTCCGTTGATGGCGACGAACCACCGTCGCGGGATGAGGGGCGTTCGATCGTGGTTGCCATCAGCGCGCTCCGCTCACAACAGGTCGATGATCTGCCGGCCCATGATCGCGGTGACGACGAGCGCCGAGATCGCGAATAGGAGCGCCGAGGAGCGACCGACGGCCTTGATGTGGCCGGCGAGGCTCGGGAAGAAGTCGATCAGCGTGATCTTGATGCCGTTGATCGAATGGAAGAGCACCGCGAGGACGAGCCCGAGCTCGAGCACGTGGACGGCCGGATTCTTGTACGCATCGGTGACGCGGTTGTAGGCTTCGGGACCCCAGCCGACCAGGGCGGTATCGACGATGTGCGCGAAGAGATAGAGGATGACGGCGACGCCGGTGATGCGGTGGAACATCCACGACCACTGACCCTCGTGACCTTTGTAGACGGTCCCGAAGTCGCTCTTCTGCTTCCTGCTGAGTCTGGTCGCCACGGCTATCACCCTCAGGCTAGCTCGCGCCCCGGCGATCGAGTCAGCCGGGGCGTCCAACGAACGGCGCGGAGTCTACTCCGTTGCGGCATGCCCGAGCCGCGTGCAACGAGGCTGACAGCGATGCTGAACGTCCTCGCCGGAGCGGGACCTACGACCCCGATCCGCGGAGGGGGCGCTGGGTAGCGTGCCCGCATGATCGATCCGGCCTTCATCGCGTCGGCGGCCGCGACCCGGGCCGCCTCGCTCTTCTTCGCCCTGCTGACCGTGGTCGCGCAGATCGTCACGCTCGTCGCCGGAACGCTGTGGCTCGCCGGGCGGTGGTCGACCGCGGCGTCCCGTGCGCTCGACGTGGTGGTGGAAGCCATCGGCCCGTCCGCCCTCTGGCTCGCGAGCGGGGTCGCGCTCGTCTGTACCCTCGGCAGCCTCTACCTCTCCGAGATCGCCGGCTTCGTGCCGTGCAAGCTCTGCTGGTATCAGCGGATCGGCATGTACCCACTCGTGGTGCTGCTCGCCGTCGCCGCATACGAGCGCAACCGAGCCGTGGCGACGGCCACGCTTCCCCTGATCGGTATCGCAGCCGCGATCTCGATCTACCACTACCTCCTGGAGCGCTTCCCATCGCTCGAGGGGACTGCCACGTGCGATCCGAGCGCGCCCTGCTCGGTGGTGTGGATCTGGCGCTTCCACTACATCTCGATCCCGCTCATGGCGCTGTCGGGGTTCGCGCTGATCGCGACCCTGGTCCTGCTGTCGACCGGCGGGTCGGACCTGCGACCGGAGGGAGGCCGCCGTGCCGTCGGCGAGCAAGCGTCGAGCCGCTGAGCGAGAGGCCCGGCGGCGACAGCGCCTCACGGTCGCCGGGGTCGTCGGCGTGGTGGTGGCTCTCGCCGCGATCGCGGTGCTCTCGACCGCTCTCGGGGGCGAGGACGGCGCGGCCGACGGGGCGCGGCAGACCCGGTCGGTGCGGGTCGAGGGGAATGCGCTGCCCCCTCTCCCGGGCCAGGGGTCGGACCCGGCGGTGGGGGCCACGGCTCCGACCCTGTCGGGGAGCTCCTTCAACGGTGATCCCGTCGAGGTTGGACCGGGCACCTTGGGTGGGGCACCGCAGGCGATCTGGTTCGTAGCCCATTGGTGCCCTCACTGCCAGGCCGAGGTGCCGGTGATCGTGAGGCTTGCGAACGCCGGATCGATCCCCGACGGCATCGATGTGGTGGCCGTCTCGACGTCGGTGGACGAGGCGGCCCCGAACTACTCACCCTCCGCTTGGCTCGAGCGGGAAGGGTGGCGCTATCCGGTGCTCGCCGACGATGCCCAGGGAACGGCCGCGAGGGCGTACGGCGTCGGGGGGTTCCCGTTCCTGGTGGTGGTGGACGCCGATGGCACCGTGCTCGTGCGGACCTCGGGCGAGCTGGGCGAACAGGGCATCGTGTCGCTCCTCGACCGGGTGGCTGATGGGAGCGGTTGAGGTCGGGTCCGATCGCAACCGTGCGCGAGCGTCAGGCGATCCGCACCGCGACCAGCACCCCGTCGCGGATCGGCAGGATCGTCGTGACGTAGCGGTCGTCGTCGGCGACCATCGCGTTGTGCTCGCGGATCGCGTCGGTGACGTCGTCGGGCGGTTCCCCGTCGGGCGGAACCCGCCCGTACCAGAGCGTGTTGTCGCAGATGTAGAGCCCGCCGACGCGCACGCGATCACGTGCGGCGCGCCAAGCATCGGGGTAACCCTGCTTGTCGATGTCGTCGTACACGACGTCGAACTCACCGTCGACCGAAGCGAACGACACGAGCGCGTCGCCGACGTGGTAGCGCATCTCGTTCCACATGCCGGCGCGAGCGAGGTAGTCGGCCGCCTTCCGCTCGTTGGCGGCGTCACCGTCGGTGAGGTGGGTCTCGCCGTCGGCGCCGGTGGCCTTCGCGAACCAATACGCGGAGTACCCGAATCCCGAGCCGAGCTCGAACACGCGCCGGGCGCCGATCGAGGCGGCGAGCACCCAGAGCGTGACGCCGACGTTCCTGCCGACGATCGGGAAGCCGCGCTCCCGCGCTTCGTCTTCCATCTCGAGCAACACAGGCTCGTCATAGCGCGCGTGCAGCGATGCGGTGTAGTCCTCGATGCGGGGATCGACGATGTCCATGGCACCCACGGTATCGCGGAGCCACCGGCCGCGGGCGGCACTCGGTAGGCTGAAGCCGTGAGCGGCGGACGAGCGGTGACGGGCGGATGAGCGACAGATGAGCGATGACGCGCGGCGCACCGATTCCGGCATCGAGCTGAAGCCCCTGTACACCGCCGACGACCTAAGCGCAGCAGGCTTCGACGCCGAGCGCGATCTCGGTGAGCCGGGGGAGTACCCGTTCACGCGCGGCGTCTATCCGACGATGTTCCGCAACCGCCTGTGGACGATGCGCCAGTACGCCGGCATGGCCACGGCCGCCGAGACGAACGCTCGGTTCCGATACCTGCTCGGGCAGGGACAGACTGGCATCAGCGTGGCCTTCGACCTTCCGACGCAGATGGGGCTCGACTCCGATCACCCACGGGCCGAGGGTGAGGTCGGGAAGACCGGTGTGGCGATCGATTCGGTCGAGGACATGGCCCGCTTGCTCGACGGTATCCCCCTCGACCGCGTCTCGACGTCGATGACGATCAACGCGACGGCGCCGATCCTGCTGCTGATGTACGAGCTGGTGGCCGAGGAACAGGGCGTCGCGTCGACCGAGATCAGCGGCACCGTGCAGAACGACATCCTCAAGGAGTACGCGGCGCGCGGCACGTACATCTATCCGCCGGAGCCGTCGATGCGCCTGATCACCGACCTGTTCGCCTACTGCGGCGAACGCGTACCGCGGTGGAACACGATCTCGATCAGCGGCTACCACATGCGCGAAGCCGGCTCGACGGCGGCCCAGGAGATCGCGTTCACGCTCGCCGACGGCATCGCCTACGTGCAAGCGGCGCTCGATGCGGGGCTGGCGATCGACGAGTTCGCGCCTCGACTCTCGTTCTTCTTCGCGTGCCACATGCACTTCTTCGAGGAGATCGCGAAGTTCCGTGCGGCCAGACGCATGTGGGCGCGCATCATGCGCGATCGATTCGGCGCTCGAGATCCGAGGAGCTGGATGCTGCGGTTCCACACGCAGACCGGCGGCGCCACCCTCACCGCGCAGCAGCCGGAGGTGAACATCGTGCGAACGGCGCTCGAGGCGCTCGCGGCGGTGCTCGGCGGCACGCAGTCGCTGCACACGAACTCCTTCGACGAGGCCCTGGCGCTGCCGACCGAGCACAGCGCCACGATCGCTCTGCGCACACAGCAGGTGATCGGCTACGAGACGGGCATCACCGAGACGGTCGATCCGGTGGCCGGGTCGTACTACGTGGAATCGCTCACGAACGAGCTGGAACGGCTCGCGACCGATTACATCGAGAAGGTCGACGCGATGGGCGGCGCCGTGCGCGCGATCGAGGCAGGCTTCTACCAGGACGAGATCCATGAGGCGGCCTTCCTGGTGCAGAAGGGCATCGAGTCCGGCGAACGGATCGTCGTGGGCGTGAACCGCTTCGTCGAAGCTGACGAGCAGCCGATCGAGCTGCAACGCATCTCCGAGGCCGAGACCGCGAGGCAGGTCGATCGGGTGCGTGAGCTGCGGGCCGGGCGCGACCAAGGCGCGGTCGACGAGGCGCTCGCTGCCGTGGCCTCCGGCGCGTCGGGCACCGCCAACCTGCTTCCGCCGATGAAGGAAGCCCTCCGCGCCCGAGCCACTCTCGGCGAGGTCAGCGACACGCTCCGTGCCGCGTTCGGCGAATATCGTCCGAGCCGCTAGTCTGGATTGGACTAGCCGGTCACCAGTTGGACGAGGGCGTGGCCACTCGCTGCTAGTCCGGCGACGACCAGCACGACTCCGACGATGCGCAGTCGTTGGCCGCGTATCGCCACCGACCCGATCGCCAGGCAGGCAAGTCCGACGCCCAGCTCGATCGCCCAGGTGACCGTCTCCACGCCGGCGGACCCTAGCACCGGCGTGCGGGGCCACGTCCCGTAGGCTTCGAGGTCATGGACGTGACGATCGTGGGCGGCACCGGCGCGGAAGGGTTCGGGCTAGCCCTGCGGCTGCTCGGCGCGGGTCATCTGGTGACGATCGCCTCACGCTCCGCCGAACGGGCAGCCGAGGCCGTCACGAGAGCGAAGGAGGCGCTCGGGTCGAACATCTCCGCCCACGGTGCCGAGAACGCCGAGGCGGTAGCAAGGGCGAAGGTCGTGATCGTCACGGTGCCGTTCGTCGGCATGATCGGGATCTACGGCTCCATCGCGCCGGCGCTACAGCCAGGGCAGGTCGTGCTCGACGCCACCAGCCCGCTGATGGCGGCCGTGGGTGGCAAGGCGTGGGAAGCGATCCGTCCGTGGCAAGGGTCGGCCGCCGAGCTCGCGACCACGCTCGTCCCCGACGGCGTGCCGGTGGTGGCCGGCTTCCATACGGTCGCGGCGCATACGCTCGCTGCGCTCGACCGCGAGGTCGACTCCGATGCGTTGCTCTGTTCCGATGACGACGACGCGAAGCGACTCGTGGGCGAGCTGATCGATTCGGTGCCGGGCATGCGATGGGTCGACGCCGGACCTCTCGCGAACGCCCGGCTCACCGAACCGCTCACCGCGCTGATCATCGCGATCAACCGCCGTTACAAGGTGCGCGATGGCGGGTTCCGCATCACTGGGCGCGAGTCGTGGGGCGCGCCGGGGTGAGCGAGCGCTGCGTTCCCGCGTGCCGAAGGGGCGTGCGACCGTGAGCTGCCCCGGCCGGCTCGTGCCGATCGACGACACCTCGCTCTGGGTGGTCGAGCGCGGCCCCGATGACGGCCTGCCGTTGCTCGTGCTGCACGGCGGTCCTGGGCTCGACCACCACGAGTTCGCCGACTTCCTCGATCCGCTCACCGATCGAGGGATCCGGCTCGTGCTCGTCGACCAGCGCGCGTGCGGCCGATCGGAACGCGCGCCGGAACACACGTGGACGCTCGATCGGTTCGCCCAAGACGTGGTCATGCTCGCGCGGGCGATGCGCCTCGACCGGTACGCGGTGCTCGGGCATTCCTTCGGTGCGTTCGTCGCTCTACAGAACGCGGTCGACTTCCCGGGCGCGGCCGCGGCGAGCATCATCTCCGGTGGTATCCCGTCGATGCGGTTCCTCGACCGCGTCGAGGAGAACCTGCAGACGTTCGAGCCCGTCGAGCTCAAGGAACAGGTGATCGCGTCGTGGGCGCGGGAGCCCGAGGTTTCGACCCAGGAAGAGTTCGAGGGGATCATGCGCGACCAGTTCCCGTTCCATTTCGCGGACCCGCTCGATCCGCGCATCGAGGATTACCTCGAGCGGACGGCCGACACGGTGTACGCGCCCGACGTGCTCCGCCACTTCTCCGCCGCCGGCTACGGTGCCATCGAGGTCGAGGATCGGCTCGCCGAGGTGATCTCCCCAGTACTGGTGCTCGCCGGCCTCCACGATCGCACGTGTGTGGTCGAGGCCGCCGAGGTCACAGCAGCGGGCATCGCCGACGCGCAGCTCGTGCTGTTCGAGAAGAGCGGCCACATGACGTTCGTCGAGGAGCCGGAGGCCTATCTCGAGGCCGTCGCGAGGTTCGTAGGCACGCCCGCCTGAGCGAGCCGTGGCCCCGAGCGAACCGGTCAGTCGATGACCGCGAGCGTCTGGCCTGTCTGCACGACCTGACCGGCGCGGATCGGAAGGTCGGTGACCTCCCCGTCGCGCGTGGCCGCGATGTGGTTCTCCATCTTCATCGCCTCGAGGATGCAGATCACCTCGCCCGCCCTGATGTCCTGGCCCTTCTCGACCAGCACCTTGATGATCGTGCCTTGCATCTCCGCTCGCACCTCGCCGTGCACGTGTTCCTGGTGCGCGGCCGTGTGGATCTCAGGCGGCCCGGGCGCGACGTCGCGGCGCTCGTCGAACACGCGCACGGGCACGCGGCGTCCGTCGACCTCGACGAGGATGTCGGCGGGCCTTCCCTCCCGAGCCGACGGCCCCTGCTGTCCGAGCTCGGGATGCGCCGGGAAGTTGGCCTCGGCGAGCGCGTGCTCGGCCCACGTGGTCGTGTGCGTGCCGGTCCTGAACTCCTTCGACTCGAGCATCCACCGATGGGCCGCGATGGTGGTAGGCACGCCCTCGACGGTGTACTCGCCGAGCGCCCGCAGCATGCGCCGTCGCGCCTGCTCGCGATCGGTGCCCGCCACGACCAGCTTCGCGAACATCGAGTCGTAGTCGCCGGGGATCTCCCTTCCTTGTCCGAACCCGGCATCGACCCGCACGAATGGGCCGGCCGGCTCCTCGTAGCGCGTGATGCGCCCCGGCCCCGGCATGAAGTTGCGCCCTGGATCCTCGGCGTTGATGCGGCACTCGATCGCCGCTCCACGCGTCGAGACCTCGAGGCCGGCCACCGACTCACCCATCGCGATGGCGATCTGCAGGGCCACGAGGTCGAGACCTGTGACCATCTCGGTGACCGTGTGCTCCACCTGGAGCCGCGTGTTCATCTCCAGGAAGTAGAAGTCGCCGTCCTGGTCGACGATGCACTCGATCGTGCCGGCGTTCACGTAGCCGGTCTCGCGAGCCAGGGTGATCGACGCGTCTGCGAGACGCTGGCGCATCGCGTCGTCGATCGCGGTCGAGGGCGTTTCCTCGATCAGCTTCTGGTGGCGCCGCTGCACCGTGCAGTCGCGCTCTCCCAGGAACATCACGTTGCCCCGTGCGTCGGCGAGGATCTGCGCCTCGACGTGTCGCGCGCCGTCGACGTAGCGCTCCAGGAACACCTCGGGCCGGCCGAAGTACGACTGTGCTTCGCGGGCGCCGCGCTTGAGCGCCTCTTCGAGGTGGCCGGCGTCGCGCACGATGTGCATGCCCTTGCCGCCTCCGCCGAAGACAGCTTTCACGAGCAACGGGAAGCCGATGCGCTCGGCCTGTTTCCGCGCCTGCTTCGCGTCGACGGGTTCGGGGGTGCCGGGCACGACCGGCATGCCGCTCGCGTCGGCGGCCCGGCGAGCCGCCGCCTTGTCGCCCATGATCTCGATCGCCTGCGGCGACGGTCCGATGAACGTGAGGCCGGCGTCGGCGACCGCCTGCGCGAACTGCGGCCGTTCCGACAGGAACCCGTACCCGGGGTGGATCAGAGTGGCTTTCGATCGGCGAGCGACGTCGAGGATGGCATCGATCGACAGGTACGACGCCGACGCCTGCGCGGGGCCGATACGGAACGCCTGATCGGCCATCTCCACATGCAGCGCATCGCGGTCGGCATCGGAGTAGACGGCGACGGTCGCGATCCCGAGCTCGCGGCACGTGCGCATGATGCGCACCGCGATCTCGCCGCGGTTCGCGATCAACACCTTGTGTTTAGGCTTCACGACCGGTTCACCCGCCGCTCGCTCACCGGTGGTTTCTCATCGGTGGTGTCTCATCAGTGGTGTCATGGGTTTCATCTCACTCGGGCGCTGACCGGTGGGACGGTTCGCCCGCGATACTGTCCGGGCTTCCCATGGGAGTCAAACCTTCCAACGGCTTGGAGCGAGCACGATGACGGTGAAGGAGCTCGAGCGAGCACTGCATCTGGCCGGTCTGTCCGCGCCCGCACTATGGCACGAGGTTACCGGGTCGACGAATGCCGTCGCGGCTAGGCTCGCCGACTCCGGCGCGCCCGAGTGGACCCTGGCAGGGGCGGGACATCAGACTGCCGGTCGCGGCCGCCTCGGGCGGACGTGGATCGATCGGCCGAACGGGTCACTCATGACCTCGCTCGTGTTGCGGCCTTCGATGGCGCCCGATGACCTCGGTCTGCTCACCCTGCTCGCGGGCGCCGCGTGGGCCGAGATCGCAACCGAGATCAGCGGGCTCGACGTCCGGTGCAAGTGGCCCAACGATCTGCTGGTCGGCGAGGCCAAGGTGGGCGGAGTGCTCGCCGAGTCCTCGGTCGTGGGCGACCAGGTTCGTTGGGTCGTCATCGGGTCGGGTCTGAACCTGGAGGCTCCCGAAGTCGAGCACCACTTCGAGCACGACGATGAGCCGCCGCTCCTCGAGGTGACGGGCTTGGGGTCAGAGGTCGATCGGGTGGCCTTGCTCGGGGGGTTCCTGTCACGGTTCCGCCGGGGCTACCACGCCCCGCCCGAGGAGCTCGCCAACGAGGTCGTCGCACGATGGTCCGACGTTTCGTGCACGCTGGGTCGCATGGTCAGCGCTGTGGGCGTCGACGGCGTGCGACACGAAGGCGTGGCGATCGCCGTCGACGCTTCCGGCCGACTGGTGCTCGAGACCGCCCACGGGCCCACCGCGGTCGCATCCGAGGAGATCGAGCACTTGCGCTGAGGGGCGCGCCGATCGCGTTGAGGCCCCGCGGCCGCGTTTGCCGGGGGCCCCGGCCCTCGGATAGCGTCTCGCCATGTTCCCTCGCAAGCTGTTGATCCCGGGCGAGGAAGTCGTGCTGGAGCTGCGGCCCCATCCGGTGGCGCTGGCCGTGCCTGCGATCGTCTCGGTCATCGCCACGGCGGTCGCCGCCTGGATCACGACCAAGGTCGACGGTGTCGGCGTGTGGATCGTGTGGGCGGCCTGGCTCGCGCTGATGCTCGGGTTCGTCATGCCGAAGGCGGTCGCCTGGTGGACCTCGATCTTCGTGATCTCGACCGACCGCGTGATCAGCCGCGAGGGGTTCATCGCCAAGCGTTCGATGGAGATCCCGCTCGAGCAGGTGAGCGACGTTCGGTTCGACCAGGGCATATTCGATCGCATCGTCGGCGCAGGCACGCTGTTGATCCAGTCGGCCAGCACCGGTGGCACGAACTCGTTCGACGACATCCGTCGGCCCGAAGAGGTGCAGCGAACGATCTTCCATCAGGGGGAGCTCAACCAGCAGCGCTCGTTGGGTCGCTCGATGCCGACCGACGCTGCGCAGGCATCGGGCGCACCCGAGGCTCCTTCTCGTCCCGACGGCCCTTCGCGACCCTCAGGTTCGCCTCCGATCTCGCCGTCGGTCACGACCGAGCTCGAGCGTCTCGCGGATCTCCGCGCCAAAGGGGTTCTGACCGAGGACGAGTTCCAGGCGCAGAAGGCCCGCATCCTCGGACGGGGATGACCCGCGATGATCGGTGAGATCGACCACGTCTACTACTGGGTGCGCGATATGGACGCCGCGGTGGCGTTCTACCGCGACGTGCTCGCACTGCCGCTCGTGCGTCGTGACGGCGACGAATGGGCCGAGCTCGAGGCCGGTCCGGTGCGCCTGGCGTTGCACGGCGCAGCCGACCCGATGCCCACGAGCGGCACGGTCGTCTTCCGGGTCGACGACCTCGACGACGCTCGCATGCTGCTTCGCGAGCGCGGCGCCGACGTCGATGAGCATGTCGGCGAGGTGGAGGGACTCGCGCGCTTCGCGACCGTGCGCGACCCCGACGGCAACCCGGTGCAGCTGATCGAGTACCTGACATGACCTCGGAGCCGGCCTCCGAGCCGTGCCCGCGGTGCGGCCGGACGCTCCCCAACGGCGCTAACTTCTGTCCCAACTGCGGCGCGCCGGTTGCGGTGCCGGCCGCGTCGGAGCGACGGGTGGTCACGGTCGTCTTCGCCGACTTGGCCGGCTCGACCGAGCTCGCCGCCATGCTCGACCCGGAGAGGTTCCGCGACGTGCTCGCCGCCTTCCACGGCATGGTGACCGACGAGATCACCGCTCTGGGAGGGCGCGCTGAGGGGTTCATCGGCGACGCGGTGTTGGGCGTGTTCGGCATGCCCGTGTTGCACGACGACGACGCGGAACGAGGCGTGCGCGCGGGCCTCGCGATCGTTGAGCGCGCCGGTCGCATCGGCGCCAGGCTCGAGCTGCCCGTGCCGGTCGGCGTGCGCGTCGGTGTGAACACCGGGCCGGTGGCGGTCGGCACTCCCACCGATCGCAACATCGTGATCGGCGCCGAGGTGAACATCGGCGCACGCCTCCAGCAGGCGGCGCTGCCCGGCGAGGTGCTCATGGGCGAGCGGACGCGCCTGCTGGTCGGTGACTCTATCGAGCTCGGCGAGCGCCGCTCGATCGAAGCCAAGGGGTTCGATTCTGCGATGCCGGCGTGGCAGGCGCTCGGCGCCGTCGGGCCGCAGACGCGCCGCTCGATCTCGCTCATCAACCGCAGGCGCGAGATGGCGCTGCTCGCCGATACGTTCGAGCGGGTACGGGTGCGCGAGCGCGCGCACCTTGTGACGCTGCTCGGCGAGCCCGGCATCGGCAAGACCCGCGTGGTCGAGGAGTTCCTCGCCGGCCTGCCCGAGAGCGTGCGCGTGCTGGTCGGACGCTCGAGCGCATTCGAAGAAGAAGTCACGTTCTGGCCGCTTGCCCAGATGGTCTACCGGGAGATCGGGGCCGATCGCGGGGCGCCCGCCGACTTCGTGCACGAGCGGCTGCGCGCGTTCGTGGGGGAGTGGGTCGACCCCGACGGCGTCGACGAAGCCGCTCGGCGGCTCGCCATGGCGCTCGGCATCGAGGCCGACGACGAGGATCAGCGATATCACGCCGCAGAGGTGCGCAGGGGTCTGCTGAGCGTGCTCGCCGGCATCGCCTCACGTGGTCCCGTCGTGCTGGTGTTCGAGGATCTCCAGGAGGCCGACCCGGTGCTGCTCGACCTCATCGAGCAGCTCATCAAGGAGGCCCGCAAGGTTCCGCTCATGGTGCTCTGCGTCGCGCGCTGGGAGTTCCTGGAACAGCGACCGACCTGGGCGGGAGGCATCGCCGACAACGTGACCATGTGGGTCGAGCAGCTCACGCCCGGTCACGCCGCCGAGCTTGCCATGGAAGCCGGTGGTCTGCGCTTCGACGACGCCGAGCGGGTCGCCCAGCATGCCGGCGGCAACCCCTTGTTCATCATGGAGATCGTCGGCATGCTGCGTCGTGAGGAACGCGATCTGCCCCCATGGGGCCCCGCGCCGAGCGGACGCCTGCTGCCGGCCACCGTGCAAGCGGTGATCGCGGCTCGCATCGACCAACTCTCGTCGCCGGCGCGCGAGCTGGTGCGGCGCGCATCGATCTTCCCGCAGGGGCGCTTCGATCTCGACGAGCTGTCGTTGCTGGTCGATCCACGCCAGGAGCTGCTCGACGAGGCCGAGGACGACGAGCTGTTGACGCGCGACGAGGACCGCCCGGGCGTGTGGCGATTCGGTTCCGACGTGCTCCGCGACGTGGCCTACGACTCGCTCGCCAAGCGGGAACGCCAGCGGCTGCACCTTCGCGTGGCCAACAAGCTCACCGATGCCGACCAGACCGATCGGTACCCGCGCACAGTGGCTTTCCACCTCGAGCAGGCCGCGCAGGCTGCCCTCGACCTGAATCCGGGCGATCGCACCCTGGCCGAGCGCGCGGTCGAGGCGCTGGCGCATGCCGGCGACATCGCTCGGCGCCGCATCGAGTCGCATTCGGCCGCCGACCTGTACGAGCGCGCACTCGTGATGGCCGGGCCCGACGACCGATGGGACGACCGCGAGGCATGGATCCTGAGCGTGCTGGGCGAAGCCCGCTACTGGCTCGGCGAGTTCGACGCCGCGAGCTCGGCCCTGCGCCGGGCGCTCGCGCTCGCCGGCGAGTCGAGCGACCGTGTGTGCGCGCACGCCTCGCGGTTCCTGGCCGACATCACCCTCACGATCGGCGGCGACGCCGAGGGCGCGTCGGCGATGTTCGAGCGTTCGCTCGAGGCGGCGCGTCGCGTCGGGGAGCCTCGCGTCCTCGCGCGCACCCTGCTCATGGCCGCGTGGGTGCCGTACTGGGCGAGCGACCTGTCCAGGGCAGAAGCGATGTTCCGCGAGGCGCTCGACGTCGCCAGGTCGGGCGAAGAACGTGACGCGTGGGCCGAGTCGCGTGCGCTCGTCGGCATCGCCAACGTGATCTCGCTCGTCGGCGACGAAGCCGAAGCCCTGCGCGTCGCCCTCGAGGCGCTCGCGGTCGGCGAGGAAGCGGGCCAGGCATTCACGGCGGCCGTCGCGCGAGAGACCGTCGCCGCGTCGCTGCGGCGGGTGCTCCGCCTCGACGAGGCCCTCGTGCATGCGGAAGCCTCGATCCGCACCTTCCGAGAGCTCGGTGCCCGTTGGGAGCTCGCGAGCGCGCTCGGCGACCGGGGATCGATCCACCGCATGGCCGGCCGGCTGGACGACGCCGAGACCGACCTGCGCGAGGCCTTCGTGCTCTGTCGCGACCTTCGCGAACGGGCGCTCGTGACCACGATCGCGGCCGAGCTCGCGCGCATCCTCGCCGTGCATGGCGATCCGTCGGCTGCGCGGCAGGTCCTCACGGACCCGTCCACGCAGCTGTCCGATGGCGATACCGGCGCCTCGGCCGTGTTGCTCACGGCCGAATGCGTGGTGGCGCTCGTGGAAGGCGACGAGGCAACTGCCCGCGCCAAGGCGAGGATCGCGATCGAGGCGGGGTCCGGCCCCGGCGGCGGGGGCAACGTGCACGCCGCCCAGGTCTGGTGGGCCGGACGACTCTTCGGAGCCGACGATGCCGGCGGGCCCCAGGCCGTTGAGGATGCGATGCGCGTGCTCGAGGACCACCACTGGTTGCAAGCGCTGCGGGAACCCGACATCACCTCCGACCTGCGCCGATAGGCGTTCCGTCGCAGCTCGGTCCGGAAGAGGCTCTGTGACATCTGTCCCGACTGGGGTTCATCCGGCGGAAAAGCAACATCGAAAGTGTCCAATGACCACAAGTCGATGCTTGTGCTCCCGGGAGGCTAGCAGGGGTCTGCCCTCGCAATCGTGATTGGAGTTGTGTCAGAGGCAAATGAGGTGTATCGTTCCAGTATCGATGGTGCCCAGGGGGTAATCGATGGTGCCCAGGGGGTAAGAGTGATGGTTTGGTCAAGAGGGCACGGGCTGTAACAACGGGTGGGACCAAGGAGACTTGCAGTACATCTCTTGGGGAGTCCCCGCCGCAGTGCCTCTACCACAGGTTTACCGAAACGATGGCGTCATGGCGGAGCAATGGGTGTTGATCAGTCTCTGGGGCATCAATCATGGGGACAGCGCGATGGTCTTCCGGGGACCGTTGTCGCAAGACAAAGCATGTCAGCAGGTCGGTTGCTCTCCCACCCTGAACAACACGCCCACCCAGGCATGGAACCAGATGGTAAACAAGATGGATGCCCGACCTTCCACGATCGAAGACATGAGGTATTCGGTTGATATCCATTGGCGCTAGGCGTCGGTGAGAGGAGTGTCTCAGGTGACTAGGACGCCGAATATTCGCCGCAGCAAGGCATTCGCCCTTCTTGGAGTGACAGTCGTGGTGGCTGGGCTCAGCGCGGTGGCGATTGCTCAGGTCGGGGCCTTCGATGCCTCGGAGATCTTCGCCGACGAGAAGAACGAGACCTCCAAGGCGGAGATCGAAGCAGAAGATGAGGCACTAGTCGCGCTTGGGGAAGCCAATCCAGGGGAAGCACCGGAAGATCCCGAAAATGCCGGACCTACATCCGACCCCGATTGTCAACGCCGGTCGAAACCTGAGCGGTTTCCGCCGGTCGAAAACTGAGCACAT
>JBBEAY010000068.1:0-12457 GCA_040882605.1 Actinomycetota bacterium
CGGTCGAGTCCGCCGTGCGCTACGTGTGCGGGCGGTGGTGGCGCACGATGAGCGCCGTGACCCCCGAGCAGGCCCAGCTGTCGTTGGACCGCTTCTTGGCCGGGACCGCTGACGCCCGGGAGCGCCGTGACGCATCGGGGGCCAAGACCACCGTCGCCTCACTCGCCGATGCCGAGCCGCTCCTTGGGCTCCCCGCCGCGCCGTACCCGGTGACCCTCGAGCTCACCCGCATCGTCGCGGCGAACGCCACGGTCGCCTTCCGGGGCAATCGCTACTCGGTGCCGCCGGGGCTCACCGGGGTGCAGCTTCGGTGCCGTCATCGGCTCGGCTCACAGGTGTTGGAGATCTGCTCGGCCTCGGGCGCGCTGGTGGCGATGCACCGTCTGGGCTCACCTGGGGCGGGACGCATCGTGCGCATCCCCGAGCACCACGCCGCGTTGGAGTCCGTGGTGCTTCACGCGTTCACTGTGGCTCGCCCGTGTGCGACCAAGCAGAACCGCCCACCCGGCCCTTCAGCCCTTGCCGAGGCCGCGAAGCTGCTCGGAGACGAAGGCGCCGACGTGACGGCCGATCTCGCCTCATACGCCGAGCTGGTGGGAGCGATCTCATGAGCGAGCGCTCCACCTACCAAACGCTGCGCGGCCATCTCGCCTACCTGCGCCTGGGCGCAGCAGCTGAAGCGCTGCCCGGCGAGCTCGAGCACGCCACGAAGTCCAAGCTCGGACACACCGCGTTCCTCGAGCGGCTCCTCGAGATCGAGGTGCGAGCCACCGAAGCCCGCCGCCGCACCAGCCTGGAGCGCTTCGCCTCGCTGCCCGCGCCGTGGCGCCTCTCGGACTTCGACTTCGACGCGCAGCCGGGCATCGACCGCTCGCTCGTGGCAGAGCTCGCCACGCTGCGGTTCTTGGAAGACGCCACCAACGTGTTGTTCATCGGTCCTCCAGGCGTCGGCAAGACGATGCTCGCCGTCGGGTTGGCGCGCGCCTCGCTCGACGGGGGCTATCGCACCTACTACACGACCGCGGCCGATCTCGCTGCGCGCTGCCACAAAGCCGCCATCGAAGGACGCTGGGCCACCACCATGCGGTTCTACGCCGGTCCGCGCCTGCTCATCATCGACGAGGTCGGCTACCTGCCTCTTGCCTCGGAGGCCGCCGCCGCGCTGTTCCAGGTCATCACCCAGCGCTACCTGAAGTCCTCGACGGTGCTCACGACCAACCTCGGCATCGCTTCGTGGGGGAAGATCTTCGATGACCCCACCGTCGCCGTCGCGATGCTCGACCGGCTCCTGCACCGCTCGGTCGTATTCAACATCGACGGCGACAGCTATCGCATGCGCGCCCATCGCGCTCGGTCCGAGGCACTGCGCAAGGGGGTGGCCGCCACGTCCATCACGTAGTCTCGAGCCTCATCCACCCTGGCGGCTCAGCTGGGGAGTTTCGATGATCGAGACTGGGGAGTTTCCGTGATCGCCGGCACCATTGAGGAAAGCGGTGCGAAACACCAAGAGGTTGTGGCGACCCGCGCAGGGTTATCACGGAGCTCGCGGCTGCTAGTATGGTGTGAGTGGGTGCACGGGCGATGAGAATTGGGCATTCCTAGAGCTGTGCGCATCCTCCACATTCAAAAGGTCGCTGGGATAGGAGGGTCTGAGCGCCAGCTACTTTGGCTTCTGCCGGCGTTGGCCGATCGCGGTCACCGCGTTGCAATCTTGGTATTGGCCGCACCCGGCTCCGATCGCTTCACGACGCCCATGCGTGCGGCCGGAGTCAAGGTGCTGGAGATGCCCGCAGGCACGGCGGCGGACCCCCGCGTAACGCTGCGGATTACCCGCGTGCTCCGGCGCCTCCGGCCCGACGTGGTGCACACGCATCTGGTGCACGCCGACGTGCACGGGCTGGCTGCGGCCCGGGCTGTACGCGTCCCGGCCGTCACCACAGCCCACAACGTAAATCCGCTATGGCGCCGTCCGGCCGTACACCGAGCAGCAAGGCTTGCGTATTCAGGTGCCGCGGGTGTAGTCGCGATCTCGGACTTCGTACGGCATCACGTGGAATCGTTGGGGCTCGTGACTCCTGGCCGGACGCGGGTGATTCCGTATGGGATCGATGCGCGAGGGTGGGCGGCGACAGCGGCGGAGCGTGCAATCGCCCGGACAGCGCTGGCCGTCGGCTCCGACGAAACGGCGGTAGGCGTCGCGGCGCGGTGTGTTCCGGGGAAGGGTCATGAGGTGCTCTTCGCGGCAGTGGCGTCGGCGCGTAGGCAGGCGGGTTCGCTGCGGCTGCTGGTGGCCGGCGACGGGCCGCTTCTCCCCGAGCTCCGCCGAATCGCCACGGACATCCCTGTGTCGTTCCTGGGTCACGTCGCAGACGTGCGGACGTTTCTCCACGCGACCGATGCACTCGTGTTTCCAACACAGAGATGGCTCGGGGAGGGCTTCGGGCTGGCGGCGTTGGAGGCGATGGCCGCGGGCGTACCGGTCGTAACCAGCGATGCCGGAGCGCTCCCGGAGGTGATCGACGACGGACAAACAGGGATGGTGGTTCCAGCGGGATCGGTCCGCGCCCTTTCTGGCACGCTGGTGGGGCTGGCTGCCGATCCGGTGCGTCGCGCCGTCCTCGGTGAGGCGGGCCAGGTCCGAGCGCGCGAGGTCTTCTCGCTGGACCGCATGGTCGACTCCCTGCTCGATGTCTACGGAGAGGTGCGTTAGCCGTGTGTGGGATCGCAGGGATCGTTGCGCCATCCGGCCTTGCGGACATGACCGGGGTAGAGGCGATGACGGCCACCCTTACCCATCGGGGTCCCGACGAGGGCTCGGTAGTTGCGGTCGCGCCTGGGGGTGAGGGTCCATCTTGCGTCCTCGGCCACCGGCGTTTGCGGATCCTCGATCTCTCTTCGGCCGGCGCCCAGCCCATGTCTAACGAGGACGGCACCGTTCAAGTGACGTTCAACGGCGAGATCTACAACTTCCGCGCGCTTCGACGCGAACTCGAGACGCGTGGCCATACGTTTCGCTCATCGGGAGACACCGAGGTGATCGTCCACGGCTACGAGGAGTACGGCGACGGAATCGTGGGCCGGCTGGACGGGATGTTCGCGTTCGCGCTGTGGGACGGGCGCGCGGGTCGGTTGCTGCTGGCGCGCGACAGACTCGGGAAGAAGCCGCTCTTCCTCGCCTCGGTCGGCAGCCGGCTCCTCTTCGGCTCTGAGATCAAAGCGCTCCGCGCGGCCCCGGGATTTGACCCTGCGGTGGATCTGGGACGCGTACCGGAACTGCTTGCATGGGGTGGGGTTCCATGGCCGCGCACGATGTTCGAAGGGGTGCGCCAGCTGCCCCCTGCGACGTTCGTTTGGTGGGATCCGAAGGGTGGAGCGGGCGAGCCGCAAATGTACTGGCGGCCGAAGTATGCAGACCCAAGTGCATCGCACGTGTCTTGGGCGGAGGCCGTGGGGAGCACCAGGGAGCTGTTGCACGCGGCGGTCGAGCGTCGCACAGTGGCCGATGTTCCGCTGGGTGTGCTCCTTTCAGGCGGCGTGGACTCCTCGGTGATCGTGGCGCTCATGGCCAGGTTGGGGCTGGAGATCCGCACCTTCACGGCCGGGATAGCCGGGGACGTCTCCTTCGACGAGCGGCGGTTCGCCCGCGTTGTTGCTGAACGGTTCGGTACCGAGCACATCGAGGTGACGGTGGACAGTGCTGCTGCCGACCTTTTGGACTTGGTTCTGCACCACACCGATGAGCCGTTCGCGGATTCGTCGGCGTTGCCAACGTACCTAATCGCGAAGGCTGCCCGGAATCACGTCACGGTAGCTCTCACGGGCGACGGCGGGGACGACGTGTTCGCGGGGTACAATCGGTTTCGGGCCGCCCTGGCGAGCGCTCGAGTACCGAAGGCAGTGCAACGTTTGGGCGGCGCCGCGGTCAGGGCGCTGCCCCGCACCGGACGCTATCTCGATACGCGCTCGCGCGCCGAACGATTCCTCAGCCGTTCCGAAGCGGAGCCGGAGCTTCGCTACCGTGACTGGGTTGGAGTCTTCGACGAGACGCAGCTGCGCCGAGTGTTATCCCCGGAGTACCAGACTGGGCTTGAATCGGCGGCGTTCGCGGCGTTCGATTATGGGTTGCGTGAAGCCCCACCCGCCCCGTTGCTCCACCGGCTGTTGGCTGTGAACCTCCGCACATACCTTCCCAACGATCTGCTGGTGAAGATGGATCGCATGACGATGGCCGTTTCGCTGGAGGCTCGCTCGCCGCTCCTGGATACCGCAGTGATCGAGCATGTGGCCGCCCTGCCCGCTTCTTACAAGGCGGACTCCTTCCGCACGAAGCGGCTGCTGCGGGCGGTGGCGGCCGACTTGCTCCCGCGCGAGATCGTCCGGCGTCCGAAGCACGGGTTCGGTGTCCCGGTGGGCGCATGGTTCCGGGGCGAGCTTGCAGAGCCATTCGAGGACCTGGTGCTGAACCCCGCGGCCCGAAGCGCGGAAGTGTTGAACCCATCTGGGGTGGCGGAGCTGTACCGAGAACACCGAGACGGGACGGCCGAGCACGGGCACCGACTCTGGTCGCTGTTCGCATTGGAGTCCTGGCTTCGGTCCGTCGAGAGACCGGGCACTCCCTGAACGCGCTTCACGCCCTGAATGGCGACCGACGTCGGTGGTTCTTCCCGATGAGCCAGGCACGAAGACTCTGCCGCCGACTGGCGCTGGCTCCCATCTACTCGACCTCGGCGTGGTCCATGCCCTTCGGGCGGGTCGGGTCGATGCGCACGCCCGCTCCCATCGTGGACGAGACCGTGAGCGACTTGATGTATCGGCCTTTCGCCGACGACGGCTTCGCCTTCAAGATCTCGTCGACCACGACGAGGTAGTTCTCGAACAGCTGCTGCTCGTCGAACGACTTCTTGCCGATGATCATGTGCACGTTCGAGGTGCGATCGGCCCGGTACTCGACCTTGCCACCCTTGATGTCGGCGACCGCCTTGGCGATGTCGTTGGTCACCGTGCCGGTCTTGGGGTTCGGCATGAGCCCGCGCGGACCGAGCACGCGCCCTGCCTTGCCGACCGCCGCCATCATGTCGGGCGTGGCCACCGCGGCGTCGAAATCGATCTCGCCGCCCATGACCTGCTCGACGAGCTCCTCGCCTCCCACGACCTCGGCGCCGGCCTCGGTGGCCTCGCGAGCCTTCTCACCGATCGCGAAGACGCCGACGCGCACCGAACGCCCGGAGCCGTTGGGAAGCGACACCGTGCCGCGCAGCGCCTGATCGGCCTTGCGTGTGTCGATGCCGAGACGGAACGCGAGCTCGATCGTCTCGTCGAACTTCGCGGCGGGCTGGCCCTTGATGATCTTGATGGCCTCGTCGGGCATGTGCTCGTGCTCGCCGTCGTACGACCCGGCGCCGTTGCGGTAGCGCTTGCCGTGTGTGGTGGTCATGCCTGCACCTCCACGCCCATGCTGCGGGCCGTGCCGGCGATGATCTGCATGGCGTTGTCGACATCGTTGGCGTTGAGGTCGACCATCTTCTTCTCGGCGATGTCGCGAACCTGCGCCTGGGTGAGTTTGGCCACCTTGTCGCGGTTCGGCTCACCCGAACCCTTCTCGATGCCGGCGGCTTGCTTGATGAGCTCGGCTGCTGGCGGCTGCTTCGTCACGAACGTGAACGAGCGGTCCTCATAGATCGTGAGCTCGACGGGGATGACCTGGCCGTTCTGCTGCTGTGTCGCCTCGTTGTACTGCTTGCAGAAGTCCATGATGTTGACGCCGTGCTGGCCGAGGGCCGTGCCCACAGGCGGCGCCGGCGTGGCCTGACCGGCCCTGATCTGCAGCTTGACGTTCGCGAGCACTTTCTTTGTCTTGGGTGCCATGTCAGACCTTCGATACCTGGTCGAAGCCCAGCTCGACCGGGGTCTCCCGGTCGAAGATGTTGACCAGCACCTTGAGCTTGGCCTGGTCGGCGTTGATCTCACTGATGGTGCCGTTGAAGTCGGCGAACGGCCCCGAGATGATGCGGACCACGTCGTTCTCCTCGAAGCCGAGCCGCACCTGAGGCTTGGCCTCTTCCTTCTTCACGATGAGGATCTTCTCGACCTCACGCTTCGACAGCGGCGTCGGCTTGGTGCCTGTTCCGGCGCTCACGAATCCAGTGACGCCGGGGGTGTTGCGCACCACGTACCAGGAGTCGTTGTCGTATTCCATCTTCACGAGCAGGTAGCCGGGGAAGACCTTCTTCTGCACGATCTGCTTCTTGCCCGACTTGATCTCCAGCACGTCTTCCATGGGGATGAAGACTCTGAAGATCTTGCCTTCCATCTGCATCGTGTGGATACGCGACTCGAGGTTGGTCTTCACCTTGTTCTCGTAGCCCGCGTAGGTGTGCACGACGTACCACTCGCCAGGGCCTCGGAACGGGTCGTCGGAAGCGGGCTCGGCAACGACCGGCTCGGATACCGGCTTCGGCTTCGGCTTCGGCTTCGGCTTCGGCTCGGGCTCGGGCTCGGGCTCGGGCTCGGCAGCTACCGCTTCGGGCTCGGGCTGGGGTTCTTCGGCGGGCGACATCGTGCCGGGAGCGAGCTCGCCGTCGCCCTGCTCGGCTTCCATCTCGAGGTATCCGGACTCGTCGACGGCGTCATCGGTCGCGGGTGATCCGGTCGTGGTGTCGAGGTCTTCCATGGGATCCCTGGTGGTCCTTCTGTGTCAGGAAAGCAGGTCGAGGATCGTCTTCGAGAAAGCGAGGTCGAGTCCCGCGACGTAGAGGGTCGTCACGACGAGGGTGGCCAACACCACGATCGTGTAGGAGATGAGCTCAGCGCGGCTCGGCCAGTCGACCTTCTTGAGCTCCTGGCGCACCTCCTTGAGGAACTGCAGGGCGCCGGTGCGCTTGCGCCGCCGCTCGGCGACCTGTGCTCGGCGAGCGGCGACCGTTGGCGCGCTGGAACGATCGCCGCCGCCACGCTTCTGCTGGCGCTCGGCGCGCTCCTGCATCCTCTTCATCTGTCGGTTCATGGCTTTCCCCTTGCAGGCGCGGAGGGACTTGAACCCCCAACCCCCGGTTTTGGAGACCGGTGCTCTACCAAGTTGAGCTACGCGCCTCCGACACCTCGGCCACCCCGGGCGGGGTCACGTTCGGAAGGCCAAGTATAGGGTTCGCTCCGAGGCCACGGCAAAGAACCGCCCATCTGTGCTCCCCCACCATGCCACAGCTCGGCACTAGCATGCGCCAGGTCATGCAGGCCCGCCGCCCCCAGCTCGCCGAACTCGGCGTGTTCCTGCTGGTCGTGGCGTTGCCGCTGGTCTTCACCCCGTTCTCCGCGAGCCCCTTCGGGGATCCGAAGCTCGTGGTGCTCACGGCGGCCTGCCTCTGCCTCGTCGCGTCGGGTCTGTCCGCAGACCGCAGGACGACGATGGCGGGCGCAGCCCTCGTCATCGTGGCGGCGCTCGCGGCCGCGTTCGGCGTGGACCCGGCGGAGGCCCTGACCGCACAGACGAATTCCGACGGGAGCGGGCTCATAACGGTCGTCTGCATCGCGGTCGTCGCCTCGATCGGAGGCGCCCTGCCCGCCGATCTGCGCGCCCGCGCGCTGCGCTGGGTTGTCGGGGCGGCGGTGACGGTCGCGGGCCTCGGCATCGCATCCCGTCTCGTTCCGGGGCCCTTGGAGGATCTCTTCCCTGGGCAAGGTCTGGTCGGATCGACGATGGGGAACCAAGTGTTCGCGATCGCGTTGGTGGCCGCAGCCCTGGGTGTTCTGTTGACGTCGGAATCACTGTCGAGCTCGCGGATGTGGTGGTCACAGCTCGTCGTGCTATCGGTCGGGATCGCCTCGTTCGGCGAGCGAAGCTCGCTCGCGTTCGTAGTCGTGACCGGGGTGGTCGGGCTGTGGCGTCGGACCGATAGGCGGCGACGCATCGGGAAGGCGCTCGTGGTCGTCGCGCTCCTGGTCCTCGCCTGGCAAGTGGTCGCGCCCCAGTTGCCGATCCCGAGCACGCTCGGGTCACAGCTCACCTCGCTTACCAGCGACCGAGCGAGATTCGTCTCATGGAGGGTCGGGCTCGAGAGCGTCGCCGACCGGCCACTCCTGGGTTGGGGTCCGGGTTCGACCAAGAGCGCCTACCTGGCCAACGCCTCGCCCACTGACATCGAGATCACCACCAGAGGGGTCGGGGATGCGCACAACCTCTTCGTCGGAACCCTGGTTGAGATGGGCGTTCTCGGACTCGTCGCGATGGTGGTGTTCGGGGGCCTGCTGGCGACGAGAGCTCTCCCCCGGTCGAACGAGCGGGCCGCGGCTTTCACCGCAGCACTCGTCATGTCGGCCTCGTGGCTCGTCGAGCCGACCAACCTGGTGTTGGCACCGCTGCTGTTCTTCTTCTTGGCGCTCGCAGGTCCGGTGTCGGACGATGTGCTCGAGCTCCCTCCGAAGCGTGCCCGAAGAGCGCTCTCGCTGACGGTCACCGTCGCGCTCTCGGTCGCGACGATCGTGTCGGTGCAGATGCTCGCCGCCTCGAGCTTGGAGCGCTGGGGACGCCTGTACGGGGAGACCTGGGCGCTCGAGGGCGCGCTGCGCATCCAGCCGTGGCGGATCAGCTCGGCCGAGCTGCTGGCGTTGAGCTGGGCGCTCGACGGCCGGGCAGGAGACGAGGCAGCGAGCCGACGAGCCCGCGACCTGATCGCCGGAGCGGTCGAAGACCATCCGTGGGACGGTGGTGTGCGCCTGGTGGCCGCTGACATCGAGACCCTGCTCCGCGACGAGGCGGCGGCGCGTGCGTGGATCGACGAGCACCTCGAACGTTTCCCCGGAGACGCCGAAGGCGTCGGAGAGGCCGCCGAGAACGACCGCGAGAACCCGCTTCCAGGTGCGTGAGTCGCGCCATATCGTGACCTATGCTCCAGCCGACGGCACCGCGGCGGCCCCAGATCGCGAGAGACGTCATGGAAGAGCAGGTTGGCACCCCCCGGCGAACCGTGTTCAGCCGGCTGGAACACCATGAAGACGAACCGATGATGACGAGCAGCGAGCATCGCGTTTCGGCGTCGCTGCGCCGCTCGATCGACGGGCAGCTCGAGGACGGCCTTCGGGCGCTCGAGGAGCAGGCGACCGACCTGATGCGCGAGATCGCCGCGGAGGTCTGGCGCGCATCGGGCGACGATATGCGTCCCGAGCAGGAACGCATCATCTCGCTGCTATCGCGCGACCAGGCGATCAGGTCGCTGATCTCATCGACCGACGAGCGTTACCAGTCGCTCGCACTTCGTTCGGCTCGCGTCGAGGACGCCATGAACGAGGTCGCCGAGAACGGGCGATCCTCACGCGAGGCTGTCGAGTCGTCACTGCTCTCGATCCGCGAGATCGCGGACTCCCCCACCCTGCACGGGGTCGAAGGGGTGCGCAGCCAGCTCGAACAGGTCGAGCACCACATCGCGGCAGCGCTCGCCACGATGCAGGAGCGTGACCGTGCGATCGTCGAGACGGTCACCCGGAAGGTGCAGGCCCACGGGCAGGTCCTCACCGAAGAGACCGCCAAGGTCATCGGTGCGATCGACGCTTACGTGCAGACCGGCGCCGAGGCGATGGGCACCCTGAGCCAACGCGTCGAGGAGCACGCAGAGACCTTCGCCATGCATGACGGCACGATCAGCCAGACGGTGGCCGACCGGGTGGCGACCGAGCTCGCACCGGTGGCCCAGCAGCTCGACATGCTCGCGGAGCAGGTCGGCTCGCACGGCCGCGACCAGGAGCAGGTGCGCGCCGCGATCGAGCGACTGCTCGAGGCTCGCATCATGGGCGTGGCGCAGCTGATCCGCGCCGACTCCGAAGCCCTGCGCCAGCTCATCGAGGAGCGCACCGTGGGGCAGGTCGATACGATCCGCGAGACGGTCGACTGGCGCATGGCCGCATTCGCCGAGCGCGTCGACGAGAAGCTCAGCTCGGTCGCGACCGACGTCGCGGCCAGCCTGAACGAGTCGGTCGCATCGACGCTCGACGCGACCGTCGAACGTGTGAACATCGGCATGGGCGCGATCGAAGGCATCGACACGCTGCTCGCCGAGGGCCAGGCGGCGGTCGAGGAGCGCCTGCGTGAGCACATCGACGACCGCATGACGGCGATCGCCCGCCTGATCCGCTCGGACAACCAAGCGCTCGCCTCGGCCATGCGCGAGCGGGAGCCGATCACGCCGAGCGAGCCGCTCGACGCCGAGCTCATGCGACAGACGCTGCGCGCGATCAAGGAGCTGCAGGCCGGGCTCGCCGATGACATGCAGAGCACGGTCGACACGAAGCTGCGCACGATCAGCGACCAGCTGCACCAGGAGACGCAGTCCACGACCGAATCGATGGTCAAGGTCGCCGAGGTGCTGGGCGAGAAGATCGACCGGTTGTCGGTGCGGGTCGACGAAGGCGTCGGCAACGACATGCAGATCGTGATCGATCGCATGAGCGACGCGATCCAGGCCATGTCGGCGACACGCCGCAGCGCGTAGCGCCGCGACGATCTACGACAAGCGCACGGTCGCTTGGCCTCGCTTGATCGGCCACTCGAGCGTGCCGTCGCGCTCGCTCGTCACCCAGAGCTCCAGGGTGGCCGTGCGCGCGTCTGCATCGAGCGCCCGCACGCGGCCGCCGGCCACGATCTCCTGGCCCATGGCGACCGTCGCGCGGAACTGCGACGAGATCGCCGTGATCGCCGCCGCGTCACCCGCCCATGCCACCACGCAGACAGCCAGGTGACCCATGGTGAACATGCCATGCGCGATCATGCCGTCGAAGCCGCGGGCGCGGGCGACCGCATCGTCTTGGTGCAGGGGATTGTCATCGTCGCCGATGTCGGCGTATGCCTTGACGTCCTCGGCGGTCACGATCCGGCGCAGCTCTGGGAGCTCCTCCCCGACCGAGACGTCGTCGAAGGGCCTCGTCACGGCGCGCTCCGTTCGATCATCGTCGACCGGGTCCGCGCCACTGCCTCGCCCGCCGCATCGAACACATCCATCGCGATCACCAGGAATCCGGTGCCGCTCCTCACCTTGATCGAGTCGAGACGCGCTCGCACCGTGAGCGTCTCGCCCTCACGGGCAGGCCGGATCAGCTCGTACTCCTGCGACCCGTGCAACACCCTCGGGAAGTCGAGCCCGAGCTCGGGGTCATCGATCACCGTCGGTATCACGGCGAACTCGGCCACCGCGAGGAACGTCGGCGGCATGCCCTCGGACTGCCCGAAGACATCACGGAAGGCGGCCACACGCTCGGGTTCGACGACGAAGGCCGCGTCAGGATACCTCTTGCCCTCTACCTCAGGGTTCACGGCGCGCACCGTATCGGGCGTAGTTCGTGCGCGGCAAACCCTTAGCCGCAGGGCTCGGAGTTTTACCCAGGTGCGTGTAACGGTTCGGATCACGCCCTACGATGCTCGGCGATGCCCGCCCAAGGGACCACCCATGACCCGATCACGGTCGTTATCGCCGACGATCACCGCTCGTTCGGCGAGGCACTCGAGGTGGCTCTCGACCAAGAACAGGACCTCCGCGTGATCGAGGTCGTCACCGACGGTCAGGCTGCGATCGATTCGGCGTCGAAGGAACACCCCGACGTGGTGCTCATGGATCTGCAGATGCCAGGCGTCGACGGCATCGAGGCCACCCGGCGCATCCATGACGAGACCGCGGGCACCGTCGTGATCATCTTGTCGGGGCAGGAAGACGAGATCTCGCTCGCGCGCGCGATCCAGGCCGGCGCGCGGGGCTACCTTGAGAAGACCGAGGCCGTCGGCGGACTGGCCGATGCGATCCGTCGCGCCTACCGGGGTGAGCCGCTGCACACCAGCGCCGAGGTGGAGGTGTCGCTGCGACGGCTGCGACGGCGCCGCGCCAACGACGGCAACCTCGCGCAGCGGATCGAGCGCCTGACCCCTCGCGAGCTCGAGATCCTGCAACGCATGGCCAACGGCGATACGCCCGAGACGATCGCGACCGAGCTGGGCATGAGCAAGCACACGCTGCGTACGCACACACAGAACGTGCTCACGAAGCTCGGACTGCACTCGAAGCTCGATGCGATCGTCGCGGCGATCCGCTACGACAAGGTGCGCACGATCGACATCACGACCGACGACACCGTCGAGGCCGGGCGTGAGACCGAGGACTCAGGCGTAGCACCCGAACAGGACTGAGCTGCAGCTCCGTGCGTCAGCGGGTCTCGCGGTGCACGGTGTGCGACCGGCACCACCGGCAGTACTTCTTGAGCTCGATGCGATCGCGGTCGTTCACCTTGTTCTTGACCGTGTTGTAGTTGCGCCGCTTGCAGTCGGTGCAGGCGAGCGTGATCTTCGGGCGGTTGTCGGCCTTCGCCATCATCGATCCTTATCTAGTCCAGTCAACACTACTCATCGGGCCCGACTAATCCGGGCAAGAGACTACTTCACGATCTCGGTCACGCGGCCTGCGCCGACGGTGCGTCCGCCTTCGCG
>JBBEAY010000069.1:0-7028 GCA_040882605.1 Actinomycetota bacterium
GAACCTGCCCCGAATCGCGAGCACTCAAACCCGCGAAAGACACCAGCCACCTAGGAGCGCTGTGGCGCGCCAAGCGCTCTAGGTCAGCTTCGGGTAGAGGAGGGGCAACCCTCGACACCGACGTCCAGGGTGACCAGGCTCCAGCCGCCCAGGCTCGAGATCGCGAGCCGGTTGAGCTCGGGTCCGACGAAGGTCGCGTTGGCCGGCTGATTCAGCGACACGCCGTCGGGATCGTCGAGCAGGATCTGGGCGGCGCCGCCGGGCGCGACACGCCAGACGCGGTCGGGCCGGTAGCAGCCGACGAACATCGTGCCGTCGGTGGCGAGGGCGATGCCGTCGGGTTGCGAGCCGGTGAGGTCCACCACCGGCTCGGCTGGGCCGGCGCTCCCGTCGTCACCGATCGGCACGCGCACCACCCGTCGCCGGCTCGACTCGACCACGAGCAGCGCGTCGCCCTCGACGGAGAGGCAGCATCCGTTCGGGAAGCCGGGCACAAGATCGGTCCAGACATCGGTGACGCCGGAAGGATCCACCCGGTACACCAGCCCGTCGTCCGCGCCCCAGGTTCCGGAGTCGGTCACGAAGAGGTTCCCGGCGTCGTCGAATGCTGAGAAGTTCGGCACGCGGATCGGGTGCTCTGGCGTTCCGGTCGAATAGGACGACACGGCGCCGCCGGGGGAGATACGCGCGATCTCGGCGCGGCCGAAGTCGCACGCGTAGACGTTGCCGTCGCCGTCGAGCGTGATGCCGTACATGAACCCGCCGGTCGACGTGATCTCTTCGACGCGACCGTCGGCGTCGATCGCGTAGATCTGGCCCGCTTCTCCGCCGGCGTAGACGCGGCCATCGGGACCCCAGGCGACGCCTTCGGGATGATCCAGGCCGGTTGCGATCGTCTGGAGCTGGTCCAGCACCTTCACACCTCCTGGTCGTAGGACGCGATGAGCTCCACGAAGGCTCGCGTGTTCGCTCGGCGCCCGCCCACGTGCAGGTAGAGCACCGACGGTCCTCGCTGCCACGCCGCCAGGTAGACCGGCACGTCGTTGTGGCAACAGCCGTCGGGCAGGTGGCGGAACACGACGACCCCGTCCGGCACATCAG
The DNA here is from genome assembly GCA_040882605.1 of Actinomycetota bacterium. Taxonomy (GTDB): domain Bacteria; phylum Actinomycetota; class UBA4738; order UBA4738; family HRBIN12; genus JAOUEA01. The sequence continues at coordinate 1,102 of JBBEAY010000069.1, forward strand.
CGGGGGAGATGCGCTCAGCCGTGATGACTTCCTCACCCGCGTTGTCGCCGAACCACGTCACGAAGGCGGCTGCCCCGGCGTCGGTCTCGAACGCGAGCCCTCGCGCGAGCACCCGCGAGAACGCGCCCGTGCCGGCGCCGAACGATCGCTGCGCACCCGCGGTGAACCCCGCCTCGCCCAGCACCGCACGGAGCTCGTCGGGGTGCACGACCTCGTTCGCCAATCGGTCGCCATCGACGGGCGACGCGTCGCTCGTCATGCGAGGCAAAGCGGAGGCGGGCAAGACGAGCGGCGCAGGCAGAGCGCTCGAACCTGGAGCGTCGCCGGGCGTGGGGCCGCCGGCGCACCCCACGAGCACCATCGCGATGACACCAACCGTGCGAGCCATACCCGCCATGCGCGATCCGACCCCCTTGCGCTCGGGCGTACCGTGCCCCGGGCGCCTGCCTGCCGCATGATACGGGCCATCAGCGGGGTCCGCGAAACGACTGGAGGCAGGGTCATGGCGGCAAGGCGCTTCAGCAACGACATCGCTCGGCGCGATTTCCTACGGTATGCGGGGTATTCGGGCATGGCGGTGAGCATGGCGAGCGTGCTGGCCGCATGCCGAGATGCGGAAACGCCGTCGAGCGGCAACCAGGGCTCGGCGCAAACCTTGAAGCCGCCGATCGATCAGGAACCGGGCGGCCTGCAGGTCTTCGACTGGTCGGGGTACGGCAACGGCGACTACTACCCGAAGGAAGAGAAGAAGTTCCTCTGGGGTCAGTACGCGAAGGCGACCGGTGACACGCCCGAGTTCGCCCTGTACGAGAACGACGACTCGGCCTACACCAAGGTCGTGGCCGGCGCCCGCTACGACGTGGCGCACCCGTGCGGGTACCGGTACAAGGACTGGGTCGACCTCGAGGTGCTCCAGCCCTGGGACACGTCGCTGATCTCGAACTTCTCCTCGCTGAATCCCAAGCTCATGGAAGCAGGCCAGTTCGACGGCAAGCAGTACTTCGTGCCGCTCGACTGGGGATTCATCGCGCCGCTCGTGAACCTCGACCACGTCGACGGCAGCGACGAGACGTTCGGCGTTCTGTTCGACGAGAGGTACAAGGGAAAGATCGCCTGGGTCGACACCCTCAACATGATGGTCGTCGCTGCCTACTTCCTCGAGATGCCGGACCCGTGGAACATGACCGACGAGGAGCTCACCGAGGTCAAGGACCTCCTGATCTCGAAGAAGGGGCTCGTGCGCTTCTACTGGAACCAGTCCTATGACTTCTGGCTCGCCTTCAAGAAGGAAGAGGTCTGGGCCGGCTACTCCTGGCCCGACACGGTCGGATACGCCGATGCGGCCGGCATGAACTACCAGTACATGCAGCCCAAGGAAGGCCGCATCTCGTGGGTCTGCGGGCTGGGGTTGTTCGCGGATTCCGAGAACTACCACCATGCCCACGAGTACCTGGACTCTTGGGCGAGCAAGGAAGCGGCAGAGTTCCTGCTCGCCTACTACTACTACGGGCACACCAACACGACGGCCGACCTCGACGTGGTGCCAGAGGGCGTGCGCACTGCGTTGGGACTCGATGACCCGACCGTGCTCGACGAGCCGAACTCGCACCCCGAGTCATACATCGCGCGTCGAAGCACCTACCAGACGTACTGGAGCGAGGTCCAGGCGGCGTGACTCGGGGGCCCGCCCGCAGCTATCGCCGCGGGACCGCCGGGTTGCTCGCCGGACCGCTGCTGTGGCTGCTGCTCTTCTTCATGGTCCCGGTCGGGTTCGTCGCCGCCTACAGCGTTGGCGGGGTCGAGCTGTTCCCGAGCGATACGGGCATCGTGTCGCTCGCGAGCTGGGAGCGACTGCTCACCGGCGGCTCGGTGTACATGAGCCTGTTCTGGAAGTCGATCCGCATGTCGCTCACGGTCTCCGTCATCGTCGTGCTGCTCGCCTACCCCACGGGGTACTTCCTCGCCCTGTGCGTCGGTCGGCGCAAGTACGTGTTGTTGCTGCTGATCATCGCCCCGTTCCTGACGAGCTTCCTACTGCGGGTGCTCGCCTGGAAGGTGATCCTCGGCGACGCCGGCGTGATCAACTCGTTCCTGTCGTGGGTGGGTTTGCGGAGCGCTGACAACCCGATCACCTGGCTCCTGTATAGCCGATTTACGGTGATGTTGGTGCTCGCCTACATCTTCGTGCCGTTCGTGGCGCTGCCGGTGTTCGTGAGCCTCGACAACCTCGATCGGAGCCTGCTCGAGGCCGCGAGCGACCTCGGCGCGAGCCGGTGGCGAACGTTCGTGAGAGTCACGCTGCCGCTGAGCCTCTCGGGCGTGTTCGCGGCGTTCCTGTTCGTGTTCATCCCAACGATCGGTGAGTTCGTGACGCCGCTACTCGTCGGCGGCACGAGCGGCTACATGTACGGCAACTCGATCCAGGACCTGTTCACGAAAGGTCTCGACTGGCAGACGGGTTCGACGCTCGCGCTGTTCCTGCTGGCGGTCGTCGCGGTGCTGCTGGCGCTGTTCGGGCGGTTCCTGCGAGTGCGCGCGGTGGCGCGATGACCGAGATCGCGACCTCGCCCGGCACGCGGCGCGGGCTCACCGTGTTCTTCCTGCTGCTTGTGGTGTTCCTCTACGCGCCGATCGTCATCCTCGCCGTGTTCTCGTTCAACGAGGGCGATGTGAGCTTCCCGCTAGCGGGGTTCACGCTCGACTGGTACCGGCGCTTCTTCGCGAACCCTAAGATCCTACGGTCGCTCGAGCGGAGCGCGATCGTGGCGGCCGTGTCGAGCACGATCGCGGTGGCCCTCGGAGTCTCGGCTGCGATCGCGCTGGTGCGCCGCCGGTTCGCAGGCAAGGCGGCCGTATCCGCCCTGGTGTTCTCTCCCCTCGTCGTGCCCTACCTCGTGTTCGGAGTCTCCCTGCTGGTGATCTTCACGACCGTTGACAAGTTCCTGACATCGACGACCGGCCAGTACATCGGGCTCGGGTTGCACGCGATAGTGATCGGACACGTCGTCGTGTCGCTGCCGTACACGGTGCTCACGATCATCCCCCTGCTCGAGCGTTTGAACGTCGGTCTCGAGGAAGCCGCGAAGGATCTGGGCGCGAGCCCCTGGCACTCGTTCCGCCGGGTGACGTTCCCGCTGCTGATGCCGGCGCTCGTGTCGGCGTTCATGATCGCGTTCACGCTCTCGTTCGACGAGTACGCGATCGCGTCGTTCCTGTCCGGAGAGACGCCGACCTGGCCCGTCTACCTCTTCGCCCAGCTTCGGGTGCCGAGTCAGCTTCCGCAGCTGCTCGCAGTGTCGTCGGTGGTGCTGGTGGTCTCGCTCATCGTGGTGCTCGCCGCGGAGATCGGACGCCGCATCGCAGAGCGGCGCTACGGTGGAGCGCTTCGCTCTGGGGCCTAGGAATCGCTGTGATCTAGTTTCACTGATCGAGCAGTCGGAGCTTTGCGAGGTTTGGCGTACTTTCCGGGCACTTGACAATCCTTGCCAAACTCGGCCGCCTCGCTGATCCGACAGCCTCAGTACTTGCCGTAGAGCTCGCTCGCAGGGTCGAAGAAGCCACCGGCGGGTCGGGCGTGCGCGTGCCAGTGGTCGGGGATGCGACGGCGTTCGGGGTCGACGTAGTAGCCATCGTCGCCGTAACGCTCGGCAGCGATCCGCTGCAGATGCGCGAGTAGTCTGGCCTCGTGCTCGGGCTCCGGCAGGCCGTGCGTGCGCCACACGACCATGGGCGTGCGACACACGACGCATTCGGCGACCCAGCAGTCCTCGTCCTCGTGTAGCCAGTCGGTCATGCGCTCCGCGCTGCAGAGCATGCAGGCGTCACACGAGCGCGGGCCCAAAGTATCCCTCCATCCGATCGCCTTCTTCGATGCCGTGCTCGTCGAACCATCCTGCGTTCGCCTCGACCGCCAGCACGTAGCGATCGGTGGCCGAGTACTTCGGACACGGCTCCTCGGGGCACGGCTGCATCTCGAGGAGTGTCACGATGCGGTTGTCCTGGCCGATGAACGCGATCGACAGGGGGATGAGGGTGTCCTTCATCCAGAACGCTCCGTCGGTCGGCTCGGCGAACTCGAAAGCCATGCCTTGGTCGGCTGGCAGCGACGCGACGCCCATAAGCCCGCGCTGACGCTCCTCGTCGTCATCGGCGATGCGCACGTTGAGCGAGGCACCATGGGCGAACGTGACCGTTCCCTCGCTCGGTCCATCGGTTTCGGGCTCGACGTTGACGCACGCCACGAGGATCGCGATAACGCACAGAAGGGGAGCGGTACGCCTCATCGGTTCCAATGTTGTCACGGTCGAGCGGTTTCACAGGAGACGGTTGCTATCATCGCCCGGAGCCGCCGGAGTAGCTCAGTCGGTAGAGCGCCTCCATGGTAAGGAGGAGGTCAGGGGTTCGATTCCCCTCTCCGGCTCCAAAGTGACCCTGCAGTCCACTGGCTTCTTGTTGCGAGCGGCGGGGAACCTACACGAGCCCTCCTGTTTAGGTATGGTAGGGAGTACAGTGGTGTCTGCCGCACTCGCTCTATCCCGAGGAGTTGGTCATGTCTCACGTCTCTCGTCGGAAACGTGCCACCGCGGTCGCAGCTGCCGCGCTGATCCTGATGCTCGTGAGCGTGCCTATCGCCCAGGCGGCAACGGTGAAAGTCGCGACGGCAGGCGACATCGCGAGGGTCGAGCCAGGCACTCCCCAGAAGAAGACGGCCGCTCTCATCGAAAACATGGGTGCGGCGAAGGTCCTCGTGTCTGGCGATGAGCAATACGAGCATGGTGAGTACGTCAACTTCCTACAGTCCTACGATTCTACGTGGGGAGCCTTCAATGACATCGCCGCACCCGTCCCCGGCAACCATGAGTATGAGACACCCGATGCTGCAGGCTACTTCGAGTACTTCGCCGACGTGCTCGCTCCCTACGGCGCGACCGCAACGGACCCGACCAAGGGCTACTACAGCTTCAACGTCGGGGACTGGCACGTGGTCGGGCTCAACTCCAACTGCGCCGCGCCCGGCGTTTCGTGTTCCGCCCAGCGTTCGTGGCTCAAGGCGGACCTCGAAGCCGATAGCCATCTCTGCGAGGCAGTCTTCTACCACGCGGCGAGCAACAAGGGCATCGCGAATACCTCCGTAAGCCAAGGCGTCGATCTGTTACTCGCCAGCCATAGGCACGTCTACGAGCGATGGGACCAGAAGTTCGGGTTGGACATCCGGCAGTTGATCGTCGGCACCGGAGGCAAGTCGCTCGGCAATCCGGCCTCAGAGGCCGATGCAGGTGTGAAAGCCTATGGCGTCGCGAAGCTCACCTTGAACGCCGACAGCTACTCCTGGCGATTCGTCGACATCGCGGGCAATGTGCGGGACTCCGGTTCTGACACCTGCCGTTCGTAGCTGGCCGACCCAAGGTACTAGCAGCAGCGGTTCGTCGGTCAGACGCCGAGGCGCCGCCGGCCAACGGCCTCGGAAGAGGGTGTCCCAACACACGCAGTTGATCGCCTGCTTGGGTCGGTGAGAGGCATCGGAGCCTGGTTCACAGATCTTCCCTATCTCGTACCCCTGCGACGCTGACTCGACACGTCCTCCGCGCGGCCTTCTTCGACCAATATGGCGAGCCTCGACCCGAGCGCTGACGGGATCGCGGGATAGGAGCGGGCTGCACTCCACGTCTGTCTCGATCCTGCGGGCGAGCCAGAGGCGGAGGGAGCCACGGCCATGGGGAGTGACCCGCATGAAGATAGGGCCCCCCTCATCGAGGCGGGGCCCTATCAAGATCGGCTTCGCTCATTCTGTTAGGGGTTGTCGCTCTCTTCGGCCGCCCCGTCGCCGGAGTCCGTACCCTCGCCGGTCGGGTTGTTGCTCTGGCCCTCTTCTGCCGCCCCGTCGCCGGAGTCCGTACCCTCGCCGGTCGGGTTGTTGCTCTGGCCCT
>JBBEAY010000069.1:7128-11436 GCA_040882605.1 Actinomycetota bacterium
CTTCTGCCGTCGTGCCTCCCTCAGCAGAGTTCTTACCACCCGTGGACTGGCTGCCTGTGGCGTCGTGTGACTCGTCCTGCGTGCACGTGTCGGCCCCGGTCACAGCCTCGTCCTCACGGCCCGCATCCGCAGCGTCAGCAACCGCCTGTCCGAGCTCGCAGCCCTCGAGATCGCCGTCAAGAACGGTCCGTACGTCATCGGAGACCGAGCCGTTCACTTCGGGTCCCTGGTTGGGCAGTTCGAGACCGGCGACGGCCTTAAACGCTTGCTCAGCCGCCTGACCGGGGAGATCAACGCCCGCATAGGCGAGACCAACCATCGACAGCGATGCAATCATCGTCCCAGCGATTGCCTTCAACGCGACAGAGACGGTTCTGTTCATGACATTCCTCCACTTCGGTAGCCCGGAAATCTGTGATCCCACAGGCCCGTGAACCAGGCTTGTCGACCTCGCGATCCGGTCGCCGTTCGGGGCGAGAAGCTGAGACGCCTCTGATATCGCAGCGATGTGGCGAGCTCGCGTGGCGGCGGCGGGAGTCGTGGCGAACGTAGTCCGTGCTTCGTTCATCAGCGAGGCCAACTCTTCGAATGCCTCGCCGCCGTCCGCCGCCTCACCTGCGAGCAGCAGGGCGAGATTTTCATCGCTGAGTCTCAGGAAACCTTTCATCTCATCTTCGTAAGCGCTGAAGGAGGTCATCTGGATACGCCCTGTCTCAAGATTTCTCTGCGCAGGTTAACCAGGCCCCTGAACTGCAGGGCCTTGACCGCGCCGGGACGCTTGCCGACGATGCGGGCGACCTCATCGATAGCGAGGTCGGCGACCAGTCGCAGTAGCAACACGTCCTGTTGGTCGGGCGGTAGCCGCGCGATCAGCTCACGGATGCGCCGTGAGCCCAAACTTCCAAGGGCCTCCTGCTCGGTATCGCCGAGGCCTAGCGCCTCCCCCATGTCTTCCGGGGCCATTAGCTGCACCGGGCGCCGGGCCCGCTGTCTCACGTCGTCGAGAAGACGGTGGTGAGCGATCGTGAAAACCCACGAGCGAAAGTCGTCCTCATCACCATCGAAGCTCGGGAGATCTCGGACGACCTGCAGAAAGACCTCGCCCAGAAGGTCATCTGGCTCCGTGGCGCCTCGGGCGCGCACGAACCCGGCTACGGCAGGGGCGAGGTCGTCATAGATGCTCGTCCATGCCCACTCGCCACCCGCGCGGGCAGCATTCAATACGTCATGGAAGCTAGCTCCCAGCATCGAAGAGGTATCGTCCAAGGAGCGTGCTTCCTTCACTCCGCTCGTGCCGCCTCTGACCGCCGCTGATCTCGGGGACAAGCCCAAGCCGACTTACACGTGGGTCTGGCGCAAATCATGTCGAGTCATCGATCGGGCGCATTCACCTGAACGCCATCGCCCGTGGCACGTCAAGCGGATGCGCGTACTCGGGGCGCAACCGCCCGAAGGGCGACCCCGATGTGGGAGGAGGCAGGCAGCAACCCCTTAAGCCTGAGCTGCGGCGGGAGGCGTCGTCATGCGAGGGGGTCAGGGATCACCGCGGACGTCGAACTCTGCTGCCACGGCATGTAGATGTCCCTCCAGGCTCGTCAGGAACTTCTGCACGCCAGGAGAGAGGCGCCGACCGGTCCGGGTGACGACAGCAAAGGTGTCGTGGACGACAGGCTCGAACGAAGCGGTGTACAGGCCCGTCGGGTAGTACGAGGCGTGGGTGTAGGCGCTCGGCAGATAGGTGTCACCCACGCCGCCCGCGACGAGTCGGATGTCTTTCAGCTCGACCTCGACCTTCGGCTGCAGGCGAAGTCCGAGCGCCTGGGCCCGCTCGACCAACTGGCGGCGGATCGGGTCCTTGTTCCCGGACTCGGTGTCGTAGAAGACCAGTGGTGTCGTGGCCAGGCGTTCGATCGTGACGGCCTGCCGCGTCCGTTCGGGCGAGGCGCTGATGTACACACCTCGTCGCGAATGATCGGTCGCACGTCGAGCCGATCGTCGTCGATGGGGAGGACGATCAGGCCGGCCTCGAGCTCGCCTCGTCGGACGCGCTCGACGACCGCTGAGGAGTTCCGACCGACGAGTCGGAGGGACACGTCGGGGTGACGGCGAACGAACGCTGACACCAGCTCGTCGACCCGCCAGGCCGACGGTCCCCCGAAGATCCCGACCGCGACGGTGCCGCGACGCAAGGCTGTGAACTCACCGACGCTGTCGGCTGCGTCCTCGACCGCGCGCACGCCGCGTCCCGCGCGAACGAACAGCTCGGCCCCGAGCATCCTCTCGAGCTTCCGGATCTGCTCCGCGACCGCCGGCTGAGACACCCCGAGGACGTTCGCTGCGGCCGTGAACGAGCCGAGCTCGAGCGCTGCACAGAAGCAGCGGATCTGCTGCAGCGACCGAAGTTCAGCTTTGGTGTGCCTCCAGGACCAAACCCTACCTTGTCATCCAGAGTTCTTGCATGATGCTCGGCATGACACTGGACGTAGGTCGTGGTCGGCGGAGGCATCGCCGGGCTGTCCGCGGCATGGCAGCTCCGTCACCGCAACATCCTGCTCCTGGAAGGAGGTGATCGCTTGGGAGGGCGCATGCGGTCCGACCGACGGGGCGACTACTGGCTGAACTACGACGGGATGGCGCGCGAGTGCCGGCTCGAGACGCTGCCGGTCACGGGAAGCATGATGGGACTGGCGGTTGGGCCCGAAGCTCCTCACGAGCGGCCCCGTAGAGACGTATCCGTTCCGTCTCCCCCTCTCGGTGCGGGAGCGGATCGCGTTCGCGAGAGCCGGCCTCAAGATCAGGCGCGCCGTCGCTCGGTATCACCGGCTCGACCGCCGGTACGAGTTCGAGGACGATCGCACGCTTGGCGAGTTCCTTGGAAAGCTCCCCCCCGCGGTCAACGACATCTTCACGTGCGCGGCGCATCGCGCCACGGCCGAACCATCGGAGCTGTCGGCCGGCGCCGGGATCGCGCTGTTCGCGCTCGTGTGGGGTGGAAGAATTCGCTGATCGCACGCAACCTGGTGGGGGATCCGGAGAGCTTCCGCCAGCGATGGGTCGCGAGCTCGGCCATCGCGCCCGAACGAGCTGTCGCGCCCACTCGGTCAGTCCACGGGCGATGACGTGCTCGTGCAGTTCGAGGGCGGTGAGGTGCGCGCGCGCCATGTCATCCTGGCAGCCCAGGCGCCGCACGCGGCTTCGCTCGTTGCGCCGGTCGCCGAGCGGGCGGCTACCGCGCTGTCGCAACCGACCTACGGTCCGTTCCTGAGCGTTGCTGTGGAGACGAATGAGACGACCGCGATGCCCTACGACGACGTATTCGCCATGGCTACTCCCAACCGAGTGTTCGACATGTTCACGAACCAGGCCCAGGCTCTCCGTCCCGCCGGTCGTCGACCCGGTGGCAGCTTGATGCTCTTCGCGGGCGCGCAGCGCGCCGCGGCTCTCATGCGGAAGACCGACGACGAGATCGTGGAGCGGTTCCTCGAGGACCTGGGGGAGTTGTACCCGCAGACACGCGGCGATGAGATCGAAGCTTTTGCTCATGTGTTCTTCTCGGCCTCGGCCAGCACGCTCGATCACGGCAAGCTGTACGCTTTCCTCGATCCAGCCGTTGACCGATTCAAGGAGCTCGACGAAGACGCCCAACGCGAGTACCGCGACATCCTCAAGCGGTTCGTGAACCTCCACTCGTTCCTCGGTCAGATCGTGCGGGTTCAGGACCCCATCATGGAGAAGACCTACGTATTCGCGAAGGCGCTCAGGTCCCGACTTCCAAGTCGTGGAGAAGGTGGCCTGGATCTCGGAGGCGATGCCGAGCTCACGCATCTGAGAACAGATAAGACCTTCGAGGGGAACATGTCGCTTGGCGCGGGGGCCAGCGACGAACTGCCTCCCGCCGTCACTGGTGGTGGGCTGGGGGTTCAGCATGAGCCCGACACAGAGCTACTGTCGACGATCGTGGACTTGCTGAACGAGCGGTTCGGTCTCAACCTCGGCAATGCCGATCAGCTCCTCTTCGACCAGTTCCGGGAGGAGTGGGTGCAGAACCCCGACCTGCAGAACCAGGCCAAAGCCAACCCAATCGAGAACTTCAAGTTCGGATTCGACAAGGTCTTCGACGCGACGATCATCGAGCGCATGGGCGCGAACGACGACATCTTCCGCGAGATCATGGACAACCCTGACTTCGCTGCCACGATCAAAGGCTTCTACCTCAAGGAGGTCTACGACCGGCTGCGACACGACGGCGATTGTGTAGGCGATCACTGGAAACTCCCCAGAGATGATCACCGAAACTCCCCACCCCTG
>JBBEAY010000070.1:0-1826 GCA_040882605.1 Actinomycetota bacterium
GAATCGACCCTCCACGAGACCGCCGAGGGTCGTTCGATGTCGCCAAGGATCGCCCAGTTGCTGTCAATCTGCTGTCAGATTGGCGGACCAGAAACCACCGCAGCTCCGAGCCCTCGAAGCGCGGTTCGGGAGTGCGGACTGCCTATGGGCGCTCCTCGGCGCTCGCTGCTGATCGAACCCGCAGTCCTCTACGGAAAGGTGTGCTGGACCGTGGCCGGGCCGCTGAGGCGAGCCATAAGGCGAAGGTGGATCGGACCTGGCCCCAGATCCTGCGCGGGTCAGGGTTGAGCGCCTGCCGGTTCAGCCGGTGGACATAGCATGTGGGTCTGCGCTCAGCTGCTCGCCGCCTTCGAGATACGGTGACCGCCATTCCGGCGCATCGAACGGGGCGGCGAAGTAGTCCGTCTCACGCCAGATCTTGCCATCACGCACGGTCACCAGGGCGACGACGTGCCACGTGTTTCCATCGGGATAGCGAATCGTTCCTGTCGCGGTGAATTCGTCAGTCGAGCCAACAAGATGCACGACCGACCAGGCAGGCCATGACCCCCCGGGGATCCACTGATCATCTGTCCCCGTGATGCGATCGATGGTCGGCCGCATGCCGAGGTTTCGACGGCCGGGATACCCCTCGGCCACAGCCCGCCGGTTCTCCCTGCCCCGTATCCGCTCGCCCGATTGCGGGTACAGCAGCAGGTAGTCGTCGTGAATCAGCAGGTCCTGGGTGTCGAAGTCGTCGAGAGCCACCGCCTGCATGTAGCGCTCGACGATCCTGCGGTCGCCCATGGCGTCACCTTTCTATTCGCAGGCCACCGGGTCGGCCGCGTAGGTGGACGTGGCCCGCACCGTTCCGGACGGCGTCACGACGTACGAGAAGCTGTCTGCATACACCGGCGAGTCTGCGACGTTCCACCAGTAGTCCGACGTCCATGTGCAAGGACCCCCGTCGAGCCGAAACGCCTGGTCCGGTGGGGCGCCCTGGAATTCGGGAACCATGACGGGTTCGTCGCTGAGCGTGCAAACCTGGGTCTCCACGGCTGAGCCGTCCGGTCGCTCCACTCGGACGAGGAATGCGCATTCGGCCCGCATCAGCGATCCGAGTGGAAAGCTGTCGGAAGACGCGACCGCAAGGACGGTGTCAAAGCTCTCGATCCGATCGACCGATGCTCGGTCGGCAGAGACGGGTGACGCGGCGACCAGGCCCCACACGAGTGCGACCGCCACCATCAGTAGACGCTTGCTCATCTGGACGCTCCTACGCTCGGAATGCTTGTGGGCGCTGTCGATGCGCCTTGGCCCAAGCGTACGGATGGACGTGCAGGCGGGGTTCCCTATGTTTCGGGGAGCGGCTCCCCATCTTTCATGGCGAGCCGCTCCGCCAGTCGTGCCGCCGTAGCGCGATCGTGGACGCCGAGCTTCCGAAGAATCGCCGAGACGTGGTGATCGACGGTCTTCGGCGACACGACGAGGCGCTCGGCAATCTCTGCATTCGATCGTCCGACGCTCACATGCGCCAGCACCTCCACCTCGCGTTCAGTCAGGCGAGCCGGGTTCCGCCGAGTCGACCGGTGGGGTCCGCGGGCGATCCTCCGGGCCCCGATCGCCCGCAGGCGGTCGCGGACCACTCGCGCCAACGGTTGGGCATCCAGCGCGTTCAGGAGCGCCAGCGATTGACGCAGGTCCGCTTCGTCGGACGAATCGGCCAGCGCCTGCGCCTGGTGGTACGGACAGCCCACGACCTGCCAGGCGAGACCAGCCTCGTGATGACGGCCAGTGGCATGGAGCACATATGGCAACGCGCTTCCGGCGGGCAATTCGCGGACTAG
>JBBEAY010000071.1:0-1779 GCA_040882605.1 Actinomycetota bacterium
CGAGCGACCGTCGAGGGCAGGCACGAGGATGGAGTGGTCGACGGCTGTGCTTAGGGCTTCCGTGATAGACGGACCATCGAACTCCAGGAGCTCGCCGACCAGCGACTCGTCCACGTCACGGCCAACGACCGCACATGCCCCGAGGACACGGACCGTAACCAGGTCGAGGATCGCCAGCCGGGCGAGAAGAACGTCGCGGACCGATGCCGGCAGCGTGCTTCGACCGGGCTCAAGGGCCACCAGCTCCTCGACGTAGAAAGGATTGCCCTGAGCGCGATCAAGGATGGCCTGAGCGACGTCCGGGTTCGTCAAGGCGCCCAGCTCGGCGATCTGTTCCGCCACTGCGTCGCCGTCCAGAGGTGCGAGATCGATCGCCTCACGAACAAAGCCCCGGCTGAGCTCGGCGGCGACTGGGCGCAGTGGATGCCGGCGGTGTAGCTCGTCGGAGCGGTAGGCGGCGATGAGCACGAGCTGGCTCCCACGGAGCCGTCGTGCGAGGAACAGCAAGAGGTCAAGGGTGCTTTGGTCGGCCCAATGGAGATCGTCGATCACGATCACCAGCCGAGCATCCCCGGCGGCCTCGACGAGCGTGTTGTGGATCTCGATGAAGCGCATGGTGCGTGCCTGGGCCGACCCGACGCCCTCGGCGCCCTCACCGGCAAGCCGCCCGCGTAGGCCTTCAAGCTCCGGTGTCGCTGCCCGGTGCCCAAACGCGTCGAGGATCTCGAGGATCGGCGCGAACGGCAGATCACCCGCCGTGAGTCGAAGACATGAGCCGCGGACCACGAGCGGCTTGGGATCTGCCGTGTCGCCCGGAGTCTCGGCGAGCCGGTCCACGAGCTCGCCCAGGAGGCGCGTCTTGCCGATGCCGGCCTCACCTGACACCAGGATGACGGGGCGATCTGGGTCGACGCGAAGGACCGCATCGAGCAGATCGGCCAGGTCTCGATCGCGACCGACAAGTCGCGCGCTGCGGAATCGCCGCCCCATGTCGGCCATCGTACCCTCCGGCGGTTTTGCCGAGATCGGGCTCCGTCCTGCAGCTGACCAGGGGACGCCGGCGACCGGGGTCTACGGGTCGCTAGCGTGTCGAGCAAACTTAGAGGGGACAGTTCCCGGGGTTGGGGACGTCGGTCCGGATAGCCGCCCCGACCGGGACCAGGTACGTGGCGTACAGCACGAGGTTGGTGCTCCCCTCGTTGCGCGCGATGTGGATGTGACCGCTGCCGTGGTCGACGAACGTGTCGCCCGTGTTGTACGTGCCTGGCGAGCAGGCCGGATCGTCAGCGTCGTAGAACGTCATCGTGCCAGCGGCGATCGTCACGATGACGGGCCCGGGGTGGCTGTGCCAGCCCGTGTGACCGCCGGGCGCGATCGTGATCGACTGCGTGACGACGTCGATGTCGTCCCGTGTCTTCAGTTTGAGCTCGTCCGTATGCACGTTCAAACCGGCACCCAGCGTGCCGCGCGACAGGATGGTGCCGACGGCACCCGAACCGGGCGTTGCCAGCGCCACGCCGATCGATGCCGAGACGGCGATCAGCGCGAGAACGACGGCTCGCGCGATGCGGGCTCTGCGAACGGGCCGCTGAGACACGAATGGCTGGGCTGAATTGGCTAACCGCCGCCACGCGCCGGCCTCCCGATGGCGATCTGCGATCAAGCTTGCGGCGAGCCGCCTCGAGTAGCGATCCATCTGAACCTCCTACCTACGAGCCGATGTCGGACGGACACGACCGTACGAAGGAGCAAGGGACCTGCCATCGGGTAGTGCCTTAG
>JBBEAY010000072.1:0-56211 GCA_040882605.1 Actinomycetota bacterium
CTCACCCACCCCCACGCCAAGCCGTCAAACGGTCCGATTCACACCAGCCACCTAGTGCGTCGTCCACGAGCGAGGTAGCACGCTCGTGCTTGCCTCGCGCCGAGGCCACCAGCGCGGCTCCCAGCCGCCACGCACCCTGCGAGGCGAAGTCGTCCTCTGCCGCCAGCTCGCGGGCGCGTGCCGTCGCCGACTCAGCCTCGTCGAACCGCCCGAGATCGCACAACGCCAGGGCCCACAACCCTAGCAAGTAGGAGTTGAAGCCCGTCTCGCCGAGTTCGTCGAACTCCTTCACTCCCTGCCTGAAGTACTGCTCGGCCAGATCAGATCTGCCCAGGCGCCGCGCCGCCTCACCGAACCCTTGGTACCGAGCCACGCCGTACGAGGCGTCGCCGACCGCGCGCCAGAGACGATCGATATGCTCGAGCTGCGCCATCGTCTCGTCGGCGCGGCCTTCCATCGACAGGAGCAGGGCCGCGTGGTGCAACCATCGGATCTCGGAGAACGGACCGTCGGCCATGGCGGTGCGGGCGAGCTGACCCAGGCGGCGCAGCTCCGAGAGCGGCGAGCTCCCGAAATAAGCGGCGACCAGGATCTGAGTGGCAGCCTCCAAGCGATCGTTGTCGGACAAGGCCTCTGGATGCGCGAGCAGTTCCTCCTCGAGCTCGAGCGTGCGACGGCAGTCACCCCCGTAGAAGGCCATCCGCGCGGCCGCCAGGCGGCCGGCGATCACCCCCTCGGTGTCGCCCAGCACGTCAAGCTCCTCGAGCGAATCCTCGATATCCCGCTGCGAGTGCGCAAGCGCGTGACTCGGGTCGATTTGACCGCGTGCTTCCGAGCCCAACATGCGGGCCCGCAATGCAAGATGGCGATCGCCTGATGCCGACGCCGCTTCGATAGCCCGTTCCGCGACTTCCACGCAACCTGGGAAGTCGGTCAGCTCGCTGAGCGTGGCCGCGAGGCTCGTGAGTGCCGCAGCCAGTCTCGAACCCTGCGCGACATCGACGCATCGCTCCAGCAGGGCGCGGGCAGCCGAGAAGTCGCCGCGGCGTCGCGCCCTCTCGGCGCTCGCGAGCAGCCGGGCGCCGGCCTCTTCGGCCAACCCGCGTGTGTGCTCGTCGTCGGATCCGAGGTCGCGACGGTATCGATAGGCCTGCTCCAGGTGGTGGGCGAGGATCTCCTCGTACTCGGGCAGGCGCTCCCCCGCGATCGATCCGAGCCACGATGCGGAGCGCTCGTGCAGCTCGGCCCGTTGCTCCTTCGGCATCGCCTGATAGGCGGCGTCGCGGATCAGAAGATGGCGGAACCGGAAGGCGTCCTCGCCGGCGAACTCGCCCCGGTCCGGACGGATCAGCTCCTTGCGCGCGAGCGTGAGCAGCTGCGAACGAACGCGCGGTCGCAGGGCGTCGGGTGCGAGCGTCGTCACCGCCCCGATGTGAAAGACGCTGCCTTCGATCGCGGCCCGTTCGATCACCGCCCGCTCGTCGGCCTCCAACCGGTCGAGCCGCGCGGCCAGCAAGAGCTGGATCGTCGGCGGCACCGCGAGATGAGCGAGGTCATCGACGCCGTGCCAAACACCGTCCTCGAGCCGGAGCAGGCGCTCGTCGATCAGCATCGCGAGCATCTCCTCGACGAACAGTGGGTTGCCCTCGGCCGCGTCGAGGATGCGCGACCGAGCGGCCTCGGGGAACGCAGCCCGTCCAAGGAGATGATCGATCAGCGACGATGCTTCCTCGGAAGAGAGTGGCTCCAGCAGCACCGACGTGGCGTTCATCTTCCCCCCGCTCCAACCGGACCGCAGCTCGAGGAGCTCGGGTCGGGCGACGCAGACGATCATCAGCGCAGCGTCGCGCGTCCAGTCCGACAGGTTCTCGACGAGATCGAGGAACGTGGGCTCCGCCCAATGCATGTCGTCGAACACGAGCACGACAGGACGCTCGACGGCGAGGTGCTCGAACACCTTCCTCACCGCCCAGAAGGCTTCATCGGCCTCGCCGGGCTCGCTCCACCCAAGCAGGCCTCCCATCAGGCGAGCGATCCGGTCGGCCCCCTCGGCACCGTCGAGCAACACCCGAAGCTTGCGCACGACGGCAGCGCGATCGTCGACCTCGTCGGTCCCCGCCGCCTGCTGCACGGCTTCGGACAAGGGGAAGTAGGTGATGCCGTCGCCGTAGGAGAGGCAGCGGCCACCGAGCACGGTCGCCGAGCCGCCGATGCGGCGCAGGAACTCGTTGACCAGACGCGATTTGCCCACGCCCGCGGGTCCGAGCAGTGTGAACAGGTGCGACGTCCGCTCGCTCGTGGCGTGGTCGAGCGCTTGCCAGAGGCGTGCGAGCTCCTTCTCGCGCCCGACGAGTGGAGCATCGAGATGGCGCTCGTGCCCCGTGGCGTCGTGCCGGATCGAGACCAGTCGGAACGCGGGCACCGGCCCCGACTTGCCTTTCAAGGACAACGGCTCCACGGGCTCGACCTCGACAGCGTCCTTCACGAGCCTGTACGTGGTCTCGCCGAGCAGGACCGTGCCCGGCGCGCCCGCTTGCTCGAGGCGCGCGGCGACGTTGACCGCATCGCCCGTCACGAGTCGCTGCCCCGTTGCTGGGTCACCGGCCACCACCTCGCCGGAGTTCACACCGATCCGCACCTGGATCTCGACATCGTGCGCCGCATGGAGCTCGAGGTTCAGCGTGGACAACACCTCCTGCATCTCGGCCGCGGCGCGCACGGCGCGGACCGGATCGTCCTCGTGCAGCCGGGGGATGCCGAACACCGCCATGACCGCGTCGCCGATGAACTTCTCGACCACCCCGCCGTGACGCTTGATCACGGCTTCCATCTCGTCGAAGTACCTGCCCATCACCCGGCGCAGGGTCTCGGGATCGAGACGCTCGCCCAGGGCGGTCGAGCCCGTCACATCGGCGAAGACGATCGTGACGACCTTGCGGACTTCAGTGGAGGGTTCGGCGGGCGCGAGCGACGTCGCGCACGCCTGGCAGAAGCGAGCTGGGTCGCTGTTCTCCTCACCGCACGACGGACAGGTCCGCACGCAAGCATCCTGTGGGGACCGAGGCGCCGAAGCTTCGCGAGCGTCCCGTCCGCGTCAGACCGTAGGAGCCGAGTCGGAAACGAGGTCCGGTTCGTCTCCGATCAGCGAGGCATCGAGCACTATCTCGGTGGTCAGGTGCCCGCACGAGTAGAGCGTCCAGCGGACGACGCCCACGTCGCCGGGATGCAGCCCCGAGAGCCTCGCGCCGACGCAGCCGCACTCTTCGCAGAAGGGAACTGGGGTATCCATGTCACGCTAGTGTCGTCGCGCAGCGAGGCGTCGACCATGCGTCGGAGGTCCACTCTTACGCCCCCCGATACCTTCTCTCGAGTACGACCTGTGCCTGCCCCGATGGGCTGTTGACACTCATGCGCGTCGGACCCCGGTTATGCGGCTGTCTGAGCGGGTAGCGTTCGGCCATGCCGAGCGATCGAACGTCGAAGGACTCACACGTCACGGCTCGCGACGTGCTCATCGTGGTCGGCGTTGTGCTCGCGGTCGCGCTCGCGTTGTTCCTGCTGTTCGAGCTCCGACGGGTATTGGTCTGGCTCTTTCTAGCGGTCTTCTTCGCCGCGGTGCTGGCGCCGCTCGTCGAACGGGTGGAGCGATCCGTCAAGCGCCGAGGCGTCGCCGTCGCGATCGTGATCGTCGCGATCACGGTACTCCTGGGTGGCATCGCCTTCGCGTTCGCCAAGCCCGTGATCAGCCAGTCCGTCGAGTTCGCCGAGGACCTGCCGGCGACGATCGACCGCATCCGCGATGCGCCGGTGATCCGCGATCTCCGCGAGCGGTTCAACATCGACAGCCGCGTCGGGTCGGTGGGAAGCGACCTGCCGAACCAGCTGGTGGGCCTGTCCGGCCCGCTGCTCTCGGTGTTCGCGAGCATCGGTCAGGCGATCGTCGGGTTCATCTCGATCGTGGTGTTCACCATCTTCCTGCTGCTGTACGGACCTCGGCTCGTGAGGACCGGCGACGACGCGCTGCCCGACCAGGTGCGCGCTCCGACGACGCGCATCGCCGAACGTTCGATGCGCGCCGTCTCGGGGTGGGTTATCGGCAATCTCCTCACGAGCATCGTCGCGGGGATCATGTCGCTCGTGATGTTGCTCGCGCTCGGGGTGCCGTACGCGTTCCTGCTCGCGCTGTGGGTCGGGGTCGCCGATCTCGTGCCGCTGATCGGAGCGACGATCGGCGCGTTGCCGGCGATCATCGTCGCCTTCATGCATTCGGTCACGGCCGGCATCGTCGTCATGATCTTCTTCATCGTGTATCAGCAGTTCGAGAACCATGTGCTTCAACCCTTGGTGTACGGCCGCACGATCCGCCTGAACCCGTTCGTCGTGCTGCTCGCTGTCGTGATCGGCGTCGAGCTCGCGGGCTTCATCGGCGCCGTGGTCGCGCTGCCTATCGCCGGCGTGATCCAGGTCGCGGTCGAAGAGCTCTGGGGCGAGCGCCTGGCACAGGTGACCGGCGGCGTCGACGACGAGCGCGGCGCGTAGGGGTCCGGGTAGCCCAGACCTAAGGAGGTCTCATGTCCGATCGATCCGATAACCCACCGGCGTCGGCGTCGCTTCCCCGGACCGAGGAAGAGTGGCGGCAGCGACTCACGTCAGAGCAATTCGAGGTGCTGCGCAACAAGGGCACCGAGCGCGCGTTCACGGGCGCCTACGCATCGACCAAAGAGCCTGGCATGTACCGGTGTGCAGCATGTCACGCGCCCTTGTTCAGCTCCGAGACGAAGTTCGAGTCCGGAACCGGATGGCCGAGCTTCTGGCAACCAATCGAACCCGGCGCGGTGGAGCTGCACGAGGACGACAGCCTCGGCACGCGCCGCACCGAGGTGACGTGCGCCCGATGCGGCGGACATCTGGGCCATCTGTTCCCCGACGGACCACGCCCGACCGGTGACCGCTACTGCATGAACTCCGTGTCGCTCGACCTCGACACCGACGACGACAACAGGAGCACCGAGCACGACATCCAGGAAGCCTTCGAGTAGCCCCGACCGCGCGTCAGCCTCGCCCGGTAGGGTCATGGCTATGGCCACGCTCAGCGCGCGCGAGCGGGCGAGCCTGCCCGACCGGGCCTTCGCCCACATCGACTCCAGCGGCGATCGTCGGCTGCCCATCCACGACGAGTCGCATGTGCGGAACGCGCTCGCGCGCTTCGAACGCGTCAGATTCGAAAACGACGCCGCCCGGGAACGCGCTCGCCGTCGTCTGTTGCAGGCAGCGAAACGCTACGGCATCGTGCCCGTCGGGTTCATCGACGGCCAGCTCCGATCGGAACGGAGCGCTCGCACGCCCGACTTCTCCACGTTCCCGACAGGCGCAGTGACGTTCCTGATGACCGACATCGAGGGGTCTACGCTCTTGCTGCAGCGACTCGAGGACCGGTACGCGGGTCTGCTCCGCGATGTGCGGGCGGTGATCCGCAACGCGGGCCGACGATGTGGTGGACGCCTCGTCGACGCCCATGGCGACGGGTCGCTCACGGTCTTCGAGAGCACCACGGCCGCCGCCGAAACAGCAGTCGACATGCAGCGCGCGATGCGAACGCTGGTGTGGCCCGATGACCTCGATGTGCAGGTGCGGGCGGGCATCCACAGCGGTCGACCCACGCTCACCGACACCGGATACGTCGGACTCTCGGTGCACACGGTGTCGCGCGTGTGCTTCGTCGGACACGGCGGCCAGATCTTGATCACAGGCAAGACGAAGGCGGCCGTCGAGCGTTCGATGCCGACCGGCGTACGCGCGCGGAGCCTGGGGCGACACCGACTGGCGGGGCTGCCGCAGCCGCAGCCGCTCTACCAAATCGAGGCCAAGGGCTTGCTCACACGCTTCCCCGACCTCCGGGCAGGCGTCAGCGGCTAGCCGATCAGTACTCCATGGTCTCGACGGGCTCGATGATGCGTGCTCGCGGGTCCGAGATCAGCGTGCCCTGGACGCGATCCCAGACGACCCGGATCGAAGCGAGCAGGGC
Organism: Actinomycetota bacterium; assembly: GCA_040882605.1. Lineage (GTDB taxonomy): Bacteria > Actinomycetota > UBA4738 > UBA4738 > HRBIN12 > JAOUEA01. The sequence continues at coordinate 6,026 of JBBEAY010000072.1, forward strand.
TTCTGCGTCGTCCTGGGTGTCGAACTCGAGATCGATCATGATGTAGTTCGGGTCGTCCGCCGCTCTGAGGATCCGATACCGGCGGACGCCGGCATTCTCGCGGCCCACTGGGTCGCTGTCGAACGCTTGCTTCCACGTCAGGTAGTCCTGGACCTGGTGCTCCATCCGCAAGACGGTCATGGCTTTCCTCCTCCTTCAGCAGGGCGCTCCCCCTCTGCCCGACGGGCACTGGTGGTGAACACGGTTGATTACAGTATAACTGTATCGAATATGGTGATACTTTCACGGAATGTCGGGTTCTGTCAAACCCCGTCGTGCGTATGTCTCTCCTCGACGTCGTGAGCAGGCACGCGCGACCCGCGCCGCGATACTCGAGGCGGCACGGGACCTCTTCATCGAACGCGGATATGTGGCTACGACCATGCAGGCGATCGCGGATCGGGCAGGCGTGGCTCCCGAGACCGTCTACTCGACGTTCGGGACCAAGCGTTCGCTCTTGTCGTCGGTGATCGACGTCTCGATCACTGGAGACGACGAGCCCCTGCCGCTCCTCGAGCGAGCATGGGTGCAGGACATGCGCGCCGAGCCCGACGCCCGACGAAGGGTGCAGATCCTCGCGAGGAACGGAAGCCGGATCCTTGAGCGCATGTCCCCGATCTACGAGGTGCTACGAGGCGCGGCCGCGGCGGACTTGGGGGTCGCCTCGCTGTGGGAGCTCCACAAGTCCCAGCGCTTGGCCGGCCAGCGCGAACTGGTCCGCATCGTCGGTGCACGCGGATCCCTACGGCAAGGGCTCACCGCCCGGCAAGCGACGGACATCGTTTTCACGATCGGCAGCCCGGAGACGTACCGGCTCCTCACCGCCGATCGAAACTGGTCCGCGGCTCGATTCGAGCGCTGGTACGCCGACACCCTGGCTCGGCTCCTGCTGTCGTGAGCCAACCCCCACGACCGAGTTGCGGATCCACGTCGGTGAGAAGACGCTCTGCCGCATCGGGGTCATCGAAGGGCAGCCCCCGGGCGGGTCCTTCGATGACTGACGACGGCCGACTGCGCTCACCCGCAGATCGGCGTCAGTCGTTCTCGTTCTCGTGCTCGTCCCCGCCTTCATCGTCGCCGTCGTCCGTCACGCCGGATCCCGACCCGCCACACGTCACCGACCTTTTTCTGATCGACCTCGTACTCAACCTCGATCGCACCGTTCTCTTCGCTGAGCTTCATCTTCCAGTCGCTGCGACCGCTGCAAGCCCCGCTGCGTTCGACGTCGCCGTCCTTCGCCAACGCGGGCACGGCCACCCCGATCGTCACCAGGCACAACATCGAGGCCACCAAGACCTTCGAGATCCGCCGGCTCATCGCTCCCACCTCTCCGACGTGTCGTTCGACGCGTCTCATCACACACAGCGTGCGCGAGGGTGGGGTGAAGCGGTCCGAAAGTGACGGTCAAGGCATGGCAAAGGTTCGGAAGTCACCGGCTCGGGTATGGCGCAGATGCTAGCCCAGTCGTCGGAAAAGGAAGGGGTCCGTATGAGCGGTCACGAAGTGTCGGGCGGGGTCGTCAAAGTCGTCGAGCTCGTCGGGAGCTCCGACTCGTCGTTCAGCGACGCGGTGCGCAACGCGGTCCGAGTCGCATCGAAGTCGCTGCGCAACATCCAGGGCGTCGATGTGATCGGCAGCAGCGCGACGGTCGGCGACGACGGAGAGCTCACGCTCTACAAGGTGCACTGCAAGGTGGCCTTCCTCGTCGAGCACGGCAGCAGCGGCGCCAACACGACGGCCCGGGGAAGCAGCGAGGGTTCTCAGCCGGGCCAGCCGCAGAGCGGTCACCCGACCGACGAGCCGCCCGACGGCATCACGGCCGAGACGATCCCGTCGGTGGAAGACGGCCTCGACGACTGAGGCTGTCGTCCACGGTTCCGGCATCGCCGACGGGCTTAGGCCCTTGGGCTAGATCTGTCGTCGAGGCGAGTCGACAACGACACAACGGGGTAACTGAGCCCGTAGGAAAGGAGGAATGACATGCCTTACTACGAGCCAGAATCACACGATCACGTTCAGAACGTTCAGGACCCCGAGCGCAGCGGCGGCATCGTCGGATACGCGGCGATCAAGTACACCGCGGTCGTCGTCATCGTCCTCGCGATCCTTGGATTCCTCGCCCTGTACGTGCTTCCCCGGATCGGCTGATCACAGGCCGCTCCAACATGGGCCGCGATCGTCGGGCCATCACCAGCGCGTTTGCAGGGCGCCACCGGTTGATGCAACGTGCGGGTGGGCGGGGGCCATCTTCCAGCTCGGCAGGTTCCGCGCCGCGCGGCGCTTCGTGTGACCGGCGCCGATCGGCCGGATCGTGCCGTTCGAGCCCCCGCCCTCTCTCGCTCTGCAGTTGATGGCGGCCGACCGGCCGCCGCCGTGACGAGCTATCACCCGACCCCTTCGGGCGGCGGCTCCTCGCCGGCCCCGACCGGAGGTGCGGGCACGGAATCGGGCGCCGAGCTCGCCACAGTGCGGGCCGCAGCGATCTCGACTCCGAGCACGAGCGGCGTTACGTTTCCGGCTGCGTCGACGGCACTCAGGTCGAGGGGCTCGTCGCAACCGCCGGCACCCACCAACACCGTCGAGCGATCGAGCCAGCCGATGACCGTGCTGGGCTCGGACCTGCCGGGCAGGGCGGGCCGTGCCACCTCGGGATTCAGCACGATCATCGCCCTCCGATCGGCACAGCCTCTTCCTTCGTCGATCGCCATCAGTGTGCCCGAGGGCGCGAGGTGCAGGTTCGACGCCTCCTGCCCACTTTCGCCTCGCCACCCGTCGGTGAATCCCGTTCGGTCGGCGAGATCCATCGTGTGGATCTGCGGGTAGCCGCCCGCGTGCTGAGCGGTCCAGACGAGGCGCTGGCCGTCGGGCGTGAATGCGATCGAGGTGAACCGCGTGCCTCCCTCGGAGAAGACGAGCCGCACCGGATCGGTCCCTTCGTTCGACGAAAGCCAGACCGCCTGCTCATCGTGATGGTCGATCACGAACGCGAGCGCGAGCCCGCTCGGGTGGTACGCCACGCTTAGGTATCGCCCGCGGGGCAGCGCGGGAAACGCTTCGACATGCCCGTCGTCCATGAAGCGCTTCTGGAGCGTGCGGTCGTCGCGGGCGGCGAACACCACCGCCAGTCCGATGGGATGTCCCCAGTCGAAGGCCACCGGACTCGTGTCGACGCCCGGAAGGGTCGGCGCCTCGCTCGTGACGCCGCGAACTTCCAGGGCATCGAGGAGCACCCGATCACCCTGCGGCCCCCACGCGAACGGGCTGGCGTCGTTCACCCTGAACAAGCAGGTGAGTCTCTCGCGGCCGGGATCGAGCACCCACGCTCGCCCGCCAGCGACGAACGCGACGGTCTGGCCGGGCTTCGGAGCGCCACCCGGGCAGCCGCTCGGAAGCTCCGCACCAGACGCGAGCGTCGTGGTGAGGTCGGCGGACGGTGAAAGAGAGGGTTGCGGGGCGGGCGCCGGGTCGTCGACCGCGGGCTCCTCGCTCGACGTGCACGCCGCGAGAACCAAGAGGAGGGCCGCAACGAGCGTTCTCCACCGATGTTCGCGCATAAGGAACCTTCGGGCGACGGTACACCTAATCGATCAGGGGTTTCCCGTTCCATGGTGTCCGGGTACGGTGCAGCGGGACGCCGGAGCGACCCCGCACACCGGCGCCAACCGAAGGGAGAGCCCCCGCGATGCGAAGAGCAGCACTCTTGACCTTGTCCGCGCTCGCAGCCGTGACGTTGCTCGGTGGTCCGGCCGGGTCGATCACCGGCAATTACGTCGAAGACTTCCAACATCCGTTCGTGGGTCTCGTGGTCTTCTATGACGACCAAGGTGAGTTCAGCCACCGGTGCTCGGGCTCGTTGCTGACGCCGATCGTGTTCCTTACCGCCGGCCACTGCACCGAGGGTGTCGATTCGGCGCGCGTGTACTTCCAGCAGGACGCGGGTGCCAACTACGACCCAGCGACTGAGCTCGACCCGGTTTCCGGCTACCCGGAGACGTGTGCCGCAAGCACCGACGACGTCTGCACTACGTCGAACGAGCTCTACAACTACGGGTTCAACGACTTCGTGGGGTTCCCCAACACGAGGGACGTGGGACTCGTGATCCTCGACGAACCGATCCGGTTGGCCGAGTACGGCGTGCTCGCGTCGCCCGGATCGCTCGGCCGCCTCGCCGACCGGCTCGCGAAGAAGGACGTGACGTTCACGGTGAGTGGCTACGGCCTGAGCAAGACGAACCCGGCATTCACGCTTTCGTTCCGGTCGCGGCTGATGGCCAGGTCCACGCTCGTGAACCTGCACAACGCGCTCACGAGCGGGTTCAACCTGCAGACCACGGCAAACCCCGGCGGTGGCAAGGGTGGCGCCTGCTTCGGTGACTCGGGCGGCCCCGTCTTCTACGGAAGGTTCAGCTCCAACACGATCGTGGGCGTTACCTCGTTCGGACTCAGCCCGACGTGCAGCGGCGTCGACTTCGCGTACCGCACCGATCGCCAGGCCGTCCTCAACTGGATCCTCGACCACGTGCCGGCGAGCGAGCGTGGCGACATCGAGGTGGTGCAGCTCTGACGGACGCGCTGGAGGACCGCGAGGATGACGAGGTCGAGCCGGTCAAGGGCGCGGTCGCAGCGTTGCTCGTCTCAAAGCTGTCGCCGTGGCTCATCCGGATCGGGTCCTACCTCACGCTCGCCGGCGTGGCGGGCGGCTACGGTTGGTGGGTCTGGCGTCGCGCGAAGAAGCTCGAGGCCGCGGGCGTGGAGCCGGAAGAGGCGCCTGCCCCACCGCTGCCGGGTGCGCTTCCTCCGGCCCGCCCTCCTCGGTGGTGACGCGCGGAAGCTGATACCGCTTTCGGTATCAGTTGGGCTCGGCGGTTCGCGAGGCACGCTTCGATACCGGAATGGATATCAACCCGGCGTCAGGGCCGGATGTCGAGCCCGTCGATTCCCTCGAACTCGGAGCGATCGAAGGTCACCAGCGTTCGCCTCCGGGCGATCGCCGTCGCCGCGATCAGCAGGTCGTGGGGGCCTCGGGGGCGGCCGGCGCGCCGCGCGTCGGCGAGGAGTGCCGCGTGGACCCGCGCTGTCTCGAGGTCGTAGTCCTCGACGGGATCGTCCCGAGCACCTGCTCTACGAACGTCGCGCGACGCGGGCCACGGCGCGGGTCGGCCAGCTTCACACCCAAGCGATCTAGCCGGTGCCGAGATCCGGTGTCAGAGGTGATCGTCATAGTGACGTACATCACATCTGCGGGGCGTCTGACCCCCTAGCTGAGCCACCCCTCCGGCTCGGCGGCTCCCCGCGGGAAGGAGGCCCCATGGACCTCGGCGCAAGCATCCGCTTCGACCACCAGCTGCTGGCGGTCGAGCGCGATCACCACGTCCACTGCATGCTCGAGCTGACCGCACCTGCGGCCGAGTCAGCGAAGGCCCGGCTGCCGCTGCACCTCGCCGTGGTGCTCGACCGTTCGGGCTCGATGGCAGGACCGAAGCTCGAAACCGCTCGCGAGTGCGCTGCATTCCTCGCGCGGCGGCTCCGACCGACCGACGAGCTCTCGATCGTGACCTACGACGACGAGGTGCGGCTCGAGCTTGCACTCTCGGCCGTGGGCGCGCACGGAGCGTTGCTCGAACAGGCGCTGCGGCGCATCGCACCCGGCGGCATGACGAACCTCTCGGGCGGGTGGCTCAAGGGACTCGAACAGCTCCGCGCAATCCCCGGCGGACAGGGCCCCAAGCAGATCCTGCTGTTGAGCGACGGGCACGCGAACAGCGGCATCGCCGACGCTGCAACGTTGATCGGCATGGCCCGCGCCGCGACCGACGAGGGCGTCGGCACCACGACGATCGGCTTCGGCGACGGCTTCGACGAAGAGCTGATGACCGGCATGGCCGACTCCGGCGCTGGCCATTCTTACTTCGCCGAGACGCCCGAGGAAGCGCCCGCCATCTTCGAACAGGAGTACGAGGGACTCGCGTCGATCGTCGCGCAGAACGTGAGCGTCGAGGTGCGCCCCACCAGCGAGGTCAAGGTGCTCGGCGTGCTGAACGACCACGCACAGGTGGCGGTCGCCGGCGGGGTGCAGATCCAGCTCGGCGACGCCTACGGCGAGGAACGCCGCCGCATCGTCTTCGAGCTCTTCGTGCCGCGCCACGATCAGCTCGGCCCTGCGGCCGTGGCCGAAGTGGTCGTGCGGTACGTGTGTGTCGGCGCCGAGGTGGCCGCGCATGAGCTGCGGGTGCCCGTGACCGTGAACCTCGTCTCGGCCGACGAGGCCGCGTCGTCTGCGGCCGATCACGAGGTGACCGAGGAAGTCGTGATCCTGAAGGCGGCTCGGGTGCAGGACGAGGCTCGCGCCCATGCGCACGCAGGCGACCTCGACGGCGCGAAACGGTTGCTGCGCGAGACCGCCGCGGACCTGCGTCGGGCGGCGCCTGCATCGAACCGCTCATCGGAGCTCGAGGAGCAGGCTGCCGAGATGGAACAGCACGCGCAGACCTTCGACGAGGCAGGGTTCATCGACCCGCTGCAGTCCAAGCGCATGCACTACGAGACGTACCAGCGCAAGCGTCGCCGCAACACGGAGTGAAGTCGACAACGGATCACCTGCCCTTCCCCCCGCGCTGAGATGGGTCCATCCTGAAGCCGACGGATCAAGCCGAACGTGATCTGGGGGATGACATGTCGATCGGCGTGGCGGATGACACAAACCCAGCAACGCACAACGAGCTCGGGCCGCTGCCACGGTTCCTGCGGCCATTCGTCGATTGGGTCGCGGGGATCCGAGCGACGGTGCACACCAAGCTGCTGGCGGGGTTCCTGCTGATCGCCCTTTTGCTGCTATCGATGGGAATGCTCAGCATCGTCGTGCTGGGTCGCCTGAGCGATCAGGTCGAGACGCTGACGGCGCTTAACCGGCAGTCGAGCCAGGCCCGCGACATGATCTATGAGGTCACCTCGCAGAGCCACTTTCGAGCCATGGCGCTGCTCGAGCTCGACGATCTGAGCTACACCCCCAAGATCTACGCAGCGAAGCAGGCCTTCGCCGACGACCTCGTCGAGATCCAGACGTACGGAGCGCGAAGCGAGGCGGGATTGTTCGACGACCTCGAAGCGACAAACCTCCGCTACGCGGAGTCGGGCGACGAGGTGACCGAGCTGTTCGAGGCCGGCCGGCACGAGGAGGCCCTCAGGCTGCACATCGACTCAGAGCACGCCATCTCCCACGAGCTCGAGGATTCCCTCAACAAACTGATCGCGGATTCCCAGGGACAGGTGGTGGCTGAGACGGATTCCTTCGCCTCGCACCGGCGGTTCCTGACGATCGCGGTGGCCGGCTTCTCGGGCGTGAGCCTGCTGGTCGCCCTGACCCTCGGCGCGATCCTGTCATGGTCGCTGATCCGCCCGGTGCGCGGGGTCGACGAAGCCCTGGAACTGATCGCCGGAGGCGACTTCGACGCACGAGTCGACGTGCCAAACCGCGACGAGTTCGGCAACCTCACGAAGAACCTCAACCGCATGACCGGGCATCTGGCCACCCTGTACCACGACCTCGAATCGCTGAACGCTCACCTGCAAGAGACCGTCGAGACGAAGGTGGCCGAGCTGGAACGGGCGTCACGACTCAAGCGCTACCTGTCCCCCGGTCTCGCCGACTCGATCCTGTCCGGCGCGCAGGACGTCACGCTCGGTCCGAAGCGCAAGTTCCTCACGACCTTCTTCTCCGACGTCCGAGGCTTCACCGCCGCCGCGGAGCGGATGGAGCCTGAGGAGCTCGTGAGCGAGCTCAACGACTACTTCTCGGAGATGACCGAGATCGTCTTCAAACACGGAGGCACGCTCGACAAGTACGTCGGCGATGCCGTGATGGTCTTTTTCGGCGATCCGATCCCGCAGGACGACCATGCGGAACGTGCCGTGCGCATGGGACTCGAGATGCTCGAGCGGATGCGCGCGCTCGAGGATCATTGGTTCCGACGCTACGACGAGGTATTCAAGGTTGGCATCGGCATCTCGACCGGGTGGGTGACCGTCGGCGACATCGGCTCATCGGCGCGCAGCGACTACACCGTTCTCGGCAACCACGTGAACCTCGCATCCCGACTGGCCGATAGGGCGGTACCGCGGCAGATGCTCATCACCGAACGAACGATGATGGCGGTCGATCATCTCGTCGACGGACGGGTGGTCGACGAGATCAGTCTCAAGGGCATCAGTCGCCCCATCAAGATCTACGAGGTACTCCCACTCCAGGGTGGCGTCGAGTGATCCGCTCGTCATGCGGCAAGTTGATCGCCTTGACGATCGTCGCCGCCGCCCTGCTCCCACCCGGCGCCGTCGCGAACGCGGCATTCCCGGGTGGCAACGGCGACATCGCGTTCGGCCGGTCGTCGAAGGGACAGGTCGACATCTGGGTGGTCTACGCCGGCGTGACCGGCACGAGGCGGCTGACGGATACGCCGAACAGGATCGAGTCGATGCCCGACTGGAACGCGGCCGGCACGCGCATCGCCTACGTGCGCTGCTCAAGCGACGAGCTCGGCAACTGCGACATCTTCGCGAGAGACGCAGACGGCAGCAACCCGACACGGCTCACATCCACGCCCGGCGTGCAAGAGACCTGGCCGGCCTGGTCGCCCAACGGCTCCGCCATCGCGTACACCTCGAACGCGCAGGACTCGCTCCAAGACATCTGGGTGATGGACGCCAATGGATCGAACCCCGTGCGCCTCACGAGCGGCCCGCGTGTGGACGAGCGTCCTGACTGGGCGCCCGACGGAACACGGATCGTCTTCTCCAGGAACGGGCACATCTGGGCCATGGACGACGACGGTCAGAATGAGATGCAGCTGACTGACACGAAGCAAGACGAGTTCGCCCCGGTGTTCTCACCCAACGGACGGCGGATCGGGTTCAGCCGACTCGGCAACGACCACCGCATCGGCGTGTGGGTGATGCGCGACGACGGTTCGGTTCGGGTCCAGAAGACGTTCGGCCGCATCGACTTCTTCCCGGACTGGCAGCCGATCTAGAGGTCTCGCTGAAGCGGAGAGCTCTGACGGCCCCGGCTATCAGATGCCGTGCAGCCTCCGCACATTGTCGGCGAGCACGCCCCGGCCGATCGACTCCGCATCTGCGACCGAGAGGAAGTCCCGATCGACGAACGTGCCGAGCACCCGCTCGAGGGCCTCGCGCACCAAGCGGCCCGAGACGGGGAACATCTCGGGCTCCGAGGACTCGTCCGAACCGTGCATGACCTTCACGGCGGGCACAGCGCCGAGCAGCATCTCGAGCGACCAGTCGATCTGACCCCACCCCCACGGCACCAGCTCCGAGACGTCGAAGTAGATATTGGGAAGCACAGTCCCGAGGTAGGTGGCCTCGGCCACCCACGGCCACCCCGTGTGGATCATCACGACCGGGATGTCCTGGTGGGCTACGAGGAACGCGAACGCATCCTGCGGCTTCGCGTGCGTGAGGTTCACATCGGGGTCGCCCGCGCCCACGTGCACGTGGAACACGCGATCGTGCTGTTTCGCCAAGGCGAACGCCCGCTGCAACAGGAAGTCGCGCACCGGCTTCGCGTGCTCCCGTGATTCGCGCCACTCGTCGGCGCGCCAACGGTCATAGGCGGTCGCCGCATCGGCCGACGTCGGGTCAGTGACGTCGAGACCCGTGCGGTAGGCGATGATCGTCTTGTAGGCGATCAGCCTCGGGTCGGCGGCGGCCGTGTTCACCGCATCCTCGAACCGCTGCACCGTGGCGTCGAACGAGCCCTCTTCCCTCGCATCGACGATCCAGGGCTCGATGCGACCCACCCGATGGACGGGCACGCCGCCGAGCGCTTCCTCGAAATCCGCGCGGTCGATCGTCGGCTGCGGATAGCCCTCGTCGGCGACGACGGCCACGACGTTCTCTGACCCCAGCAGCTCGCGTACGTAACCCTGTGGATCTGCCCGCAGGGCCGCGTCGCGGGCAGCGACGACGGCTTCCTTCGTGGGCTCGCAGTCGAGATGACGGGCCATCCACCGACGCAGCGCGAGGCCGAACATCGTGGACTCGGTGAGCTCCTCCACGAACGCCGCGGCCTCGTGGTGCGCATGGCCAGAGGACAACAGCGCCGTGCCGAGGAACATGCATCGCGTTTCGAACGTCCGCGGCTCGCGCTCGAGCAGATCCTGGGTCCGGAACGGATGGCAGTGCCCGTCGACCACGTCGGCGCCGGTCAGATCCACTCGTGCCATGTCGCGCTCGCTTCCTGAGGCCGTGAGGCCCCGCTCAGTACCGCCACCGAAGACGGCGGATCAGCTCGTCGTCATCGAGCCCGGCGTACTGCTCGACCTCGCCCCGTCTCGTGGCGACGAACGTCTCGAACAAGAAGTCGCCCATCGCTTCGCGGAGCACCGACGACGACGCGAGCTGTTCTACCGCCTCCTCGAGGTTCCCGGGCAGCTGACGCACGCCGCGTGCAGCCTTCACGTCATCGGAAAGACCGTCGGGATCTTCCTCCGTCGAGGGCGGCAAGCGATCGCCGTTGTCGAGCCCGTGCAGCGCCGCCGCCAGCAGCGCGCCGATCGTCAGGTAGGGGTTCGCGGTGCCGTCCACAGGCTTGATCTCGACGTTCGCCGCGGCCGCGGTCGTCGGTGTGGGGCCGGCGACGAACCGCACCGCGGCCTCGCGGTTGTCGGTACCCCAGCACTGCATCGCCCCCGACCAGTGATGCGGCTGCAGCCGCAGGTAGCCGAGGCACGTCGGCACCGTCACCCCGACGATCGCCGGAAGCTCATGGAGCAGGCCGGCCACGAACGACTCGCCGCGGTCGTGCATGCCCGCTGGACCGTTACCGCCGGCCATCAGGTTCGTCTCACCGTCCCAGAGGCTCAGATGGGCGTGCGCTCCGTTGCCGGTATCGGGACCAACCTGTGGTGCGAACGACACGACGAGGCCGTGCCGACGGGCCACCGCGCGCACCGACTGACGCACCACCATCGCGGCGTCGGCCGCCGCCACCGGATCGCGCGGCGCGATCGACATCTCGAACTGGCCGTCGGCATATTCCGGGTGGAACTGCTGCAGACCGAGACCTTGGGCTTGCACCGTGGTGATGAGATCGAGCGCGAAGTCGTGGTTGCCAACGAGCGCGATGTCGCTGTATCCGGGACCTTGGTGCGCAGGAACGAAGTCGCCGTCATCGTCTCGCATGCCCACGGAAAACTCGAACTCGAAGACCGCCTTGACTGACAGCCCGCGCTCCGCGAACGCATCGGCCATGCGTCGCGCGAACGCACGTGGGCAGGCCGGGAAAGGCTCGCCCGTCTGCGTGTACTGGTCGACTGGCGCCCACGCCCACCCCGGCATCGCAGCGAGCGGCACGGTCGCACCCGGATCGGGCCGGAGCCGAAGATCGCCGCTGGGCCCATCGATGTAGCCGGGCAGCAGCGCGAACTGATCATTCGACATCGCCACGTTGAACAGCGTCGAGAGTCCAGCGCCCGACTCGGCGGCCACCGCGAACCGAGCGGTCGGCACGCACTTCAGGCGCACGATCATCGAGGGGTCGACGAACCCGAGGATCACGGCGGCCACGCCGGCCTCCTCGAGCCAGGCCTGAACCCCCGCAGCATCTGTGGGACGGCCGAGGTCGGCTGACAGGCTCATCCTGTCTGCGCTCCCTTCCCGTTCGCACCGGCCACGGCGATCACCGGTTCGTGCATGCGCTCGTGGACCGTCTCGAGCTGGGCGACCCGAGCCCGTCCTTCGTCGCCGAGTGCCACCACGACCTTCGCCGCGATCAGCTCGGTCAGCGCGAACGCCCCGAGCAGCGAGTCGAACGGCGACGCGGAGTCGGCGTGCGAGATCAGCACGTGCCTCGCCGATTCCACCGCCGGCGAGAGCCACGGGTCGGTGAAGACGACGACGACCGCTCCCTGTTCCGCCGCGATCTTCCCCGCCGCGATCGTGTCCCGTTGATACCGGCGGTAGTCGAAGACGCAGAGCACGTCCCTGCGGGATAGCTCCAAGCTGTCTAGCACCCGTCGCTCGGGGGCCTCTCCAACCATCGCGCAGCCCGGGCGAAGCATGCGCATCTGCAGGCACAGATAGGTCGCCACGAGCTGGCTGAACCGGCCACCCACGAACCAAACCCGCCGCTTGCGGTCGCAAAGTAACGCGACGACGCTCGCGAGGTCGTCTTCGAGCGAGCTCGACGCGAGCGTGGCGTCGAGGGCACGCGTGAACGCCTGTTGGCTCAGGCGGAGCACCTCGTCGTCCTGGGTCGCGCCCTTGGTGCGGTAGAGCGACGGCAACCCCTCGGTGCGGGCTTGCACCTCTTCACGCAGCGACCGCTGGAAGTCGGGATAACCCTCGAATCCGATCTTGCGGACGAACCGCAGCACCGTCGGCCCTGTGACGCCGGCGCCGTCGGCCAGGTGCGGCAGGCTCTCGAGCCCCGCTGTCGGATAGGTGGCGAGCAGCGTGCGAGCCACCCGGCGCTCGGCTGGGGTCATCTCGCCGAGCCGTTCGCGGACCTCCTCGCCGATCGTCTCGCTCGTGTGCGTGCTGGCCTCCCCTCGAAGGTCAGGATTCTTACGCATAACGCAACTCAGGGGAAGCCGGTAACGAGCTTGACAGCTCACCCCGCCGAGCGTACGAATGCCCGATACGGCAGCCGGAGGTAAGGGGGATGCTTCAGATGCTTCGGAGATCGGTCGCACTCGTGTTCGTGTTGAGCCTGGTAGGCGCGGCATGCAGCACATCGGATAGCGGCGGCAACGACGATGGAAACAACGATGCCAGCGGCGGGACCTCGGGCGACCCGATCGTGCTCGGCTTCCCGGCCGACCTCACGACCGACTGGGCCTACTACGACTCGCCGATGGACGAAGGTGCGCAGTTCGCGGTCGACCAGATCAATGATGCCGGAGGCGTGCTCGGGCGTCCGCTCGAGCTGAAAACCGTCGACATGCGCAACGACGTGGCCGAGGCCGCGAAGGTGACGCAGCAGCTGATCGACGATGGCGCCGTCTACCTGATGGGCACCGTCGGTGACGGCATCCTCGCCGAGGGAGCGGTCGCCTGCGGCGCGGGCATCCCGATCTCCACAGGGCTCGGCACAGCGCCCTCGCTCGTCGGTGACATGGGCGAGTGCGCCTACCAGCTCGTGATGAGCGACAACATCCAGGCAGCCGTGCTGGCCGAGTACGGCATCGCCCGGGGGTACGGCAACGCCTACGTGCTCGGCTCGAACGAGATCCCCTACACCAAGGACCTGCCCGTGTTCTTCGCCGACGCGTTCGAGAACGGCGGCGGCACGGTGGTCGGCACCGACCAGTACAAGCTCGGCGCGGGCGACTACTCGGCGGTCGTGACGAAGATCGCGAACGTCGACCCGGTGCCCGACGTGATCTTTACGCCGATGTACATCCCCGACAGCGTGGTGTTCCTGCGCCAGCTGCGCCAGGCCGGACTCACCATGCCGGTGCTCTCCACCGACGGGAACGGCGACGCGGCGCTGCTCGACGCCGGACTCAAGGCGATCGACGGACTCACGTTCTCCAACTCGGTGTGCACGGCCGAGGGCGACCCGGAGGTACAGGCCTTCTACGACGACTACAACGCGGCGAACGGAAGCGACCCGAGCTCCTACGTCGCGGTGATCGGCTACGACGAGGTCAACCTGGTGGCTGCTGCGATCGAGGCCGCAGGCAGCGCTGACCCGGCAGCCATCATCGAGCAGCTCGCAAAGACCGACTACACGGCTATCTCGGGTCAAGTAGAGATGGACCCGGCGACGCGGCGCGCGAACAAGCCGGCCGCGCTCGTCCAGATGGACGGCGCCGAGTTCACCTGTCTCGAGCAGCCGAACTTCCCGGAATACGTGCCGGCGATCTAGGCGTGACCGGCGAGCACGGGCAGGGCGGAGCGGCGGACATCGCCGAGAGCGGTCCTGCCTTGCTCGCCATCGAGGGGCTGACCGTCGCCTACGGCGCGGTCGTCGCGGTCCGCGACGTCTCGCTGCATGTCGCACCCGGTGAGATCGTCGCCGCGCTCGGGCCCAACGGCGCGGGTAAGACGACGCTGCTCCGAACGCTCGCCGGGGCCTTGAAGCCCCAACGCGGCTCGGTGGTGTTCGACGGCGCCGCCCTCACCGGCCTCGTGCCCGAGGTCGTGGTGCGCCGAGGCGTCGTGCTGGTGCCCGAGGGGCGTCACGTGTTCCCCAACCTCACGGTCGAGGAGAACCTCACGATCGGGGGCATCGCCCGAACCGATCGCGACGAGCTGCGGGCCGACACCGAGCGGTGGCTGACCCGCTTCCCGATCCTCGGCGAGCGCGCTGCCCAGATGGCCGGCACCCTTTCGGGCGGCGAGCAGCAGCAGCTCGCGATCGCCCGCGCGCTGATGTCACGCCCGCGCATGCTGCTGCTCGACGAGCCCTCACTGGGCCTCGCGCCGATCTTCGTTGACCGCATCTTCGAGCTGATCCAAGAGCTGCGAGCCGAGGGCATGACCGTGCTGCTCGTGGAGCAGAACGTGCATCGTGCCCTTGAGATCGCCGACCGCGCCTATGTGCTCTCGGTCGGATCGGTCGTCGCGTCGGGCCCGACCGACCAGCTCGTGGAAGGTGAGCTGGAGCGGTCCTACCTCGGCATCAGCCAGGCGGGGTGAGGTGACGCGTGAGCCCGTCTGAGTTCGTGCAACAGCTCGTGAACGCCCTGTCGCTCGGCAGCATCTACGCCCTGCTCGCGCTCGGCCTCTCGATGGTCTACGGGGTGCTCGGCATGCTGAACTTCGCGTACGGCGAGCTCGTCACGATCACCGGTTACTCGATGCTTGCCGCCACCTACTTCGGCGCGCCGTTCATCGTGGTCGCGCTGGTCGGCGTGATCGCGGCCGGCCTCTCGTCGGTGCTGATGGAGCTCGTCGCGTTCCGGCCGTTGCGCAACGCGAGCTTCGTCTCGCTGCTGTTCACCTCGTTCGCCGTGGCGCAGCTGATCCAAGGCGCGTTCCGCCAAGCCGTCTCGGTGCGATCGCGCGGTATCCCGGTGCCCGAGCTGTTCGACGAGGCCGTGCAGCTCGGTCCCGTTCGCATCAGCGTGCTCTCGATCATCACCGCCTCGATCGGCGCCCTCTCGCTCGTGGGCCTCACGGCGTTCATGCGACGCTCGCGCTCGGGCCTCGCGATGCGGGCAGCCTCGCAGGACTTCACCACTGCTCGCCTGCTGGGCGTGCGCGCGAACCGCGTGATCTCGCTTGCCTTCCTGCTTTCGGGTCTGCTCGCCGGCATCGCGGGCGTGCTCTGGATCGCGCGGACCACGTCGGTGAACCCGGCGACCGGGTTCGTGCCGGTGATCCAGGCCTTCATCGCGTCGGTGATCGGCGGCTTGGGCAACCTACGCGGCGCCGTGCTCGGGGGCTTCTTCCTGGGAACGCTCGAGGTGTTCCTGCAAGCGCTGCTTCCCGGGTCGCTGCTGCCGTTCGCACAGGCGGCGTCGCTGCTCATCGTGGTGGCGATCCTTTACGTGCGCCCGCAGGGCCTGTTCGGAGCACGGGCGGAAGCGGTGTGAGCGGCCCGATCCCCGCCAACCGGCTGCGCCCCGCGCTCTGGGGCACCGGGTTGATATCGCTCCTGTTGATCAGCGGCATGGCGCTCGTGCAGGCGTTCGGCTCGTCGTCGTCGAGCCGCACGTTCGTGATGTTCCTGGTCAACGTGATGCTCGTCGTGTCGATCCAGGCGTTCATCGGCAACAGCGGGGTCGTCTCGTTCGGACACGTGGCGTTCATGGGCATCGGCGCCTACACCACCGCGCTCGTGACGATCCCCGAAGCGGTGAAGAGCGCGCAGCTCCCGGAGCTTCCGTCGACGCTCGGCACGGCCAACTTGGGTCTCATGCCCGCGATCGCCCTGTCGGCGCTCGCCGCGCTCGTCGTCGCAGCCGTCTTCGGCGGCGCCATCATCCGCATGACCGAGTCGACGATGGCGATGGCGACGCTAGCGCTGCTGGTCATGGTGCACACGTTCTTCCAGAACGCGACCACGTACACGCGGGGGTCGCTCGGCCTCGCCGGGGTGCCTGTGCGAACGACGATCGGCGTGGCCACGACGGGCGCGGTCCTGTTCCTGTTGGTGGGCCGGCTCTACAAGGAATCGGGTCCGGGTCTTCGCCTGCGAGCCACACGGGAGGATCCACTCTCCTCGGCGTCGGTGGGCACGAGTGTCGTGCGCACCCGCTACGGCGGGTGGCTGCTCAGCGCCGCGATGATGGGCGCGGCGGGGTCGCTCTGGGCCCAGAGCGTGATCGCGTTCAACGCGAACCAGTTCTACTTCGCGATCACGTTCGCGCTGCTCGCGATGCTGGTGATCGGGGGACGGACGTCGCTCACCGGATCAGTGGCAGGCGCGGCGATCATCACTTTCCTGACCGACACCCTCGCCCGCGTGGAGCAGGGCGTCGCGATCGGCCCGTGGGTGCTGCCACGCGTGACCGGAACGGTGCAGTTCGCGATCGCGCTGCTGATCATCGTGACGCTGATCCTGCGGCCCGAGGGCATGTTCGACCGCTGGGAGATCGACGACATCGTGCGGCGGATCACGCCCGGCGCGAGGCGCGCTCGCCGCAGCCAGGTCGCGGAGCGTGTGCCGCAAGTGGAACTGGCCGACACCGACACCGCCTCGTCAGCCTCGGAGGCGGCAGCCACGGTCACCGTGTTGCACGGTGACGGCGTCACGAAGCGCTTCGAGGGCGTTGCCGCCCTCGCCGGCGTCGACATCGAGGTTCGAGCAGGCGAGATCCTCGGCCTGATCGGGCCCAACGGCTCGGGTAAGACAACGCTGCTCAACGTGATCTCCGGCGTGTATCTGCCGACGGACGGAACCATCGACTTCGTCGGGCACCGCATCGCCGGCCGCCGGCCACACCAGGTCGCCGCGCTCGGCCTGTCACGAACGTTCCAGAACATCAGACTGTTCGCCCAGCTCACGGTACGCGAGAACGTGGAGGCGGCCGCGCCACCCGACGCAGACGAAGCGGCGGTCGACGACGTGCTGGCGTGGTTCGATCTCACCGGTGTCGAGCGCGAGAAGGCCGTGAACTTGCCGTATGGCCAGCAACGCAGGCTCGAGATCGCCCGGGCGGTGGTGCGGCGTCCGTCGCTGATCCTGTTGGATGAGCCCGCGGCGGGCATGAACGAGATGGAGTCCGACGAGCTGCTCGAGAACATCAAGCGCATCAGATCGAACCTCGAGTGCTCGGTCGTGGTCGTCGATCACGACCTGCGGCTGATCATGAAGCTATGCGATCGCATCCAAGTGCTCGATCAAGGGCGCACGATCGCGCTGGGACTTCCGCGCGAGATCGCCGAGGATCCAGCCGTGATCGAGGCCTACCTCGGAGGCCCGGCGGCGGCAGGCGCCTGAGCTTCCATCTGGCGCCCAACTCAACCGCGGGCCAGTCCACGACGCGTACGGCAGGCACCCGCTCGAAGTGGCGGACGTTGCCCGTGATCAAGTTGAGGTCGCGCGCCAGTGCGATCGAGGCGATCCGCAGGTCGGGCTCGGCCGGCGCTTGCCGTCGGATCCCAACGACCCAACCGACACCGGTACCGGTGTCATCGCCGCTCCGGCTAGGCTTGGCGGGATGAGCTCGCGCCGCGCCGACGACGCACCCAACCCGATCGTGGCCGGCGTCGACCTCGGCGGCACCAAGATCCAGGCGATCATCGTGCGCGGTGAGGACGTGCTCGGCACCGCACGAGTCACGACGCCGGTCCGAAGCGCCGATGCCGTCGCCGCCTCGATCGTCGAGTCGGTTCTCTCCGCCCTCGACGGGTCGCATGTGAGCGCGGACAGGCTCGCCGCGGTCGGCATCGGATCGCCCGGGCGCGTGCAGGACGGCGTCATCTCGAACAGCCCCAACGTCGCCGGCATGTGGCAGCCCTTCCCGCTCGGGCCGACCGTCTCCCGAGGCCTGGGCGACTTGCCGGTACACATCGACAACGACGTGACCGTCGCCACTTTGGGGGAGCTGGAGCGAGGCGCCGGACGGCCGTACGCGAGCTTCCTCAGCGTCTTCGTCGGCACCGGGGTCGGCGCCGGACTCGTGTTCGACCGCACCGTCTGGCGCGGCCGTAGCGCCGCGGGTGAGATCGGCCACATGATCGTGAAGCCGGGAGGTCGCCGGTGCGGCTGCGGCGGCCGAGGCCACCTGGAGTCGTACGCGGGACGGGCGAGCATGCAGGCGAAGGCAGAGCGGCTGGTCGCCCAGGGCGAGCACACGGTGCTCTTCGAGCTGATGGAGAACCACGGCCGTGACCGCATGACCTCGGGCATCATCGAACACGCCTTGAAACAAGGCGATGCCATGACCGAGCGCTTGATCGATCAGGCCGTCTGGGCCCTCGGGCTCGCGCTCGCCTCGGCGCAGAACCTGCTCGACGTCGAGGCCGTGCTCATCGGCGGCGGGCTCACGGAGCGGTTCGGGCAACCGTTCGTCGACCGCATCGCTGCGCAGACGCGGGCCGGCCTCTTCGCGTCCGACGACCCCCCGGCGATGGTGCCGGCCGGCCTCGGCGACCTGTCGGGGGCGATGGGCGCCGCCGTGCTGGCGAGCGCCGGTCGCGTCCACACGCCAGAGGCCTGACACCTGCACTCAGAGGTGACATGAACACACGTAGCCCCACCTCCGGGTCCACACACCTGTCCCGATCAGTCGCGGAAGTCGGGCTGGGTGCGTTCGACCATGCGGAGCATCGCCGCCCAGTGCATGCGACCCCACTGGATCATGCCGTCGGCGAACTGCGCACGGGTCCGCTCGATCGTCTCGTCGCGGATCGGCGTGAGCGGCCCCATCCCCGAGGCCAGCACCTGCAGCTGCGCCGCCTTCTCGAGCATGTAGAGATCGTCCATCGCGACACCGAGCTCGCGCCCGGCGACGAGGATGCCGTGGTGGCGCAGGAACATCACCTCGGCCTCGCCGAGCACCTTCGCGAGGCGCTCGCCCTCGTCGAGATCGGCCAGCCCCTCGTACCGCTCGTCGTAGACCACGCGGTCGGTGAACTGCAGCGACGTCTGACTGATCGGCGCGAGGTGCAGGTCGTCGTGCATCGCCAGCGCCGTGGTCCAGGGCTGGTGGGTGTGCAGCACCACCGCGGCCTGCGGGCACAGCCGATGGATCGGAGCGTGGATGCCGATGCCCGTCGCCGGCGCGGTGCCGCTGATCGGCGTGCCGTCGACGCCGACGACCGCAAGGCTCGACGCCGTGATCTCGCTGAAGTGCAGGCCGAACGGGTTGATCAGGAACCGGTCGTCGCGTCCGGGCACGAGCATGGAGAAGTGGTTCGCGATGCCCTCGTGGAAGTCGTACATCACCGCGATGCGGAACGCCGCGGCGAGCTCGATGCGAGCCTCACGTTCATCGGCAGGTGGGTTCATCACACGCCTCCGTGGTCGGGTACCCGGAGTATGCGCCCTCACGCGCGAAGGGTGAGTCCCTCGATGCCCTCGAATCCAGAACGATCGAAGGTGACCAAGGTGCGTTCCCGATCGATCGCGGTCGCTGCGATCAGCAGATCGTGGGCGCCCCGTGGGCGACCTCGGTGTCGGGCGTCGGCCAACAGCCCGGCGTGGACCCTCGCCGTGCCGAGGTCGTAGTCCTCCACGGGGATCGTGGCAAGCACCTGTTCGACGAAGGTCGCGCGGCGAGCCCTTCGGCGCGCATCGGCGAGCTCGACGCCGACCCAGAGCTCCGCGGCTGTCACCGCGGCGATCGAAACGTCGTCATCGTCATGGATGGCCTCGTCGAGCGACGCGCGGCGCCGCTCGGCGGCGACCAGCACCGACGTGTCGAGCATCACGCGTGCCAGTCGGGCACCTCCGCCGGCAACGAAGCACGCAGCTCGCGGAGATCGCCGGCCCACGATCGATCACGTGGAACGGCGCTCAGCAGATCTTTGACCGAGGCGCCACCGACCCCCTGCGCGGGCTCGATACGGGCGACGACCTCGCCGTTGCGACGGATCACGAACGACTCGCCCCTGTGCTGCACAGCATCGAGCAGGTCAGCGAAACCGCGAGCCGCATCGGTCGCTGAGATCTCCTTCACGAGACTCAGATTATCAGATCGGCCCGTTGAACGGGAGGCCGGTCTCAGCCCACGGTGCGACCGGTGGTCACGAGGCGCCGGCAACCCGCGGATACACTCCGAGCCCCTAACCCCTGCTCGGAGGCTGTGCTAAGCGTGAAGGACCAGTATCAGGTCGTCGTGATCGGTGGCGGCATCGTCGGCTGCAGCGTGCTCTATCACCTGACGCTGCGTGGCATGACCGACGTCGCATTGATCGAGCGCGAGGAGCTGACCGCAGGCTCCACCTGGCACGCCGCGGGCGGCTTCCACGCGATGAACGCCGACACGCGGATCGCCGCGCTACAGAAGTACACGATCGGTCTCTACCCTCAGGTCGAAGCGGAATCCGGTCAGAGCGTCGGGCTGCACATGTCGGGCGGCATGGAGCTCGCGGGCACACCCGAGCGCTGGCACTGGTTGAAGTCCGAGCTCCAGTGGCTGCGCTCCAACGACACCGACGCCTACCTCCTCACCCCCGAAGAGGCGGTGGAGCTCGTGCCGATCATCGACCCGGCGGGTCTCTACGGCGCGCTCTTCGACCCGCTCGAGGGCAACCTCGACCCGAACGGCGCAACGCAGGCGTACGCGGGCGCGGCCCGCAAGCGCGGCGCCGAGGTGGTCCGGCACAACCGCGTACTCTCGCTCTCGCGCCTCGCGAGCGGTGAGTGGCGCGTCGAGACCGAGCAGGGCGACATCACCGCCGAGCACGTCGTCAACGCCGCCGGGCTGTGGGCGCGCAGGGTCGGCAACATGGTGGGCGTCGATCACCCGCTCGTGCCGATGCCTCATCACTTCCTCGTGACGGCGGAGGTGCCGCAGGTCGCTGCGATCGAAGGCGACATGCCCGCCGTCACCGATCTCGAAGGCTTCACCTACCTGCAGAAGGAAGGCAAAGGCGTCCTGCTCGGTGTGTACGAGCAGAACCCGCGCCACTGGAAGGTCGAGGGCGCGGACTGGGACTTCGGCCGGACCCTCTTCCCAGAGGAGCTCGACCGGATCATGCCCGAGCTCTCGATCGGCTTCAGGCGCTTTCCCGTGCTGCAGGACGTCGGCATCCGCCGGTGGGTGAACGGCGCCTTCACGTTCACCCCCGACGGCAACCCGCTCGTCGGGCCCGTCGAGGGCATCCCGAACTACTGGGCGGCCTGCGGGTGCATGGCCGGCTTCTCGCAGTGCGCGGGCATCGGGCTCGCCATCGCGAGCTGGATCGCAGACGGCGACCCGGGCTACGACGTGTTCGGCATGGACGTCGCGCGCTTCGGTCCCTACGCCTCGAACGACCGATACCTTCGCGCGACGACCGCGCAGTTCTACGCGCGCCGCTTCGTCATGGCCTACCCGAACGAGGAGCTCCCGGCCGGGCGGCCACTCAAGGCCACGCCGTGCTACGACGAGCTCCTCGCCGCCGGGGCGAAGTTCACGGTGAACTGGGGCCTGGAGGTGCCGCTCTACTTCGCGCCCTCGCTCGACTTCGAGGAGAACGACACGCTGGGGCGCTCGAACGCCCAGCCGATAGTGGGCGAAGAGGTGGAAGCCGTGCGCACGGCGGCGGGTGCCTACGAGATCGCGCAGTACGCGCGCTACGAAGTGCGCGGCCCCGAGGCCGTGGCCTGGCTCGACCGCCTCCTTGCGGGGCGCATGCCGCCCGTGGGCGCCATCAGGCTCGCCCCGATGTTGAACGAGGCGGGACGCCTGATGGGCGACCTCACGATCGGGCGCCTCGACGACGATCGCTTCTGGCTCACCGGCTCCTACTACTTGCAGGAATGGCACCTGCGCTGGTTCCGCTCCCAGCTGCCGGCGAAGGGGGTCACTCTCACGAACATCACCGATGACTGGATGGGCTTTTCGGTCTCGGGCCCGTCATCGCGCACGATCCTGGCCGAGCTCGCTCACGACGACGTCTCGAACGAGGGCTTCGGGTTCCTCGGGGTGCGCCGCATGGACGTAGGGACCGCGCGGGCGGTGGTCGGACGGATCTCACTCACCGGCGAGCTCGGCTACGAGCTCGTGGTGCCGGCGAACCGGCATCGCACGCTGCTGCACGAGCTGCGGGAAGCCGGCGCGGCGAGCGGTCTGAGGCTCATCGGAGACCGCGCGATCGACAGCCTGCGGTTGGAGAAGGGCTACGGCATCTGGTCGGCCGAGTTCCGGCAGGACTACACGCCCGCCATGAGCGGCCTCGACCGGTTCGTCGCGTTCGACAAGGGCGGGTTCGTGGGAGCCGACGCTGCCCGCCTCGAGCGCGACGAGGAAGGACCGGCCCAGCGGCTGGTGCTGCTCGATGTGGATGCGACCGACGCCGACGCGTCCGCGGACGAGGGCATCTGGATCGCGGACCGCCACGTGGGGTTCGTGACATCTGGCGCGTACGGGCATCACGTGGGCAAGAGCCTCGCCCTCGCCTACGTGGACCGCGACGTCGCCGAGTCGGCCCCCGAGCTCACGGTGTTCGTCGTGGGCGAGGCACGCACCGCGCGCATCTTGCCCGAGATCCCCTACGACCCGAAAGGCGCCAGGCTCCGCGACCTCTCAACCTGAACGCGTCATTGGCCGGTCAGCGTTCGTCAGAGGTGTACCTGCGAGGGCTGACCCGCTTCCGCGAGGACGGGCTCGACGAGTGGATCGAGTCGTTCGCGTTCTCCGCCATGCAAGCGGCCTCGCTCGCGGGCCGCTACGTCGATCACCGTGCCGGTCGGCGTCGCGGCGACCGGCAGGGCGAAGCCCGCCGTGACGAACGGCGTCGACCAGCTCGTGGCTGCGGGATTTTTCCCCCCTCGGGGACTCGAAGTGGAACCGAGCGTGGGAAGCCGCCGGTCTTCTCGAACTCATCGAGGCGCTCGAGGCAGGTGAGGGTTAGCGAGGCGCCGGCCATATCTCGAACACCGCGGTCACACGCCGCGACTCGAACTCGACGGAACCATCGCCGCTACGGTCGCGCAGCGTCAGCATGAAGTAGACCCAACGATCCCGGGCCGCCGGACGGAGGCAACGACCATGTGAGCGTGGTCGTACGTGTTGATGCCGATGAGCGCCGTGTCCCCATCGCTGAGCCGATAGGTGATCGTAAGCGTCGCCACGAGCCGGAACGAACCGGGACAACGTCGGATCCGGAACCGGCCACGATGCGAGCACGTCGTGGGGCACTGGAGAGGGTCAGTACACCTGAAGGTCCGATCGCGACCCAGGGTCTCGGCGATCCGCCGGAACCCTTCCGGCGGAGGCTTCGCAGAGGCGCCTCCCCGGGCTGGTCGGGGAGTCTCGAGGCGCTATCGACCGGAGGGCGGGCACGACCGTCACCGGTCGGATCCTCGTGGAGCCGCGCGGGTAACCGAGGTCTTGGTTAAGAGGTGTGCGAGCCTGCGGGGCTTCTGCCCCGACGTCGCTCGACGAGCGGCCAACGTGGCGGGTTCTCGCGGTCCTGCGGTTGAATCGGGCTGGCTCGATCCTCGACGTCGAGGGTTTCGCACCGGCTAGCGCCAGTCGATCGTCACCACGCGGACCGGCTCGGCGATCCCTTTCAGCGTGACCTCGCGCGGTTCGGAGATCGTCAAGTCACCGACACTGCTGAGCGTTTCCTCGCTCGCCACGATCTCGCCGCCCGCCGCAAGGGCACCGATCCGCGCCGCCTCGTGCACGCCTCGGCCGCTGAACCCGGGGCCCGTCCGGGTTGCCTCGGTGGCGTGCAGGCCGATCCGCACCTGCGGCGCGAACCCGTGCTGGCGTCGGTGCTCTGCCAAGCGCCGCTGGATCTCGACGGCGCACGCGAGCGCCTCGCCCGCTCCTGGGAACGCCACGAAGAACCCGTCCCCCGCCTGGTCGACCTCCTCCCCGGCGTGCATCGAGAAGCACTTCCGAAGCGCCTCGTCGTGCCAGCGCTGCAAGTCTCGCCACGCTTCGTCGCCGATCACCTCGATCAGCGCGGTGGAGCCCACGATGTCGGTGAACATGAACGTACGAACGGCTCGAGTCCCGGCGGAACTCTTGGCCTCGACCGCGGCCAGAAGCTCGGCGGCCCGCCGTTCGTCCGGTACGGCTCCGAGACGCTCGAAGGTCGCGCGGGCGCCGCGAATCTCCATCGTCGCGGCCGACTCGTCCCCGGCCTCCAGGTACGCCTCGGCCAGCAGCAGCGACGTTGTCGACGTCTCGTAGGGAGCGTCGACCTGGCGCCACAGCTGGCAAGCGCGCCGGAGGGAGCGCACCGCGCCCTCAGCGTCATCTTCGAGGAGCCACACGATCCCTCGTGCGGCTTCGGCATTCGCGCGAAGAGCTGCGGTCCCGTACTCCTCGGCGATCGACGCGAGCTCGTCGGCCGCCGACCGAGCGGTCGCGACGTCGCCGGCCTCGCGGGCCATCAGGGCCTGCGCGGGAAGCAGGCGGCCGCGCGCCAGCCGCTCCCACGTGAGGTCGTTCAGGCTTCGGCGGATGGACGCGACCGCCGAGTCCACTTTGCCCTCGGCAAGCAGCAGGAGCGAGCGCCCCGGCTGCGGATCCTCGCCCATCTCGTGCGCCTGCGCGAATGCTTTGTCGGCGCCCGCGAAGTCGCCCACCCGGAGGCGCACCTCCCCAAGCTCGTGGAAGGCCGCGCCGGCGTGCACGGGGCTGAACTCGAGCAGCTCGTCGCACGCGCGGCGAACCTCCCGTTCGGCCTCGGTCCAAGCGCCGACCAGCCGCATCACCTCGGCACGGTGCACCCGGCAGACCCCCGGGAAGCCGGTGATCGCCTGTCGCTCGCACCATCGTTTCGCCGCGTCCGCCCATTCCGTTGCACGCCCGTAGTCGGCCAGATCGCGGCAAAGGCTGATGGTGTTGCAGAAGACCCCTCCTGTGGTGTACCCGCCGAGCTCTCCGCCCACCGCGGCGGCGCTCACGGCCTCCATCAGGAGCCAACCCTCCTGTACGCGCCCCATATCGACGAGGACCATGCCCTTGTACATCTCCGCCCATGCCCGCAGGTCGCGGTCGTCGAAGCGGCCCGCGATCTCGATCGCGCGCTCCAGGTGCGACAGGGCGTGGTCCAGCTCGCCGCGACCCCAGGCGAGTTGTCCGTGTGCGATCGCGAGATAGCCGTGAGCCGTCGACTCGGGCTCGCCGTCGAGCAGAGTCTCCGCCCGCGTGAACCAACCCTGGGCGAGCGAACTCTGGAGCTTCGAGTTGTACTCACGGCGTAGGGTGAGGGCGGCGAAGGCCGCGTGCGCCTTGTCGCCACGGGCGACGTACGCGGCGTAGGCGCGTTCCCTGGCCTCGATCGACTTATTCGGACGTCCGGTCCACCATCCGGCCTTGGCCATGCCCTCAAGGTCTTCGGGCTCGAGAGGTTCCGCGATGTCGGCGACGGCGAAGGCATCGAAGGCCTCCGACCAGGCGCGCTTGCCGAGCGCTTCCCTCGCTTCCTCGACCGTGCTCCGCTCCATCCGGACATTCTGCACGCTCCGGGGCCGGGAGGTCGAGGCTGGTCCATCTACCCACGACGTGACTGGTCGAATGCGTGGCGACTCGGATATTTAGCCACTTCAGAGCGTGTCGACCGCCGATGCCCTCAGTGAAGAACGCCACGTCTTTCGCGACGTCTTTGCTCGGCGTGAAGAGGAGCCGAGCTGCTGGAATGGTGGGGGCCCGGCATCTGCGCGTGAGCTGTTCACGAGATCCGGCGTGGCACGGTTCCCATCAGCCGTCGCGGAGTGGGTTAGCCTCGAACGGGTAGTCGCCGGTCCCCGAGGCCGCGCGCCCGCGGACGGGAGGTGCATCGATGCGCTGGATCACGATACTGGGGATCACGTTGGGGTTGCTCGCGATGCCGGTGGTGGCGAGCGCGCATCACCGGCCCACCACCTACTGCAGCCCGAGCGGCGATATCTGTCAGAGCACGACGAACGTCCGCGGCATCCGGACGCTCCGGATCTCGCTCGCCGCCCGCTACTTCACCCGGTATCGCCTGTGCGTGACGGCGCCCGATGACACCGTCACCTGCCGCGGGTTCCGAGTCCACCGGAACGGGAGCACCTTCTCGTCATCGGTCCGTTGGGCGGCGCAATTCCCGCCGAGCGGCCACGGCAAGTACGACGTGAGATGGAAGTCGATGCCGGGTGCCACCCGAGTGGGGCGGATCCTCGGGTTCCACGTCGTGTAGCGAGGGGAGCGGTCTCCCCCGAGGCAGGTCGTAGGACGCTGAGCAGGACGTCCGCCACGCGTTACGGGGTGTCCTCGTGGATGAGGTCGAAGTTAGCGAACGCTGGGTGTCCATCGGACATCTCTGCCATCCGCTTCGCGAACGCATCCGTCTCGGGTCGGGCGGAGTTCTCCATCGCCAACTCGTACGAGTCGAACTCTGCGACGACGAGGAACGTGTTCTCGTTGTCCCGATCTCTCAGGACCTTGCTCCCTCGGAATCCCGGAGCCTGGGCCGCTCCTTGCTCGCTCCATTCGTCCATGAGCTTCTGCATCTCATCGATCCGGCTGGTCTTGAACCAGATGGTCTGAACGAATGCCATGGCAGGGGCCTCCTCTGATGAACTACGACCGTAAGGTGCCTCCGCGCCACGGTCAAATTCGACCCCGCGTCGCCGACTAGCGGTCGGGCGAGACGTCGAGCCGCTTGACGACCTCGCGGAGCATCTTGACGGCGACGTCCTGCTCGTAGAGGACCACATCGAACTCTTGTCCGCCCAGCCGGAAGCATCGGAGCGGTTCGGTGGCCGTCACGGTGGCGGTCCGGTGGCTCCGCTCGATGAGCGACGATCGCAGGAGAGCGATCTCGCCGAAGTAGTCGCCGGGTCCAAGCATCCCTCGCTTCCGGCCACCCTTGCGGACCTCGGCGTGGCCTTCCAGGATGTCTGCTCGACGCCGCTGCGCTCGCCGAACGACGAGCACCACCATCAGGACAGCCTGTGGAAGGGTCTGCGCATGAACGAGCTGGCGGTCGTCTCGACCGACCACTGCCCGTTCTGCTTCAAGGACCAGAAGGAGCTCGGCCTGGGCGACTTCTCGAAGATCCCGAACGGCATCGGCGGCGTGGAGCACCGCATGGAGCTGTTGTACCAAGGCGTCGTGACCAACCAGCTCACCCTGGAGCGATGGGTCGAGACGTGCTGCACCACGCCGGCGCGCATGTTCGGTATGTACCCGCGCAAGGGCATCGTCGCGCCGGGCGCCGACGCCGACGTGGTGGTCTGGGACCCGAACCGCCGGACCACGATCGGCGTCAACGACAAGCACCACATGAACATGGACTACTCGGCGTACGAGGGCTTCGTGGTCGAGGGCAAGGTCGACACCGTGCTCTCCCGCGGCACGGTCGTGATCGAGGACGACACCTACGTCGGCCGCAAGGGTCATGGCCGGTTCATCGAACGCGGACTCTCGCAGTACCTCGTGTGACGGAAGGACGGACATGGACATCGGCGTGGTGCTGCAGACGACGCCGCCGAGCGCGCGGGTCGTCGACCTGGCGAAGAAGGCCGAGACCTACGGGTTCAGCCACGTGTGGACGTTCGACAGTCACCTGTTGTGGGAGGAACCGTTCCCCATCTACACGCGGATCCTGGCCGAGACCCGCACCGTGACCGTGGGGCCGATGGTCACCAACCCACTCACCCGCGACTGGACGGTCACCGCCAGCCTGTTCGCCACCCTCAACGAGATGTTCGGCAACCGCACGGTGATCGGCATCGGCCGTGGCGACTCGGCGGTTCGCGTCATCAACGGCAAGCCGTCGACGCTGCAGGCCCTGGGGGAAGCCGTCAACGTGATCCGCGAGCTGGCGAACGGGCGGGAGGTGTCCTACCGAGGCTCGACGCTCCGGTTCCCGTGGGCGTCCAAGAGTCGGGCGGAAGTGTGGATGGCCGGCTACGGACCCAAGGCGCTGAAGCTGATCGGCGAGGTGGGCGACGGGTTCATCTTGCAGCTGGCCGATCCCGACATCACGGCGTGGACGGTCGGGGCGGTGCGGCGGGCCGCGGAGGAGGCAGGGCGTGATCCCGGCGACGTCACGATCTGCGTCGCGGCGCCGGCCTTCGTCGGCGACGACCTCGCGTACGCGCGCGACCAGTGCCGGTGGTTCGGCGGCATGGTCGGCAACCACGTCGCCGACATCGTGGCCCGCTACGGCGAGACCTCCCAGGTGCCCGCGGCGTTGACCGAGTACATCAAGGGCCGCGAGGGCTACGACTACAACGAGCACGGGCAGGTGGGCAACGCGCACACGGCGTTCGTGCCCGACGACATCGTCGATCGGTTCTGCATCCTGGGGCCGGTGGCCGAACACGTGCGGAGGCTCCAGGAGCTGCACGAGCTGGGCGTGGACCAGTTCGCCGTCTACCTGCAGCACGACGCGAAGGACGAGACGCTGCAGGCGTACGGGGAGAAGGTCCTGCCGGCCATCGCCGAGACGGTGCTCGCGAAGTCCTAGAGAAGCCGGCTGACATGCCCCTCCTGGCGACGGGCGTAATGGGTAGGGGGGGTATGGTACACTCCTCCGACGGCAAGAGGAGGAGATCCTGATGATCGATCCGGTCTGTGGCATGACGGTGGAAGAGGGCTCCGCGGCGGCGGCGTGGGAGCACGACGGCACGACGTACCTGTTCTGTTCCGTCGGATGCATGGAAAGGTTCCGCGAGAACCCAGACCGCTTCATCTCCATGGATCCCTCGGAACGCTCGATGTGAGCGCTCCCACGGCCATGAACGAGAGAGGGGGTGAGCCATGGCGGTCGGGTACGCGATGACCAAGAAGGACCTGCAGGACAGGCTCCGCCGCATCGAGGGGCAGGTGCGGGGACTGCAGCGCATGGTCGAGGAGGACACGTACTGCATCGACGTCCTCACACAGCTGAGCTCCGTGGTCGCCGCGCTGAAGGCGACAGGCATGGGTCTGCTCGACGATCACGTCCGACACTGCGTGCGGGAAAGCGTCGAGCAGGGTGATGGCGACGCGAAGATCGAAGAGCTGATGGCGGCGGTGGCCCGCTTCTCGGGACGGTGAACGACATGGCAACGCGCAACGACCAACAAGAGCTCGTGCTCGATGTCGACGGCATGACCTGCGCGTCGTGCGTCCTGAAGATCGAGTCCGCCCTCGGCCACGTCGAGGGCGTCGACGAGGCGGTGGTGAACCTCGCGACGCGAACGGCGACGGTTCGCACCGCGCTGGAGCCTAAGGCAGACGAGCTGATCGCAGCCGTTCGAAGCGCGGGATATGGCGCCCGTCCCCACACGTCAGAGCGTTCTCCCGACGAGGAGTACCGCTCCTACCTCCGACGGTTCTTAGTGGCGGCCGCGCTCACGATCCCGGTGCTCGTCCTCTCGTTCTTGCTCACCGACCGTCCGTGGGCGCCCCAGGCGGCGTGGCTCCTGACGACGCCGGTCGTGTTCTGGGCCGGCTGGCCCTTCTTCCGCGCCGCCTTCAGAGCGGCTCGCCATGCGACCACGACGATGGATACCCTCGTCGCGATCGGCTCATCGGCCGCCTACCTCTACAGCGCCTGGTCGGTTGCGAGCGGCATGCACGAGCACTACTTCGACACGGCGGCTGTCATCGTGACCCTGATCCTGCTCGGGCGGACGCTCGAGACGCGGGCGCGTTCGAGCGCCAACGACGCGGCGCGGGCGCTGATCGAGCGAGGCGCCAAGGAGGCGACGATCCTCGTCGACAGCGTCGAGCGTACCGTGCCGATCGAGGACCTCAAGCCCGGTCATCTCGCGGTCGTTCGACCAGGCGAGAAGGTGCCCGCCGACGGCGTCGTGAAGGAAGGCACATCGTGGGTCGACCTCTCGATGCTGACCGGGGAATCCGTCCCTGTCGACGTCGGCCCGGGCGACGACGTGGTGGGCGCGTCGATCAACGGTCACGGCCGGATCCTCGTGTTCGTCACGAAGACGGGCGGCAACACCAAGCTCGGAGAGATCGTGCGACTCCTGCAGTCAGCACAGGCGTCGAAGGCCCCCGTCCAGCGCCTCGCCGACCGCATCTCGTCGATCTTCGTCCCGGTCGTCTTGGGGATCGCTTTCGCGACGTTCCTGGCGTGGATCTTCGTCGCGAACGCAACGACCGGGACCGCCCTGCTGCACGCCGCCGCCGTGCTGTTGATCGCGTGCCCTTGCGCGCTCGGCCTCGCGACCCCGGCGGCGATCATGGCGGGCACGGGCCGAGCGGCTGAGCTCGGCGTGCTCTTCAAGGGTGGCGAGGTCTTCGAGGCAGTGCGCGACGCGAACGTCGTCCTGCTCGATAAGACAGGAACGGTGACGGAGGGAACGATGACCCTTGCGGGAGTCGTCGCCGTCGATGGCGCAACCGAGAACGAGGTCTTGGCGCTGGCCGCCGCCACGGAGATCGGATCGGAGCATCCGATCGCGAGAGCCGTCGTCGACGGTGCTCGATCACGGGGCCTGATCGTGCCCGAGGCGAGTGACCACACGGTGCAGCCGGGAGCTGGCGCGATCGCGAAGGTGAGCGGTGCACAGGTCGAGGTCGGCCGACCCGAGGGCTTGCCCGCAGCCCTCGAGGAAGAGGTGCAGCGACTCGCGCGCGAAGGACTCACACCGTTCGCGGTGTGGCGCGATGGTGTCCCGATCGGACTCGTGACCGTGTCCGACATCGTCAAGCCGGAGGCGCCCGATGCCGTTCGACGTCTGAAGGCGCTCGGCCTGCAGGTTGCGATGGTGACGGGCGACCGTCGCCTCACCGCCGAGGCGATCGCGGCGCAGGTCGGCATCGACACGGTCGCCGCGGAGGTCTTCCCCGACGGCAAGGTTGACGAGGTCGAGCGGATGCAGGCCGGCGCGAGGAAGGTCGTGTTCGTCGGTGACGGACTGAATGATGCTCCCGCGCTCGCTCGTGCCGATGTCGGCATCGCGCTCGGGAGCGGGACCGACGTGGCGCTCGCCGCCGCCGATGTCAACCTGCTCGGGGGCTCCCTGAGCTCCGTTCCCGACGCCCTGCAGTTGGCGCGGAAGACCCATCGCGTGATCGTCCAGAACTTGATCTGGGCCTTTGCCTACAACGTGGTGATGATCCCGCTCGCGGCCTTCGGTGCCCTGACCCCGATGTGGGCGGCCGCCGCGATGGCCGGGTCCAGCGTGAGCGTCGTGCTCAACGCGCTACGGCTGCGACGGTTCCGTCGAGCGACCATCCTCGGAGACGAGGCACGACCTGAGCGCTCCGAGCATGGGCGCGCGAACGCTCGTGCCGCCTGAGCATCCACATCAACAACCATTTGACGGCTGAGGAGAGGCACCGAGATGGATCGCCGCCACCAGGACGAGGGTTCCAGTGCCGAAGACGGCGCCCACGCCACGTACGCCGACGTCGTCCTTCATACCGGCGGGCTGCACTACGCCACCGAGAAGGCGGTCGTTGAGAAGATCTTGGAGCGTCGCCCCGGCGTGCGTTCCGTCGAAGCCAACCCCGTGGCGCAGACCGCGACGGTGACGTTCGACACCTCGCGAACCTCGGTCGCGGAACTCCGCCGGTGGGTGCTCAAGTGCGGGCTCCATTGCGAAGGTCAGTCGGTCCCGGACCACATCTGCGACGCGATGGCAGAGCCGGGTGCGGTCACGTCCGCCGGGCACACTGGGCGCGAAATGGCCGCCGGTCACGAGATGACGGGCGACAGGGTGGCGTCACCGCACGACGCGATGGGCCACGGCGGCCACGCCGGCATGTCGATGGACGCGATGGTGCGCGACATGCGGAAGCGGTTCCTCGTCGCCGCCCTCTTCTCGATCCCGATCCTGTTGTGGTCGCCCATCGGGAGAGACGTCCTGGGGTTCGATCTCGCTGCGCCGTTCGGCTTGAGGGATGACGTCTTCTCGCTGATCCTCAGCCTGCCGGTGGTCTTCTACGCGAGCTGGATCTTCTTCGACGGCGCCGCCCGAGCGCTCCGCGCGAGGACGCTCGACATGATGGTGCTGGTCGCCGTCGCGATCGGCGCCGGCTGGCTCTACTCCGTCTTCGTGACCCTGACGGGCGGTGGCGAGGTCTTCTACGAGGCGGCCAGCGTGCTCGCCGCCTTCGTGTTGCTGGGTCACTGGTTCGAGATGCGGGCCCGCGGAGGGGCGAACGACGCGATCCGCACCCTGCTCGACCTCGCGCCGGCCAAGGCCGTCGTGTTGCGCGACGGCGAGCCCGTCGAGATCTCCACGGCGGAGGTCGTGGTCGGCGACCTGCTCCTCGTTCGCCCGGGCTCGAAGATCGCCGTAGACGGCCTCGTCGAAGAGGGCGAGAGCGATATCGACGAGTCGATGGTCACCGGAGAGAGCCTGCCGGTCCACAAGCAGCCGGGGTCGGAGGTGACCGGCGCGACGATCAACGCCAACGGCACGCTCCGCGTTCGTGCGACCAAGGTGGGATCGGACACCGCTCTCGCGCAGATCGTGAAGCTCGTGCAGGAGGCGCAGAACTCCAAGGCGCCCGGGCAGAGGCTCGCCGACCGGGCCGCCTTCTGGCTGGTCTTCGTCGCGCTGATCGGCGGGACCGCAACCCTCCTGGTGTGGCTCTTGGCCGGCGCATCACTGAACGAGGCGCTCCTGTTCGCCATCACCGTCGTCGTGATCACATGCCCTGACGCGTTGGGCCTTGCCACACCCACGGCGATCATGGTCGGGACGGGCCTGGGCGCGCGCAGAGGCATCCTCTTCAAGAACGCCGTCGCCCTGGAAGCCTCCGCTCGGATCGATGTCGTCGTGATGGACAAGACGGGGACCTTGACCAAAGGAGAGCCGGAGGTGACCGACGTGATCGCCGACGGTCTTCCCGCCGACGAGATGCTTCGGCTCGCCTCAGCGGTGGAACGGGAGTCAGAACACCCGCTTGCAGAGGCTGTCGTTCGCCTGTCGGACGAGCGGAACGTGCCGGCCTCGCGCGCCAACGCGTTCGAGAACGTGCCGGGGCACGGGGCGATCGGAACCGTCGAAGGACGTCGGGTGGCCGTCGGTAGCGTCCGGCTCATGGAACGTGAGGGCATCGATGTGAGTGCCGTTGCGGCGAAGAAGGAGGAGCTCGCCCGGGGCGGGCGGACCGCCGTCGTGGTGGCCGTCGAGGGCCGAGCCGTTGGCGTGATCGGCATCGCCGACGCTCCTCGGCCGACCGCTCGCGCAGCCGTCGCCTCGCTGCGTGAGGCTGGCGTCGAGGTCGTGATGCTCACCGGCGACAACCAGGCCACGGCCAGCCGCATCGCCGGCCAACTCGGCATCGACACCGTGATCGCGGAGGTCTTGCCCGGCGACAAGGCCAGCAAGGTCACCGAGCTGCAGCGCAGCGGGAAGAAGGTCGCCATGGTCGGCGACGGCGTGAACGACGCGCCCGCGCTCGCGCAGGCAGACCTCGGCATCGCGATCGGAGCCGGGACCGACGTGGCGATCGAGACCGCCGATGTGGTCCTGATGCGATCAGACCCGCTCGACGTTCCCACCGCCCTCGCGATCGGGCGTGGCACGCTCCGGAAGATGCGGCAGAACCTCGGGTGGGCGATCGGCTACAACGCGATCGCGTTGCCGATCGCAGCAGGCGTCTTCGAGCCGAGCCTCGGTCTCGTCCTGCGTCCGGAGATCGCCGCACTGTCGATGTCGGGATCCAGCGTCATCGTGGCGGCCAACGCGCTCGCGCTGAAGCGCCTCAAGCTGCCGGGATCGGATCAGGCTTTGGAGAGCGCGATCGAGCCGACGACCACCAGCAAAGCGGCTGTCGGGTAGCCGGCCGCCAAGTCAGAGCCTCGACGTTGGCCATCGCATCATCGGCGCCCGTTCAGGAAGGATGTCTCGGTTTCGCCCTTGCCCTTCAACTCGATCGTCCCCCGGGCCTCGACCACGAACGCAGATCTCAGGGCGTCGGCGACCGGCGACGAGATCTGGATATGGTCGGGCAGCGACGACGACTCGAGCCGGCTTGCCATGTTCACTGTGTCGCCCCACACGTCGTAAACGAACTTCCACGTGCCGATCACTCCTGCGACGGCGGGGCCCGAATGCACTCCGATTCTCATCCGCCACCCTCGCTCGGTCGCGTCGTTGATCCTGCGCAGCACGTCCATCATGCCGAGCGCCATGTCAGCCGCGGCGGCGGCGTGGTCCTCACGGGTCCCGGGCAGCCCTCCCACCGCCATGTAGGCATCACCGATCGTCTTGATCTTTTCCATGCCGCTCTCGGCGCAGAGGACGTCGAACTCCGAGAACAAACGGTTGAGCTCCGTCACCAGCACCTTCGGTGACAGCCGCGAGGAGATATCCGTGAAGCCGACCAGATCGCTCATCAACACGGACACGTGCTCGTAGCGGTCCGCGATGAGCGTCTCGCCGGCCCCCAGCCGGTCGACGATCTTCTGCGGAAGGATGTTCAACAACAGCTCGGTCGACCGGGTGCGCTCCTCGTCGAGCTCGTGCATCAGACCGGACAGGAGCTTCGAGTTCACATCGCGGATCTCTTCGAGCTGACGAGTGTTGGTCTGCAGCCGGTCGAGCTTGCGCACCAGCACCCGGTTCTGCTTCTCGAGATCGGCGTCGGAGCCCCGATCCGACACGGCAACTAGCCCGTACCCAAGAGCAAAGCCACCATCGTCTCGTTGTGGTAGCGGGCCTCACCGCCCTCGTCCAGCGGCGCGATCTCACCGAACGAGTAGAAGCCGCACACGGGCACACCGTCGCCCAGCATCTGCTGGGTGATGTCGTACTCGGTGCCCGTCCGTGTTCCGAGCAGGTACTTGCGGATCGCGCACGAGAAGATCAACGCTGCCTCCGGTTCATGGCCGTCGGGGAACTGGTCGATCGCCTGCGACAGCGCGGAACGGGCGCCGTCGAAGATCTCGTCGGTGGCGGCCGTAGTCAGCTGGACCTCTGCACCTTCCTGCACATCGCCGCTGACGCTGACCGCCCCGGTGTCGGGGTCGTGGTGCACGGGCGCACGCAGGTAGAAGCGCTCGGAGCCCTCAGGGAACACCGCCAGCGGGGTGGCGAACGCAGGCTCGAAACCTTCCCCCAGATAGCGCTGGTAGAAGGACAATGCAGGATTGCCGTCGATCTCATACACCACGCTGCCCGAAGACTTCGTGACGCGTCCCTTCGGTCCGATCGGGCGCCAGCCGGCGTCGGTCCCGACCGAGTATCTGAGTGGTTCGGAGAACAGCAAGACGGGGACGGATTCGCTCACCGCCTGGTCGCCGTAGAACTGCCAGCTCTCGCGTGTGGGATGGCGGTTCGACCGTGGCGATGCTCCTCCGCCGATGACCGGTACGTCGGGGCCAAGCTCTTCGCGCAGGGACTCGAGCAGGACCCGCATGTCGCCCCCGGCAGAGGGGGTGGTGATGCAGAGCCGGGGCTCCTTGTCGGACTTCGCCCGGGCCTGTTCGACCGCCGAGCGCGCGGCCGCAGGGATGTCGTCCCAGAGGTTGGTGGCGATGCCGCTCGTGATGTCGACGTCATCGGAGGCGAACAGGGCGAGCGTGATCGAGTCCTCCTGGTAGCCCATCTCCGAGGACATCTCGGCCGAGGAGGTGGAACCGATCAGCTCGATCCCCGCCAGGGCTTCCTGGACGCACCGCAGGACCACCTGATGGTCGGTCTCCCAGGCGGAGAAGAGCAGGCCGGCCTTCGGCATGACGCCCCCGAGGGTCTGAAGGCACTGATCGACGATGGTGCGCGCGGCGACGTCGGCATCGATGTCGTCGCTGTGGCCCACCGCCATCCGGAACATGGCCGCAAGTATGGCGTTCCAGAACAGAAGCGATGACGGTAGCCCGCGACAGCGGAGACCTGGAATGGGCTGACACGTACGCGCACATGGCTGGGCCGACATCGCGATGCGAGCTCGTCAACCGGAGGTGCCCCTCGTTGCCCTGGCTCGAGCGATGAGCTTGGCTGATGATGATGATGCCCGTCGTGATGTCCTGAGGATGCTGCGGAAGGTCGAGGAACAACGAGACCAGGCTGTCGATCTCAAGGCAAGTCTCGTGACCGATCTGAGCTCTCTGATCGCCTGACATCGGCGACAGCTGGGAACGAGGTGCGGCGCCGGCTCAGAGCTGGAACGAGGCGACGATCGGCGTGTGATCGCTCGGCGAGTCCGCCGTGAAGGGAAGCGCTCGGCAACTCTCGAGACGATCCGCGAGCGCTGACGAGGCGAACAGGTAGTCGTCCTGATACGGGACCGTCGGGCGCTGGGGGTCAAGCTTGGTCCAGGTGTGGGTGCAGTCATCACCGAGATACGGACGCATCGGATCGCTCGTCCATGAGCCCGTAGAGGGAGATGGCGGTCACCTTCACGCCGCCGACATCGACCGAGGATGCGGTCCAGGTGCCCAGCCGCGATGGTGCGAAGGGAAGCGGCTCGCCGTAGTGGCGATCGACCCGCGCGTTGGTGATCTCCTCGAGGGGATGGGAGGAAACAGCCGCCGTTGACCAGGGCCGGTTCACGGGCTTCTCGGGAGCGAGCGGGGCCTCGAGGCCGGTGGTACTTCCGGCGCCAACGGCGACGACGCCCGGCGGTGCCGGCGAGGCTTCACAGAGGAGCGAGATATCGGCGTCCTCGAGGTCCTGCCACTCTTGAAGAACACGAGGGCCGCGTCGGAGGCCGAAGGCCATGATAAGGTAAAGTCACACTCGAAATCACTTTCCCTGGATTGCCTTCACCTAGAGTGTATACTCTCTAGCAGAAGTGATGCTGGAAGCTACTTTGACTGAATCATATGTACCTGCCCGTCGGATTCCCCCTTCCGAGCTGCCGGAGACCCTCATCGCCGAGGGCCGGTACTGGGCAACAGCCGGCGAGCTGACGGCGCTCATGGGAAACACGCCAAGCGCGATGCGCCAGGCGATCGCACGCCTGCGCCACCAGCGACGGCTCTTCTCCCCCGCCCGCGGCCTCTATGTGATGGTCCCTCCCGAGTACCGGTCCTTGGGAGCCGTCCCGGGAGAGTGGTTCATCGACGCGATGATGAACCACCTCAAGCGGTCCTACTACGTCAGCTTCCTCACTGCGGCCGCGATGCACGGTGCGGCTCACCAGGCGCCTCAGACTTTCCAAGTGATCACAGCCAAGTACCTCTCCGACCGCGACCTCGGCCGGGTGCTCCTGCGCTTCACCACGAGCGATCGCGTGCGGGACATGGCGGTCGATCAGCGAACCACGCGGACCGGCTATTTCACACTGGCCACGCGTGAGACGACCGTGGTGGATCTCGTCTGGCGCTATCGGGACGGAGGCGGTATCAGCAACGTCGCCACCGTGATCAAGGAGATCGGGGAGTTGGATGGCGACAGGCTGGCACGTCTCGCCCCAGTGCGTGACCGAGCCACCGCTCGGCGGCTCGGATGGCTGCTCGAACAGTACCGGCCCGACGTCGATCCGCACTGGCTCCACGTCGTTGCGATGCCCGGCGCAGGTGAACCCGTGCTCCTTAGCCCTTCCGCACCTAGGCGCGGGCGCATCGACAAGCGGTGGGGAGTGCTCGTCAACACCGTCGTGGAGCCCGACGTTTGATCCCCCAAGCGTTCATCACCCGATGGTCGCGGCGGGCGCCCTGGCCGACCGATACACAGATCGAACAGGACCTGATCCTCTCTCGACTGATCATCGACATCGCCGATCACGAGTTGCTCGGCGATGAGCTCGCGATGCGAGGTGGAACCTGCCTCCACAAGCTGCACCTGCCAGCGCCCGCGCGGTATTCCGAGGACCTCGACTACGTCCGTCGAACGCGGTCCGCCATCGGTCCCTACATGGCCGCTGTCCGCGAGGTCGCGACCGCCATCGGTCTCCGTGAGCACGGCTACGAGCAGAACTGGCAGATGGCACACATGGCTCGCTGCGATCCGCAACGCGACGTGGCGCCGGTGACGACGCCACGCTTCTGAGCCAAGGCAGCAGATACCCTGGCCACCGACATGCAGCTCGACTCGATCTTCACGCGGGGCGCCGTCCGGCATCTCGGGGGCCCCCGCTTCTTCGAGCGGGGTGCAACCTACGCCGCGTCCGGTCGGGTGAAGAAGCTCAGGGTGGGCGACGAGGAGGTTACCGCTACCGTCCAGGGCCAGCGCACCTACCGGGTCAGGCTGTGGATCGAGATCGGTGGGCCCGCCCACTCGTGCACATGTCCTGTGGGCGAGGATGGGCTCTTCTGCAAACACTGTGTCGCGGTCGGCCTCGCGTTCGCGGGCCGGGATGAGGAGCCGAGCACCACTGATGCTGCCGACGACGCTCGGGCGATCGACATCGGGTCATACCTTCATTCACAACCCAAGGAAGCGCTCGTGGACCTGCTCCTCGAGCAGGCGAGAGAAGACGAGTTCCTGCGCGGGCGGCTGCTGCTGGACGCGACGAAGAAGAAAGGCGCAGACGTCGACCTCGATGGGTTCCGCATCGCCATCGAAAACATGATCAACGTCGGCGAGTTCGTCGACTACCGCGGGATGTACTCGTACTCGAACGGCATCGAGCAGATCATCGACTCAGTTGGGGCGCTGCTGACTAAGGGCCATGCTGGCGAGGTCGTCGAGCTGTGCGAGCACGCACTCACGTGCCTCGAGGACGCGCTCGGGCGGGTCGACGACTCCGACGGTTACATGGGTGGGATCAGGGACCGTCTCTGCGAGCTTCACCATGAGGCTTGTGCCAAGGCTCGCCCCGACCCTGAGGCGCTTGCCAGGAGGCTGTTCGAATGGGAGCTGCATTCGGAGTGGGAGACCTTCTACCGCGCAGCCGAGACCTATGCGGACGTCCTCGGCGACGAGGGCCTCGCCGTCTTTCGCAGCCTCGCCGATGAAGTGTGGGCGAAGATCCCTGCGATCACCTCGCGCGACGAGCGAGACCGCTCGCATTCGACCTTTCGGTTCAACATCACCCACATGATGGAGGCGCTGGCGAGGGTCACGGGTGACGTCGACGCGCTTGTGGCCGTCAAGTCGAAGGATCTGTCACATGCCTATCACTACGTGGAGATCGTCGAGCTCTACCGTGATGCCGGTCGCTTCGATAGGGCGCTCGAATGGGCCCAGAAAGGGCTTGCGTCGTTCCCGAAGGGAACCGATCGCCGACTGCTCGAGGTGCTCGCCGGCGAATACCATCGGCGCGGCCGCCAGCACGACGTGCTGGACCTCATGTGGACGGCGTTCGCCGAGGCGCCCGATCCTGCCTCCTTCGAGCGGTTGGGCAGGCACGCGACGCGAACCGAAAGCTGGGATGAATGGCGCCCGAAGGCGCTCGACCTCATCCGGATCGATATCGCGCGCCGTAAGGGCGAAGGACAGCCCCGCAACCGCTGGGCACGGCCGGTGGACTCGTCCGATCTGGTCGAGGTGTTCCTGGGCGAAGGGGACGTCGAAGCTGCTTGGGCCGAGGCGCAGGCCGGTGGGTGTTCGCACGGACTCTGGATGCGGCTCGCCGCCCTGCGTGAGGCCGACCATCCTGCGGATGCCTTTCCTCTGTATCAGGATGAGATCGAGCGCACGATCGGCAAGAAGAACAACCCCGCGTACGCCGAGGCCGTCGAGCTGATGGGCAAGGTCAAGACCCTCATGGAGCGTGCCGGGCAAGGTGGCGATTTCCCCGCCTACCTCGAGTCAGTCAGGGCGAGCCACAAACCCAAGCGCAACTTCATCAAGCTGGTCGGCCAGGCGGAGTTGTAGAGGTCAAACCCGCTGAGGTCTCTCGGGTCAAGCTCTAGCGCGGAGCTCGACTTCTTCGCCGAGTGCCCGCGCGTAGCGCTCGATGGTCGAGAGCCTCGGGTCGGACCCCCCCGGCTTCGAGTCGCGCGAGGGCGGACTGCGACGTGCCCATGCGAGCCGCGATCACCGTCTGGCTGATGCCCATCGCCCTCCTGCGATCGGTCAGCGCCCGTACGAGCCTGCGGGTCTTCAAGGCCGCTTCGACCAGCTCATCGAGGAAGTCCTTGGTTCTGCCTTCGGTCGATCAACCCTGAGATCGCCGTCGCCCAGCATCGCTTCATCGATCTCGGGATGACGCACTCAGACGGCCTGGCAGGACGGACACGTGACACCGATACCGGTGTCAAAGGGCCTCCAACGATCCGCAAGCGCCATCTGACACCGATAGCGGTGTCGCGAACATACCGGGCGTCGGGCCAACGGAACAGTCGAGCGACTCTCGCACCTCGATCCTCCTCAAGGAGCGGCCGCTCCCCCGATCTCGGCGACGACCTCGGTTATCGTGTCACACAACATGTGCCGAACTCTCGATGTGGCACGGCGGCGGCGGCCGGGGCGCCTTTGACGACGCGGCACGATGTCTCTTCTGTGCCGCTGCAGGGTGGTTACGTCGCCAAGCAGTGCCCCGTTCGAGCGCAGAACGATGTGCTCAGGCCTGGTGAGCCGCTGTCGTCGGTCAGCAACGGGAGGTCGTGGCGCTTGGCGGTAGCAGCGATCCAGAGGTCCTCGGCCTCCTTCGACTTCCCTCCCTGCTCCGCTTCAACCCGCAGCTCCGCCCACAGTCGTGACGTGGCTTCATCAGCGGTCAGGATGACGAAACGCCGGATCGCGTGGTCAAGTGCAGCGCGCTTTCGCTCGCCCCACCGCCGTGCTCGGCGCCGTACCAAAGTTCCGCGACCGTCTGGAACGACAGTGCCGCCACGCGATGCTCCACGTACGGCTTGCAGGCAGCAGCTCTCGGTGTGTCGCTCAACAGGTAGGACACGATGTTCGTGTCCAGAACGATCGAGGGACTCTCGCCCCCGGTCACTCTCGTCGCGTCCCATGGATAACGGCAAGGAAGGCGTCGATGTCCTCGTCGGTGAAGAGGTCGGGCGCGGCCAGCTCGTCGATCGAGTCGATCGGGCCGACGCCCTGCTGCGCCGCCTGCTCCGTGGCCGATGAGTTGAGCCAGAAGGTGTCCTCGACCCCAATCTGCTCGCTGGCACCCTGAAGGGAATCGAGTTCCAGCCGCCCATGCTTGCCGAGAACCTCGTCGAAGTCCTCCTCGCCTGATGCGATCACCACCGCACCCAGATGCTGCTTGACCGCGGTCTCCAAGGCCTCGTCGTAGTGGCAGGAGACCCGGCCACCAGCGGCCTCCTGGACATCCACACGGCCGGTCCCGAGATCCACGGCCACGAGGAGGCCGCGGGCGGACCTCCGGCGCCGAACCACAGAGCGGCGCTGTCGGAGCCTCGGAGCAGATTGCGGGGTGATCCTGGCAACGCTCGCAGCGAGGTGCGGGGGGGCGCGTCGAAGGTGAGAGAGAAGTCACGCTCCTCGGCCACGTCAGCGAACTCCCGGGCAACTTCCATGACGGAGCTGTCCCACCCGTCGGGAACGGTCGCCGCGTCCGGAGCCAGCTCGATCCCCCGGAGACCGCGAACGAAGGTGTCCATCGCCCTGAATCCAAGATCGCGCGCCGGTGGCTCGAACAGGGTTTCCTCGGGCGAAGGATCTCCTGCATCGGCAGGCTCGGGGAGCTCAAGCTGTAAGACAGCGCTCCCTCTACCTATCCCCGTGAAGACCAGTCTCTACCTGCAGGCGATGAGACTCGAACCCCAGGAGCCGTCGTACCCATGGAACCTCGCGTCCTCGATGGGTCGTCTCGGACAGCATCATCTCGCCCTCGCATTCATCGAGCAGGCCATCACGATGGCACACGCGACCGGCGACGAGGAGTGGTCAGACACCTACGCGCACATCGCTTGGGCTGATGTTGCGATGCGTGCTGAGCAGTGGATGGTGACGCTGATCGCGTTGGCGACGGCGTGGCGGCTGGTCGGCGATGAGGAGGGTCGCCGCGACGTGCGCCGGCTCAAGGCCGAGATCGCCAGGCGCTCCGCCCGTGCGTCGAACGGCGATGTCCATCTCCTGACGGAGCTCAGATCACTGATCGCGTAGCCAGGGATGCGCAAGGCAGTGGGTCTTGCTGAGGATCAAGGCAGGGCGGCCTCGATGTCTTGAACCAGCAGCGCGAGATGATATGGGTTCGTCGGGGATCGCTCGAAGTCGTACCGCTCATAGAAGCGCCCTGCGTCATCATCCATCGCATGCACCAGCACCGCTCGTACTCCAACTTGCTCCGAGACGGCCAGACTGCGCCCGAGGGCGTCGATCAGGAGCGACTCTCCCACCCGCTGCCCTTGCACCCGTTCGTCGACGGCGAGCCTCGCGATGAGGATGACCGAAACCGGATAGCGCCCGAGGCCCCGCTGGATCTTGGGGGAAGCCTGCGCGAACTCGATGCTCGAGACCGCGAGAGAGTAGAAGCCCCTCACGGTCGAGCCCTCGCACGTCACGAACGTTCGCGAACCACCGATCCGTTGGTTGACCAGGGAGTAGCGCCTCAGCCAGTCGTCGAGCTCAGCCTTTCCACACCGAAACTGAGCAAGGTCGTGAGTCCCGTCGAGCGGGACTACTTCTGAAAGGTCGACCACCTACTGACCAAGAACACTGCCGCGCTCGAAGAGCGCTCGCAGGCGCGGCTTCTCTACCGGGGGACGATCGAGCAGCTGAAGGAACTCGTCCCTCTGCTCATCACCGAGAAGGAAGGTATTGCGGTCCGCTAGGACCCGCATCGCCTCCTGAACTGCAACATCGAGCATGAAGTCAGAGCGGTTCTTCTGAACAGCCTCAGCGGCCTGGTCGATGACATCGACCTGACGGGGCGTGGCTCGAAGGGAGATGCGATCCTGCTTCTTCTGGGCACGCGCGTTCGTGGCGGTCATGTTCCCCTCCAAGGGCGAGACTGTACGTACATTCGGCGTACACGTCAAGAACCTTGAGCCGACCTCCTCTTGCTTGCTGGCGCCGGCTGTGTCGGCAACTGCTGTGAGACTTGGTGGATGCGCTGCGGGGAGAGACCGACGACACCCGCAACGTCCCGAACCGACCAGCCCTCGTCCCGGGTGAGCGCCCGGACGGTTTCAGCGAGGAGCTCGCGGGCCTGTGCGTCCGCCTTCTCAGCCCGTTCTCGTGCCGACGACAGACGACGCACATTGGAGCGAGCGGGCTCGGCGAGTCGGATGTCCGGCTGCAGTTGGGCGATTGCCGCGTCCTTCACCCAGAGCGACAAGGCCTCCCGGATGCGGTTCATGGCCTGCTCGATGCTTCGGCCGTAAGTGTGGCATCCGGGAACGCTCGGAACCTGCGCGAGCCAGGCGCCGCCATCGTCCCTCGTCAACTTCACCTCGTACGTCGAAGCCATCGCTCTCCCAAGCACGGTTCCAGATCGCGCTGGATCTGACCGAGCGTTCCGCTGGGCAACTCCTCGCCTCGGTGTACAGGGACCGTCGTCTTGCAGGCTCCGCACTCGACCCTGACATGCGAGCCCGACTGACGGATCTCCTGGCAGCCCAGCTTCTTCAGGAACCGAAGAAGA
Source organism: Actinomycetota bacterium (assembly GCA_040882605.1). Lineage (GTDB taxonomy): Bacteria > Actinomycetota > UBA4738 > UBA4738 > HRBIN12 > JAOUEA01. Next base: position 49,465 of record JBBEAY010000072.1, read on the forward strand.
ACTCGCCCGGTCATGATGCCAGCTCTGACCACATCTGTCTACCTCACTAGACACTTCCCTTGAGGGGATCTCGTGTGTTCACGCTAGCGGAAGGGTCCGACGTGCCAGGATGCCGAGATGGCACGCATGGTTCCTAGCCCGATGCTGCCGGTGCAGAGCGGCGCTGAGGAGCAGCTGTACGACGCGCTCCGCGACCAGTTGCCCGACGAATTCATTTGCTACCACGGCATCGAGTGGCTGCACCTGGGTGGGCGGCCGCAGAAGGGTGAGGCCGACTTCCTGATCGCGCATGCGGAGCTCGGGGTGCTCGTGCTCGAGGTGAAGGGCGGCCAGCTCACCTACGATCCGCCGAGCCGCACGTGGAAGCGCCGGGGCGACCCGAAGCGGGTGAAGGATCCGTTCGCGCAGGCGCAGCGGTGCATGAACTGGCTGATGCGCGAGCCGGAACACCTGCCGAAGAAGTGGATGGCGAGCCTCGGGTACGGGGTCGGGTTCCCGAACGGGGAGTATCGGGAGCAGGCGCATCCGAACGCGCCGCTCGACCTGGTCATCGATCACCGTGACATGGGCGAGCTCGCCACGCATCCGACAACAGGTAGCAACCGAAGGAAAGCGGGCTAGGAGCGCGAGGGTCTGATCTCGCATCGGCGCGACACCGCTCGCGGTGTCGAGGGATCTCGAGCGATCGCCTGGGCCGATCTGACACCGGTATCTGTAAACGCCGGTTGAAAAGGCGAACACTCGCGGCCTGAAAGAAGCCGGTCGAAAAGGTCAACACCCCGACATCCGAGTTCTGTTCGGTCACGCCCGCAAGCTCGCCCGTCAAGGGCAGCAGCGGAGCCGGACAGACGGGAGAAGGAGTGCACACCGACATGCAGGAGTGGACCGAGATCAGGCGCAAGGTGCTCGTGGAGGGCGCCTCGAAGCGTTCGGTCTGCAGGGACTACCGGATCGCCCACAAGACCCTGCAGAAGATCCTCGCCAACGCCGAACCCCCCGGCTACCGCCAGGACGCAGCACGCACCAAGACCAAGCTCGGCCCCTTCCTTCCGGTGATCTCGGAGATCTTGGCGTCTGATCGCGATGCACCCCCCAAGCAGCACCACACCGCCAAGCGGATCTTCGAGCGCCTGCGTGACGAGCACGGCTATACGGGCGGCATCACCCAGGTCAAGGAAGCCGTCGCTCAGCGCCGCCGTCATTCCCGCGAGGTGTTCGTCCCGCTGTCACACCCACCCGGGGAAGCCCAGTTCGACTTCGGAGAGGCGACGGTCCTGATCGCCGGTGTGGAGCGCAAGGCCGCCTTCGCGGTCATGTCGCTCCCGTTCTCCGATGCCTTCTTCGTCTCGGTCTATCCCAGGGAGAACACCGAGACCTTCCAGGCCGCCCACGTCGCCGCGTTCGAGTTCTTCGGCGGCGTGCCGAAGAGGACCTCCTACGACAACACCTCGATCGCCGTGGCGAAGATCATCGGTCGAGACCGAGATCTCACGAGGGAGTTCCTGCGCCTTGAGAGCCACTTCCTGTTCTCCCATCACTTCTGCCGGGTCGCCCGTGGCAACGAGAAGGGCGTGGTCGAGGGCATCGTCGGCTATTCCCGTCGCAACTTCATGGTCCCGGTGCCTTCGGCACGCTCCTTCGCCGAGCTGAACACTCGACTGGCGTCTCGCTGCCGCGATGAACTGTCCCGTCGCGTGCGAGGAGGGGCAGGGACCAAGGCAGAACTGCTCCTGATCGACCAGGCCGCGATGCTCCCGATCCCTGAGGTGAGCTTCGAAGCCAGACGCGTCGTGCAGGCAAGGGCCAACTCGCTCTCGCTCGTCCGCTTCGATCGCAACGACTACTCGGTCCCGACAGCCTTCGCCCATCACGAGCTCACCGTCACCGGCGGGATCGAAGACGTGAGGGTCTCGTGTGCTGACGTGCTCGTGGCCACCCACCCCCGCTGCTGGGAGCGCGAGCAGATCACCTACGATCCCCTCCACTACCTGGCGCTCCTTGAACGAAAGCCCGGAGCACTCGACGTCGCGAGACCCCTGCAGGGCTGGGAGCTACCGGAGTGCTTCGCGCTCCTTCGCCGGCGGCTCGAGACCGATCTCGGCCACAAGGGCACCCGGGAGTTCATCAAGGTGCTCCGGCTGCTGGAACGAGCAAGTGTCGGGGAACTCGCCGGGGCGGTGGGAGCCGCGCTTTCGATCGGAGCCACGAGCTCTGATGCGATCTCGCTGATCCTTCGCCACGCCCAGGAGCGGCCCGTCTCCCTGTTCGCCCTGGACGGGCTCCCGCATCTTCGTCCGTTCGTGATCGAGCCACCCGATCTTTCGGCCTACGCCTCCTTGAAAGGAGCATGAGCATGAAGCAGCTGGAGTCGACCTCTGTCGTTCTCTTGCACCATCACCTCAAGGCACTGCGCCTTCCCACGATCGGTGCCGAGTGCGAGAAGGTCGCCCACCAGGCGGCGGCGGACAACGTCGATCACCTCTCCTACCTGCTCCAGGTCTCAGAACTCGAACTCCTCGAGCGCGAGCGCAAAGCTGCGGAGCGACGGCTGAAGGCTGCGCGGTTCCCGGTCCTGAAGTCCCTGGAGACCTTCGACTTCACCGCGCGCCCTTCAGTGAACAAGATGCTCATCGCAGAACTCGCCCGGTGTGAGTTCATCGACCGCCGCGAGAACGTGCTCTTCGTCGGGAACCCCGGCACGGGCAAGAGCCATCTCGCGATCGCCCTCTCGGCGGCGGCATGTGCCAAGGGCTACCGGGTGCGTTTTTTCAGGGTGACCGAGCTCGTCACCTTGTTGATCGAGGCCCGGGATGAACGAGGGCTCCTTGGGCTCAAAACGCGTCTTGGAAAGCTCGATCTGCTGGTGCTCGACGAGTTCGGCTACGTCCCGGCCTCGAAGATCGGAGCAGAGCTCTTGTTCGACGTTATCTCGACCGCGTATGAACGCACGAGCCTGATCGTGACGACGAACTTGCCGTTCGATCACTGGACCGAGGTGCTCGGGTCCGAGCGGCTCACGGGAGCGACCCTTGACCGGCTCACCCACCGCTGCCAGATCATCGAGACCAAGGGCGAGAGCTACCGTCTCCGAGACGCCAAGGCCCGGGTCCGAAAGCCTTCGGAGCCAGGTGAGGCAGCCCCGAAAGAGCGTGCAACGCCTGAGCCTGCAGGAGCCGTGGAAGGAGGATCAAGAACCCGCTAGCATCCGACCCAGGTGTTGTCGTTTTCGACCGGCCACCGCTGTCCTTTTCAACCGGCGTTCACAGATGGGTTCGCCGTCCTTCTCGACCGTGACCGCATCTACGATTTCAGAGCCGAAGATCTTCACCAGCTCCGGCCAATCGCTGCGGATGACTGACCAACCTGTGGCTATCGGATCGTGATTTCCGTGGACTACGAAAGACCAGATCCCCGCGTCGCTCAAGCGCTCGAGCCCTCTCTTGAAACGGAGCTGAGCCCGAACTCCTCGCTCGGCTCCGTCGTAGATATCTCCCGCGAACACCACGAACGCGGCGTTGCGGTTCAACGCCAGTTCAACCAGAGCGTCGAACGCCTCCAGCGAAGCATCCCTCAGCGCGTCGGCGACCCACGGTGTCACCTGACCTATCCCTTGAAATGGAGTGTCCAGGTGTAGATCGGCCGCGTGGATGAAGCAGAAACTCATGAACACCACCCCTCAGACCTTCATCTGCCGCGAAGAGATGCGGCACTCGGTCGAAACTCATCGTGTGACTGCACCCCGTAGACCTTCAGGATCTCGTCGCCGTAGTGGTTGATGACTTTGACGGCGATCTTGCCGGTGGTGGGCGCGGGGCCGGCTGGTCGTCGAGTAGAGGCTCGCCCACGCTTCCTCGTCGATGTCGGCCTTCAGTGCCCGCTTGAGCTTGCCGTAGGGCTCGTCGGCGCCCAGGAAGTAGGCGTGGCGCACGAAGAATGCCTCGCCGTTGTAGTCGGTGTCGATGAACCAGCAGGCGATGTCGTCGGTGCCGCCGCTCCGCACCTCGCCGGTGGTGGGGTCGTACACGTCGAGGCCATGGATCGCGACGGTGACCGTCTCGTCCTCGCCGTGCACAACCTCGATGTCGGGCTCGCCGAAGACCATGAACAGGTTACCGGCGCCCGTCTTCTTCAGCAGGTCGGGCATCTGAAGGTCGGGGTTCATCTTGGCCTTGAGGATGCGGAGCTTGCCCACCTTGCTCTCGTCCTCGACCAGCGCCTCGAACGCGAACCCGCAGACGATCAGGATGTCGGCGAACTCCACGGCCTCCTTGGCGGCCTCGCGGACCAGCTCCTTGCCGACCGTCCCGTACTCAGGCCCCAGCGCGACGGCGGCCGTCATCGACTTGCCGTCCTCCCGGTAGGTCCCGGTCGCCTGCACGCACACGCCCGCGAACGGCTCGAGAGTGTCGAAGACGAGCTTCTCCCCCTTGTAGGTGTTCTGCACGCCCGCTGCGCGGAGCTCCTCGATGATCCGCTCGACGAACCGCGCCGAGTCCACGCCCAGCGCCAGCGATGTGGCCGGCTCGTCCTCCGGCCCGTCGACGTTCACCCGATGCGGCGAGAGGCTTTCCACGGTGAACGGCCCCGTCACCCGCACGATCTTCTTGTCCTCGTAGGGGCGGTCGTAGAGGATCTCGGTCTCGGCGTGCCGCGTGATTGCTGTGTCAATCTCCTCGCGCGTCATGCGCTCCTTGATGTCCAGATTCTTGGCGATGGTGCTGAGCATGATGTGGGGCGCCCGTTGACTCACGAAGCCCTTCCTGACGTCGCCGGTGTAGGTGGTGAGCGCTGGAGGCTGCCCCGTGAGTGCGGATTCTTTGTCCGCGCCTTCCTTGGAGTCCGCGAGCAGGTAGTAGGGGAACCTCGCGGTCATCAGCCGCCCCCGTGTCAGGGAGAGTGCGACTCGTGACGTGTCGATAGTTATCCACCGCCGTCCCCACTCCTCCGCGACCGAGGCGGTAGTTCCGCCCCCGCACGTCGGATCAAGAACAAGATCGCCCGAATCAGTGGTCATCAGAATGCAACGCTCGATGACCTTGCGAGTTGTTTGAACGACGTACACCTTGTCTGGCATGAAACTCGCCATAGTGTCGTCCCAGAGGTCCGAGACCGGGAACAAGGGGAAGTCGTTCCAATAGCGCACGTAGCCTGCGCGAGATCCACTAGCTTCCACTCGCCGAGCAAGTTGAAGCCGGTGCATCCCTTCCTCGTTCGTCTTCCACCGAACCTTCATGCTCGGCCTGTACTCGATACCGTCAATCACAACCGGGAACCAGCTCGCTGCTCCCTCCCCTTTGTCACGCCCAACGCTCTGGCTCGTCAGGTTGTCGAGGAAGTACAGCCGGGCGCCCACGGGGATGCTCGCGGCACCGTTGCGCTCCTCGATGAACAGAGAGCGGCGCGTGCCATCTGCAAGTTCCACCCTTGTATATCCGCTTCCGCCTCTGCCGCCGGGCTCCTTGTCCAGGTAGAGCTGGCGGAACTTCAGCTGCGCCTTCTCCTTCGCGTAGAAGAGTAGGTAGTCGTAGGTGTTGGACAGGTAGTCGCGCGTCGAGCTACTTGTCTTCACGAAGGCGATTGTCGCGACCGAATTGGCTGCACCGAACACCTCATCCAGGAGAGCACGGACCAAATGGACATTCCCCTCCCCGATCTGGACGAAGACCGCACCCGAATCCGAAAGGAGGTCGCGCGCAATCACGAGCCGGTCGCGCAGATAGGAGAGATAGGAATGAATACCCAACTCCCACGTGTCGCGGAAGGCCCGAATCTGCTCCGGCTGTCGGGTTGCGTCCGCCGCGCGACCATCGACTACGTCACGTTTCCGCGTCGACACCTGCCAGTTGGAGCCGAACCTGATGCCGTAGGGCGGGTCCATGTAGATCATCTGGACCTGGCCCTTGAGGCCCTCCTTCTCGGCGAGTGAGGCCATGACCAGAAGGGAGTCGCCCAGGATCATGCGGTTCGTCCACTTGCCGGAGTGCTGGTAGAAGTCGACGCGGTCCTCGAACTCCAGGCCCGCGAACGAGTCGCCGAACAGGGCCATCTGGTCGTCGGGCGACTGCTCCTTCGAGCGGCGGCGCAGGTCCTCGATGATCGACTGCGGCTCGATGGTCTCCTGGATGTAGATCGGGACGGCCGGCACCTCGAGGTCGGCGGCGTCCTGCTCGTCCTTGCCCTTCCACACCAGCTGCGGATCCAGCGACGGGTCGCGCGGATACAGGAGCTTCGCCGGCTTCTTCTCGTCCTCCTCGGCGAACTTCTCCAGCTCGGCCGTCGGGATGTTCGTGCGCGTGTCCTTGGCGTGCGTGGTGGCCTCGACCTTCGTCGCGCTCTTGGCGGTCGTCTTCTTGGTCGCCACCGGCGTGGTGCCCCTTTCGGCGTCGGAGGCCGGGCCACCCGGGAGCAGGCCGGCAGCATGCACGGTCAGGTCACGCTACCGGACCGGTCCGACGAAGCGCAACGCGCCGCCGCGAGATGAGGCTCCAGGAAGGAAGAAGCGGGCTAAAGGCCAGAGGCCCTCACCCGCGCTAGAACTATACTTGGGTTGGCCAGCGCTGGTCAAGCCCTGTCCCGGTAGATGTTAGCGTCCCGCGCGAGCCAGTCCCGAGGTGAAATCCCCCACCACAAGGAGAGGGGCACGTAGCGTCCGTTCATCGACGAAAGGACGTGCCGTGCCCGAGCTCACCGTATGTCGACGCCGGGTGAAAACTGAGCACTTCTCGCCGGTTGAAAACTGAGCAGCTT
>JBBEAY010000073.1:0-10721 GCA_040882605.1 Actinomycetota bacterium
GCACGCCCACCGATGCTCGCCACACCAGCATCAAGTTTCACACCAGCCATCTAGGGCCCCCGCAACCAGTCGATGTCCTGGTCGAACCGTCCGGGCCATGCGGCATTTCGATTCAAGGCCGATGGATGGTACGTCACCCGCAGTTGGGAATAGGGGGCCAGGTCGCCGGGCGCGGGCCGCCGCGACCGGAGTTCCTCGAGGGACGAACGCGTGTCGCCGGTGAGTGCCCCTCCGGCGGTCTTGCCCAGAGCCAAGACCTTCCGAGGCATTCGCATCCGGATCTCTGCGATCAGCCGTTCGTGGCAGGCCTCGACCGCGCGAGGCGGCGGCGTCTCGTTCCCCGCAGGGTGGCACAAGACCGTGTTCGTGATGTAGAGGGCAAGTCGGTCCACTCCAGCGGCTGAGAGGGACTTGTTGAGCCGACGGCCTGCTCTCCCCACGAACGGCCTGCCTCGCACGACTTCATCCCGACCGGGTGCCTCTCCGATGATGACCCGGTCTGACATCGGCGGGCCGTACCCTGGCACGAAGGGTCGATCCCGAAGTGGGCACCTGGCGCAATCAGCCAATGGAGCCTTGGCATCCATATCGACATGCTCGGCACCCAAGTAGCTGGCATTGAGCTAGTTGAGCCGTGGCTTCGACGGGAGCCTCACCTCAGATCTGAAAGGGCCACACCTGGAAGATCTCTGTCTCCGCGGCGCCGAAGCTCTTCTCGCGACTCAGCACTGTGATCAAGTGCATGAAGCGACCACGCTGCCCACATTCCGGGCACGCGATCGTGTCTGGGCGGTGTCGTCCCTCCGCCCAGGAGAACAGAACGAAGTGCAGGCCACACTTCATGCACTTGAACGAGTGCGCGAACACTCCTTCACGCGCGTCGAGGCCGACGGTGCCGGGGATGCCGGGAATGCCGGTTAGCGCCTTTACGGGCACCGTCGTGATGAAGGAACGTTCGCCGTGCGGATCCTTGGGGTCCACGGGTCGACCGAGCTCCGTCATTTGTCCCCTAGCGGTGGGGGCGCGAACGCCTGGGTAAGCGGCGAGAATGTCTGTCCTCCGAACCTAGCCACGGATCCCCTCACCATGTTCCGAGGCATCGCAACCATAGCCAGCAGGTCTGACAGGACTTGCATAACTGAGGTGCCGCCCGTCCTCGCGAGACTCCAAGCCGGACGGTTCGCCGGAACTCTCGACCATCGAACGCCACCCGCAGGCTTCCGTAGCCGTGTCAGACCCTCTCGCTATCGTCGCTGCATCACGCAGGAACGCTTACCCCTGAGCGCGCTCATCCTCCCGAGCCCGCGGCGTTCCACGAGGAAGGAGTCCACACCTCATGGACTTCAGCGCCAGCGTCCGCTTCGAGCACGAGCTGCTCGCCGTGGAGCACGAGCACACGGTGAGCTGCATGCTCGAGCTCAGCGCACCAGCATCACCGTCCGCGTCCGAGCGGCGTCCGCTCGCCATCGCGCTCGTGCTCGACCGGTCGGGCTCGATGGCCGGTGACAAGCTCGACGTCGCACGTCGATGCGCTGCATTCCTGATCGAACGCCTCGCGCCCAACGACCGGCTCGCGATCGTCTCGTTCGACTCCGAGGTGCGCCTCGACGCGCCCCTCATGCAGGTCGGGCCGAACCGCCATCAGCTCTTGCAAGCGGCACGCTCGATCCAGCCGGGCGGCCAGACGAACCTGTCCGGCGGCTGGCTCAAGGGCGTGGAGTCGCTCGCGCCGCTCGACGGGGGCATGTACACGCGCCGCATCCTGCTGCTCACCGACGGCTTGGCCAACGTCGGCATCACCGATGACTCGCAGCTGACGCGCATGGCGCGCGGAAGCGCCGGCGACGGCGTCGGCACCACGACGATCGGGTTCGGCGACGGCTTCAGCGAGGACCTGCTCACCGCGATGGCCGATGCCGGAGGCGGCGGCGCCCACTTCGCGCCGACGCCCGACGCGGCGCCCGGCATCTTCGCGCAGGAGTTCGACGACCTGCTCTCGGTCGTCGGGCAGAACGTGAGCGTCGAGATCCGTCCCGCCTGGCTCGAGGTCGAGGTGCTCTCGATCCTGAACGATGTGCCGCAGGTGCCGGTCGAGGGCGGCGTGCAGGCACAGCTCGGCGACGCCTACGGCGACGAACGGCGCCGCGTCGTCTTCCAGCTGCATGTGCCTCGGCTGCCCACCCTCGGACCGGCGCAGATCGCGCAGGTGATCGTCCGGTACGTGTCGGTCGGCGAGCAGGTCGCGATGCACGAGCTGACGGTGCCGGTGGTGGTGAACGCGGTCAGCGCCGACGACGCGGCCGCGTCCGTGCCCGACGCCGAGGTGACCGAGGAGGTCACGGTCCTGCTCTCCGCCCGCGCGCAGGACGAGGCACGAGACCTCGCCGATGCCGGGCGCTTCAACGAGGCTCAGCGCAGGTTGCACCTCGCGGCGGAGCGCCTGCGCCTGGTCTCGGAAGGCTCTCCGCGCGCCGAGGAGCTCGAGCTCGAGGCGAAGCGTCTGGAGCATCGAGGCGAGGAGATCGCCGGCGGCACGTACGACGCGATGTCGCGCAAGCACATGTCCTTCGAAAACCGCATACGGAAGCAGCGTCGATCCCGGCCGGGCTCATGACAGTGATCCGCGGCGACGGTTTAGCCGGCGGCAGCATGTGCCGATCGCTTCGCCATGCACCCTTCGCTCCGACGGCGCCGATCGCCGAGGCGCCTCACCTACAGGAACGTGGCCAGGAGAGCGCGTGGCTGATCTGATCGTCGACCCGCCCGCTGCCTCAGCGCCCTTGGGATCCCCAGCACGCGAAGCGGGACCCTTTGACCCGGAGGGTTACCCGCTGGATCCGTATGCCGAGGTCGTGTCGGGTCTGTTCCAAGCCAATTGCACCCTGTCGCTTGACGAGCTCTACGCGCACGGATTCGAGGCCGTGTTCGATCTGGGTGGCTGGAACCGAGCAGGGTGCGAGGACGGCTGCACCTGCCCGTACGTCTTCTACCTGATCGACGACGTCCCATGGATCCCCGACCCTGGATCGATCGACGCCCTCGCGGCCCGTGTCGTAGCTGCGCTCGACGACAGCAAGCGTGTGGTCGTCAACTGTTCTGCAGGTCTCAACCGCTCGGGCCTGTTGGTGGCGAGGTCCCTGATCCTGCTTGGGAATACACCCGAGCGAGCGATCGAGCTGGTCCGACGCGCACGCGGACCCCATGCGCTCTCGAACGTGGGGTTCACGCGATACCTCTTGATCGACTGCAAGGTCTGCCACTGAGGAGTGGCATCAGCTTCATGCGCGCGGCGAGCTCGCCAATGTCCCGGTGGTCGACGACCAGGGCGAGCGGCGCGTTCGGATGCGCCTGCTCGCGATACTTCCCCGTTCGGGAACGCGACCCGTACCTGAGGCTCGGCATCCATGTCGTAAGGGTCGCGAGCTCGTCCATAGCCAGTCATGCAGCGCGGCGGCCCGCGCGAGCAAATCCTTCAGGCGCATCGGGTCGCGCGCGCTGCCAAGTTCGGGTCGGTGGATCGTGGGTGAGCCGCCCGCCCCTTACCTCGAGCACTAGCACCCCGAGCTCCGCATGTGCGATCAGGAAGCCGGCCTCGCCGCCCTGGGGCTTCCGCCCAGGTGCAACCGCTCGATGGCGTAGTAGCACTGAACTCGCCGGGAAGCTGATCGCAAGGCCGCTTCTAGAGCTGCTCTGCACCGACAGCATCGGGGTCGGACTCTGCAAGCCATCATTGGCATCGTCCTGGAGGTGGAGGCTTGGAAGTCGAGCGAGTACCGACCGGAACGGCTGTCATCGCAATCGGGTGGCTGTTGGGGGGGTCAGCGCAACGATTGAGGAGACGAGATCACCGATTTGCCCGCGGCCTCAAGCTCCTTGCTTGCGTCCGCTCATCTAGCACTGTCGTCGTTACGCCGTCGAGTCCGCGCCCATCTTTCGATCTCAGGCCGTAGCCAAAGACGAGTCCGGCGGGGCCCTAGGTCGACGACGGGACGCGGCATGTCTGGGTAGCGTGCCAGGTAGGTGTTCACGGCGGTCCGATGGCTAAGGCCAAGGAGCTTTGCGACTTGGACCGCATCCACCAAGTCTTCGGTGTCAATGCGTGGGGACACCCGATGACTGTATCCGGCGTCCGAGCCCAGACGCGTGATAGTATTCAGATGAACACAGAACACTGATTGCCCCGGCGGTGCGCGAACACCCCGGGGCCGGCCGGAACCAAACTAGGAGGTCCCGACATGCAGAGCGTAGCCACCCTCGATCCGGTCCGCTCGCCGGACGATCTGACACTGGAAGCATGGTCGAGGGAGTACCTTGGCTTCTCCGTCCACCTGAAGCCCAAGACGCGGGTCGGCTACGAGAGCCTGCTGCGAACGCGCATCTTGCCGACCTTCGGTGCGCTTTCGCTCGGTGCGATCGACGGGCTCGCAATACGCCGCTGGGTGGCCGAGATGCACGCCGGAGGCCTCAGCGCCTCGCGAACACAGCAAAGCTTCCGGCTGCTATCCCAGATACTCATCTCGGCGATCGACTGCGGCCTGCTCGACCGAAACCCGAGCCATGGAGTAAAGCTCCCTCGCGCCGTTCGCTCCGAGATGGGTTGTCTCACAGCGGCGGAAGTCGAGCGTCTAACCGCTGCGGTGCCTGCCCCCTACCGACCATTGATACACGTGCTCGCCTACGGCGGTCTGCGCTGGGGCGAGGCGACCGCGCTGCGCCGGCACCGGTGCGATCTCGATGGCGGCCGGCTCATCGTTGCCGAATCGCTCGCCGACGTAAACGGCCGTGCGGTCTTCGGCGACACGAAGACCCACCGGGTACGCAAGACCCGGATCCCCGCCTTCTTGATCCAGGAACTCCGGGCGCATCTCGAGGCAGTCGGCCCCGCGCCCGACGCGCTGCTCTTCACTGCGCCGAGAGGAGGGCCGCTCCGCATCGCGAACTTCCGCCAACGTGTGTGGTGGCCGGCGCTCGAGGCAGCAGAGCTTCAACGCTCGACGAGGATCCACGACCTGCGGCACACCTGCGCGAGCCTGTTGATCCGTCAGGGCGTGCACCCGAAGGCGATCCAGCACCATCTCGGCCACGCCAGTATCAACATCACGATGGACCGCTACGGCCACTTGCTGCCGGACCAGTTCGACGATTTGGCCGAGCGGCTCGACGGCGTGCACACGTCTGCAACGGATGGCCCCCTGCTGGAGGCCAAGGCGGGGGGTGGGACATGACGCCGGATCGAAGCAGTCCGGCGATTCGGGTTCGCCGACGCTATGCATGGACGTCATCTCCGAGCCGACGTGTCCGATGAGAGTGGCCGAGGGGTTCATCACGGCGGGGCGGCTAACTTCGGTCAGGACTGGTTGAACCATGTCCAGATCACCGGGTCGCTCTGCTACTACTGCGAACAAGGCATCAAGGATGCCTCCTGGTCGTCCCTTGGAGAATCGATGTTTTGACCGACTTTGGGGACGTCTCATCGGCGCGACGACACCCATTGGCCCTCCACGAGTATCCGTCTCGTCATTCAGGCAGGCAATCTACAAGTCAGGTCCCAGTGATCTCGCACTGTCCAGAGTCGCGCAGCAGCTGTTCGCCTTGTGAACGGGCCACTGCCGAGGAACGCTGGGGGTGTGACATCACCGCGTGCAAGCCGTTGGACCCGGGCGCATGGGGCCAGGGCTGGACAAGCCCGACTTGTTCGCACTCGACCCGCTGCTCGTGACCGTGACACGCGGTCGAGCCCATCGCGGCTCGAGGATTCGATTGACCGTTGTACACGGCGCTGGCCCCTCGCAATAGCGGCGACGAACGAACGTGCCGGCGGTGGCTCGACGACCTGGTGGCGATTTTCATGCATGCGTCGTTACCAGGTCACCGGAATCCGTTACCGCACTGATAGGCGTGGCCCGATTTACCTGGGAGTTAGGGCATTTCTACCGCCCTGACCTGGCCCGGGCCGGTAGAGAACCTGGCGGAAATCGCCACCGAGGTCACCACCAGCGCGTTGAAGTGTAGCGAGTGGAGGTGGGTCCGGGCTCGGTGACGCCATCTCGGCCTGAGGGGATGCTTCCCAGACAGCCCTGATCGCTGCCGGGGTGGTGCCGGAGGTGGAGCGAGTCAGGCGGCCGCTTCGAGGCCCTCAGCGGTTCTATGGCGGGCCATCGTGAGGGCGTTTACCATCACAGCCCAGCCGAGCATCTCGACCTGCTGACGGCGCCATCCCAAGCTGTGAGCTCTGCCGAGGAACAAGGTGTCCTCCAAGGACCGGTTGAGCGATTCGGAGTCGTTCCTGCGCCCGTACAGGCGTGGAAAGTCCGGGTCCGAGGGCGGGATGGGCCGAACGTTCTCGGTCCGGTTGAACTTGCGTTTGCGGTCGGCTTCGTTCTGGTGGAGGCGCACCGTGATCTGCCCCTCGCCGATGTGCTCGGGGAGCCGGTAGTCGTTGTACCAGCGATACAGGCCAGAGTCTGCCGCCTTCATCTTGTGTGTTCTCTTGCGGGTGAGGGGGGCGAACTCCAGCTCGCCCGCCTCTGTCGGGCGCATGAGGCCGATCGCGCCGGCTTCGGAGAAGAGACGGAGCGTGACGGTTGAACCGTCGGGGAGCCGGACATCCTTGTCCTCGACATGCACGGTCTTCTCATGCCGCTTGATCTTGCGCTTGAGGGTCTTGCTCGCGAAAGTCTCCGCGGCGGCGACCATGTTCACAGGTACGATCCCGAGCTCCCTGAGGATCTTCTGGTGGTGGACTCCCCGAAGTGCAGTGTCGTAGACGATCGCCTGGGTCCCCGGGACATGCGGCGCTAAGCGCTCGAAGCAGGAGACGGCGACCGAGGCTTCGGAACCGGGATCTGGCACGCGCTCCACGTCCAGGATGAACCGACCGATCGGCGAGCGCGTGGCCACCATGACGAACTTCGTCCCCCACGTGCCCTCCCCGTCACCCTCGAAGTGAAGCGCCGCGTCGGCTTCGAAGCGGATGGGGATGACCTCGCCTGTCTCTGTGTCGACACGGAACTGCCCGGGCCCGGCCTTGAACAACGGAGTGACGACCTTGCCGTCTGCATGCAGGACGCGAGAGAGGTCCGGGTGCGTGTAGGAACCCGGACCGTCTGGGTCGAGAAGGCCCACTTCCCTTGCCTGGCAGGCAGCGAGTTCACGGTGGATCTCCCCGAGGCACTTCAGGGTCTCGGGGTCGGTCAGGTACCGGTCGCGTCCGTAGACGTAGTGGTGGCGCCGCATCGGCTGCGGGGGCAGGTGCATCGAAGGGTCGTCGGGGAAGCGACGGCGAACGATGCGCCTCATATGCCTCCACACGAGCGGGTGAGAGAGCTCGGCCTCGACTTGCCGCCCGCTGCGCCAGACGGACAAGAGTGAATTGAACACCAGGATCATGAAGGTGGGGTAGTCGCGACGACGGCCGGACTTGGAGGGTCCGGGGATCGCACGGGCGAGTTCGTAGATCGCGGGGTTGCGCAGGAACGCTCGCGCTGATCGAAGGGGTCGTGAAGCTTACCCAGTCGACTATGTGCCAGGCCCCTTCCGCATCGGCAACCAGCGTCTCTGTCGCCATCAACTGCCCGGATCGTGGGTTAAAGATCAGACGGGCCTCATAGCTGTCCGTGCCCACCGGCCGCGACGCAATCCCGGCTGAAGTTGGCGGGTCTCTCGTACGCCCAGTCCGGGTGTTCGCCGTTCCACACCTCCATCCGCTCGCGCCAGGTTGTGCCTACTCCCTCCCGCTCGGAGAACTCCGCGAGCGCGAGGTGCTTGTCGCTTAGCCTGCGGGGCGTGCGCGAGAGAAGCTGTCGGCGGGCGCGTCCATAGGCCTTCGCCACCTCGCGCGGGGTGGCCACGACGTTGATGCTCAGCATGATCCTCGAAGCAGCAGTCGGTCCGTCGAACGCTGGCCAGAGCCCCGTCCTCACCAAAGGCGCTGAAGGCGGTTCATCCGACAGCACGAACCGGACCGCCTCCGCTCGGACCCATCCGTACCGCGCAGCGAGGACTCGGGAGAGTTTCCGCAGCCGATCGAGCCGGCCTCCACGTCTCACGCGCACGACCCGCGTGCGGGATCGATCGGCGGACAGGTACTCGAGTTCGGCACCTTGGGCCACATCCATGTACGCACGTCGCGGAGTCGGATAGTCCAACGTGATCGGTCCGATGGTCCCCGGTCGTGCTTCATCCGCGAGGTGGGCGGTGATCCACGACTCGGACGCTTCGGGGCCGAGCGGCCGCTTCGAGGCCCTCAGTACTTCTGTGGCGGGCCATCGTGAGGGCGTTGACCATCACCCCTGTCTCTGTGTCGACACGGAGCTGCCCCGGCCTGGCCTTGAACAACGGAGTGACGACCTTGCGGTGGATCTCTCCGAGGCGCTCCAAGACCGCTGGATCGGTCGATGGGTCCCTCGCACCTGGGCGGGCGGATCTTGTCGGCGATGACGGTCGGCGCCGACGAGCCCGAACTGATGTCGCTGCCGGTTGTGACCGTCGAGCCGATGAAGTTCCCTCCCGAGCCGTTCCGCTCCTCCGGCGCGCTGATCGCCAACGGCGCCATCTGCCGGAAGGACGACGCCGAGGACCTGGGCGATGAGCCGAATCCGTTGCTGGACTTCGTCGCCAAACTCCCCCGCCGGCTCGGCTGTAACCTGAGTCCATGAATCTACCCCGGCCTGCCGATCGGTCATGGTGGCTCGAGGAGGCCCTGGCCCTCCCCGAGTTCGCCGGCCCGGAACGCCCGGCACTGGAAGGCGAGACGACAGCAGATGTCGTGATCCTCGGCGGGGGCTACACGGGGATGTGGACGGCCTGGTCCCTGAAGGAGCGCGAACCTTCGCTCGACGTCGTCATCTTGGAACAGGACATCTGCGGTGGCGGGCCGAGTGGGCGCAACGGCGGGTTCTGTAACGCCCTCTGGGAGGACGCTGACTTCCTCGTCGAGGCCCTGGGCCAGGATCTCGCGCTCGAGACCGGCATGATCGCCGAGCGCAGCATCGAGGACATCCACACCTGGTGCGTCGATCACGACGTGGACGCGTGGATCACGCCCGGGGGACACGTCGGCGTGTCGGCCTCTCCGGCGCAGGATGGCCTTTGGATCTCGACCCTTCGAACCATGGAAAGGCTCGGTGTCGCCGAGGGCCGGATCGAGACACTCACGGAGGAACAGGTCAGGTCGCGCTGCTATTCGCCCGTATTCCGCGCAGGGTCATGGACGCCGCGCACGACGATCATCCAACCTGCCCGCCTCGCGCGCGGCCTGCGGAACGCGCTGATCGAGCGAGGCGTTCGCATCTACGAGAACTCTCCCGTTTCCCGGCTCCGCGGTGGTCCTCCCGCCGAAGCTCTCACCCCTTCAGGAAGCGTCACCGCCGGGCAGATGGTGCTCGGCCTGAACGCCTGGGCCTCGCAGCTGACTCCCTTCAAGCGGACCGTGATACCGAGGGCCTCTTACATCGTGATCACCGAGCCGGCGCCCGAGAAACTTGCCGAGATCAACTGGACCGGCGGCGAGGGAATCTTCGACTACCGAACCGCCCTGCACTACCTGCGCACGACCCCCGACGGACGGCTCGTCTTCGGCGCCGGCGGCTCACGCGCCGGGGTCGGAACGGGTCTGGGTCCTCGCTTGCGCTACGACGAGCGTTCGATCCAGCGGCTCGTCCACGACATGCTTCGGATGTTTCCCTCCTTCGAAGGTGTTGCGCTGGAGGCTGCATGGGGAGGCCCTATCGACGTCACAGGTTTGCACCTCCCGACCTTCGGAACGCTCGGCTCCGGAAACGTGCACTACGGTCATGGGTACACCGGCGGGGGCGTAGGCCCGTGTCACATGGGAGGACGGATCCTGTCCGGGCTGGTGCTGGGATCCGATGACGAGTACACGCGTCTGCCGCTGGTCGGCCTGCAACCCCGTCGATTCCCGCCCGAGCCGTTGCTGTCGGTCGGAGCCGCGATCACCCAGGAGGCGATCGTCCGCAAAGATGAAGCCGAGGACGAGGACCGGCGACCGAACATCGTGTTCGACCAGATCGCGAAGATGCCGCGGCGACTCGGCTACAACCTCGGACCGTAGAAGGCTCGTAGCCCGGATCCGCCGCAGGCCACGGCTGCGCGGCCTCCCAAGCGGCGCCGGCGGCCAACACCATGTCGTCGGCCCAACGAGGTCCGGTGATCTGAAGCCCGAACGGAACGCCGTTGGCCGAGAGCCCCGCCGGAACCGACAGCGACGGGTGAGCCGTGATGTTAGTGACCTTCCGGGTTGTCACGGCACCGCGTGTGACGTGCGGCGGAGGCGATCTCTACCACCCCGACCTGGCCCTGGCCAACCTGGCCTGGCCCACCTGGCCCGGGCCGGTGAAACCCTCGTCGAAATCGAACCAAGGTTCTGTTCCGGGACCAACTGAGTCTAGCGATTCGGGCAGACTCGAGCTCGGTAACGCCCGCTACATCTGCGTTTCGTGCGTTTCGCCCGCCAGCCGTTGCCATGTGACGCCTGGGCGTCAGCGGATGCGGATCAGCTTCTTGTTGACGAACTCGTCGGCGCCGAGGCGCCCCAACTCGCGGCCCGTGCCCGAGTTCTTGATGCCGCCGAAGGGCAATTCGACGCCGTCGGCGAGCACACAGTTCACGTACACCATGCCTGCCTCGATGCTGTCGGCGACGCGGCCGGCTTGCTCCCGGTCGGTGGTGTAGAGGTAGGAGCCCAGGCCGAACGGGGTGTC
>JBBEAY010000074.1:0-54359 GCA_040882605.1 Actinomycetota bacterium
GTCGGGATATCCCATCAAGACCGAACCCCGGCCAGCGCGCCGGGGATTCGTGTTTCCGGGGTCGGTTCGGCCGCGCTACGTGAGATCCCGGGGGATCGACCGTTCCCATCGCCGCCGGAAGCGCTCCTCGCCGTCCTCATGCACGACCAGGTCGATCGTCGTGTGGTACGCACCTGCGTCGCTGGAGATCGTGCACTCGGCTCGCGAGATCACGGTCGCCTCCGGCCATCGCATCTCATACTCGGCCTCGCCTCGCGCGACGGCCTTGCCGGGGTCGACGGTCGAGACCGAGACGACGCCGTCGTAGTGGCTCCGCATGAACGGCACGGCCTCGGTCGCCTCGTCCTCGAACGTGCTGCCTGCGTTCGCCGACGTGATGCGGGTGAGCGCCTCGTGTGTGACCGACCACCGCACGCCTTCGTACGGGTCGCCGGACTCGTCTGCCTCGTCGGGGTCGCCGAGGTTGGGCGGGGCGAGCACGGGGCGCTCGGTGACAGGCGAGGGGCCATCGAGCGCGGGAAGCTCGAGCGACGTGGCCGATCGATCGATCGTGAGCGTGACGGGCTCGGGCGGGGGCCAGGCGTTCGGCCAGTCGGTGCCGGCGAGGTCGAGCCGCACCCGGTGGCCCGGCTCGAACGTCCACGAGGTGGTCTCGATCACGAGCTCCACGTCGACCGGCTCGCCCGGGGTGAGCGCCGATGGATGCTCCCGCGACTCTCGGTGGGCGAGGTTCAACATGCCCCGCGCCACGAGCGATGAGGTCCCGTCGGGGAAGACGTCGCAGAGCTTGGCCGACAGGTAGGCCACCGGTGCACTCGAGGTCACGCGCACCCGCAACCGGGCCTGCCCGAGGATCTCGAGCTCGCGGTCGAGCGTTTCCCATGTGTAGGTAAGTGAATGCACCTCGTCGGGGCGCTGGTCGTCGGGCTGACCCCACGGCAGCACTCCGGCGCAGGAGATCCACGCCGTATGACCGACGTCGCCGCGCACGTCGAGCTCGTCGGGTCCCTCGCCGTGGCGGTTCGCGTCGGCGTCGGCGAGCTTCCACTCGACGGGGGTGAGGCGTTCGGCGGGCCAGGCCGGCTCGTACCGCCACTCGCCGCGGACCTCGGCACGATCGGGCGCCGGTAACGTCGAGCGTTGCGCGAATAGCAGGATCGGCGGCTCGCGGTCGACGCCGTTGTCGATGCCCTTCAGCCAGTGGTCCCACCACCGGATGTGCTCGGGGATCAGGTCGTGGTTGGGTCCGGGCAACGACGTGTCGGTCGAGGCATGCGCCCACGGTCCGATCACGAGCCGTTTCGGGCAGGTCAATCGCTCGAACGTACGCAGCGTGTTGTTGCGGTACCCGTCGGCCCATCCGGCGACGATCATGGTCGCGCACTCGATCGCCTCGTAGTCGACGAAGAGCGAGCCCGCCTTCCAGTAGTCGTCGAGTCGCTGGTGCTCGAGCCAGGTGAGCACCCACGGCTTGGTGCCCTCGACACGCCGCGCCCACTCCTCGCGCCAGCCTTCGCCGTAGACCGAGGGCATGGGTGGCAAGGCGTTCATCGCCACCATGTAGCTGGGGTAGTCGACCTGGTCGAGCTGCTTCACCACTCCGCCGTAGTAGTGCACATCGTCGCCGTAGCGATCGTCGGTGGCGTAGACCGGGATGATCGCCTTCAGCGCCGCCGGGCGTTCCATCGCGACCTGGATGCTGTTGAACCCGGAGTAGGAGTACCCGTACATGCCCACGGTGCCGAGCGACCACGGCTGCGTCGCGAGCCAGTCGATCACGGTCATCATGTCGGTTCGCTCGACCCCCGGGTACTCATCGGTCGCGATCCCCTCGCTCGACCCGGTGCCGCGCACGTCGAGTCGACAGAGCACGTAGCCGGCCTCGGCGAGACGGCGGTACTCGCTGCGGGAGTGCCCGGTGACATCGTCCTTGCGGTACGGAAGCGCCTCGAGCACAGCCGGCCACGGGCTGGCCTCGTCGGGCAGGTAGAGCGTCGCCGCGAGGCGCACGCCGTCGGACATCTCGATCGATACGTGTTCCCGGCTCGTCATGTCGGCGAGCCTACCCAGCAGGAGGTCGGGCGCGGGCCGTCGCTTGTCACGTCCGTGCGACCGGTGGTCACGTCCAGCCGCGGAACCAGACGCGAGCCTTCCACATGGTGTCGCTGATGCGCCCGGCGGTGAGGATCGGCCACATCCACAGGAAGAGTCCGACCGCGGCCGCGAAGTACCCCCAGACGAGCGGCAGGTAGGGCTTTCGCCGAGAGATGGCCGGCTCGCCGGTGTCGGGGTCGAGGGCGACCTCACCGGTATCGCGGTCGCGGATCACGAGGAAGGCGGCCGCCAGGTCGCGGAGCGCGTAGACAGCGGCGAGCGCCATGAACGGCGTGAGCGGCAGGGCGTAGAAGAAGAACTGTGGACGCGCGACTAGGAACCACGGCAGGTACAGCCCGGCGAACGCGACCACGATGAGTCCGGGCGTCCAGTCGCGTTTGCGCCACCACGCCCAAGCGCAGTAGGGGATGGTCCAGACCGTGCCCCAGAACAGCACCGGGTTGCCGATCGCGAGGATCTGGCGGATGTCGGGCCCGAGGTCTTCAACGAAATAGCTCACTGGTCGAAGCATCGGGATCCAGGTCCACACCTCCGAGTAGTAGCCATGCGTCGGAGTGAGCGTGTCGGTCTTCGTGTCGAGCGCGGTCGGGCGAAGATCGCGGTGGTAGTCGATCATGTCGACATGTTGATTGAACCAGTCCGCGAGGTTCGGTTCGTAGTGCACGAACCACGGGATCCACGTGAGGGTGTAGGCAGCGAGCGGCACGATCGCGAAGGCCACGAAGACGCCGAGCGTCTCGAGGCCGAGGGTGCGACGGATCGCGCCGCCGTAGCTCAGCCCGCCCCGCCGGCGCCGGGTGGTCTCCCAGAAGTAGGTGAGCGCGACCGCTGCCGGGATAGCCATCGCTCCCGACCACTTGACCGCCACCGCAGCGCCGAAGGCGGCGCCGGCGGCCAGACGCCATGGCCGGAAGAACGGCGATGGCACGCGGGTCGTGGTCGGCTCGGCCTCTTCGAGCGCAGCGTCCGTGCGCCGATCGATCCAGCGCCGGTCGCACAACAGGAGCAGGAACCCCAGCGTCACCCAGAAGGCCAGGTGGATGTCGAGCAAGGCGATCCGCGAATGCACGACGTTCAGCCCGTCCACCGCGATGAGCAGCCCGGCCCCGAACGTCCACACGGGCTTAGCGAACAGCAGTTGGGCCATGAGCGCGGTGAACACGGCCACGCCGATGCCTGCGAGCGCCGACGTGAAACGCCACCCGAACGAGCTCATGCTGAACATCTCGATGCCGAGCCCGATCGTCAGCTTGCCGAGCGGCGGGTGCACCCACGAGCCCATGTCCCACTCTTTCTCGAGCCAATAGGTCTCGTCGCCGGGCTCGACGCGACAGACGTCGTCTGACGCGTCTGTGACTTGGATGCATCCGGCCTTCGCGTAGTACACCTCGTCGAACACGAGCTCGCCTGGGTCGTCGATCGCCGCGAAGCGGATCACACCTGCGATCGCGGCCACCGCGATCACTGAGGCCGCAGGTCGGTTCAGGCGTCGCAGAAAGGCGGGCATCGAACCAGCGTACCGGCGGCGGCCAGACTCACGGACTCCCGGTCGTGCAGGCGTTCGGCCGATCCCCGTTACCGGGTCTTGGGGCGATCCTTGAGGCGCACCACGAACTGGCACCCCTGGAACACGTCGGTGATCGACGCAGTCTTGTTGTCGACGAGTCCGGCGTCGAGCCCGTGGCGCTGCACGACACCGAACGACAGATCGGTCGCGACCTTCGATGCCTGCTTCGGCCACGCGACCCAGAGCCTGCCGTTCGGTTCGAGCGCGCGCTTCATCACTGCGAACCGGCGCACGAGCACGCGGCGCTCGGTCACGAACACCACGGCTACATCGATGCCCTTCGTCGCCCGCGTGAAAAAGTCGACCTCGGGCGGAAGCGGCGCCTGTGCCTCGAGCGCGTCGTCGAACCCGACCGGCGCGCCGGTCACCACGACCCGTGACCCCTGTCTGATGCCGAGCTTCTTCCACGATGGGGTGGCGGAGTAGTCCTTGTGTCCCTGGGCCATGGCACCTCGTCCGATGAACTTCCTCAACTTATGCCCGTGGGCGCAGCGCGCACATCGTGTCACCCTGGAGCCATGGGTGGAACGTTGTGGCTCGTGGCGACCCCGATCGGCAACCTTGGCGATCTCTCGACGCGCGCCCGAGAGGTGTTCGGTCAGGTCGATCTGGTCGCGTGCGAGGACACCCGCCGAACCGGGCGCCTGCTCGCGGGCCTGAAGATCAGGGTGCCGCTCATCTCGTACTTCGAGGGCAACGAGCGGGAACGCGTCGACGAGCTACTACTACGACTCGCAGATGGAGACGATGTCGCGCTGGTGAGCGACGGCGGCACGCCCGCCGTCTCGGACCCCGGCTACCGGCTCGTGCGCGCCTGCATCGACGCCGGTGTCGAGGTGCAGGTCGTGCCCGGTCCGTCCGCGGTGATCGCGGCGCTCGTCGTGTCCGGCTTGCCGACCGACCGGTTCGTGTTCGAGGGCTTCCTGCCGAAGAAGCCGGGGGAGCGCGTGCGGCGGCTCGAAGCGCTCCGTCACGAGCCGCGCACGATCGTCGTGTTCGAGTCGCCGCTGCGCGTGCAGACCCTGCTGCGTGATGTGCTCGTGGCGATCGGCGACCGGGAGATCGCCGTTGTGCGTGAGCTCACGAAGCTGCACGAGCAGGTCGTGCGTGGCCGGGTGAGCCAGGTGTTGTCGCGCCTCGGCGAGAGTGAGCTCAAGGGCGAGGTCGTCGTCGTGATCGGCGGAGAGCTGGTGCGGCCCACGCCGGACATGTCGGCCTGTGCCGACGAGGCTCGGGAGCTTGTCTCGGGCGGCATGCGCAAGCGCGACGCTGCGCACGCGGTCGCCGACCGGCATGGCGTGAGCGCGAACGAGCTCTACCGGGCGATGCTCGACGGTTGAACGCTGCATGGCCGGGCGAGCCCGGCGGCTCCAGACAGAGCGGCGGCGGGCTTTCCGTGAACACTTTCGACAGCGTTCGTCGCATCGACCGGGACGCGTGGGCAGTTCGCGACTAGTCCAGCTCAGACTAGTAACAACCTCTCGTATCATGGGTCGACCATGGGCCGGGGCGAATTCTTCATCACGACGGCGATCTTCTACGCCAACGACGTTCCACACATCGGGCACGGCTACGAGGCGGTGGCGGCCGACTTCGTCGCGCGCTATCACCGACTTCGGGGCGAGGAGGTGTTCCACCTCACCGGGACCGATGAGCACGGGCTGAAGGTCAAGCGCACAGCCGAGGCAAACGGCATGTCTCCGCAACGTTGGGTCGATGAGCTCGAGCCGAAGTGGCGTGACGTGTTCGCTCGGCTCGACATCGCTTACGACGACTACATCCGAACAACCGAGCCGCGCCACCATGCCGCGGTGGCGAAGTTGCTGGTGGCGGTCCACGACAATGGGCGCGACGACATCTACCTGAGTACGTACGAGGGTCTCTATTGCGTGGCGTGTGAGGCGTATTACTCGGAGGGCGATCTTCTAGAGGGCGAGCGCTGCCCAGTCCACGAGACTCCCATCGAGCATGTGATGGAAGAGAACTTCTTCTTTCGGCTGTCCGCATACCGAGATCGTCTGATCGAGCACTACACGGCTCACCCTGAGGCTGTACAGCCCGAAACGCGCCGCAACGAAGTCCTCAGCCTGCTCCAGGGAGGCTTGCAGGACTTCTCGATCAGCCGCACCACCCTGGATTGGGGTGTTCCGATCCCGTGGGATCGAAAGCACGTCACGTACGTCTGGTTCGATGCTCTGACGAACTACATCACCGCCGCCGGCTACGCCTCGGACCCGGATGGCTTCGCACGCGTGTGGCCGGCGAACATCCATGTGATCGGGAAAGACATCACGCGATTCCACGCCGTGTACTGGCCGGCGATGTTGATGGCTGCAGGCATCGATCCAGCACTCCAGGTCTTCGTGCATGGTCACTTGACGGTCGGCGGGAAGAAGATGTCCAAAACCAATCTCACGGGCATCCACCCGTTCGAGCTGCTCGATCGGTTTGGAGTCGACTCCTATCGTTACTACTTCATGCGGGAGATCTCGTTCGGACAGGACGGCAACTTCTCGTGGGAGGCGATGACCGAGCGGCACAACGCCGACCTTGCGAACGGTCTCGGCAACCTCGCGAGCCGGGTGCTCGCGATGCTCGCCAGCTACTTCGAGGGCGTCGTGCCCGAGCCGGTGACCCCAGGCGCAGAGAGCGATCTGCCGGGCGTGACCGACGACGTCCTCCGCCGCTATGACGAGCACATGCTCGCCGTGCAGCTCCAGCCGGCCCTCGTCGCGGTATGGGGTATCGTCGCCCGCGCCAACCACTACCTCGTCGAGAAGGAACCCTGGAAGCTCGCGAAGGACCCAGCCAAGCGCGATGAGCTGGCGAGCGTGCTGTACGCCGCCGCGGAGACGCTACGGGTGCTCGCGATCGCGATCACTCCGATCATGCCCGGGGCCGCCGCGAAGCTCTGGTCCCAGCTCGGCATCGAACAGCCGCTCGGCGAACAGCGGCTTCCTGCCGGCGGTGTCTGGGGCGGGCTCGCGGTGGGTACGACGACTACCAAGGGCGAGTCGTTGTTCCCTCGCCTCGAGGCTGGCTGACCGCTCTCCGACGGCGATCCCCAGCGGGCGAGTTATCCACACGCCTGCACTCCGGGGTGAGGCTTGCGCGGATCGTGTTTCACGTGAAGCTCCCTCCATCGACCGCATATGGAGACCCGTGTAGTCTCGGCGCTCGTGGGCAACCAGAACCTTCAACTCCCGGCTGACACCGGCGCCGTTGACACCCATTGCCACCTGTTCCTGCTCGACCCGGAACCTGCAGAAGTGGTCGAGACCTCGAAGGCCGCCGGCGTCGACCGGCTGATCTGCGTCGGCATCGACGTCGAAACCAGCCAGCGGTCGGCTGAGCTCGCCGATTCACTCGAGGGTGTGTTCGCGACCGCCGGCATGCATCCGCACGATGCGTCGACCTTCGACGAGACCGCCGCCTCACGCATCGAGGAGATGCTCGAGAACCCACGCGTGATCGGGGTGGGGGAGTGCGGGCTCGACTATTTCCGCATGCGCTCGCCTGCCGACGATCAGATCCGGGCGTTGCGCACCCACATCGCGTGGTCCAACGAGTCGGGCAAGCCGATGGTGGTGCATGTACGCGACGCGTGGCCCGACGTGCTTCGAGTGCTCGCTGAGGGTTCGGCCGAGCACGTCGTGATCCACTGCTTCTCGGGCGATGCTGACATCGCGCGCGAATGCGCGGCGCGCGGCTACTTCACGAGCTTCGCCGGCAACGTGACCTATCCGAAGAACGAGCATCTTCGGCAGGCGGCTGCAGCGGTGCCGCTCGATCGGCTGTTGGTCGAGACCGACTCGCCGTTCCTCTCGCCGCAGAAGGTGCGGGGATCCAGCAACCACCCCGCGAACTTGATGCTCACGCTCGCCGAGCTGGCGCGGGTGCGCGATGACGATGTGGAAAAGCTCGTGGCCGCGACCGCAGATAACTCGCGCTGCGCCTTCCCCGGATTGCGTTGACGGGCGCCGACATCACCGGAGGCCGCTGGAGCGGCCCGAACATATGTTCGATTCTCAAGGTTGCAGTGAGAGTTGAGGGTTTGTTAGGGTGCGCACCCTGCTTGAAGGCTTCGACCGGCACCAGCCGCTTCCCTGCGAGGCCTTCCTCTAGCAACGTGGAGGAAGGTTGCCGATCCGCGCCACCAGGGTCCGCCGACTGCGGATCCACCGAGCGACCATGGGTCTCACCATCGTGGTGGGCATCGTGCTCGTCGCCGGGGTCGTGAACCTCTCGCTGCGTAAGCATGTGACGCTCGTCGTCGACGGTCGCCATCAGACGATCGCGACGACCTCTGATTCCGTGCAGGATCTGCTCGTCGATGAGGGCATCACCCTCACGTCGGCGGTCTTGGTACAGCCGTCGCCGATGAGCACGCTCGCCGACGGCATGACCGTGGTGGTGGATCCGGCGCGAGTGTCATCAGGCGCCGAGGCGTTCCTCGGAGCAAGCGCTCCGGGCGACACCGCTGCGGTGTTCGAAAGCCCCACAGATGTGGGGGTCTGGGTGATGGCCGGGACGGGCCTGGCTTCCGTCGAACCGACGGACCAGCTCGTGGAGAGCGACTTCTCCGCCTCGAGCGCCGGAACGTCCCCGATCGTGTCCGTGCAGACCGTCGTGCTGGGGAAGGTGCGCGACGTGCTGACCAACGCGGACACGACCGGGGAACTCCTCTCGGCCATGGGGATCCAACCCGACGCTGACGACCGCGTACGGCCATCACCCGAGACCCCCCTTCACGCCGGCACGACCGTGTCTTTCGACGAGGTGCGCGTCGTGACGAAGATGGAAGCGATCAGGATCGCGTTCGACGTGCACACCGAGTACACGCCGCGTATGACACCCGGCATGCCGGTGAAGGTGCTTCGGGAAGGACGGGACGGTCGCGGCATCGGCACGTTCCTCGTGACATCGGTCAACGGCGAGATCGACTCACGGCAGCTGATCGGTCGCTGGATCGAGCGCGAGCCGGTCACCGAGCAGCGGCTGTCGCCCCCGCAGTCGATGTACGGCGGAACGACCGACGTCCCGGGTGCCGTCGCCGACACGCAAGCCGGGCTCGCGACCTGGTACGACCCTCCGTGGGCCGGCCTGACAGCGGCGCACCCGACGCTTCCGTTCGGCACGCTCGTCACGGTGACCGACAACGAGACCGGCCGTTCCGTTACCGTCACGATCAATGACCGGGGACCGTTCGGCACCGGAAGGATCATCGACCTCTCTCCCGAGGCGTTCGCGATCCTCCAGCCGCTCGGGGCGGGCGTCCTCGACGTCAACATCGCCTGGTGAGATCGGCCTCGGCGCCGGCACGATCCGCGATCTCGCCGCCCGTCACGACATCAGCCCGACCAAGGCGCTCGGTCAGCACTTCCTGATCGACCCCAACCTCGCTCGGGCGATCGTGACAGACGCGGGCGTCGACGCCGGCGACCGTGTGGTCGAGATCGGAGCCGGCCTCGGGTCGCTCACCGTCGCGCTCGCCGCTGCCGGCGCAGACGTGCTCGCGGTGGAGCTCGACCGGGGCCTCGTGCGCGCGCTCGAGGAGGTCAGCGCCGATCTGGGTTCGGTCCGCGTGCTGCACGCCGACGCGATGAAACTCGACTGGGCGGCCGAGCTGGGCGACGGTGAAGCGGATGCTCGCGATCGACGCCCATGGACGCTCTGCGCGAACCTTCCGTACAACATCGCCGTGCCGCTCGTGCTCGACACGCTCGCCGGAGTGCCGGCGATCGATCGATGGGTCGTGATGGTGCAGCGCGAGGTCGGAGAGCGCCTCGTCGCCGTGCCCGGCGACGAGCAGTTCGGCGCCGTGAGCTTGCGGGTCGCGTACGGCGCCGCGGCCACGGTCGTACGCCGCGTGCCGGCCACGGTGTTCTGGCCCCGGCCCAAGGTCGATTCGGTCGTCGTGCGCCTCGACCGGCACGCATCGGCCCCGGTCGAGGTCGACCAGCGATCGCTCTGGCGCGTGGTCGACGGCGCGTTCGCCGAGCGCCGAAAGACGATGCGGAATGCGCTGCGCCGGCTGGGGCTCGGCGCAGACGAAGCCGATGAGGTGCTCACTGGGGTCGGCGTGGCAACCAACGCCCGGCCCGAGGAGCTCGACCTCGCGACGTTCGCTGCGATCGCCGAGCGGGTGCCGGTTCCGTGAGGGCCATGCGATGAGCGAGCCGGCGCTTCGAGTCGTCACGCGCCGGGCCCACGCGAAGATCAATGTATTCCTGCGCGTGCTCGGGCTCCGCGACGACGGCTTCCACGACATCGAAAGCGTGGTGTTGCCGATCTCGCTGCACGACGTTGTGACCGCGACCGGAGCCACTGCCGGTGCGGGCGCGGGTGTAGACACCGGCGCCACTGCGGGTGCGAGCGGCATCTCCTTACAGGTCGAGGGCGAGTCCGAGTTGACGCGGCTGGTGTCGACCGAGCTCCGCGACAACCTCGCCGGCCGGGCGGCGCTCGCGCTGGCCGAGCGGGCCGGCCTCGGCGCAGACTCATCGGGCGTCGCGCTGCGCGTCGACAAGCGTATCTCCGTCGCGGCCGGCCTCGGCGGTGGGAGCGCGGATGCCGCCGCGACACTGCTGGCACTCGACGAGCTCTGGGGCTGCGGTCTCGACGAGCAGGCGCTCCGCGACCTCGCGACACAACTCGGATCAGACGTACCGGCCATGCTTGCCGGTGAGCCGGTGCTCGTGTCGGGGCGCGGTGAACGCGTCATCCCCGTGCACACCGCGAACACCTGGTGGGTGCTGAAGCCATTCGCGTTCGGCGTGTCAGCCGCCGACGCATACGGGTGGTGGATCGATGCGCCGGTCACCGGGCCGGACCCAGGCGTGCTGATCGCGGCCCTCGAGACGGGCGACGTCGATCTGCTGGGCGACGCGATCTTCAACGACCTGCAGCCGGGGGTTGTCGCCCACTACCCCGACGTGGGCAAGGCCATCGACGAGCTCGCCGACGCCGGTGCGCTCGGAGCGATCGTGAGCGGAAGCGGCCCGACGGTCGCTGCGCTGGCGAGACACATCGGTCATGCCGACTCGCTCGCCTCCGCCGTGCCCGGCTCGATCGTCGTGAGCGGTCCACCCGTCCGGGCGCAGTCCGGCTCGACGTGATCGACCTGCTCGACGGACTTCCGCGCGCCGACGACATCGACACCGATCGGGTGCGGCTGCGACCGATGCAACCCGACGATATCGGCGCGCTGTTCCCTGTGTTGGACGATGCATCGCTGCATGCGTTCACGGGCGGCGTTCCCGACACGATCGACGAGCTCCGGTCACGGCTCGAGGTTTGGGCGGCCGAGCGCTCGGTCGACGGCAGGGAAGCCTGGCTGAACTGGGTCGTACGCGCGGCCGACGACGGCCGGGTCCTCGGCGCCACGCAAGCCACCGTCGAACAGGGCCGCGACGGGCTGCATGCGGTCGTGGCCTGGACGGTCGGCTCGGCATATCAGAGGCGGGGCTTCGCCTCCGAGGCTGCCCGGGCAATGGTCAGTTGGCTGGCGGAGCAGGGCGCATCACGCATCGACGCGCACGTCCATCCGGAACACGGGGCGTCGGCGGGCGTCGCGCGCAATGCCGGCTTCACGCCGACGGATGACGTGGTCGACGGAGAGGTCGTCTGGCGGCTGCGGGCCCCATCCTCGGCCGACGCGGGATAATCGACGGTGAGCGGGGTCGTGCCCGACCGCGATCCGGGGTCGTCTAACGGCAAGACACGGGCCTTTGGAGCCTGGAATGGAGGTTCGATTCCTCCCCCCGGAACCAATATAAGAGGGAAGATACTGGCTCCTACAGTCCCTAAGCGGTAACATGCTCCCTGTTATGGCGAAAAACGAGAACTGGCCCACGCCGATCCCGGTGCAGCGCGCCCTCCGTGAGCTTGGCGACGACATCGTCACATGGCGCAAGCTGCAGCGGCTCACTGCTGCCCAAGTCGCAGATCGTGCGGGGGTTGACGTGAAGACCCTCCGCAGCCTGGAGCATGGAGAGGGCTCAACCAGTCTTGAGAACACGCTCCGGGTGGCTCGTGCCATCGGTGTGCTGGACATGCTCGCCGCCGCGCTGGATCCTTATTCCACTGATGTCGGACGCCTCCGGACCGAGGAGAGGCTGCCAGCGCGTGTCAGGCCACCAAGGCCCTCAGATGGCTGAGAGAGCGATCGACGTAGTCGTCTCGATCGGCCACGAGAACGTCTTCGCCGGTCGCTTGTTCTCCCACCGGTCAGGAGGTCGTGAGTCGGCGTCGTTCTCGTACGAGACCTCGTATCTGGCGCGCCAGGACGCTTACGCACTCGACCCATCGTTGCCGCTGGTGCAAGGGGGGCTGCAGACGCCCGTCGGGCTCTCCATGTTCCGTGCCTTCGCTGACGCGGCTCCCGACCGATGGGGGCGGGCTCTGATCAGAAAGGAGGAAGGACGCCGTGCCGTCGCCGAGGGACGAACGGCTCGCTCGCTCGGGGAGGTCGATTTCCTGTTGGGTGTTCGAGATGACCTCCGTCAGGGCGCGCTCCGATTTCGCGATCCGGATACCGGCGCGTTCCTTGCGGGTGACGACTCCGGTGTTCCGCACGTGACCGGCCTTGCGAGGCTGCTTCATGCCGCTGACCACCTTGAGACGGATGAGGAATCAGAGGAAGAGCTTCGAGACCTCCTTCATGGGGGAAGCTCGCTGGGCGGGGCGCGACCGAAGGCCCACGTGATCGACAACGCCGGCCGCGTAGCCATCGCGAAGTTCCCGAGCTCCAAGTACGACGAGTGGGACATGGCGGCGTGGGAGGGCGTGGCACTTGATCTCGCTAGGCAAGCGGGTATCCGCGTTCCTCGGTCGGATGTGATCCGTGTAGCCGACCGGAACGTGTTGGTTGTCGACCGCTTCGATCGGGAGGGTGACCGTCGCATCGGCTACATCAGCGCGATGACGATGCTCGAGGCCAGTGACGGTGAACAGGGGAGTTACCTCGACATCGCGTCGGCGGTCGAGCAACGGTCGCCGCAGGCCACGGACGATCTGCACGAGTTATGGAGGCGGGTCGCCTTCAGCATCCTCATCTCGAACACCGACGATCACCTTCGCAACCATGGCTTCCTTCAAGCGGGCGGAACTGCATGGAGCCTATCGCCCGCGTTCGACCTCAACCCCGATCCCCAGCCAGGGTCGAAGCACCTGCGCACCGCCATAGATGGCTCGGAGACGGCGGCGAGCGTGCGGATCCTCATGTCGGTTGCGCCCCTCTTTCGTCTGAAAGAGCGAGCCGCTGCCCGTGTGCTGGGGGAGGTGCTCACCGCGACACGACGATGGAGAGACGCCTCCGCCGCGTACGACGTACCTCGGACGGAGGTCGATCGCATGGCGTGGGCGTTCGAGCACCCTGAAACGGAAGCAGCTCGGGACATCACCGGAAGCTAGAGGTACCGGCCAGATCAGGCCCCCGCGGCGACCGTCGCCATCACGAACCTATCGGCACTAGCCGTAACGACATTGACGTTCCGGCGCAACAGCCGCTGGTGCGTCACCGCCGCTCTCGATGTGGGACGATGGGCTTCCTGCGACGATGGCCCTCGACCCTACGACCCTTGGACGACGACGGTTGGCCGAGACCACGAAACGGACCCCTCGCTCCCTGGCCCTGGTGGTGCTCGCCGCGGGCAAGGGCAAGCGGCTGAAGTCCGTCACTCCCAAAGTGCTGCACCCCATCTGTGGCCGTGCGGTGTTGTGGCACGTTGTGCAGGCGGGACTCGCCGCGAAACCCGCCAAGGTGATCGTCGTGGTCGCGGCCGGTGCCGACGACGTACGCGCGGAAGTCGCCTCGTGGCGGCTCACACCTAAACCGGTCTTCGTCGAGCAGCCGAAGCCTCGCGGCACCGCAGAGGCCGTCGAGATCTCGAAGCGCGCGATCGGCCGCTCCGATGATGTGCTCGTGGCCAACGGCGACTTCGACCCTGTCACGCCCGACGACGTGGCTGCCCTCGTGCGCTCGTACCGGCGATCGAGCGCCGTCGCCACGCTACTTTCCACGGTGCTCGACGACCCTGGATCGTACGGACGGGTCATCCGCGACGCGCGCGGCCGATTCGTCGAGATCGACGAGGATCGCGACACTCCCGGCGCCGAGGGCATCCGCGAGGTGGGCACGAACTGGATCGTCTTCTCGCGGCGAGCACTGTTCGAAGCGCTGCCACACGTCGACGATCGCACGAAACAGCGTGAGCGCTACCTGAACCGCGTCTATCCGATCCTGCGGGAACGCGGCGGACGCGTGAACGCGGTGCTCGCCGACACCGGAGGGGTCATGGGCGTGAACTCTCGTGCCGGCCTCGCGGGTCTCGAGCGCTTGGTGCGCGAACGCGTCAACGCCCGGCACATGTCCAACGGCGTCACGCTCGTGGACCCCGGCGCCACATACATCGACGTCGACGTCGAGATCGGCGCCGACTCGGTCATCTTCCCGAACACGTTCCTCGAGCGGGGCTCGCGTATCGGGCGGGCGTGCGGCATCGGTCCGTCGGTCGCGATGTCCGACGCGGTCATAGGCGACGGCTCGGTCGTGCGGTTCTCGGTGCTCGAAGGCGCGAGGGTCGGCCGCGGCTGCGAGGTCGGACCGTTCGCCCGGCTGCGCGAGGGCGCGGTGCTCGACGATGGGGCGGTGGTCGGCAACTACGTCGAGGTGAAGGCTTCGACGCTCGGCCGAGGCGCGAAGGCCAAGCACCTCACCTACCTCGGCAACGCCGAGATCGGTGACGGCGCCAACATCGGCGCCGGCACCGTGACCGTCAACTACGACGGCTACTCGAAGCACACGACGAAGGTGGGTCCTGGGGCCCGGATCGGTTCGGATACGATGCTCGTGGCGCCGGTCGAGGTCGGTCGCGATGCCAACACCGCCGCCGGGTCGGTCATCACGAAGAGCGTCCCCGACGGCGCGCTCGCGGTCGAGCGGACCGAGCAGCGCACGGTCGAGGGGTACCGGGAACGAAAGGACGCCGAGCATCGCCGGCGACGGCGACCGAGGAAGACCTAGGGGGCGGCGCGTGGAGATCATCACCAAGAAGCGGATGATGCTGTTCACCGGCACCATCCATCCGGCGCTCGGGCACGAGATCGCCGACTGCCTGAGCATCCCGGTGAGCGAGTCGGAGCTCAGGCGATTCGCCTCGGGCGAGATCTACTTCCGTGCCAAGGAAAGCGTGCGCGGCGCCGACGTGTTCGTGGTGCAGACCCACTACGAGCCGGTGAACGAGGCGATCATGGAACAGCTGCTCATGATCGACGCCATGAAGCGCGCGTCGGCCAAGCGCATCACCGCGGTGATCCCCTACTACGGCTACTCGCGGCAGGACCACAAGGCGCTATCACGCGAGCCGATCAGCGCGAAGCTCGTGGCCGACCTGCTTTCCACGGCCGGCGCCGATCGCGTGATCAGCGTCGATCTGCACTCAGGACAGATCCAGGGCTACTTCGACTCACCGTTCGACCACCTCACCGCATTGCCGATCTTGTCGAACCACTTCTCCGACCAGCTCGGACTGCACGGCGACGATCTCGTCGTGGTCGCGCCAGACGCCGGTCGCATCAAGACGTCGGAGAAGCTGCGCGAGTATCTGCATGCCGACCTGGCGTTCCTCTACAAGCGGCGGAGCCGGCACGAGGCGCACAAGATCGAGGAGATGGCGGTCGTCGGCGAGGTGGCAGGCCGCCCCTGCGTGATCGTCGACGACATGATCGACACCGCGTCGACGATCTCAGCGGGGGTGCACGTGCTTGCGGAGATGGGCGCCGGCCCGATCTACGTCGGCGCGACGCACGGCATCTTCAGCGGCAAGGCTCGCCAGCTTCTGGAAGAGGCTCCGATCGAGCAGGTCGTCGTCACGAACACATTGCCGATCCCCGAGGAACGCCAGTTCGACAAGCTCAAGGTCCTGTCGATCGCTCCGCTGATCGCGAGCGGCCTGCGGGCCGTGTTCGAAGACGCGAGCGTCAGCGAGATCTTCGGCGGCGCCAACCAGGTCTAGTCTGTGCTGGACTAGCCGTCCACTGGTCGATAGGCGCGGATCCGGAGATCGGCGACGAGGCGCTCGAGGAACGATTCCTGTGCGGGTTTGAAGGCGTTTGCATAGACGTACACGCCTCCCGTCGGCTCGATGCACCATTGGACGACCCCGTCACCCGCACCGAGGTCCGGTTCGCTCCTTTCGCATCCCGAACGCCCTGAGGACAGGTCCACCACGACATCGGCGCCCGAGATCCGAACGGTGGCGCCCTCATGACCGAGATGCATGTCCAGAGGAGGAGCGTCCTCGAGGACGAGGAGACCGTCCGGCGACTCGAATGTTGTCACGAGCTCTGCCCACGTCAACGTGTCTCCGGCGATCGTCGTCACGGAGTCACAGGGAACGATCACGTTCCACGAGCCGGATCGGGACAAGAGGTAGTTGTACGGCTCGCTGCCACGAGTACCTTCCCAGAGTTCCACGACACGATTGCTAGTCGCCACGTAGCGGTCGAGCGGCTCCTCGCCTCTGACCCAACCGCCTCGAGGATCGTATCGAGAGGCGTGGACGGGCCATCCGCACGAGCTCGACTTCCCGTCGAGGACCCCGTATGTGTCGGGATAGAAGTTCAGCTCCTCGAGCGCCAGGTCGGCGGGGTAGACGAGTTCTGCCGTGGCTCCATCGGGGAACGTGATCGGCATGACGACCTCTTCGTTCTCCATCGAGACGGGGGGCGCCCATCGTGCGTTTGAGGGGAGGTGCGTGACCTCATCGAGGATCGAAGTCGTCGTCAGTGGCTGGCCGTTCGCGTCGAGGGCGATCGCGGTTGCGGGAGTGTCTGCGTCGTAGGAACCGAAGAACAGGTCGAAGTCGAAGGGCATGCTGGGCGGAAGTGGCACGATGCGTGCGCCTACCGGAGGAGGTCCGCCCTCCGACCGCAGCTCCACCCTGTCTGCCTCCTTGGAGACGGCGCCGAACGTCGGATCGCCACCCGCTTGCTCGATCGGTTGTTCTTCGTAGACGACGAAGGGACCGCCAGCCTGCACGCCGCGCCCCTCGGCCGCCACGAGGTCGAGTTGCACGTTGGTGATGAATTCGGCGTTGGTCTGTTCTCGGAGCTCGAGGCGCCACGGCCCGGCGGCACTCTCACCTCCGGCGATCACGTAGCCGGGTGTGCGGGATGACGGTGCTGTTCCTGCCCACTCGGTCACCTTCATGGAGGAGAACGCGTCGAACAGGACGCGGCGATCTTCGTCGGTCGCGTCGGGGCCGAACGATGCGAACGCGAGGTAGGGGTAGGCTCCGATCTCGAAGTGGACATAGTAGCCCACGCCACAGCTCCCTGCTTCTGTCGCGCTCTCGTCGAATGTCACCGGCCACAGGGGGGACTTCGACGTTGGTACACCCGCTTCCCGGGCATCGATCACCGCAGGATCGATCGCGACCTCCAACACGGCATCATCCCCCGTTGGCACGAGATCACCCGTTGTGCACGGCGAGGCGCCCAGACCGAGCTCATCGCTCGAAAGCATGAACATCGGGAGAGGCGCGACGTCGACCGAGGGAATGGCTACCGGAGACGGGTCGCTGCAGTCCCCCCGAGGTTCGCCGCCGTCAGGCGGGATTGTGAGATCGCATTCGCGGCTCGCGACCGCCGACTTCGACCCCGCCGACGCGTAGGCGCCAAGCGGCCACTGGTTCACCAGGTACCAGTCGCTCGGGCTCGCGATCGTGAAGTTCTCGATGGTCGCGGTGCGTTCGAACACCTCGTAGCCCGCCCAGGGGTCGTCAGCGGGGACGCCACCGTCAGCGTCACCGAGGTCGATCGATCGCAACCCGGCGAATGACACCAGCGCCACCGCGGCCACGGTGAACGCGCCGATCGCCGTGGTCCCCGCCTGGCGCCTGCGTCCACGTTTGCGCACCGCCTCCGGCAGGCGCGGGGCGACCCCACCGACCGATCCGGCCTTGCGTTCCAGGATGTCTCGCAGATCGCGTTCGATCTCGTTCACTCTTCCTCACCTCTGATCAGCTCGCGGAGCGTCTCGCTGCCCCTCGCGACCAACGACTTCACGGCGGCGACCGAGCACCCGAGCACCTCGGCAGTGTCGCGCTCGGACAGATCCTCGTAGTACCGCAGCACCAGTGCTGCTCGTTGGCGTGCCGGAAGCATGCCGAGCGCTTGCCACAGGTCCTGACGCGTTCCCACGTCGGGCTGCGACGACACGCGCGAAGCGCTCGCAGCGCCCTCACGCGCGAGCCACGCCCGCTCCAACCGGCGGCGCCGTAGACCCGACGTATGCAGGTTCACGATCGCCCTTCGGAAGTACGACTCGAACGCATCGGGCTGGCGCAGGTGTCGGAACCGCCCGACACATCGCACGAATGCCTCCTGCGCGAGATCTTCGGCGTACACGCGATCGGCGGTCAGGAGATAGGCGAGACGCACGCCTGCGCCGATGTGGCGCGCGTACAGCTCCTCGATGCCCCCCTCGATCACTTCGCCGGCCGTGAATGCCGGTTCCTCGAGGCCCACTCCGGTCCTTTCGGTCATCTCACCCGCATAGACGCACGGGCTCGCCCGAAGGTATCGCTCGCGAGGTCCGAAACCGGCCAACGATGCCGTCGACCTGCGGTTTCCGGTACCATCGCGAAGTTCCGCAACCACCTCCCCACGACTTCGAAGGGCCCCTACTTCGCCATGGAAACCAAGCTCACCGCCATACGACGTTCCGACGCCGGCAAGGGTGTCGCCCGCAAGCTCCGCGCCGCCGGCAAGATCCCGGCGGTGCTCTACGGCCAGGGCCTCGACACGACACCGCTCACGGTCGAGGCGCGGGAGCTGACCCAGCTGCTGCACGGAAGCGCGGGTTCGAACGTGCTTGTCGAACTCATGGTCGATGGCGAGGAGCACTTGGCGATCCCACGTGAGATCCAGCGCGATCACATCCATTCGCGATTCGTGCACGTCGACTTCTTGGCGGTCAGCCGCACCGAGACGATCACCGTGAACGTGCCGGTGCACGAGACCGGAGAGGCGGCCGGCGTCAAGGAAGGCGGCGTGGTCGAGCACCACCTGCGCGAGATCCAGATCGAGTGCCTGCCCCAGGACGTGCCCGACGAGATCGTCGTCGACATCGCCCACATGGAGCTCGGCGACATGCTGCACGTGAGCGACTTGGCGCCGCCCAAGGGCGTCACGATCCTCACCACGCTCGAGGACGCCGTGCTGTCGGTCGTTACCCCGGCAGCACTCCGCGTCGAGGCCGACCTGTCGGTTCCCGGCGAGGAAGGTGTCGAGGTCCCGGCCGAGGACGAGGCTGCAGAAGAGGGCGAGGGCGAGGGCGAGGGCGAAGGCGCAGAGGGCGAGGGCCAAGGCGAGGGCGGCGCCGGCGACGGCGAGTCCCGGTCCGGCGCCGAGGAGGGCGGCGAGGGCTAGCCCCGCGCCGCCGCATACGCCGAGCCCTCATGACCTGGCTCGTCGCCGGTCTCGGCAACCCCGGCGACCGCTACGCGAACACCCGCCACAACGTCGGCCGCCTGGTCGCCGGGGAGCTGGCGCGCCGCGCCGGCGAACGATTCAAGAAGGCTCGGTTCTTGCCGGTCGAGGTCGCCGAGACCCGTGAAGCAGGCGAGCGGGTGCTGCTCGCCTCGAGCACCCGGTTCATGAACGAGTCGGGGCCCTCGTACGCGAGCCTCGCGAAGAAGCACGACGTCGAGACTGATCATCTGATCGCCGTATACGACGAGCTCGACATCGCGGCAGGCGAGCTTCGAGTGAAGCTCGGAGGAGGCAGCTCACACAACGGCGTGAAGTCGCTGCAGCAAGCCCTGCGCGCGAGACAGTTCTTGCACGTTCGCATCGGCATCGGGCGTCCTCCAGGGCGTCAGGATCCGGCAGACTTCGTGCTGCAACCGATCGGCAAGAAGCTCGAGGTAGACATCGCGATCTGGGTCGATCGAGCGGCCGACGCGGTCGGCAGTCTCGTCACCGACGGGCTCACCACGACGCAGGACCGGTTCAACCGGCAAGCCCCCCCGGGCTGACATCGCGGGTCGGCCATACGGGAACCCTGCGTGACCGACGCCTGTAGGGCGTTCCGGTGAGGTACGCCCGAGACGTTCGATCTCAGCCGTAGGGCGTACTCGGCCCTGGGTATCGGGGGGGTCGTTCTTTGGACCTGTGTCCTCGCACGGTCATCACCGACATTCCCTACCGCAGCCCGATGTGCCCGACCCCCGGTTGGGACGATGCTTCCACTGTCAAACGAGAGAGAAGGAGGTGACGGATGCGAGACATGGTGAGGACCCTCAAGTACCTGCTCTACACGGGTGCCACGCTTGCCACACTGCTGCTCGCAGCCGGTGCCCGGTACAAGCCGACCGGCGGGAAGTAAGCCGGTCGACCCAACCAGGCACTGACCAGGAAGGAGAGAACGCGATGATGCGACTTCGGAAGGTGATGTACTCGCTCGGAGCCTTGGCTCTGTTCGCGATGTCGGTGGGCGCGGGCTTCAAGCCCGGCAACTGAGCTCACACGTTCGATCGACGAGGCCCCCGGCCCGGCCAGCTCGCTGGTCGCCCCGGGGGCTTCGTCGCGTCCGGGAACGATGCGGAAGTTCTTGCGAGACAGCAGGCCAACGGCTTCAAGTCGACCCGCTCGATTCCGATAGGAACCTTATGAAGCTCATGTTCGTGTCGCTGTCCCTGGCGGTCCTGGCGGGCGTCGTGCTCGGCGGGCACATGCGGAACCTGAGCGCCGTGCGTCTGCGGTGGACGGGTCTCGCCATGACCGGCTTCGCGTTGCAGTGGGTCTACGGTCCGGGCACGCTGATCCCGCTCACGTGCTTGTACGTCTCTTTCGTGTTGCTGACCGTGTTCGCGATCAAGAACCTGCACATCGTGGGGTTCTGGATCATCCTGGCGGGCGTCGCCATGAACTTTCTGGTGATCGGTCTCAACCAGGGCATGCCCGTGGCGAGGCAGGCCCTCATGGCATCGGGACAGGCCGACACCCTCGACGACTTGATCAACAACCCGTGGCCGAAGCACCACCTGGCATCGGACGATGACCTCGTGTTGTTCCTGGGTGACGTGATCGCCCTGCCGCAGCCGGTGGGCCAAGCCATCAGCGTCGGCGACATCTTCACCTACGGGGGTGTGGGCGTCGTGATCGTCGCGGGCATGAGGACCCCGGCTCGCCGAGAGGATGAAGACGCCGAGCGGGGCCCCGCCGACGATGCGGAAGCGCTGCAGCATGCCGGGGGCTGAGGAACGCCGCGCGATCCGCCGCCGCGGCCGCTCGATCGGGTTGCGAGTGTTCGAGCTCGCGCTCGTGCTGCCGATGCTCGTCTACTTCGGGCACTCGATCTACGCGAGCCCGGGCCAGTTCGGCGACCGAGAGATCCTCGTCTGGATCGTTGCGATCGCGGCCGTCGACCTGCTGCCCGTTCCGACCTCGGTGTCGGCGGTCGCGTTCAGCCTGAGCTTTCCGCTCGAGCTTTCGGTGGCGCTGTTGTATCCGACACCGGTCGCCGCCCTCATCGCCTTCGCCGGTTCGGCCGATCACGACGAGCTGCGTCGCGAGCTGCCGATCTCGAAGGCGCTGTGGATCAGGGCCCAGATCGCCGCGGCGGTCCTGTGTGAGAGCGCGATCTTCAAGCATCTCGCCACTCTCGAGGACGATTGGTGGCGGCTGGGCTTGGCGGTCATGCTCGCCGCGGTCACCGGGTACGCCGTCAACATTTCGTTCGTGGCCGTCTACAACTACCTGCACATCGGCGTTCGGCCCAAACAGACCTTGCGCGATATCCACTCCGGTCTGTTCGGGGAGTTCGTGTTGAGCTACATGGGCCTGGCGTTGTTCAGCGTGCTCGTGGCCACCACGTTCAACAAGATCGGCATACTTTCGATCTTCGTGTTCCTCGCCCCGCTGGCGTTCGCGAGACAGATGTTCACCCGGACGCACTCGCTGCAGGAAGCGACGAACGAGCTCGCGGTCAAACAGGCCGAGAACGAGCACCAAGCCTTGCACGACTCGCTGACCGGCTTGCCCAACCGGGTGTTTTTCCAGACGCGGCTGACCGATGCGATCGAAGCCGCCCGCGAGCGCGGCGGTCGCATCGCCGTGATGCTCATGGACCTCGACCACTTCAAGGAGGTCAACGACACCCTGGGTCACCACTTCGGCGATCAGCTGTTGAAGGAGATCGGACCCCGGCTGTCCACCGTGCTCCGCGACGACGACATGATGGCGCGCCTGGGCGGGGACGAGTTCGGCGTGTTGTTGCCCGAGCTTCCCGACGACGAGGTCGCCTTCTCGATCGCGGAACGGTTGCTCGAGGAGCTCGGGGTGCCGGTGTCGGTCGAAGGACTCGCGCTCGATGTCGCGGGAAGCCTGGGTATCGCGATCTTCCCGACGCATGGCCAGAACGCCGAGTCGCTGCTGCGGCGCGCAGATGTGGCCATGTACTCGGCCAAGGCAGCCGGCGGCGGCTACGAGGTGTACGCGCCAGAGATGGACAAGCACAGCCCCGCCCGGCTGACCCTCGTGAGCCAGGTGCGGCCCGGGCTCGAGCGCGAAGAGTTCGAGATGTACTTCCAACCCAAGGTTCGCCTGAACGACGGCCGTGTGGCCGGCGCCGAAGCGCTTATCCGGTGGAACCACCCCGAGCGAGGGGTCGTGGCGCCCGATGAGTTCATCCCGCTCGTGGAGAAGACGGTGTTGCTCGGTCCGCTCACGAGCTATGTGATGGAACACGTGATGCGCCAGTGGCGCGTGTGGGCCGACGAAGGCATGGCGATCCCGATCGCGATCAACCTGTCACCGCGCAGCCTGCTCGACCGCAACCTTCCCGATGAAGTTGCGGGTCTGTTGGAACGGTTCGAGATGCCGGCGTCGTTCCTGCGCATGGAGCTCACGGAGAGCTTCCTCATGTCGGATTCGGGCCGGTCGAACTTCGTGCTCAACGGGCTCTCGCAGGCCGGCATCTCACTCTCGATCGACGACTTCGGGACCGGCTACTCGTCGCTCAGCTACCTGAAGCAGTTGCCGATCGACGAGATCAAGATCGACCGTTCGTTCGTGATGAACATGCACAGCGACGGCGACGACTTCATGATCGTGAGGGCGACGGTCGACCTGGGCAAGAACCTCGGCCTGCGGGTCGTCGCCGAGGGCGTTGAGGACCGAGAGACGTTCGACCGCCTCGCCGATTTCGGGTGCCACGAAGCGCAGGGTTACTACATCTCCCGTCCGATGCCGCTCGAGGAGTTCGGCCGCTGGCTCTCGGTGCGTACGCCCGACGCCATCGTGCACGAGGGCGCCGCCGCTCGAACCGACGTGAAGGGACCGGTCGCTGGTCGTCTCCGCGTGGTCTGAACGAGCAGTTCCCATCTCGACAGGAGACCTCGCTAGAATGCTCCCATGAGACCTGCCGCGCTGCGGCGAGGTCCGTTCGCGGTGTCCGGCCGAGGATCGGCCCCAAGGAACCGTGAAAGAGGATCCGTCAGGGGGGTGATCGGTGGGACTCGGCGAGACGCTCGACGTGCTGGTGCGGTCGGAGCCGTTCGAGCGGCTGCTGCTCGAGCGCGCCCGTCCGATCGTGGCCCGGGTCGAGGCTGGCGAGGACTTCGTGGTCGCTGGGTTGGCGACCGCTCTCGATGCTCCGGTGCTCGCCGTGTCGCCCGGTCCGCGAGAGGCCGACGAGCTCGCGGCCGATCTCGAGGCGTTCCTCGGGGCCGAGCGGGTGGCACTGCTGCCGGCGTGGGAGGCGCTCCCGTACGAGGGCATCTCGCCCGCGCCCGAGATCGCGGCCCGGCGGGCGCGAGCGGTCGCCGGTCTTCGAGAGGCGAAGGGTGCGTTCGTGCTCGTCGCACCCGTGCTCGCCGCGATGCATGGCTTGATCCCGACCATCGGCCTGACGCCCGCGCTGCAGCTCGTGGCCGGGCTCGAGCTGCCGCCCGACTCGCTCGCCGAGCGGCTCGTCGACCTCGGTTACTCGCGCGCCGACGTGGTCGAGCACCGTGGCGAGTTCGCCGTGCGAGGAGGGGTGGTCGATGTCTTCGCGGGCACGGCGCGGCGGCCTGTGCGCCTGGATTACTGGGGCGACGAGATCGAGTCGATCCGCGAGTTCGTGCCCTCGACGCAGCTCTCGACCGAGCGGGTGGCGCTCGCCGAAGTTCCGGCGACGCGTGAGCTGATCCCCGACGAGGCGCTTCGCGACCGAGCTCGCGCGGTGGCTGCGAGTGCGCCCGAGCGCTTCGCCGACCAGCTCGAGCGCTTCGCCGACGGGCTGTTCGTCGAGGGGGCCGAGACGCTCGCGCCATTCCTGTTCGACCGCATGCCGACCCCTGCCGAGCTGCTGCCCGACGGTGGGTGGGTGTTGCTGACTCATGTCCACCGCACCTCGGATCGTGCGAGGGCGGCCCACCTCGAGGCGGAGGCGCTCGCCGAGGCCACGGCGTGGCCGGCGGCCCACGTGTTCCATGATCTCGACGACGCGCTCGGCTCGCACGTGCGCGTGCACCTGTCGGAGTTCGCCGAGGGGCTCGACCTCGGTATCACCGGGTGGGGCTCCGCGCAGGGCAACGCGGCCGAGCTCGCGACCCGCGCGGCCGAGCTCGCCGATGCGGGCCATCGCGTCGTGTTGAGCGGCCGGGGACACGGCTCGCTCGAGCGAGCTCGGGAGATCCTCGACGGGGTCGCTGTCGAGCCCGTGGAATCTCCGCTCGCCGATGGGTTCCGGTTCCCGGCGGGCAACCTGGCGGTGATCACCGAGGAAGACCTCTTCGGGTCGCGCCGGCACACTCGCATCGCGCCTCGGTTCACCCGGCGACGCACCGGTTCGATCGCCGACGAGCTCGAGCCCGGCGACTTCGCGGTGCATCGCATCCACGGCGTCGGGCGGTACACGGGCATCACGCACCGCGCGCTCGCCGGCGCCGAGCGCGACTACCTGGTGCTCGAGTACGCCGCCAGCGACAAGCTGTTCGTGCCTTCTGACCAGGTCGGCATGGTCGCGAAGTACGTGGGAGGCGACGCGCCCCGCCTGCACCGCATGGGCGGCAGCGACTGGGCGCGCGCCACCGCGAAGGTCAAGCGGGCCGTGCGCGACATGGCCGGCGAGCTCGTGCGTCTCTACACGGTGCGCTTGTCGGTCCCCGGCCACGCGTTCGGCCCCGACACCCCGTGGCAGCAGGAGCTCGAGGATGCGTTCCCGCACGAGGAGACGACCGACCAGATCTCGGCGATCGACGAGGTCAAGGCCGACATGATGCTGCCCAAGCCCATGGACCGGCTGATCTGCGGCGACGTCGGGTTCGGCAAAACCGAGATCGCGATCCGTGCTGCGTTCAAGGCCGTCATGGAAGGCAAGCAGGTCGCAGTGCTCGTGCCGACGACGCTGCTCGCCGAGCAGCATTTCATCACCTTCAGCGAACGGTTCGCGCCGTTCCCGGTCACGGTGAAGATGCTGAGCCGGTTCGTGAGTCCCGCCGAGCAGAAGCAGGTCGTCGACGATGTGAAGACGGGCAAGGTCGACGTGGTGATCGGCACCCACCGGCTGCTCGGCAAGGACATGGCATTCAGCGACCTCGGCCTGCTCGTGGTCGACGAGGAGCAGCGGTTCGGGGTTGCCCACAAGGAACGGCTGAAGCAGTTCCGCGCGAGCGTCGACGTGCTCACGATGACCGCGACGCCGATCCCGCGAACGCTCGAGATGGCGCTCACCGGCATCCGCGAGATGAGCACGATCGACACTCCGCCCGAGGACCGACAGCCCGTGCTCACCTACGTGGGCAGCTACGACGAAGGTCTCGCGCTCGGCGCGGTACGGCGCGAGCTGCTGCGCGAGGGACAGGTCTTCTGGGTGCACAACCGCGTCGCGACGATCGATCGTCAGGCCGCGTGGCTCACCGAGCGGCTTCCTGAAGCTCGCATCACCGTCGCACACGGCCAGATGGACGAGGCCGACCTCGAGAAGCAGATGATGAGGTTCTGGAACCGCGAGGCCGACGTGTTGGTCTGCACGGTGATCATCGAGAGCGGTCTCGACGTGCCGAACGCGAACACCCTGGTCGTCGATCGAGCCGACCTGTTGGGGCTCGCGCAGATGTACCAGCTGCGGGGGCGGGTCGGGCGGTCGACCGAGCGCGCGTTCGCCTACTTCTTCTTCGCGCCCCAACGTGAGATGACCGACGAGGCCCGGGAGCGGCTCGCCACGATCAGCGCGCACCAGGCGCTCGGGTCGGGCTTCAAGATCGCGATGAAGGATCTCGAGATCCGGGGCGCCGGCAACATGCTCGGCGCCGAGCAGACCGGTCACATCGCCGCGGTGGGGTTCGACGCGTACGCGCGCATCTTGCAGGAATCGATGGCCGAGATGAAAGGCGAGCAGATCCCCGAGGAACAGGAGCTCCGCATCGACCTACCGGTGAAGGCGTTCGTGCCCCCCGGGTGGATCGCACAGGAAGCCTTGCGCCTCGAGCTGTATCGGCGCATCTCTCTCTCACCCGACCATGCAGAGCTCGAGCAGATCCGGGCCGAGACCGTCGATCGCTACGGCGCGCTTCCCGACGAGGTCGAGACGCTGTTCGCTATCGCATCG
Source organism: Actinomycetota bacterium (assembly GCA_040882605.1). Classification (GTDB taxonomy): domain Bacteria; phylum Actinomycetota; class UBA4738; order UBA4738; family HRBIN12; genus JAOUEA01. The sequence goes on from JBBEAY010000074.1 coordinate 26,286, forward strand.
CTCAGGGTCACGGCGAAGGCACTCGGCGTCGAGGACATCTCGACCTTCCGTGACCAGGTGCGGCTGAAGCCTGTCGCGATCGCCGAGGCACTGCTGGTCGATCTCGAGGAGCGGGTGTACCGGGCGAGCTATGCGGGCGAGTCGCGCACCCTGAACCTGGCGCCGGAGCGGGTTTTCGGCAAGGATCTCGTCGCGTTCGTGGAGCGTTGGCTGTTGGAAGCCGCAACGGGCGACAAGGTGCTACCGAGTAACAGCTCGTAGACTGGTCGCTCGTGGACTCCCGCATGCTTCGCCTTATCGCTATGCCCTTGATCGCCGCGGCACTGCTGGCCGCCTGTGGCGACGCCCCCGGCCTCGGCGCGGGACCCGCGCCTGCCGCCACCGTCGGCGAGACCGATATCACCGACGATGCGCTCGCGAAGCAGGCGAAGCTGTTCACGTTCTTGGCAACGCTCGGCCAGCAGCAGTGCGGCGGCGCGCCTGCCGATGGCGAGACGCAGGAAGCGGTCTGCAACCGCTTCACCCTGGGCAACATGATCCAGAGCACCTTCGTCGAGGCGTACGCGACGGCCGATGACATCTCGGCAGAGCCTTCTGAGGTCGACGCCATCATCGCCAACCTCGACCAGCAGCTCACCGCGGAAAAGGTCGACGAGGAGCTCGGCAAGCTCGATCTTGCCAGGACCGACCTCGAGGCTTTCGCGGGTGAGGTGCTCCTCTTCCAGGCGGTACAGGGCGCCGTCGCTGAAGACGAGCTCGGCGACGAAGAGTTGCGCAAGATCTACGACGCCGAGATCCTAGGATTCACGACGATCGAGGTCCTGCACATCTTGGTCGACACCGAGGCAGAGGCCCAGGATGTCTACCAGCAGGTGACGGCGCCCGAGGCCACGCGCAAGACTTTCGAAGACCTCGCGAAGCGAGTCTCCACCGACACGGGTTCGGGAGCCAACGGCGGCAGCCTCGGTGAGGCGGCGGCATCGACCTACGTTCCCGAGTTCGGCGAGGCTGCGGTCGCACTGCAACCGGGCGAGATCTCCCAGCCCGTGAAGAGCGAGTTCGGCTGGCACGTGATCTACCTCGTCGCCGAGCAGGTCACGCCGTTCGACGAAGCGAAGGCGAGCCTGCTGCAGGGCGATCAAGGCGCCCTGTTCACCGCGTGGGTACGCCAGCAGGCTGAGGCCGAGGGCGTCGAGGTGAACCCGAAGTACGGAAGGTTCGACCCCGAGACGCTCACGGTCGTCGCGGTGAACAGCACCGATCCGAGCGCGAACGCCGGACCCAGCGACGGCACAGCCAACGACGGTGACGAGGGCACGCCCGCGCCGTGACCGGCACGCCCTCGCGCGCGAGCGACGCGCTCGCTCACGTTCCCGAAGGCCCGGTGCCCAGCTCGCAGCAGGGAGCGCGCCTGCTCGATCTCGTGAGTGTGATGGCGCGCCTGCGCGGTCCGGGCGGGTGCCCCTGGGACGCGGAACAGACCCATCGAACCCTCGCGCATCACCTGCTCGAGGAGGCGCACGAGCTGCTCGAGGCGATCGATGCCGGTGACGACGATGCGATGCGCGACGAGCTCGGCGATGTGCTGCTGCAGGTCGTCTTCCATGCGCAGATGGCCGCCGATGAGGGCCGATGGGACATCGACGATGTCGCCCAGGGGCTCGTCGCGAAGCTCGTCTACCGCCATCCGCACGTGTTCGGCGAGGTCGAGGTAAGCGGCGCCGACGAGGTGCTCGTGAACTGGGAGAAGCTCAAGGCCGCGGAAGCGGGTGAGCGCGCCGCTGTCGACGACGACATCCCGGCCTCTTTGCCCTCACTCGCGCGAGCTGCCAAGGTGCAGCGGCGCGCAGCCGGCTGGGGCTTCGAATGGCGTTCGGTCGACTCGGCGCTCGCGGCCCTTCGCGAGGAGGTCGACGAGCTCGCCGCCGCGGTGGGTGTTGCCGAGGCAGAGGAAGAGGTCGGCGACGTGCTCTTCGCTACCGTGGCCCTCGCGAGGAAGCTCGGGGTCGACGCCGAGAGCGCCTTGCGACGCACCGTTCGCACGTTCTCCGAACGGTACGAACGTTTCGTCGAGCTGGCGGCCGAGCGTGGTATCGATGTCGAGTCGGCCGACGAGCAAGAGCTGCGGGCGCTGTTCCGCGAGGCGCGCGAGGCGTGATCGGCGAGGTTTCCGTGCCGAGCCGGGGCGACATCGAGGCGGCCCAGGCGCGCATCGCAGGCCACGTGCGACGAACACCCGTGCTCGAGATGGTGTCCGGATCACTCGGGGCTGAGATGCCGCTCATCCTCAAGCTCGAGCTCTTGCAGGTGACCGGCTCGTTCAAGCCGCGAGGGGCATTCAACCGCATGCTCACGGCAGACGTGGGGTCGGCCGGCGTGGTGGCCGCGAGCGGCGGCAACTTCGGTCTCGCGGTGGGCCACGCCGCGCACGCGCTGGGGCACCGGGCCGAGATCTTCGTGCCGTCGACGTCGCCCGCCGCGAAGATCGACAAGGTCCGGGCGACCGGCGCCGAGGTCCGTGTGATCGACGGCTACTACGACGACGCCGCGGCTGCGGCCGCGACGCGCCGCGACGAGTCCGACGCCGTGTGGATGCATCCTTTCGACCAGTCCGAGGTGGTAGCCGGTCAAGGCACGATCGGCGCCGAGCTCTCCGAGCAGGTTGCCGACGCCGGCACGCTGCTCGTCGCCGTAGGCGGTGGCGGACTGATCGCCGGTATCGCCTCGTGGTTCGCCGGTACCGATGTGGGCGTGATCGGGGTCGAGCCTGCGACCTCCCGGTGCCTGCACGCCGCCCTCGCGGACGGTGGGCCGGTCGATGTGCCCGTGTCGGGACGCGCCGCGGATTCCCTCGGCGCTCGCAGGATCGGTGACATCGCGTTCGGCGTCGCGAGTGCGGGATATATCGATGATGTCGTGCTGGTGACCGACGAGGCGATCCTCGATGCGCAACGGGCGCTTTGGCGTGAGCTCCGCATGTTCGCCGAGCCCGGCGGCGCCGCGGCGCTCGCGGCCGTGCGATCAGGCGTGTACGTACCCGCGACGGCTGAGCGGGTAGTGATGCTCGTCTGTGGCGCGAACGGCGACGCCACCGACGTCATGTAGTCCAGCTCAGACTAGAACCGGGCGGCGCCGCAAGTCGCCTGCACCCGCGACGCGGAGCCCTATCGGACGTCGCTGCGACCGTGCACCGTGGGCACACCCTTGCGAGCGAACGGTCCCTGCTGTCCGTGCCACGGCTCGCGCGCGTACCGCCTGGCCTGCAACGCACCGAGGCCCGTCGCGTCGATGCGTCCCTGCAACACCCAGGGCGCAGGTTTCGGACTCTCGGCCACGAAGTACCGCTCGAGGGCCATGAGGATCGCGCGCTCTTCCTCGGGCGTGGTGTCGTCGGGGAGCTCGATGCGGCGCTCGCCCTCGTCGCGGATCGGCATCAACGGACCCCCTGTATCGCGAACATCATGATCATCTCGAACACGGTCCCTACAGCGGGATGTTGCCGTGCTTGCGGGCGGGCACGCTCTCGCGTTTCGTCGAGAGCATGCGCAGCGCCTGGATCAACCGTGTGCGCGTCTCGGCCGGCTCGATCACGTCGTCGATGAATCCGCGCTCGGCGGCCGCGTACGGCGTCGAGAACTTGTCGCGATACTCCCGGATCAGCTCAGCCTTCTTCTGGCTGGGGTCGGCGGCCTTCTCGATCTCCTTGCGGAACACGACGTTCACCGCGCCCTCGGCGCCCATGACCGCGATCTCGGCGGTCGGCCACGCGAACGACACGTCGCTGCGCAGGTGCTTCGAGTTCATGACGAGGTACGCGCCGCCGTACGCCTTCCGTGTGATCACCGTCATCCGGGGCACGGTCGCCTCGGCGAAGGCATACAGCAGCTTCGCGCCGTGGCGGATGATGCCGTTGTACTCCTGCTCCTTGCCCGGCAGGAACCCTGGCACGTCGACCAGCGTGAGGATAGGGATGTTGAACGCGTCGCAGAACCGCACGAACCGGCTCGCCTTCTCGCTGGCGTCGATGTCGAGCGTGCCGCCTCGCACCTTGGGCTGGTTCGCGATCACGCCGACGCTTCGCCCGTCGAGCCGACCGAAGCCGATCACGATGCTCATGGCCCACAAGGGGAACACCTCGAGGAACTCGCCGTCGTCGACGATGTAGCGGATCACCTCGTGCATGTCGTAGGGCTCCTTGGCCCGGTCCGGCACGATGTGGGTGAGTGCCTCAGCGTGGCGTTGAGGGTCGTCGGTCGCGGCGTAGGCCGGCGGATCTTCCAAGTTGTTCGAGGGCAAGAAGCTCAACAGGTAGCGCACGCGGTTCAGCACATCCTCGTCGTCCTCACCGATGAACGATGCGACGCCGGACTCGGTGGCGTGCGTCATCGCGCCGCCGAGGGCTTCCATCGAGATGTCCTCACCCGTCACCGTCTTGATCACGTCGGGGCCGGTGATGAACATGTGCGAGGTCTCGCGCACCATGAACGTGAAGTCGGTGATCGCGGGGGAGTAGACGGCGCCGCCGGCGCACGGGCCCATGATCACGCTGATCTGCGGGATCACGCCGCTCGCGCGGACGTTCCGCTCGAAGATGTAGCCGTAGCCGGCGAGCGATGCCGCGCCTTCCTGGATGCGCGCACCGCCCGAGTCGTTGATCGCCACGAACGGCGCCCCGGTCGACATCGCGAGGTCCATCACCTTCGTGACCTTCTGGGCGTGCACCTCGCCCATGGAACCTCCGAAGACGGTGAAGTCCTGACTCGCGACGAACACCTTGCGTCCGTCGACGGTGCCGTAACCAGTGATGATGCCGTCGCCCGGCGGGCGCTTGCGCTCCATGCCGAAGTCGTGCGAGCGGTGCACCGCGAACGGGTCGGTCTCGACGAACGATCCCTTGTCCATGAGCACGTCGAGGCGTTCACGTGCGGTGAGCTTGCCTTTGTCGTGCTGCTTCTTCGCGGCGTCGCGTCCACCGGGAGTCGCGGCCGCCTTCCGACGCTTGCGGAGCTCCTCGATGCGGTCTTCGACGGTTCTGTCGGGCTCGCCGCCGCCTGCGCTGGTTCCGGGAAGGTCGTTGTCCGTGGTCACCATGACCGGAGTGTAGTCCCGGGCTTCCGGGGCGAGCGGGCGCGGCGAGAACGTCCTCAGCCGCAGCGGCGGCCGCCCCAGGGGCCCCAGCCGATGTCGTGCGCCATGCGGATCGACACGATCGCGTTCGTGCGTCCGCTCAGGATGCGCCGCGGCAACTGCCACGTGCGCTGCGCGTAGGCGTCGTAGTTGCCGTGCCAGTAGTCGACGTGCTGCTGGAACAGGCCCTTGTTGAGCCCGTCACCCGACTCTGCCCACGGAAGCAGCCCGCTCTCACGTTTGGCGATGCATAGCGCGGCCGCCTCGCCGCCGGGCACCGTCCAGCGGGCGACCGCGCACCTGATCTGTGCCCTGGAATGTTCGCGCACCGTCTGACCGACTTCGCGATGGAAGTCGCACGGTCCCGCCACGTGACGTGCCGAGGCGATGGGCGCCAGGGCCACGAGGAGTGAGACCGCGAGCGTGACCACGATCGTTCGAGCGGTACGTGTCGCCGATGTGAGGATCGTGTCTCGCCCCCGGTCGAGTTCGTACGCCAAGCGTCACCGACCGGGGAAGGAATGGGATCGTGCCGGCGACGGCACCCGGGAACCCTAGCAGCGGTCCCGTTGAAGCGTCGACCTCAGAGATCGACGCGGCCACCGACGCGCCAGTAGACGCCGCCTGCACGATCGAGCAAGCCTGAGTCGACGAGATATCGCCGCAGCGCCGCGTAGTCGTTGTGGAAGCGTCCGACGATCACGTTGACCTCCTTCTCGTCGTACCGCTCGCCGGGTTCGAACTCCGAGGCGATGCGCTCGAGCACGATGCGCCGCTTCGACTCCTTGGCGGGGATCTCGATGAGACGCCCGTTGCGGAAAAACGTGCGCAGCACGACTTCCTCCACTTCGTTAGCGGCGCCGAGGGCGAGCCCAGTCTCGCGCGACGGCCCGACCTGCTCCGCGGCCCAGCGCAGGGTCTCAGGGTCGAGCCGGTAGCTGTGCCGATCGTCGTTCACGCGCACGACGCCGGTGGCGGTGAGCCGGTTCAGATGCTTGCGGACCCGCGCGAGCGGCACGCCGATCGCGCCCGCCAGCTCGGAGGGGGAACGGTCCCCGAGCGCGAGCGCACCGGCGATCGCCAGCCGCTCCGGGTCGGCGAGCGCGCGCAGGATCTCATCGGGGGTCTCTGCCATGTCGGTCCTTCTGCATACCATGCCCAGGTGCAGCTCACCGAACCCCAGCGGCGAACCCTCGACGGGCTGATCGGCACGGGTGAGCGGCCCACGTTCCCGGCCGACCTCGCGCAACGGCTGCGCGATCGCATCGAAGGGGCCGCCCGTGAGCTCGAGCTTGCCGAGCCGCTGTGGCTCGGCAAGGAGAAGCTCAACCAGCATGGCCGGTGCGAGGGGATGTTCCGATCGGTGCTCGCCGGTGAAGCGCCTCCGTTCGCTCACTCCGCTCGCAGCGCGCACGGGGTGCTGTTGCACAAGGCCATCGAGGTCGAGGTCGGTGCGCGCGACGACATGGACCCCCATGAGATCGCCCAGACGGCCGTGGCGCGAGTGCTCGAGCGTGAGGAGCGGTTCGCCGAGTACTGGCGCGAGCTCTCGCCATCGGACCAAGACGATTCCCTGATGGAAGTCGTGCGGCGCGTGACGCTGTTCCAGGGGTCGTTCCCGCCGTTGAAGCCGTTGCGGCGTGAGCTGTCGCCGATCAGCGAGCTCCGGGTGCGGGCCGAGCTGCTCGGCGGCGACCTGGTGCTCTCAGGGCAGATCGACCTCGTGCTCGGGGTGCCGGATCGGCTCGAGCCGAACCGGGCAACGCGGCTCGTGGTCGACCTGAAGACAGGCTCGGCCTACCCGGAGTTCGCCGAGGACATGCGCTTCTACGCTCTCGTCATGACGCTGCGATTCGGCGTGCCGCCATACCGGGCGGCGTCGCTGTTCCTCGAGAGCGGCACGTGGCAGGCAGAGGACGTGACCGAGGAGATCCTGCAACACGCCGCCGACCGGGCGATCGAAGCCGCTCGCGCCGCCGCGGCGCTCTCGAACGGGCGCGAGCCCGAGCTCACCCCCGGCGTGTACTGCTCCTGGTGCCCGCGGGCGGCGGTGTGCCCGGTCGCCGAGCTTCCCTCGGCCGGGTAGGCCTAACGGGGTCGCACCCGAGAGCCCGACGGTACGATGTGCGCACCTGTCGACCGATCTCCGAACGCGGAACTTGGAAGGGTGAGACCCATGGGCAAGGATCTGTACGAGCTAGGCGAGATGCCTCCGATAGGTGAGGCGCCGGCGCAGATGCACGCGCAGCTCGTGCGTCCCGATCGCTACGGCGACCCTGAGAAGGCGATCCAGGACGAGGTGATCGACGTGCCCGAGCTCGGGCCCCACGACGCGCTCGTCATGGTCATGGCCGCCGGAGTGAACTTCAACAACGTGTGGGCGGCTCGCGGCGTGCCGGTCGACGTGACGAAGACCCAGGCGCGGTGGGGTGAGCCGACCGACTTCCACATCGTGGGCTCAGACGCATCGGGAGTGGTGTACGCGGTCGGCGACGAGGTCACGAACGTGCAGGTCGGCGACCGCGTCGTGGTGCATGCGGGCCAATGGAACCTCGACGACCCGTGGGTGGTGGCGGGCAAGGATCCGGGGCTCGCGGGCAGCTTCCGCGTGTGGGGCTACGACACCTGCTGGGGATCTTTCGCCCAGTTCTGCAAGGTGCAGGCGCATCAGTGCTTGCCGAAGGCCGACTTCCTCACGTGGGAAGAGGCCGCCGCGCCGACGCTCACCGGCGCCACCGCCTACCGCATGCTCTTCGGGTGGCCTCCGCACACCGTTGAGCCGGGCGATGTCGTGCTCGTCTGGGGTGCGAGCGGCGGGCTCGGATCGCTCGCCGTGCAGCTCGTCGCGAACGCAGGGGGCCGCGCCGTGGCGGTGGTGAGCAGCACCGAGAAGGGCGAGTACGCGACACAGCTCGGCGCGGCCGGTTACATCAACCGCAAGGACTTCTCGCACTGGGGCGTGCCGCCGAGCTGGGACAGCGCCGATTGGAAGGAATGGTTCGGCGGTGCCAAGTCGTTCGGCAAAGCGATCTGGGACGTGCTGGGCGAGAAGGACTCGCCGCGCATCGTGTTCGACCACCCGGGCCAGGACACGGTTCCGACCTCGATCTTCGTAGCCGACCGCGGTGGCATGGTCGTGATCTGCGCCGGCACGAGCGGTTTCGACACGATGGTCGACGTTCGCTACCTCTGGACGCAGCAGAAGCGCTACCAGGGCTCGCACCTGTTCAACGACGAGCAGGCGGCGGCCTTCAACCAGCTCGTGATCGACGGAAAGGTCCGCACGACGCTCGGTCATGTCTACACGTACGAACAGAGCGGGTACGTGCATCAGCTGATGGGCGACGGCCAGTTGCCCGAGGGAAACGTGAGCGTGCTGATCAACGCTCCGCAGGAAGGCCTGACCGACCTGCCGTAAGGGCGGCCGGCGCCCGTAGTTTCGCAGCCGACGTTTGCGCATGCGCAACGCATGTGCGACCCTGGCTCCATGGACAAGATGCTTCAGGTCCGCAATGTCAGACCCGAGGTGCATGGTGAGCTCGTGCGGCGCGCGAAGCTTCGGGGTCAGACATTGACGGCGTACATCGAGGAGATCCTCGAGCGCGAGGTTGCGCGTCCCGACCGCGACGAGGTCTTCGACCGTATCGAGTCTCGCGGGCCCATCCCGCTCGGGGCCACCGGCGCTGAACTGGTCCGTGCCGTTCGCGACGAGGAGGATGCCTGGTGGGACCGCTGGTGGTCGACGCGTCGGCCCTGATCGACTACTTGGTGGCGGGAGCGCCCGCCTCTGAGCTGGGCGCACATCTGCGGGCGAACGAACTCCACGTTCCCGAGGTGTGCGATATCGAGATCGTGTCGGCGCTCCGACGATCTGCGCTTTCGGGGCTGGCCTCCGCCCGAACGATCTCGTTGCTGCTGCTCGACTATGTCGATCTGCCGATCGAGCGGCACCGCCACCTCTCGCTGCTCGGGCGATGCTGGGAGCTGCGAGAGAACTTCACGGCAGCCGACGCGGCCTACGTCGCCCTTGCCGAGCGTGTCGGCGCGTCGGTGCTGACCACCGACCGACGGCTCGCACGAGCGATCGAGGCGCACACGACGGTTCCAGTGCTCCGTTGAGCGAGGGGAAGCTCTTCAGCTCGGATCAGGGCCTCCGCGACTCGACCGTCCGACCCCTTTACGCCGGAGGTCGTCGTTCCCCTTGCCGGCCTGAGACCGGTACGCGCCGACCACGCCGCCAACCACATCGAGGATGCGACCCTTGACATCTCCCACGTTCCTAGATCTCGTCGCCGGACCAGCAGGATCCGGTCGTCGCGCGTGACTGCGGCGGTCGCGGAGACCAGACGCCCGTTCACCTCAGCGTTCCTGCACGAGCTCGACCAGCACGCCCCCCGTCGAGCGCGGGTGTAGGAACGCGATCAGCGTGTTCCGAGAACCGGCTCGAGGGGTCTCGTCGACGAGCTGCGCACCCTCGTCGCGGAAGTGTGCGAGCGCGGCCTCGATGTCCTCGACGCGGTAGGCGATGTGGTGCAGGCCAGGCCCGCGCGTGACGAGCGACTTCCCGATAGGTGTGTCGGGTCCGAGCGAACCGAGCAGCTGCACGTACGACGAGCCAACCGCGAACAACACCTCATCGACGCCCTGGTCCTCGACCCGTTCGCGGTGTGCGGGCTCGGCTCCCATCAGGCGCCGGTACTGCTCGGTGGCAGCCTCGAGGTCGGGCACTGCGATGCCCACGTGGTCGATATCGGTGAGCGCGATCGTCATCGCTTGCTGCCGGTCTGACCGCGGCTGGCCGTCGGCCGCCCTGCGCCTTCGCGCGTAAGGCTCGGCTGCATGCGCGCGATGAGATCGTGTGCCTGAGCGACGTGGTACGCGGGCAAGGTGAGCGCCCGAGAGACGGCCGCGACGCCGAGCGTGCGCAGGTCCGACTCGAGCTTGCGCCCGCTCGCCGGCGACGGCGACGAGCCGAGCACGTAGAACTCGACCAGCTCCAGGAACTGCACGAGCGAAGGCACCAACCCGCCACGTTCGTAGGAGTAGATGGTCTGGCGTGACGCGGGACAGTCCGAGGCCGCAGCCGCGGTCTCCGCCGAGCGGTAGCCAGCGGCCCTGCGCGCCTGGCGCAACAGGGCGCCGATCACCGCTTTGTCGCCAGCGCTGACCGAAGGCTGCTTCTTCCTCGCCATCGCACGACTGTATCGGCTCGCATGCCGGGCTCGGGCGTGCGGGCTCCTCGTCGGACTCGGGCAGATGCCCGCGCGCCACCACCGGCGAAAGGGGTAGTCCGTACGCGTTCCTCGGTCCGGGCATCCGGGCCGAAGGACTCATTCCCCGGGGGAGGACCACCGGCGTAGGGTTGTCCCCTCGGAGCGCATCGCCGAGGGGACCGACCAGATGAACCGCGAGACCCGTGAGGAGCAGCCCGTGGCAACCAAGGAACCGGCCGGCGCCGCAGCCCTTTTGCAAGGATCGTTGCTACTGCAGAAGGGGCGAGCTGACGTCTTCCGTCAGCGCGAACGCACCAAGCTCAAGCGCATCGTGCGTGCGATCGTCGTCGTCTTCCTCGTGGACTGGTACCTGTTCCGCCGGTTCTCGTCGGGCCAGGCGATCACCGCGCCGTCGATGCCGCAAGACCCGATGCTCCTGTTGTTCATGGTGGTCATCATGGCGGCCGTCGGCATGATGTTCCTGATGCCCCTGCTCAACGGCCGCTCGCCCCACGTGACCGTCTATCCAGAGCAGGTGGAAACGGGCCTTACCGACATCAAGGGCCTCGACATGCAGGTCGACGAGGTCGTGCGCTCGCTCGACGTCTTCTTGGGGTACGCGACGTTCAAGGACGAGCTGGGCGGAACCCCCCGCCGAGGGATCCTGTTCGAAGGCCCTCCGGGTACCGGCAAGACGCACTTGGCCAAGGCGATGGCCAAGCAGGCAGGGGTGCCGTTCCTGTTCATCAGCTCACCGGCGTTCCAGTCGATGTGGCAGGGGATGAGCGCGTACCGCATCCGCTCGTACTTCAAGGCCCTTCGCAAAGCCGCGCGCAAGGAAGGCGGCGCGATCGGCTTCATCGAGGAGATCGACGCGATCGGTCAGAGTCGCGGCAACGTTAGCAAGTCGAACCCAGGCGGCGGCGCCGATGGGCTGGCGCGCACCACGTCGGCGTTCATGGGCTCGGGCGACAGCAGCGCTATGGTCAACGAGCTGCTGATCCAGCTGCAGTCGTTCGACCAGCCGCCTCTGCGCAAGCGTCTGCGGGCGCGCATGATCGGGTGGATCAACGCCTACCTTCCGAGCGACCGTCAGCTCACCGCGATGAAGTCGGAGTACCACAACATCTTGCTGATCGCGGCAACGAACCGCGGCGACGCGCTCGACCCGGCGCTCGTGCGTCCCGGGCGGTTCGACCGCCGCCTGTACTTCGACGTACCGACGAAGCAAGGCCGCCTCGACCTGATCGACTACTTCCTCGGCCGCAAGCGTCACCACCAGCAGCTCGACGACCGCTCCATGCGCGAGCGCATCGCATACGAGACGTTCGGCTACACGCCGGTGATGATCGAGCACCTCTTCGACGAGAGCCTGCTGATCGCGCTGCGCGAAGGTCGGCGCGATATGAACTTCGACGACGTGATCGAGGCGAAGTTCAACGAAGAGATCGGGCTGAAGCAGCCGGTCGTATACACCGACCAGGATCGCGAAGCCGTGGCGACCCACGAGGCGGGTCACGCCACCGTCGCGTACTTCGCAGGTCAGAACCGCCGTCTCGAGGTGCTCTCGATCATCAAGCGACGGGACTCGCTCGGGCTCCTCGCGCACGGCGACTCCGAGGAACGGTTCACCCGCACGCGCAGCGAGATCGAGTCGGGCATCGCGATCGCGCTGGGCGGTCTGGTGGCCGAGGAGATCTGCATCGGCGACGCAGGCACCGGTCCTGCCGGCGACCTCGCGCACGCCACGACGCTCGCCGCGAACATGGTGGGGTCCTACGGCATGGCCGGTTCGCTGATCTCGTTCGACGCGATCAGCGATGGTCCGATCGGAGGCTCCAACCTGGTCGGCAAGGTGCTCGCCGACAAGGAAGGGCGCCAGCGCGTCGAGGACATCCTCGAGCAGCAGCGCCAGCGCGTGCGTGAGGTGCTCGAACTGAACGCCGACGTGCACGCCGCGTTGCGTGACGCCCTGATCGCGCGCGACGAGCTGGTGCGAGACGAGATCCTCGAAGTCATCGAGCGGTCGCTGTCGGCGCGAGTCTGACCGCCCGGGAGAGCACCCGTCGGCGGTACGCTCCTGAGATGAGCCTCGAAGAGATGGTCGACGTCGTCGACCTCGAGGACCGGGTGACCGGGTCAGTGCCTCGCTCCGAGATGCGCGCAGGGTGCATGTTGCACCGCGCGACGTCGATCCTCGTGTCCCGCTCCGACGGGGCGGTCTACGTGCACCGTCGCACGGAGACGAAGGACGTGCACGCCGGGATGTATGACGTGTTCGTCGGTGGTGTCGTGGCCACTGGCGAGACCTACGGCGAGAGCGCGGCGCGGGAGCTCGCCGAGGAGATCGGGGTCACGGTGGTCGAACCGCGGCCGCTCTTCCGATACCTGTATCGGGCCGAGACCAGCGAATGCTGGACCTCGGTCTACGACGTCGTCTGGGACGGCGACATCACCGCGCAGACCGAGGAGATCGCATGGGGCGCCTTCGTCCCATGGTGCGAGCTCGGGCGCATGCTCGCCACACTGCCGTTCTGCCCTGATTCACGAGAGATCGTGTTGCGCGGGTGGGGGGATAGACTCGGCGCATGACGACCTCGGTCATCGTGGCCGGCGCACGCACTCCGATCGGCAGGTTCGGGGGCTCGCTCGCCGAGGTTCGCGCGGCCGACCTCGGTGCGATCGCGATCCGCGAGGCGCTTGCTCGCTCGAACGTCGCTCCCGACCAGGTCGAGTACACGATCATGGGCCATGTGCTGCAGGCCGGGCAGGGCCAGATCACCGCGAGGCAGGCGGCGATCGCGGCCGGCGTGCCGCGCGAGGTCCCGGCGCTCACCATCAACAAGGTGTGCTTGTCGGGCACGTCGGCGATCGCGATCGCCGACCAGATGATCCGTGCTGGCGAGCTCGAGATCGCGGTGGCCGGCGGTATGGAGTCGATGACGAACGCCCCGTTCATCTTGCCCAAGGCCCGCGGGGGCGCGCGGCTCGGCGACTCACCCATGCTCGACGCCATGATCCACGACGGGCTGTGGTGTGCGTTCGACGACCGTCACATGGGCTCGGGTACCGATGCGATCAACACCGAGCTCGGCATCGGCCGCGAGGAGCAAGACGCGTGGGCAGCACGTTCCCACACGCGGGCGCATGCGGCGTGGGAAGCAGGCCGTCTCGCCGAGGAAGTCGTGTCGGTCGAGGTGCCCAAGCGCAAAGGCGACCCTGTGCGGTTCGACCGGGACGAGGGCATCCGCGCTGAGACCAGCGCCGAGGATCTCTCGCGTCTGCGGCCGGCGTTCACCGCCGACGGCACGGTTACTGCGGGCAACGCGTCGCAGATCTCCGACGGCGCGGCAGCTGTGATCGTTATGAGTGACGAGCGAGCCGGGCAGCTCGGGCTCGAACCGATCGCTGAGATCGTCGCATTCGCCATGTCGGCCGACCGATACGCCTCGCTACAGACGGTGCCGGCTCTCGCGCTCGAGAAGGCCTTGAAGAAGGCGGGCGTTGCAGCCTCCGACCTCGGCGTCGTCGAGTTCAACGAGGCCTTCGCCGCGGTGTCGCTGCACGCGAGCCGCATGCTCGATCTCGACGAGTCGATCGTGAACGTCAACGGGGGCGCCGTCGCGCTGGGTCACCCCATCGGCGCGAGTGGCGCTCGCCTCGTGCTGACCGCGGCGCTCGAGATGCGACGGCGAGGAGCCGATCTCGGCGCGGTGGCGATCTGCGGCGGCGGAGGACAAGGCGACGCGCTCGTGCTCCGTCGCCGGTGAGACCGTGGCCGAGCGGCCGCCGGGGCTCCCCCCTCGGCGCCCCGCCGGCCTTGCCCGATCCTTGGGCGCCTCAGTCCTCGGCGGACGAGAGCCGTTGCAGCTGTTCCACGAGCGCCGAGCCGTCGGCCTCCGAGCTGCTCTCGACGCCACCGACCAAGATGTGCAGCTCACCCGCCGGGCCCGAGGTGTCCTCGGACCTGGTCCGGCTCGGGCGTGCGGGCTGTTCGGCGCCGGCACCATCAGGAAGGTAGACCTTGAATGACGAGCCGCCGTTGTCGCGGCTCTCGACGCGTGCCCATCCGCCCTGCACCTCGGCGAACCGTGCCACCACCGGGCTCAGCGATGCGTCGGACGAGGGCTCCGGATCCTCGACCGCGATCACCGCTCCGGCGTCGGCGGCGGTCAAGCGCACCGTGATGGTCTTCTTGGCGGCGGTGCGGTCGCCCGAGGCGCGGAGCAACCCGGCCAGGATCTGTTCCGTACGGAGCTGGTCGATCGCGACGACGACGCGTTCCGTCTCGATCTTGAGCTCGTGATCGGCATCGACACCCGATTCTTCGGCGACGCGTGTGACGAGGGCCTCGAGATCGGTGCGTCGGATCGTGAGGTCGATCTCACCGTGGACGAGACGGTCCGCGTCGGCGAGATCGGCGACGATGTGGTCGAGGCGACGCGTGTACGCCGTGAGCTGACGCACCAGCTGTGCCTGTTCCTTGCCGTCCTTCTTGTGCTTGAGGATCTGCGTGATGCCCAGGATCCGCGTGAGCGACTTCCGTGCATCGAGCGAGAGCTCCTTCAGGAACGGCGACGTGGCGCGGCGGTCCTCGATCGGCGCTTCGCCGACCCGTGAGCCTGTGCCGGTGGACTCCGGCGAACCTGCAGCGTGCTCAGAGTCTTCGCCACGGATCTGACGCATCGCGACCGCCATCTGCTGTTGGCGCAGCTCGCTCTCGGTCTCCTCGAGCTTGAGAGCGGCGGTCTCCATCTGGCGTTCGAGGCCGTGTACGCGTTCCTCGGCGGTGATGAGCTTTTCGGTCTGGCCGGCGAGGCGCTCCTGGGTCACCCGAAGGATCTCGTCGATGTCGGCCCGTCCCTCCGTATCGGCGAGCTCCAGCTGCCGGCGCGACTCGATCTCTTGAAGACGGCGGTTGAGCTCGGCGTTCTCCTGTGTGGCCGACTCGAGGTCTGCGGTCATCCGTGCGCTCAGCGCTCCCAGCTCACGGGCCCGATGTTCCGCCCGCGTGGAGCGCTCGGTCGTCTCACCGAGAGCCTGTGACTCCGTGTCGAGCTGGGCCACGGTCGCTTCGAGCTCCGCCCGTGCCACGTTCAGCTCGACCGAGAGATGCGCCGCCTCGGCTTGGGCCATCGCGATCTCGTTCTCGGCATTCTCGAAGCGTCGTGTGCGCTCCACGAGCTCCCTCTGCATGTCGTCGATCCGCTGCTGGACCGAGTCCTCCGCGCTGGCGATGCGGTGGCCGGTGCTCGCATCATTCTTCGCGCGCTCTTCGAGGTGGCGCGCCTCGACGCGAGCCAGGTCTTCTTGGAACTCTTCCCGCGCCGCGCGCACCTTGGTCTCGAGGTCGGCCTCTCGCTCGACGAGCTCCGCTCGGTGCGAGGCCGAAAGGCTCTCGAGCTCGGCCTTGGTCGATCGGAGCTCGTCCTCCAGCATCGCCGCCCGCTGCTCCTCGGCTCGAAGCGCGCGGATCTCCGAGCGCAGGTCGTCGAGCTCCCTCGACTTGATCGAGAGCTCGGCCTGGGACGACGCCGTCGTCTGTTGAGCCTGCCGGGCGTCGGAGTGGATCTCGTCGAGCTCGGCCTGCAACTCGCGCGCGCGTTCGGCCCGGGGTCGGAGGTCGTTCATCTCCCGGCGCAGCATCGAGAGCTGGGTCTGGGTTCCTTCGAGCTCCGCGCGGATCCCGATCGTTTCCTGCTCGGCCGCGATCAGTCGATCGTCGGAGTCGCCCTCGCCCGAAGTAGGCCGCTCTGAGAGGCTGCGTGTCAATCCGTCGAGCTCGGCCTGGGTCGTCTGCGACTGTCGCTCGAACAGGCGGGCCCGCTCCTCGAGCTCCCTCGATCGATCCTCGAGTGCGCGGGCGCGCTCTTCAGCGCTTCGCGCGTGATCTTCCAGCATCGATGCGCGCTGCTCGGCGTGCATCGCGCGCTCCTCGAGACCCTCATCGGGCCGTGCTGCCGTGGAATCGCGCAGCTTGTTCTGCGCCGTCTGCAGCTCATCGAGCGTCTTGCGGTACTGATCCTGCATCACGCCGAGGCGCTCCTCGGCAGCCCTCGCTCGGTCCTCGGCCTTGCGCCTGGCGTCGCCCTCCTCCTTCATGCCGGGCGCTGGCACCGAGATCGGACGCGACGCGTTGGCCGCAGGAAGATGGATCGGAACCGAGCTGACGCGCCGCGTCACACCCGCCGGCGCCACGGCCGTGTTCGGGTGACGGAGCACCCACACCAGCAGGCCGATGACGAAGATGAGCGCGACCCCGCTGAACAACGCCATCGCGCGCCAGGGACCACCCGCGGCCGCGACCGGCTCGTCTGAGGTGGTGAGCTCGACCGACGCAGGACCACCGACGCCCGATTCGAAGTGCAGCGGAAGCATCACCGAGACGATGCCGTCCGCGACCCATGTCTGCGGATTGCCCCGCACCGCCGCGCGGATCCGATCGCGCTCCCCGTCGAGTCGATTGCCGATGCGGCCTTCCTCGGTCGCGTAAAGGATCTCGGCGTTGGGGGACCAGAGCGTCACCGTCTCGAAGTTGCTCGGGTCGATCACGACCATGCCGATCTGGTCGGTGAGCGCGTCGGCCCGTTCGGCGGACGCCACGGCGTCGAGGTCCTCGGGGCGGAACACCAGGCTCAACGAACCGTCGGCGATGGCCCGCGCTTGTGTCACGGTGTCCTCGAGAGCAGCGCTTCGAGACCGCGCTCCCATGACCAGTGATCCGAGGACCCCCGTGAGCAGCAGGATCGTGAGGCCGATCGAAGCGATCTTCGCGATGCCCGTTTCGTTCTTCATCATGACCGCTGGCGCTCCTGGCGATGTCCGTGTGGGCAGGGTGGGTCTGGTCTCCGTGGGTGGTGTATCGGCAGTACGGGTCCGCGGGTTCAGTCCGCTGTGGGGGACGTGCTCCCGGTCATTCGGAGGCCGACCCATGACCGAGGGCAAACGCATAGGCATCGGCCGAACGGGCCACCCAGCCGACCACTACTCAGTTCCGCGTGGCGCCGGCCACTCATCAGCTCCGCGTGGCGCCGGCCACTCCTCAGTTCCGCGTGGCGCCGGCCACGACCACCGTGTCGCCGGTGTGGTCGTGCTTGTCGAGCACGATCAGGTCCTCGATCGCCTCTCGCATCTCGGCGACGTGACTCACGAGCACCACGAGCCTGCGATCGTCGTCGGCGACAAGCCGTTCGATACCCGCCATGGCGCGGTCGAGGTGCTCGGGGTCGAGCGAGCCGAAGCCCTCGTCGAGGAAGAACGCATCGAGCCGTCCGCCGCCGCGCGCGACCATCTCGGCGAGCGCCAGGGCAAGGGCCAACGACGCTAGGAACGTTTCGCCGCCCGAGAGTGATTCCGCCTTCCGCGTGCGGTCGGCGGCGTTCACGTCGAGGATGTCGAAGCTGTCGTCGGCAGCGAACCGGTAGTTTCCGTCGGTCAGCGTCTCGAACAGCCCGCTGCCGAGCTCCGCGAGCTCTGCGCGTTCTTCCTCGAGCAGGAACGCCAGGAACCTCGCTGGCTTGAGGTCATCGGTGAGCCGGCGCGCGAGTGCGAGCCGGGCCTCGGTCTCGAGCGCCTCGAGCTCCAGGTCGCTCGACCTCGCGATCTGTGTCTCGAGCTCCTCGATCGCGCCCTCGGCCGCCGCATGCCGCGCTCCGGCCGCCGCCCGCTCGCCCACGAAGTCGGCGCCGGGGTCGAGGCCGAGGTCCGTCAGCAGGCGAGCGAGCGCCTCGATGCTTTCCGATGCAAGCTCGGCCGCGTCCACTCGAGCCTGCGTGGCGCCGGCCACGCGTGACATCAGCTCATCGCCGATCTCGACCAAAGCGTCGCGCAGCGCCGACGGTTCGGTCTCGATCGATCGCGGCGTTCCGAGCGCGCCCCACACCGACGCGAGATCGTTCGCGAGCCTCGACATCGAGCGCGTTGACTCCTCGGCCCGCTCACGCACGGCGTCGAGCTCGCGGCGGGATGACTCGACATCGCTCGACGCGAGCTCGACGGCTTGCTCGGCGGCGGCCAGCTCCGATGCCCGCGCCTCGATCAGATCCCGCGGCTCGCCATCGCCGAGGCGCTCGGCGAGACGGTCCTTGGCGGCGGCGAGATCCGCTTCAGCGCGGCGGAGGTCGGCCGCCGCGAGCTCCGCCACGTTCGCGAGCTCGCCGACCCGGCGTTCGGCTTCGGCGACGCCGGTCTCGGCCGAACCGACGGCGGTGGCCATGCCCTCGCGGTCGGCACGGGCCGCGCCTTCTGACGCCTCGGCGTGCGCGGCAGCTTCGAGCGCTGCGGCGAGCGCCTCGGGCGCCGCACCGCGCTTGGGCAGCATAAAAACCGGCTGCGCACACACCGGACAGGGTTCGCCGGCCTCGAGCCCGGCCTCCAGCTCGTGCGCCATCTCCGCGTGCTGCGCGGCGGTGAGCGCGTCCCGAGCCTGGCTCGTCGCGCTCGAGGCCTCTCGCAGGCGATCCTCGGCATGGGTGGCGTCCGCCACGGTCTTCGCCGATCGAGCGCGCCGGTCCTCGAGCGCCGCCGCGCCGTCAGCGGCGCCCGCCTGGGCAGCGAGCTGTGTGCGAGAGGTCATCTCGACCTCGCGCGCGAGCCCGTCGTGCTGTTCCACGAGCTGTTCGAATGACCTCAGCTGCGCCCGATCGCCGAGTCGGTCACGGACCGAGGCGAGCTCGGCGTCGCTCGAGGCTCGCGCCGTCTCGGCCGCCGCCAGTGCCTGCTTCGCCTGCCCGACGGCGCCCTGGGCCTCGGCCGCGGTGTCGAGCAACGTGTCGGAGTCGGCGCTCGCCGGCAGCGAGCTCGCGAGCGGTTCCAGCGCCCCGAGGCGCTCGTCGGCCTTCATCGAGTCGACCTCGGCAGCCCTGCGAGCCTCGTGTAGTCGTTGCACCTCGGGCGCGGCGTCGTCGAGGGCCTTCACCTCGAGCGCCGCGGCGTGAGCTCGCGAACGAGCGCCGTCGAGCCGGTCGCGGGCCTGGTCGATGGTTCCGCGCTCCTTGGCGAGGGCCTCGAGCGCCAGCGTCTCGCGATCGAGCCGCCGGTCGGCCGCGATCTTGGCAGCATCGAGCCGTTCGTAGCCGAACACGCCCTTGAGCACCCGGTCGCGCTCGGTACGGGTCGCCTTCAGGAAGTCGCTGAACCGATTCTGGGCGAGGAGCACCGAACGGCAGAACGTCTGGAAGTCCATGCCGAGCAGCTGCTCCACGCGTGCATTGACCTGGGCTTCCTGTGTCACGGTTTCGAGCGTGGCGGCCCCGGCCTCATCACTTGCGAGCCGTGTGAGCTGATGGCCCGACTGACCCTTGCGCTTGGGCGCGCGCACCGCCTTCCACACTTCACCGTCGACCTGGAACGTGAGCGCGACGTGCGCCTGGTCACAGAGCTGGTGGATAAGCGACTTGGTGGCGCTACCCACGCCGGGCGTCTTGCCGTACAGCGCGAACGCCACGGCGTCGAGCACCGAGGACTTGCCCGAGCCGATCGGGCCGACCACGCCCACGAGCCGGCGCCCCCGCCAGTCGAACGTGACCGGTCCGCGATAGGAACGGAACCCCTCGACCGTGAGTTCAAGCGGGCGCATCGGCAGCCTCCTCGAGCACGTCGCGGAAGAGCGCCACCAGCTCGTCGGGCGGTGGCACGGAGTGCTCGCGGGTGTAGTAATCGGCGTAGAGGTCGTGCCAGCTGCGGTGACCCTTCACGAGGCGCTCGCGCCGTTCGCTCTCGGGTCGCCACGCGCGCACCTTCACCACGAAGGGGAACGTCTCTCGCGCGCGGTCGGCCAGCGTGAGGTCGGTGCCGCTCGTCTTCACCGTGAGATCGAGGAAGGCGTCGGCGAGCTCGTCGGTGCGCGCCTCGATCGAAGGCCAGTCGCCGGTGACGCGTTCGAGGCGGCGGCCCTTCGTGAGCGGCACGCTCTCGATCGTCGCGAGACTGCCGGGCTCGGCGTCGACTATCACGACCCGCTTCTTCTCGCCAGCCTCGCCGAAGTCGAGCGCGAGCAACGAGCCGGCGTAATGGGCGGGAACGGGCGCTCCCGGCACCTGTTGCGGCGCGTGGATGTGGCCCATCGCCACGTACTGCGGCCCGGCCGGGATCGACTGGGCCGTGGCCGCATACGCATCGCCCATGTGCAGCTCGCGCTCACCGCGTGGCGCAGCGCGATCGATCTTCACGCCGCCGACCATGAAGTGCGCCATCAGTATCGGCACGGCGTCGGCGCCCGTCGTGGCGATCAGCGCCTCGTTGTAGGCGCGCGTGATCGCAGCCACCTTGTCTGCGTAAGCGCGATACCACTCGCCGGCCTCACGCATGAAGTCGACGACGCGGCCCTCGCGCAGGAACGGGAAGCCGGCGATCACCGCCGGCACGCCGAGCACGCCGGGCCCGAGCAGCCCGCCCTCGTCGGGACGGCGGATATCTCCGATCAGGTGCACCCCGCGAGGGCGCAGCAGAGGAGCGAGGGCCTCGAACAGCTCCGCGGAGTCGTGGTTGCCCGCCACCGCGACCACCGGGCGCCGCTCGGCCAGGCGCAGCAGGGTTTCGAGCCCGAGCGTGAGCGCGTCCATCGGCGGGATCGGCCGGTCCCAGATGTCGCCCGACACGAGCACCAGGTCGACGTCGCGCTCGTCGGCGATCGTCTCGACCTCGCCGAGCACGTCACGGAACTCGGCCATGCGGTCGTGACGGCCGAGCCGCTTGCCGATGTGCCAATCGGACGTGTGCAGGATCTTCATGCGGGGGGAGCGCGGCGACCTACAGCCCCGAGAACGGGTCGGCGCCGGCCGTGTCGTCCACCTCCTCCTTCCGCGTCGCCCATGGCGGAAAGGGGAAAGTGACGACGAGCGGCACCGGGATCGCGGGCTGCGAGATCACCATGGTGCCGGGCTTGAGCAGACGGGCGCGGGCTCGCGTCGACGGCAGCATCCAGCCGTACTCGGCGCGCTCGGCCTCCGCGGCATCGAGGCGTCCGCTCACCCTGATCGCCGCGTTCTCGAGCACTTCGGAAGCGACCCGGCTCGCGGTCTGTTGCGCGCCAACGAGGAGCACGCCGAGCGATCGCCCGCGCTGGGCGATGTCGATCAACATGTCCTTCAGCGGACCGGTGCCCTCTCGCGGCGCGTACTTGTTGAGCTCGTCGAGCACGATCACCGAGAGCGGAAGTCGCTGGCCCGTCTCCTCCTTCTGACGGAACGTCTCGTTCAGCAGGGCGCCGACCACGAACCGCTGAGCCTGCTCGTGCAGCGACTGGATCGCGACGACGGTGACGGTCGCCGAGGCGCGGTCGATGCGGCGCGACTCGCCCGCGCGCACGAGGTGGCCCAGGCGAGCCGAAGCGGCGTGCAGCCGCCGCATGAACGCCGAGACCGTGCTCGGCATGACGCGGCCGGTCCAGGCCGCGTCGGGCTCGCCGCCGTCTTCGGGCTCGAGGAACACCTCGAGCCCGGTCACCAGTGAAGCGAGATCCTCGACGATCGGCTCGCCCGGTCCGGCCGCGACCTGTTGCGATCCCCATCGTCCGCCGGGCGTCTGCGAGGGGTCGCGCAACACGACCGCTCCCGGCCTTCCCGTGACGTTCACGGCGAACCGCTTGAGCTGGGACTGCACCCGCTCGCGGATGAACGGCAGTTGGTTCTTCGAGTCGTTCGCGTCGGTGAAGCAGAACTGCAGCAGGTCGTCGTCGATGAGCTCGCGCGGCGTCCATGAGAAGACCTCGATGCCCTCGAGACGTCCGCCGGTGTCGGGCAGCACCACTTCGCCCGAGCGACGCTTGGGCGGCGCCCAGAACGCGACCGATGGGAACGGCGCTGGCTCGACCCCGAGCGCGGCCCAACCCTCGCGCGCCTCGTCGTCGAAGCGCGCGTTCGAGCGGTCGAGCCACAGCAGATCCTCGCCCTTCACGTTGAACACGAGCACGCGCATACTGGCCGCGCCCTCGCCGACGATGCCGGCATGCTCGCGCGCCGAGAGCATGCGCAAGAAGAACAACGCGAACGATGTCTTCGTCGCCACGCCCGAGATGCCACTGATCGACATGTGCCCGCCCTTGCGCCCGTCGAAGAAGTCGAGGTCGACGTGCACCGGCAACCCGTCGCGCCCGATGCCCACCGCGAGTGGGCGCGTCATCTCGTCGACGTACAGCGCCTTCTCGCGTTCCTCACCGGTGGCGCGTTCGACGATCTCACCGGGGTCGGGGGAGACCCACACCTCAGGGTCGACGCGGGTCACCTGCACCTGGGCGCTTCGAACCTTGGCCGCCGGCATGATGCCGAGCTCGGCGATGCGATGGGTGTCGCTCTCGTACGAGGCGCCTTCATAGACGGCTTCGGACTCGGTGACGACGCCGTACGTGCGCACCTCGCCCGCCTTGGGTACCTGTGTGCGCACGACCACGAGATCGTCGAGCTGCAGGAAGTCGTCGTCGTCGAGCACCACGCGGAACGCGCTCGTCGATGTGTGCTGTGACCCGAGCACGCGCCCGACCTGGGTGGACTCGGCGCGATCGCTCACGACGCCTCTTGCTCGATCCCTGGCCGCATGACCGCGTGCCGCAGCGCGCGGTAGACGAGGCCGCGCTCGCCCATGCGGTGGCGCAGCTCGCGCTCGAGCGCCCCGATCGGCACCAGGTTCTGCGGCGCCCTCGGGTCGACCTGGGGCTCGCTCGCGACCAGTGGAAGCACGGCCGCGGTGCGATCGGCGATCGTCGCCGCCTCGGCCACAGCTAGGTGGGCAGACGTCTCGCACCGGATCACGCCGGTCCATGAATGCCCACCTTCGAGCATCGCCAGGCGCACGTACCAGGAGTAGCGCGCGTACGGGGTGTCGATCGCGATGCAGAACATGGGAGTGCGTTGGCCGGGCGCGAGCTGGGCGATCACGCGGTTGTGCTCGGGCTCGAGGTAGATGACTCGATGGGTCTTCACGTAGCCGACGGTGGACTTCTCGCGGACCTTCTTGAGCGGACCGTCGGCCACGACCGCGCTGTGCGCGGAGAGCGCCTCGGCGCACTCACCCTCGGCGTCGCGCATCTTCGACTGCAACGTCATCATCAGCAGCGAAGGGTCCTCGCCCGGCGTTCGGGTTGTGCCGACACCTGGCTCGAGGTCGACCGGAGGCATCTGTTCGCCGCTGCCGCCGGCGAGCACGGCCCACCTTTCGATGCGAACGTCGGTGACCTCGGAGCGTCGCTCATCGCGATGCCATATGACTGCTCCCACGGCGAACGTGCCCACGAGGCCCGGCGTCGGACCGTGCACGGGGTCGTCGAGCGTCAGCCGGGCGTCTATGCGGCGGACACCGTCGACGAACGCGATGCGGTCGAGCCCGTCGTCGACGCCCTCGATCGGGCTCCAATCGTCGGTCTCGACCGTCGGGTCGACGGTGCCTTCGGCGGGGGCGAGGTCGTCGCTCTGATCGAGCGGGGTTCCGTAGTCAGGGTCCCACCCCTCGACGAAGATGCGCGCCATGTGGCGTATCGTACCCGTGGCTCCCGACAGGTCTACGCAGCCGTAGTACGACCTAGTCCAGTACGGACTAGTGACAATGGGCACGGCCGGTATCCTCTGCGGGCCATGGTCAGCGACTACGAGCGCGCTTTCGCATTCCAGAAAGGGGTGATGCAACGCACGTCGACCCGCGAGCAGCTTCTGCCGTGGGGCACCGCGTTCTTCCACGACGGGTTCCCGATCCGGTACGACGCGAACATGGCGATCGCGGATCGCCCGCTCGGTGCGGTCACCGCCGATGATGTCGTGGCCACGCTCGACGAGACCTACGACGGTTTCCGCCACCGCGAGGTGGAATTCGCCTCGGTGACGGATGCCGATGCGATCGCGATGGGCATGGGGGAGCACGGCTACGCGATCGAGCACATGCTGGTCATGGCGATCCGGCGCGATCCCGATCGCGATCCCGACCTCACCGCGACCGAGGAGCTCGAGGTCTCCGAGATGAGGCCTTTCATCGAAGAGGTCACTCGTCGCGAGCCGTGGGGCGTAGAGGCAGGCGTCGCCGAGACGATGGCGTCGTACCGGCAGGTGCTCGTCGACGGCGTCGGGGCGCGGTTCTTCGCGCAGCGCGTCGCCGGGCAGCTCGCCGGTTCGTGCGAGCTCTTCGTCGAAGGCGACATCGCCCAGATCGAGGACGTGAACACGCTCGAGGAGTTCCGGGGCCGAGGCGTCGCGCGCAACGTGGTGCTGCGCGCCGCCGACGAGGCGAAAAAGGCCGGCGCGATGTTCGTCTTCTTGTTCGCCGACGCCAAGGACTGGCCGAGGCAGCTGTACCGGCGACTCGGGTTCGACGAGATCGGGCACTCACGATCGTTCACACGCTGGCCCGAGCCCAAGCCGGTTCCGGGCGGCGACGACGCACCGATGAGCGACTCGAAATCCCCGGCTGCGGGGTAGGCGTCGGATACCATCGGCGTCCGATGTCGCTGATCGCTTCCCTGCACGCCCGCGAGATCCTGGATTCGCGCGGCAACCCCACCGTTGAGGTCGATGCCTGGCTCGACGATGCTGCGTTCGGCCGCGCAGGCGTGCCGAGCGGGGCCTCCACCGGCGAGCATGAGGCGCTCGAGCTTCGCGATGGCGGCAAGCGCTTCGGCGGCAAAGGCGTGCTCGGCGCGGTCGGCCATGTGAACGGCCGCATCGCCGATGCCCTCCGAGGCGTCGACGCGTTCGATCAGCGGGGCGTCGACGCGATGCTGCTCGCCCTCGACGGCACAGACGCGAAATCCGAGCTCGGCGCGAACGCGGTGCTCGGAGTCTCGATGGCGGTGGCGAAGGCGGCGGCCGACTCGAACGGGCTTCCTCTGTATCGGTACCTGGGCGGGCCGAACGCGCATGTGCTGCCGACGCCGATGATGAACGTCATCAACGGCGGCGCGCACGCCGACAACGAGCTCGAGCTGCAGGAGTTCATGGTGATGCCGGTCGGTGCGGCTTCCTTCGGTGAAGGTCTGCGCTGGGGAGCCGAGTGCTTCCATGCGCTCAAGGGCTTGTTGCACGAGAAGGGACTTGCGACCGGCGTGGGTGACGAGGGCGGGTTCGCACCCGAGATCGCGACAGCGAACGACGCGCTCGAGTGGTTGCTGCGGGCGATCGAACAGGCCGGATTCACGCCAGGTGAAGACGTGGCTCTCGCGATGGATCCGGCGGCGAGCGAGCTGCGCACCGATGAAGACCACTACCGGCTCGAGGGCGTCGTCCGCACCGCCGACGACATGATCGCGTTCTGGTCCGATCTGGCCGACAGGTTCCCGGTCGTGTCGATCGAGGACGGCCTCGACCAAGACGACTGGGAAGGCTGGGCGGCACTCACCCGCGAGCTGGGCTCTCGCGTGCAGCTCGTGGGCGACGACCTGTTCGTCACGAGCGGCGAGCGGCTCGAACGCGGCATCCGCGAGGGTGTGGCGAACTCCATCCTCATCAAGGTGAACCAGATCGGTTCGCTCACCGAGACCCTCGACACGATGGCACTCGCCACCCGCAGCGGGTACACGAACGTCGTCTCGCACCGCAGCGGTGAGACCGAGGACACCACCATCGCCGACCTCGCCGTCGCCACGAACGCCGGGCAGATCAAGACCGGCGCGCCGAGCCGCGGCGAGCGCACCGCCAAGTACAACCAGCTGCTCCGCATCGAGGAAGAGCTCGGCGAGCAGGCGCGTTACGCGGGCGCCCGGGCGCTGTCGGGCGCGCTGCCGGGAGGTTTCTAGGGCATGAGCTCAGTCGCCGGCCGGCACGAGGTGGCACGTGGGCGCACCTCGACCCCCAGGCTTACCGCCCGCGCCGCAGTGCTCTGCGTGGTCGTGTTGTTCCTGCTGACGCTCGCGGTCGCGCCGCTGAGAGGTCTGATCGACCAGCGAAGTCAGCTCGCTCGGCTCGAGCGGCAAGCCGACGCCCTCACGGATCGCAACGCACAGCTCGAGGAGCGCATCGATCTGCTCAACGATCCGATCTACCTGGAGCGGGTGGCCCGTCAGTGCCTGGGCATGGTGCGTCCGGGCGAGACCGCGTTCGTCATGGTCCCATCGCACGGCGCCCTGCCGTCGCCGGAATGCTGAGCGACCCCCCGCCCCCCCGCCTTCACCGGTCGAACGCGATCATCAGCGACTCGGCCACCTGCTCGTAGCCGATCGCCCGGTAGATGCCGTTCGACGTCGGGTTCCCGAGATCTGTGTAGAGGAAGCACGCCTCGGCGCTGAGCGCGAGCATCTGCGCGCTGACCTCGGCCACGAGGTTCGATGCGTAGCCGCGACCGCGCTCGGTCGCCGGGGTGTACACGGGCCCGATGCGCGCCCCGCCGGTGATGCGCGTCCATCCGGTCAGCGAGACCTCGCGACCGCCGTCCTGCCAGAAGGTGAAGCCGCCGCCCTCACCCGCGCCGAGCCTCGCCTCGATGGCGCGCTTGGTGCCGTGCTCGTCCCGCACGATCGCGGTGAGGGCCTCCCGTTCGAACTCGTGAATCCATCGTTCGAGGAGCGGGCGATCATCGGCCGTCGCCGCGCGAGACCCGCCGCCGGTGGGCCTCGGCTGCTGGACCGAGATGAGCGCGTAGACGCCCTGCGCGACGGCGGTCCTGGCGGTCGATCCCGACGCCGCGGTCCAACACTCGGCGAATCGAGAAACCCACGGCGTGTTCGCTGTCACGCCCGGCAGGTCCGGGTCGTCGGTCATGAGCCGGTCGGCGAGCGCAGCGATCGCCTCGTCGTGCAGCGGGTCGGCGACCACCGCGTTGTACGGAGGAGTGCGGATCGCGGCGCCAACCGATACGCCATCGTGCTCCACGACCCAACACGACGCGTCGGCATAGGGATCGGGCCGGTCGAGCAATGCCTGGACGATGCCGAGCACGAGATTGTTCGCAGCCGGGTCTCGCCCGATGACAGGCGCGGTCAGCTCGGCGAACGTCGGTACGTCGTCGATCTTCTTCACTCGCATCGAGCGATGCTACCGATGTAGCATCGCGTGCCCCGAGCGATCGCGGAAAGGCGTTTCTCGGGCACGATGACCCGGCGTACAGACAGGAGCAACATGCAACGCACCGATGCTCCCGAGGAGCCACCCGCCTCGGAGGAAGAGTGACGGTGGTACGGGGCCGAAACGCGCGCGGTCGTTCCTTTGGTCGGACTCGCCTGCGCCTTCGGGGGCGTCGTTGTCGGGTGGATCGTGGGCCACACGCTTCTCAGCAACGGAGTGATCCACCCGAGCACCAGTGCCGGCATTGCGCCGGCCGTGTTCGCAGGTGGTGTCGCCTGGTTCATGGGTGCCTTCGCGTACATGATCGCCTACCGCAATCGCCGACCGCCCACTTGGGAAGCAGTCGATGGGCTCGTGATCACCGCAGTTGGACTCGTGTGCGCCGGCCTGCTGCTCGCCGGGGTGATGTCCACGTTCCAGGACTACCTGGACGTCCACATCGAGGATCCGAGGATGTTCCGACTGCAGCGGTTGATCTGGCTCGATGCCGGACTTGCTGCGGCCACCTGTCTCCTCGTGGCGCAGCGAAGGTGGAAGCCTTCCGTGGCGATAGCTGCGATGACCCTGATAGGGGCGGTTTGGGCTGCGGGAGCCGTTCCGCAATTCCTCGTGTTCCTCGAGGGGTGCGACCCGATGCTCTTGGGTGTCGAATGGTGCTACATGCGTCCCTTCTGACGCGAGGCTGAGCGAGGTCGCTCGACCACTAAGCGTTCCAACTTCCGCAGTTGATCGTGCCTGGGCACGTAGCTCTCGTGGTG
>JBBEAY010000075.1:0-53350 GCA_040882605.1 Actinomycetota bacterium
AAGATGCTCAGTTTTCGACCGGCGGAAACCGCTCAGGTTTCGACCGGCGTTGACACCCTGTCGGGGCAGAAGCAGTGGTCGCGCCGGATCATCGTCGCCACCACTGACCTGTGGTCGACCAACGCCGAGAAGTCTCTCGAAGGTCATGCCGTCCCGATCGAGCGGATCGGCATCGACGACCTCGATGCGATGACGGTCGACTGGTCGTCCTATGACGTCGCGAACCCGGGCGGCGTTGCTCCAACTCCGCGACATGTGCTGCGGGAGCACCAGGTCAAAGCCATCGACGCGGTTCGGACCGGCTTCGAGCAGGCCGACCGCGGGAAACTGATCATGGCGTGCGGCACCGGCAAGACGTTCACCGCGCTGCGTATCGCCGAGGAGCACGCCGGGCCGGGCAAGTCCGTGCTGTTCCTGGCGCCCTCGATCGCCCTGGTCGCCCAGTCGCTCAAGGAGTGGACGGCAGAGTGCCAGGTCCCGATCCGCCCGTTCGCGGTGTGTTCCGACTCTACCGCTGGCAAACCGATCGAAGGCGAGAACGCTACCCCGCACGACCTGGTCGTTCCGCCCACCACGGACCCGGTGGCTCTCATCGAGGCCGGCGTTCAGGTCCTGCCCACCGATGCCATGACGGTGGTGTTCTCGACCTACCAGTCGATCCAGGTCATCGCCGACATGCAGGCCGCCACCGGCCACGTCTTCGACCTCGTGGTGTGCGACGAGGCCCACCGGACTGCGGGAGTGGCCAGCGTCAAGGGTGAGGACAGTGCCTTCGCGCTTGTGCACGAAAACGCCATCGTCCCGGCAACGAAGCGGCTCTACATGACCGCAACCCCGCGGCTGTTCAAGCCGGTGGCCGCCGATGCCGCCAAGGAGTCAGACGCGATCCTCGCTTCGATGGACGACCCGGAGTACTTCGGTGAGGAGTTCCACCGGCTGGGGTTCGGCGAAGCGGTGGAGCAGGGCCTCCTCGCCGACTACCGGGTGTTGATCCTCACGGTCGACGAATCGGCGGTGAGTGAGTCGTTCCAAGGTCTGCTGTCGACCAACGGCGAGTTGAGCCTGCCGGACGTGGCCAGGTTCGTCGGGTGCCTCTCTGGGTTGGCGAAACTCCCAGGAGCCGCGGGAAGCAGCTTCAGCGGTGACGAGCCGGCCATGCAGCGGGCCGTCGCCTTCTGGTCGAAGATCGTCGACTCGGAGCGGTTCGCCCAGCAGTTCGAGCAGGTGGCCGACTCCTACTTCGACCAGCTCGAAGCCGGCCCCGGTGGTGATCGCATCACACCGCTGACTGTCCCCACGCGCCACGTCGACGGGACCACCAAGATCAGCAGTCGGCGAACCGACATCCGCTGGTTGAAGGCCACGCCGGACGACGGCGAGTGCCGAGTACTCACCAATGCCAAGTGCCTCACCGAAGGCGTAGACATCCCGGCCCTGGATGCCGTGATGTTCCTCACACCCCGCCGCTCGAAGATCGACATCGTCCAAGCGGTCGGCCGGGTGATGCGGAAGCCTCCCGGCAAGGAGCTTGGCTACGTCATCTTGCCGATCGCCATCAGCGCCGGGCTCGACCCAGCAACTGCCCTCGACAAGAACGCCGACTATGAGGTCGTCTGGGAAGTACTCCAGGCCCTCCGGGCTCACGACGAGCGATTCAACGCCTACATCAACCGGATCGCCTTAGGATCGACGAAGCCGGGTACGGATTCCGACGACCCCATCCAGGTCATCCCGGTCGACATCACCTCCGCCGATGTGGACGGGATCGACCTCCAAGGCAGACTGTTCTCGTACGAGCAGTGGACCAACGCGATCTACACCAAGATCGTTCAGAAGGTCGGTTCCCGAACCTATTGGGAAGACTGGGCTGGCGATGTCGCCAAGATCGCTGCCAGTCACGAGACCCGCATCAATTCGATCCTCGCGAAGAGCCTCGAGGCGGCGGGAGCGTTCGACGAGTTCCTGGCCGAACTCCACGCCACGCTCAACGACAGCATCTCCCGCGCCGACGCGGTGTCGATGGTGTCCCAGCACCTGATCACTCGGCCGATCTTCGAGGCCCTGTTCGGGGACGACGCCTTCGGCGAAGCCAATCCAGTGTCAGTGGCCATGAGCAGGATGGTTGACATTCTCGACCAGCATCAACTCCAGACCGAGACCAAACAGCTCGACGACTTCTTCGCGTCGATCCGGCGGCGGGTCGAGGGCATCCACCCCGACGATGGCGAGGCTCGCCAGCGCATCATCAAGGACCTCTACGGCCGCTTCTTCAAGATCGCGTTCCCCAACGTGGCCGATTCCCTTGGCATCGTCTACACCCCGATAGAGGTGGTCGACTTCATCATCCGCGCCACCCAGGCAGCCCTGGCTGAGCACTTCGAAGGTGCCGGGCTCTCCGACGAAGGCGTCCACGTGCTCGACCCCTTCACCGGCACCGGTACCTTCATGACTCGGCTCTTGCAGTCCGGTTTCATCGCGCCCGACGACCTTGACCGGAAGTTTGCGGAGGAGCTCCACGCCAACGAGATCCTTCTGCTGGCCTACTACATCGCCGCGATCAACATCGAGGCGACCTATCGGCAGGAACGGTCACGGTACGCCGGCGCTGACGCCGGCTACGAGCCCTTCCCCGGCATCGTGTTGACCGATACCTTCCAGTTGGGTGAGACCGGTGCCGGGACTGGTACCTGGGACGTCTTCCCGGTCAACAACGCGCGGGCGACGAAGCAGAAGGCCCTCGACATCCGAGTGATCTTCGGCAACCCGCCTTACTCGGCGGGGCAGGAGTCCGCTAACGACAACAACGCCAACCTGAAGTACCCGCGACTCGACGCGTCAATCGCGGCCACGTACGCCAAGCGATCAACCGCAACTCTCAAGACCAGTCTCTACGACTCCTACGTTCGAGCGATCCGATGGGCATCGGATCGACTCATCGATTCACCGCGGGGTGGCGTGGTGGCGTTCGTAACGAACGGCGGGTACATCGACTCGAACACAGCCGATGGTCTTCGCTTGACCTTGACCGATGAGTTCCACCACCTCTACGTATTCAACCTGCGAGGTAACCAACGCACGGCGGGCGAAGTGTCGCGGAAGGAAGGTGGGAAGATCTTCGATGCGGGCAGCCGAGCAACCGTGGCGATCTTGTTGCTCGTCAAGCAGCCTGGCGCAGTGCCGGCGTCGGGCGGAACCGTCCGCTATCGAGACGTGGGTGACTACCTAACCCGCCAACAGAAGCTTGCGGTCTTGGCAGGGGCCCTCCCCACCTCAGACTCAGAGGCGCCCGCGCTGGATGCTCTCGACTGGATCACGCTTCAACCGAACGAGCACGGCGACTGGATCAACCAACGCTCCGAGGCATTCGCCGCACTTCTGGCGGCAGCGCCTGGAGTTGAGCACATCGGTCTTCTCACTCCAAACGACTGGGCTGAAGACGAATCGAGACGCCTGGAACTACAACAGCTCTCGTGAAGCACTGGACGCCAACGTGTCGCGGATGATCGAGCACTACAACGCCCAGGCTGAAGCCTTCGCCTCGTCGCATCCCGATGTCAAGGGAAGCCTGAAGGAGCGCTCTGAGCTGGCGAAGTCCCTAGCGGATCTTGACCCGATGAAGTTCAGTTGGGACCGGGCCAACTTCGTCGACATCGCACGAGGAACGACGTTCGACGAGTCCAATCGTCGGGTGATGGTCGCGACCTACCGGCCCTTTCACCGGCGCTGGGTCGAGGCAGGCCGTCGGCTGAACAACACTGTCTATCAGCTCCCGCGCGTCTACCCGAACGCGGAAGCAGAGAACTTGACTATCGCGGTTTCAACGATTGGGGCTCGGACCGCGTTCTCGACGTTCATGACCCGCGACCTTCCCGACGTTCACCTCTGGGTCGACGACACTCCATGCTTCCCCTTGTACGTCTATGACACGGCTCGCGCTGTCGACGAGGCCGCTCCTGGGCTCTTCGATGGCGGGCTACCTGGGGCTGTCTCCGGCCGACATCACAACGTGACCGATCATGCATTCGCCACCTATCGCGAACTGGATCCGGCGATTGACCGCGACGACATCTTCTTCTACGTCTACGGGATCCTCCACTCGGCTGACTACCGCTCCACCTTCGCGGCGGACCTCAAGAAGTCGCTCCCTCGCATCCCGCAGGTCGACAGCGCCGAAGGCTTCTGGGCATTCGAATGCCGGCCGGAAGCTCGCTCACCTCCACACCGAGTACGAGTCTGTGGAGCCATGGCCAGACCTGACGTACACGTATGCGGACGACTTCGATCCCCAGCACTCAGACGCCTACCGGGTGCTCAAGATGAAGCATCCGAAGGTCGCCGACCCGCATCGCCCCAAGGACGCCAAGGTCGACGACCGAAGCCGGATTGTCTACAACGACTGGATCACCATCGGGTCCATCCCCGAACGGGCCTACGGCTACGAGCTGGGGTCACGGTCGGCACTTGCATGGGTGATGGAGTCGAACCGCGTCCGCACCGACAAGACGTCGGGCATTCGCAATGACCCCAACGACTGGGCCATCGAGCACGACGACCCGGCATACATCCTCGACCTCGTCGGACGGGTCGTCACCGTGTCGATGCGCACTCTCGACCTCGTCGACTCGCTCCCCCGCCTCGACCTGTAGCCAGCATCGCAGGGAGACAGGACCGGTGAAGCATCAGCGGAGCCGCGCTTACCCAAGCGGACATGCCGTTGGCCACTTCATTGCAGCATGAACGACGCGGTGTCTATCGAACGTCCGAGCAGATCGAGCCGCCGAGAGGGTTCGGAGATGATCCAAGCCCGCTGGCTTGCGTGGCTGGAGGCGGCCGCGGGCGCTCTTGGCCATCTGTTGTCGGACCTGTGTGGTATTCGTACACACGGCGGTCGAACTGGAGTCAAGATGTGGAGGTGGCGATGTCCACTGGGCCACGGCAGTCATGAAGATCTACGAGGCCAGTTGAGATGGACGAGTCGGAACCCCAGGTTCCTGATCCTGGCACCCGCCGTACGGTGCACGATGATGGGGCGCCGCCGCGCGATCCCATATTGCCTCCAAAGGCCAATGTTCGGCTGGAGACGATCAGGGTGGTTGATTTTCGGGCTCTTAGGGATGTCTCAGTCACCCTGGAGCCTGGGACAACCCTCCTAGTCGGAGAGAACAACACGGGTAAGTCGTCGCTACTTGTTGCGCTGGACGTCGCCTTGGGCGGGCGCCGCGCAATACCGGATGACCTTCACGTGGCTAGCGACGGAGTCGTGGCCGCAGAGTTCAGGATCGACGTGACAATCGTTCCCGCGCTGGGTGATCGCTTCGACGAGGCTGTTGGCACGTTGTACGGCACAGCTGTTCGCCGTGACGCGAACGATCGCGAGATCGTGGCTGTCCGCACGACAGGGAGCCTTGGCCCCGACCCGAGTTCAGTTCATCTGCAGCGTTCGTTTCTTGAGCGCTGGGTGGGGAGCGAGGACGAAGAGGGTGTCGTGATCAGTGGCCCGAGGGTGAGCGAGAGGCATCTCAAGTTGATGGCCTGCTCTGTCCTTGACGCCAGTCGCGATCTCGTAGAGCAGTTGCGTTCACGGCTCAGCCCATGGGGGCGCTTGCTCACCAACCTAGATCTACCCGCCAACGTGGTTGCGGAGGTTGAAGCCGACCTGGCGGCAATCGGGGGGAAGGTGGTTGGCCAAAGCCCAGTTCTCGGGCGACTTCGCGATCACTTGCAGGAGGTTCAACGAGCGCTTGCCACCATCGGGGAGGTCCGTCTCGAACCACTGCCTGTGAACGTTGGCGAACTCGGTCGCGCCATCGACGTCCGAGTCGCTGGGCCAAACAGCGCTCCATTGCCCTTGCGGATGCAGGGCCTAGGAAGTCGCAGCCTGGCGGAGCTCATGGTCGTGCGGGCCTTCGCTGCGACTCTCGCGGGTGCAGGAGAGGCTGTCGAAGCTCACTCGGTGAGCTGCTTCGAGGAGCCTGAAGCTCATCTCCATCCACAGGCGCAGGTGGCGGTAGCGCGCATCATCGACGGCTTTCCGGGCCAGCGCATCATCACCACCCATTCCGCCCACGTCGCAAGCGAAGCCTCCCTAACTCAGGTGCGCCTCCTGCGCCGCTCCGTCTCTGGCGTCGGCGTCCGAACGGCGAGCGGACTGAGCAATGAGGACTTGATCAAAGTGCGCCGTCTTGTGGAACGACCCTACGGTCAGGTGCTTTTTGCCAAGTTGGTTGTTATCAGCGACGGTGCTACTGAGCGCGGCGCGCTGCCCGTGTTCGCCCGAGTCCACTGGGCCGGCACGGAGATGGAAGGCAAATGCGTGACCCTCGTCGACCCTCAGAGCCTAAGCCAGGCGGATCACCTGGTGAGGCTACTGGAGAAGCTGGGCATCCCGTGGCT
Organism: Actinomycetota bacterium; assembly: GCA_040882605.1. GTDB lineage: Bacteria > Actinomycetota > UBA4738 > UBA4738 > HRBIN12 > JAOUEA01. The sequence continues at coordinate 6,394 of JBBEAY010000075.1, forward strand.
TGTTCTAGCCGATGGCGACGCAGCGGCCAACCAGCACTTGCAGGCCATCGGGACTCTGATCGGCAGAGCGGTCGACGGCACAGCTCCGGAGGTCGTTCAGCTCAAGGCGGGAGAAGCCTTCGAGCAGTGCTTGATGAGCTGCGGGGTGAGGGCCGCGATCGAGCAAGGGATCGCCGCTGTGTCGACGGCGGACGCTCTCGCCAACTTCAAGGCGCAGAACGCTCAGTTGAGTGACGATGAACTAGTGCTCAAGTTCTTGACGAAGCACAAGGGAACATATGGGGCCGCCGTCGCGGAGGCCATGGCGGCGGTGCTGGACGTAGATGGCAACCCGACTATGCCAACGGAGGTCCGTGAGCTTCTAGGGCGCGCCGATGCCATCCTCGAGGCGAGCGCATGAAAAGACCAACTCTCACTGAGGAACAGCTGCGCATCGTCGAAGCCGGTGATGGTGCGTATCTGCTCACAGCTCCACCGGGATCTGGCAAGACCGAAGTGCTGGTTCAACGGACTATTCATCTGCTGCAACGTTCTCAGGGCTTGCTCTTTCGCGTTCTCGCGCTGACGTACACGGTCAGGGCGGCAGGGGAACTCCGCACCCGGGTCGAGGAGGTCGTCGATCAGGCCGACCGATGGCGCGTCTCGGCGATGACGTTTCATGCGTTCTGCCTCGATCTGCTTGAGAACTATGGGGAACCGGTCGGCATCACAACACCGGTGACCGTCTTTAATGATGATGAAGACAAGCGCTCGATCCTGGAGCCTGTGCTTGGGATCGCGTCCGAAGCCCTCGACCGCGTGTCGGACCGCGACTGGAAAGAGCTCTTCGCGGAGATTTCCCGCCGGAAGGTCGACCTTGTCCCGCCGGAGGCTGCAGAAGAGGCCCCGATGCTGGGGGGGCTCACAACGCTTCGAGCTGCATACCACGCGTACGAAACAGCCCTCGCGAACGCAAGCGGAGTCGATTTCGAGGGGATGTTGTTCAAGGCAGTGGAGCTTCTCGTGAACGATCTCTGGGTTGGGGAGCACTACCGCCGCATGTATCGCCACGTGCTCGTCGACGAGGGACAAGAGATGAACGCGGCGCAGTACGAACTCTTGAGAGCTCTCTGCGGGACCGAGTTGCGCAACGTCATGCTGGTCGCCGACGCGGACCAATCGATCAACAGCTTCGCTGGGGGAGGCCCTGGATTCCTCGTGAAGTTCAAGGAGGACTTTGTCGCCAAGCAGGACTGGCTAACCACGAACTTCCGGTCCGCCAGAAGGATCGTCGCTGCCACATCCCAACTTGCAGCTCACATTGAAAGCCGCCCGCCTGATGCAGCCGCCATGAGCGCTGCGACCCTCACTCAAGGGTGGGTTGGCGCCCGGTTCTATCGCGATGAGCTGACTGAAGCGGAGGGTGTGGGGCAATGGATCCGCAATCTGCTCCGAGAAGGTCTTTCCGATGACTGGGTCTACGAAGGAGAGGAGCGGAGCGTTTCACCAGATGACGTCTGCATCCAAGGCCGGACTCGATACTCCTTCGACCGAGTCGTTGAGTCCCTCCAAGGTCATGACGTTCCGGTGCTCGTCAGAACGGACGAGGGAAGGCTCTTCGATTCTCGTTTGGGCAGGCTCTCGTACTATGCGCTCAGACTGATTGAGAACGCTCGCGACTTACCAACACGTCGACGCTTCATCGCTGAATTGGCGGGCAACGATCGAGCAATCGTAGCGAGGGAACTCGAAGGCGACCTCGCGCTTGCGTTTGAAGCCTTCGCACAGGCTGAGCGGATTCCCCGTCAGTTGGCGCAAGTGTTCATTGATGCAGCTGGCCGGGGAATGCCGCAATCGCAGATCCTCCCCGCCATCGCCTCTCTTCAGATGCGCAACGCCATCGACGACGAAGCAGAAGCGATGAGCTGGGCAACCGACCAGCAACAGTTCAACCGCCACTGGACCGAATACCAGATGGCAACAAGATCGGCCGATCGCTCAATTGGCGGATACCTGAAGCTCCTGGGGCAGATGCAGCGGAGTGTCCGAGATGAACCTGGGGTGCGTGTTCTCACCCCCCATCGCGCCCGGGGATTGAGCTTTCGTGTGGTCGTCATCCTTGGCATGAATGAAGGCACGTTCCCCTTCTACAGAGCCAAGACTGACGCCGAGATCGACGAGGAAAGGCGAGCCGTCTATGTCGCTGCGAGCCGCGCCGCCCGTGTACTTCTTCTGACTCGCCCTGGCGTCCGCGAGAATCAGTATGGGCGATTCGCCCAGCACGAATCCCGTTTTGTGGGCGAGATGGGCCTGTCCATGGACGTTGCAGATGCCTAACTCCAGGCGACGCCTACGTCACGGTGCGTGCACGAACAGCAAAGGTCGACGGCGAAGATCTCACGAACCGGTGCGTCGGGCCGCATTCTCCTTCTCCAACTCCGGGACGAACCGCCGGCTGAGTCCTCTAGCGAAGAAGAGGTTTCAGCCGTTGGGCCGGCAGCGTTCATGCATGACGGCAACGGTGTTGGGCGTGACACGTCCCAACCTGATCTCCCGGTAGGCTCCTACCTGGGAGGGTGGCCGAGCGGACGAAGGCGACGGTCTTGAAAACCGTTAGCGGGGCGACTCGCTCGTGGGTTCGAATCCCACTCCTCCCGCTCCGGTGCCGACCTCGTTTGCTTTCGTCGTTCGGCATGGCGGCAACGTGGCCCGGTTCCGCATCAGGAACTCGCGCGAGCTGACCGCCGAGGAGCACCCGTGGGTGAACGACCTCGCCCTCGCCCTGCAGCGCTCGCACGTCGACGTGCGGGGGTTCCGGGTGCCGTAGGTGCTCAGTCCCCGGCGATCGCGTCGACCAGCTCGCGGCAGAAGTCGGGGATGTCGTCGACGACTCGCCCCCAGACGATGGTGCCCTCACGGAACGCGGCCTCGTCGACCCATGTCGCGCCCGCGTTCTCGAGGTCGTCCTTGATCGCGATCGATCCGGTGGCACGCAGGCCGTTCACGATGCCGGCGGAGATGCCCACCCAGCCGGCGTGGCAGATCATGCCGACGATCGCTCCGCGCTCGTGCGCCCCGCGCACGAGGTCCTTCACCGAGTCGTAGCGGCGGAGCTTGTCGGGCGCCCATCCGCCGGGCACGACCACGGCGTCGAACGAGCCGCCATCGATCTCGTCGACGGTGACGTCGGCGGCGGCGCGCAGTCCGTGCTTGCCTTCGACTTCGTCGGTCGTCATCCCCGCGACGGTGACCTCGGCGCCTTCCTCTCGCAGCCGCATCAGCGGCACGTGGAACTCGAGATCCTCGAAGCCTTCCGCCAACAACACGACCACTCGCTTCCCATGCAACCTCGCTGCCATGCCTGTGACCTCCTCCACGCAACCCTACCGACAGAAACGCAGAGGGTTGGTCTCGCGTCTCTCCGTAGACTGGGAAGCGTGAGCTCGGCCCCCTTCCGCGATCGGTTCTTGCGCGCCTGTCGACGCCAGCCGGTGGATCGCACGCCCGTGTGGTTCATGCGCCAGGCGGGCCGTTACCTGCCCGAGTACCGGAAGCTGCGCGGCGACCGCGACATCTTGGTGACCTGCAAGGACCCGGCGACCGTGACCGAGATCTCGCTGCAGCCGCTGCGGCGCATGGACCTCGACGCAGCGATCGTGTTCAGCGACATCATGGTGCCGCTCGCGGGCGTGGGCATCGACGTCCGCATCGAGCCGGGCCGGGGCCCGATCGTCGGCACGCCCGTGCGATCGGCGGCAGACATCGAGCGGCTGCGGCCCCTTGAGCCCGAGCACGACGTGCCCGAAGCTCTCGAGGCGATCCGCCTTCTGCGCAAGGAGCTCGCCGTACCGCTGATCGGGTTCGCCGGCGCGCCGTTCACGCTCGCGAGCTACCTGATCGAAGGCGGTCCGAGCCGCACGCACGAACGGACGAAGGCCTTGATGCACGGGGACCACGCAACCTGGAACGCCCTGATGCGAGCGCTCGTGGCGATCGTGCTGCCGCATCTGCGTGCACAGGTCGACGCGGGCGCGCAGGCCCTTCAGGTATTCGACTCATGGATCGGTGCGCTCGACCGTGACGACTATCGGACCCGTGTGCAGCCGCACATGTCGACGTTGTTCGCCGGACTCGCCGACCTCGAGGTGCCGGTGATCCATTTCGGTGTGGGTACGGGCGAGCTGCTCGGCGAGATGGCCGCTTCCGGTGGCGACGTGCTCGGTATCGACTGGCGAGTGCCGATCGACGAAGGGTGGGACCGCGTCGGCCACGACCGGGCCGTGCAGGGAAACCTCGACCCCGCGGTGCTCGGCGCGCCGTGGCAGGTCGTCGAGCGCAAGTCGACCGAGATCCTGCGACTTGCCGGTGACCGAGATGGCCACATATTCAACCTGGGGCACGGCGTGATCCCCGACACGCCGCCCGACACACTCGCCCGACTGGTCGACTTCGTGCACGGCACAACCGAAAGGATCCCTCGTTGACCGACACGCCGCCGATCGGGGTGCTCGTGATGGCGTACGGCACGGCCGACGGTCCCGACGACATCGAGCGCTATTACACCGACATCAGAGGTGGCCGCGCCCCGAGTCCCGAGCACCTGCAGGAGCTGAAGGATCGGTACGAGGCGATCGGCAACGTCTTCCCGCTGCTCGAGACGACTCGCGCCCAGGCCGAGGGTCTTGTCGAGCGCCTCAACGGTGATGGCGGCCCCGCAACCTACCGGGCATACCTCGGCATGAAGCACTCTCCGCCGTTCATCTCCGACGGGGTCGAGGCGATGCGTGCCGACGGCATCGAGCGCGCCATCGGCATCGTGATGGCGCCGCACTGGTCCGGAATGTCGGTCGAGACCTACGTGGAGAGGGTCGCGCAGGCTGTCGACGACCACGGCGAAACGCCGGCGTTCACGTTCGTGCGCAGCTACTCCGACCATCGGGCGTTCATCTCGTTCCTGACCGAGCGCGTGCGTGAGGCGCTCGGGGCCATGCCAGGCGAAGTGCGTGACGACGTCGCGGTGATCTTCAGCGCCCACTCGCTGCCGGTTCGAACGGTCGACGACGGCAGCCTGAGGTGCAAGCACTGCGACTGCGACGACTCTTGCCGTTACCGCGCCGGCCTGCAGCGAACCGCCGACCTCGTGGCCGAGCGGCTCGAGCTCGAGCACTACCTCATCGCCTGGCAGAGCGCCGGACGCACCCCCGACCCGTGGTGGGGTCCACCCGTGGAAGACGTGATCGAGCAGCTCGCGATGCAGGGCCACCCCGCTGTGCTCGTCTGCAGCGCCGGCTTCGTCGCCGACCACCTCGAGATCCTGTACGACCTCGATATCGAGGCGCGCCAGATCGCCGAACGAGTTGGCGTCGTCTTCGCGCGCACCCGCATGCCGAACGCAGAACCCGGCTACCTCGACGTGCTCGCCGAAGTCGTGCGGGATCACGTGGCAGAGGCGTCGACCGCGTGAACCGCGCGCGCCGGGTCGTTGTGATCGGTGGCGGGGTCACCGGACTCACGGTCGCGTACCGCCTGGCGCAGGCAGACCCGACGGTCGACGTCATGGTGCTCGAGGCCGGATCGGTCGCCGGCGGCAAGCTCCGCAGCGTCGCGCTCGGCGACCTCGTGCTTCCCGCCGGCGCGGATTCGTTCCTCGCTCGCAAGCCGTGGGCGGTCGAGCTCTGCAGGGAGCTCGGTATCGAGCTCGAGATGCCCGGAGCGACGGGGGCCTATCTGTGGACCGACTCCGGCCTCGTGCCGTTGATCAAGGATGCGCCGTTCGGCATCCCGGGCGAGGTCGGCGATCTCTTCCGGTGGCCGGGCCTATCCGCGGCAGGCAAGCGCCGGGCCGCCCAGGATCTGGTGCGCCGGGCGAAGAAGGCAGGCGCCGACGAGTCGCTCGGCTCCCTGCTTCGCCGTCGGTTCGGTGACGAGGCGACCGATCTCGCGGTGGGCCCGCTCCTCGCGGGGCTTTACGCGGGCGACATCGACCGCCTGGGCGTGCGGGCGACCTTCCCCGACCTCGAGGTGTGGGAGCGCGCCCAGGGAAGCCTCTTCCGCGGCTCGCAAGCGACCTCGAAGCTCGCACGACGTTCCCAGCTCGGTCCGATGTTCATGCGGCCGCGAGGTGGGGTCGACCGGCTCACCGAGGTGCTCGCCGAGCGCATCGGCGATCGTCTGCGAACACACGCCGCGGTTACCGCCGTCGAGCCGGGCCGGGTGACCCTCGACACCGGCGAGTCGCTCGACGCCGACAGCATCGTCATCACGACGCCTGCGCACGAAGCCGCGAGACTGCTCGCCGCCGCCGCGCCCTCGGTCGCGGCCGACCTCGCCGCTATCGGGTACGCCTCGACCGGAGTCGTGCTCATGGTCTATCCGCACGGCACGCATGCCGGGCTTCCCGATGGCACGGGGTTCGTCGTGCCTCGTGGCAAGGCACCCATGACGGCTGCAACGTGGCTCAGCAGCAAGTGGCCCTCGGACGCGTTCGGCACCCGGGCCGTCGTGAGGTGTTACGTCGGTGCCGTCGGCGAGGAAGACATCCTCGACGCCGACGATGACGACCTCATCGAAGCCTGCGCGCGACACCTTGCGGCGGTGGTGGATCTGCCCGGCATGCCCGATCACGCGGCGGTCGTGCGGTGGCCGGCGTCGATGCCCCAGTACGAGGTCGGGCACCTGGATCGCGTCGCCGACATCCGGGCTGCGCTTCCCGCCGGTATGGTCGTGGTCGGACAGGCCTACGACGGAGTGGGTGTCCCCGATTGCGTGCGCGCCGCCGGCGCGACCGCGGAGCAGGTCGCCGCCGCGTCGGCGCTCACCTCCACCGACCATGAGGAGACGGTTCCATGACCGACCAGTCGACCGACACGACAGCCACGACAGACACGATCTACACGCTCTATCCGGTGTTCCTCGCCTCGCCCGATCTACGCGATGAGCTCGCCGGCGCCGACGACCTTCGCGATGCCGTGCAGGAGGTCGAGAACCTCTACAAGGCCTGGGAAGGCCGCGTCGACGTGCGTGGCACCTACTCGACGGTCGGCTTCCGGGCCGACGCCGACCTGATGCTCTGGCTCGTCGGCCGGTCACCGCAGGATCTGCAGCGGTTCCTCGTGGAGTATCGGCGCACGAGGGCGGGACGCCTCATGGACCTGTCGTGGACGTTCATGGGCGCCGTCAAGCCCGCCGAGTTCACGCCCGATCACCAGCCTGCCTTCGTGAAGGGAACGCCGCCCGAGACGTTCCTCTGCGTCTACCCGTTCGTTCGCACGCCCGAGTGGTACTTGATGCCTCGCGAGGAACGGGGCGAGCTGCTCCGCGAGCATGGCCTGCTCGGTCGGGAGTTCCCCGAGGTGCTGGCGAACACCACGAGCGGATTCGGGCTCGGCGATTGGGAGTGGATCCTCGCGTTCGAGGCCGAGCGCGCCGACTCGCTCGTCGACGTGATCCGCCGCCTGCGTGACACGAAGGCCCGCTTGTACACGAAGGTCGAGATCCCGTTCGTGACCGGCATCCGCAAACCCGTCGCGGAAGCCCTCGACGACCTGGTCTGACTAGCGCGAGCGGCGGCGCAGTTAGCGATTCCTGATCCATCGTTCCAGGTCGCCACGATGCACGACGCCGAGGACGAGCAGGACTCGTTCGGTCTCGAGCATGTCGTACATCACTCGGTGATCGCCAACGCGGAGTCTGTGGAACGCACCGTCCGCGCCTTGGATGGTCTTGACCGTCTTGCCCCCGATCCGCCCGGGCTTCGCGGCGTCAGTCGAGAGCCTCGTAAGCGCCCCACGGATGCGGTCTTTGACCGCTGGTGGCAGTTTCTTGAAGTTCCGAGCAGCAGCCGGCGAGAACCGGACGGAGTACGGGCTCAGGCGAGATCCTCCAGAGCGGTCGACCGTCCTTTCGCATGAGCGGTTCGTGCGGCGCGTCGCATGCGGATGTACTCGTCGGCATTGGCCAACACGTGGTCCTCAGCATCATCGATCGGCATCAGCACCGCGGCCGGTCGGCCCCGCTTCGTGACGACGTATGCCGCCCCTGCTTCGACCTCGTCGATCACGGCCGACGCCGTCGCTTTGAGCGCTTTCACTCCGATCTCAGCCATCTGAGCCTCGCTTCCTCAGTGAATACTTAGGTGGTCACCTTAGCACGCGAGGTACAAGGGCTCACTTCTTACTCTTTGCGCTCCGCAACAGCCCGTCGGCGTGATCCGGGACGTACGTGTAGAGGTCGCGCGGCGGGCGCAAGTATCCGTCGTCGCGTTGGCGGTCCGGCACCTCGATCTCCGGCACGGGCCGTTCCTCATACGGCACCATCGAGAGCAGGTGCGCGATGCAGTTCAGGCGCGCCTTCTTCTTGTTGTCTGCGTCGACCACGTGCCAGGACGCCTCGGGGATGTCGGTGTGCACGAACATCTCGTCCTTGGCCCGTGAGTGTAATCCACCCATTTCGTCCGCGAGTAGAGGTCGGTCTCCGACAGCTTCCAACGGCGGAGAGGATCGTCGATGCGCTTGGTGAACCGGCGTTCCTGCTCCTCGTCGCTCACCGAGAACCAATACTTGATCATGATGATGCCGTCTTCCACGAGTAGCCGCTCGAAGATCGGGGTCTGACGAAGGAAGCGGTAGTACTCGGCTGGCGTGCAGAATCCGAGCACGTGCTCGATGCCGGCGCGGTTGTACCAGCTCCGGTCGAACAGGATGATCTCCCCGGCAGCAGGCAGCTCGGCGACGTAGCGCTCGAAGTACCACTGCGTCTGTTCACGATCCGTGGGTTTGGGCAAGGCGATGTGCTTCGTGATGCGTGGGTTCGTGTGCTCCGTGATCCGCGTGATCGCGCCGCCCTTGCCCGCCGCATCTCGTCCTTCGAAGATGGCCACGATGCGCGCCCCAGTGTCGGCGACCCATTGTTCCATCTTCACGAGCTCCTCCTGCAGACGGAAGAGCTCTCGCTTGTAAACCTTCTTGGGGAACTTCCCCTTGCCGGATCCCTCGCGTTCCATCGCCTCGGACATCGCTCACCTTCCGCCGCGTCGTATGGCCGAAGTCTAGGGCGGCGTACCCTTGAACGTGATGCCGCCGACGAACGCCGACCCCTCCGTTCTCGCCGACAAGGATGTCCTCCGATCGATCCCGATACACGAACGTCCGAAGCCGCGCATGCGGGGTCGGCTTCACCAGGGCGCGTTCATCGCTTCGATCCCGATCGGGCTGTTGCTCGTGCTCCTCGCGCCCGACGTCCGCGCGCGCGCGGCGACCCTCGTCTACGCCCTGGCCCTTACCGGCCTGTTCGGCTCGAGCGCTGCCTACCATCTGGGGGACTGGACCGAGGCCGCGTATGCCCGCATGCGCCGGCTCGATCATTCGATGATCTTCGTGTTGATCGCCGGCACGTATACCCCGTACTGCCTGCTCGTGCTGCAAGGCACCATCGCGACGGTCGTGCTGATCGCGGTGTGGGCGGGCGCGGCCACGGGCGTCGTCACGAAGCTCTACCGGGTCGACCTGCACGTCCTTTCTGGGTTCATGTACATCGGTCTCGGGTGGCTGGTGGCCGTAAGCCTGCCTGCCTTGATGCGGGGGCTCGACACCGCCGAGACGGTGCTACTCATCACCGGTGGGCTGCTCTACTCGCTCGGCGCGCTCGTGCTCGCCACGAACAAGCCGAACCCATGGCCGCGCACCTTCGGCTACCACGAGGTGTGGCACACGGCGACCATCGCGGCCGCGGCGTGCCAGTACGTGTCGATCCTGCTGGTGGTGCTCGGCCTTCGCGGCTAGGTGCCGAGCAGCGGTTCGAGCGTCTCGATCGGACGGTGCCCGTTCATGTCGAACGGACGCCCCTCGAGTGCCTCTTCCGGCCGAAGGATCAGGAAGGTCTGCAGCCCGACCGCCATCGCGCCATCGCAGTAGCGAACCTGATCGTCGACGAAAACTGAGCGGGAGGGGTCGGGGTCGCCGAGCCGCGACAACGCCTCGCGGTAGATCGCGGGGTCGGGCTTCATCGCGCCGACCTCGAACGACAAGACCACCGCATCGAATTCCCGCTCGAGCCCGAGGCGGTCGACGATCGGACGCGTGTTGTGTGAGCAGTTGCTCACGAGCGCGGTCGGCACGCCTCGCTCGCGCAGCGCGCGAACGACCTCGAGGGAATCGTCGTAGAGGTGCACCGACGCTGCTATCTCGGCTTCCATCTCGACCAGCTCGGCGAGCAGCTCCGCTGTCGGCGCGATATCGGCCGTGACCAACACGGCGGTCAGATCGCCCTCGGGGTCGGGGTGCGTGCCGATGCTGCGATCGGGGCGAGTCTCGCTGAAGGCGTGACCCAGGGCTTCATGTGAGATGGCGAGCCGGTCGGCAAGACGTCCCTGCCATGACAACCAGTTGCTCCATACCAGCGTGTCGTAGAGATCGAGCAGTACGGCGTCGTAGGTCATGCAGCCTGGCTCAGAGCTCGATCCTGATGTCCACACGGTCGAAGCTACCAGCGCTGCGAGCCCACCGGGGTCACACCGAGAGCCGATGCATGCTCCAAGTCATCAGCCAGGAAGCCGCTCGTGCGGCGCATGGCGCGCCGCCTCCGTAGCGGGAACCTAAGAACCCTGAGGGACCGTCGAAGCCGGGTTAGCGATGGCGGGCCGATGCGGCCCACGATTCCCCGGAGATAACGATGCGCACTACCGCTCGGACCATCTCGACCTTGTTCGTGGCGATGGCCGTGATCGCCGTGCTGGTCGTCGCGCTCGCCGGATCTCTATTCGGGTCGTCCGAGGCGAACGCGCCAGGTTGGGGATGTCCCCGAGAGCGGATCGGGCACACCATCGCCGATTCTGCCGGTCGGGGTGGATCGCCGACCGAGCTGGAGGCAGCCCGCGCATGGATCCCGTCCTTGGTCGAAGACGGCACGATCCCGGCCGACCGCCTGGAGGCCGCCTTCGGCACATCGTCTGGGCCCTCGAGCTACGACGTCGAGTCGGGAGAGCTGTCCATCGACGGCGATGTGGTCGCGCACTTCGGTGTCAACCGGCTCTCCGACGGAACCTGGACGGTTGGCTCCGTCGAGCACTGCATGCGTCCGCCCATCGCGGACTGAACGGGTCGGCCTACTCCGACCAGAGACCGGCGAGGTACGCGTCGACATCGACGCTTCCGTTGAGATCGACGACCTCGTGCGCAGCGTCGATCCGGGGCCCGATCTCGTCGAACGTCGATCGCACCGCGGGCGGCTCGAGGAAGCGCGAGAGCTGCGAGTACGAGTGCGGATCGCCCTTGGGCTTTCGGTAGTAGCGCATCGGGCGGTACACGTGCAGGGCGTCGCGCGCCCGCGTGAGCGCCACGTACAACAGCCGGCGCTCCTCTTCGATCTCACCGTCGTCACCGGTCGCCATGTCGCTCGGGATCATTCCGTCGGCAGCGTGGATCACGTGCACCACGTCGAACTCGAGACCCTTGGCCGAATGGATCGTCGAGAGCACGAGCCAGTCCTCGTCGAGCAGTGGCGGGCCCGCGAAGTCTCCCGTCGAAGACGGAGGGTCGAGCGTGAGCTCCGCCAGGAACCGCCCGCGGGTCTCGTATCCGCCTGCGAGCGCGGCGAGCTGATCGAGGTCGCGCAGCCGCGCCGCCGAGGCGTCGTAGCGCCGGGCGAATACGGGCGCGAGGAAGCTCCGCAGCCGCTCGATCTGCGCGGCGGGCGAGAGCACGGTCTCGTCGGCGCATCCGCGCAGCGCCGAGCGAAGCTCCTGCACGGCGTCGAGAGCGCTACGAGGCACCTCGACCGGCTCGTCGAGGAACCGGGCCAACGGCGACGCTTCGCCTGAACCCGTGCGCACGCCGATCGCTTCCATCAGCCGTCGCGCCGTCGCCGGGCCCATGTTCCCGGGCAGCTGCAGCACGCGGAACCAGGCCACTTCGTCGTGAGGGTTCTCGAGCACCCGCATGATCGCGAGCGTGTCCTTCACGTGGGCGGCTTCCATGAACTTGAGGCCGCCGTACTTGACGAATGGGATGTTCCGCCGCGTGAGCTCAACTTCGAGGTGATCGCTGTGGTGCGCCGCGCGGAACAACACCGCCTGCTCTTTGAGCGGCACGCCTTCCTCGCGATGAGCCAGCACGGTCTCGCAGACGGCGTCGCACTGCTCGGCCTCGTCGAGGCAGGTGCGCAGCGACGGTGTGAGCTCACCGCGGCGCGCCGACCAGAGCGTCTTCTCGTGGCGCTGTGGGCTGAGCGCGATCACGGCGTTCGACGACGCGAGCAGCGGAGGCGTCGACCGGTAGTTCTGCTCGAGCCGGACGACGGCGGCGCCGGCGAACCGCTGTGGGAACTCCAGGATATTGCGAACGGTCGCCGCGCGGAATCCGTAGATCGACTGCGCGTCGTCGCCGACGACGGTGAGGTTCTGGGCCGTGCCTTCTGGCCGCATCCCCTCGAGGATGTCGGCTTGCAGCGCGTTCGTGTCCTGGTACTCATCGACGAGCACATGGTCGAACATCTCCGCGAGCTGCATGCGAGTGGCGGGCGACGTCGCGAGCGCCTTCCAGAACAACAGAAGGTCGTCGTAGTCGAGCACGTGCTGCGCGCGTTTGCGATCGGTGAACGCGGCGAAGATCTCTCGGATGCCGTCGCCCTCGTCGAGGCACCACGGGTAGTGACGCTTCAGCACATCGCCGAGTTTTTCGCCGGCGTTCACCGTTCGCGAGTAGATGCCCACGAGCGTCTCTTTGCGGGGGAAGCGCCGCTCTCGCCCGCTGAGCCCGAGCTCGTCTCGGAGCAGGTTCATCACGTCGGCAGCGTCAGCCTGGTCGAGCACGGTGAAGTCGGGCGTGAGGCCGAGGGCCCGTCCGTGCAGGCGCAGCAGCCGGTTCGCGACGGCGTGGAACGTGCCGCTCCAGATGCGGGAGGCGTCGACGACCCCGGAAACGTCGCTCGCCCCTGCGATGCGCTCGGCCCTCGAGGTCATCTCGCGGGCCGCGCGCCGACTGAACGTGAGCAGCAGCAGACGCTCCGGCCGAACACCCTGGGAGAGCAGCCACGCGACGCGCGATGCAAGCGTGGTGGTCTTGCCCGTGCCGGCCCCGGCAATGATCAGCAGCGGTCCCTCGCCGTACGTGGCGGCTTGCCGTTGTGCCTCGTTCGGAGCATCGTCGAACATGTGTTCGAGGATGCTACACCCGCCGTCACCCTTCGCTCCGTTGGTCAGGCGATGTGACAGTGGCGGCGCACGCGGCGACGATGACCGACGTGAAGCATCCAGGCGACGTCGGGCACCCCGAGATCCGGGTTCGCGACGACGGTCCATACCTCGTACAGGGAAACGTGCCGCTCGGGCGCACCGCTCAGGTCGAGACCGAGTTCGGCGAACCGGTCGCGTGGGTTCCCGACGAGCCGATCGACGACGCCGAGGAGCGCTATGCCCTCTGTCGGTGCGGGCGGTCGAACGACAAGCCCTTCTGCGACGGCAGTCACAAGACCAACGGGTTCGACGGCGCCGAGACCGCCGAACGCACCGGGATCGCTGACCGTCGCGAAGAGTTCCCGGCAGGCGAGGGAACGGTCAGCTTCGACCTCGCGACCTGTGAACACGCCGGCTTCTGCGCCGACCGGTTCACGAACTGGCGGCGAATGGCTCGCAAAGCGGATGACCCCGCTGTGCGCGAGCGACTGATGCAGATGGTCCGGCTCTGCCCATCAGGAGCACTCGAGATGCAGCCCGGATCTGACGGCGAACGATTCGAGCCGGCGCTGCCGGTCAGCATCGGGGTCGTGCGCGACGGTCCGTTATGGGTGCGCGGCGGCATCGAGATCACGGGCGCCGACGGCGAGGCCTATGAGGTGCGCAACAGGGTCACGCTCTGCCGATGCGGCCGATCGGGGTCCAAGCCGTTCTGCGACGGCACCCACAAGCACGTGGGCTTCCGCGACGACTGACGGCGGCGCTCAGGCGCTGCGTACCAAGCCGAGGCGTTCCAGCACACCGGTCGGAAGAACATGGCAGTAGGGCGTGTGGCCCGTCTGCTCGTAGTAGCGCTGGTGGTAGTCCTCGGCGGCAAAGAAGGCGCCGATCTCCGCGATCTCGGTCGCGATCGGGCGATCGAAGGTGAGCTGGACACGGTCGCGTGACGCCTGTGCCGCCGCCCGCTGCTTGGGGGTGTGCGTGAAGATGGCGCTCCGATACTGCGAGCCCACGTCGGGACCCTGACGGTCCTGCTGAGTGGGGTCGTGCATCGCCCAGAACACCTCGAGCAGTTGGTCGTAGCTCACGGTCGCCGGGTCGAACTCGACCTGCACCACTTCGGCGTGGCCGGTGGTCCCGGTGCAGACGAGCCGGTAGCCCGGGTCCTCGACGGCGCCGCCCGAGTATCCCGAGACAGCCTCGATCACGCCGGGCACCTGACGGAACACCCACTCGACACCCCAGAAGCACCCTGCGCCGAAAGTTGCGAGGTCGTGCATCTCGATCGAACCTCCTGATATCGATGAGGGAAGCGAACCTCCCTATGGTCTCAGCCGGACGGGTTTGCGTTACACGAGGGACTACCCGGGTCGAGCACGAAGGGTGTACATTGCGCCGACCGAGATTGAACGGAGATTCAAACTCATGAGCATGGCGAACAGTTACGACGCGATCGTGATCGGGGGCGGCCACAACGGATTGGTCGCCGCCGCCTACCTGGCCAAACACGGCGCCCGGACCGTCGTGTTGGAGAAGCGTCACAAGACCGGGGGGGCGGCAGACACGATGGAGCCGTGGCCCGACGAGTATCCCGGCGTCAAGGTCAACACGCTCTCGTACACGATGTCGCTGATGCCGCCGAGCGTGCGGCGCGACCTGCAGCTAGAACGCTTCGGTTTCAAGCTGCTGCCGCTCGGCCAGGGATACATGCCGATGCGCGACGGACGCTCGATCATCCAGCACACCGATGAGCAGATCACGCGCGATTCCATCTCACAGGTCTCCAAGCACGACGCCGACGCGTACTTCGAGTTCTACGACTGGATCGGCCGGATCGCCGGCATCATGGGGCCACTGCTCATGGAGACCCCCCCGCACGTCGGCTCGAAGAAGGTCCGCGATCTCTGGGACCTGGGCACGCTCGGCTGGAAGCTGCGCAAGCACGTCGACGAGGCGACCGTCGCAGACATCACCCGCCTGTTCACGATGAGCGCGACCGACCTGCTGGATCGGTGGTTCGAGTCGCCCCAGATGAAGGGCTTCATGGCCGTCAACGGCATCATCGGCACCTGGGCTGGACCCGATGCGCCCGGAACCGCGTACGTGTTGATGCACCACTCGGTGGGCGACATCGGCGACGGCGAAGTGGCGTCGTGGGGCTTCATGGAAGGCGGCATGGGCGCAGTCGCCACGGCGTGTGAGGAGAGCGCGAAGTTCTTCGGCGCCGAGGTGCGCGTGGATGCTCCTGTGGCGAAGATCGCCACGTCGAACGGACGGGCCACCGGCGTGGTGCTCGACGGCGGCGAGGAGATCCACGCTCCGTTGGTGGTGACCGCGTGTCACCCGAAGATCACCTTCCTGCAGCAGCTGGAACGCAGCGAGCTGCCCGACTCCTTCGTCCACGACATCGAGCATTGGAAGACGCGCAGCGGCACGGTGAAGGTGAACCTGGCGATCGATCGCCTGCCGACGTTCACCGCGAACCCGGACTTCGACCCTGAGATCCACGGCGGGGCCATCGAGCTGCTCGACGACAACGATCAGCTGGAACAGGCGTTCCAAGAGGCCAGGGCCGGGCGGGCCGCCACGATCCCGTTCAGCGACACCGAGATCCCGACCGTGGTCGACAAGACCCTCGCGCCCGAGGGCATCCACACCGTGTCGATGTTCACGCAGTGGGTGCCGGCCGACTGGGCCGACGACGAAGACGACCACACCGCGGACCTCGACGCCTATGCGGACCGGCTGATCGATCGCATGGACGATGCCGCCCCCGGATTCAAGGATTCGGTGCTCGCTCGTCAGGTGATCGGTCCGAAGCAGATGCAGCAGGAATGGGGCCTGATCGGCGGCAACATCTTCCACGGCGAGCTCACGGTCGATCAGCTGTTCCACATGCGGCCGGCGGTGGGCTATGCCGATTACCGCACGCCGATCGCCGGGCTGTACCAGGCCTCGAGCGCGACCCATGCGGGCGGCGGCGTCACTGGACTGCCGGGCCACCACTGCGTTCGCGAGATCCTGCGCGACAAAGCGCTCAAGCAGCATCAGCGGTAGCGCGAACGAGCAGCGCTCAAGTAGCGCCATCTAGGCTTTTCGGCCGATGCTCGAAGAACCGTCGAAGGTCCTATTCGGAAACACCCCTCCGGTACCCGAAACAAGGTAACGAAGCGTCCCAAGACCTCGGGAGGGGTGAGATCGATGCGACAGTGGGAATTGATCGGCATCACAGATACGGTTCCGATCCCCCAGGCACCTCCGCCTCCACCTCCGCACTCGCGATTCTCGAATGCGGCAACGATGGAGGCGGCAGCGGACGGGCGGCCCGTGTTCTTCTGGAGCACCGACACCGCGCTACGGGTACGCACGGTGACGGGCGCGGCGTCGGAGGTCGTCGGCATTCCGCGCTCGAAGGTCGAAGGCCGTGACCTGATCGCGGTCTTCGGCATGGAAGGGCCGAACCTCGCGTTGCTCGACGCACACGTAGCGGCACTCAATGGCGAGACCGCGTCGTTCACGCTCGAGGGACCCCGCGCCACCGTGCGATGCCGGGTAGCGCCGACGCACGACGCGCTCGATCGCGTGATCGGCACCTTCTGTCTGGCGACGAAGGTCGAACGTGTGGACCTGAGCGAGGCACTGCAGCTGGCCGAGGTCGCGGTCGCCTAGCACCGCCCGGCACGTCTCTGGCGTCGGACTGCCCGTGAGGCGCCGGAGACTACTCCGGGACCGGTCACCTGCCGCGTCAGTCCCGGAACGACGCCACGGCTCCGAGGGTTCTCTCCGTTTCCTCGGGGCCGTGCGCCGTGCTCAGGGTCCACAGCTCGTAGCCCGACGGCGGCAGGGCCACTCCTCGGTCGAGCATGTGATGGAAGAAGCGCCCGTACCGACCGTGATCGGCGGCGCGTGCGTCGGCGAAGTCGCGCACAGGCGAGTCGGCCGCCGCGGTGAAGAACACGCTGAACATCGACCCCGCGCGGTTGATCGTCGTCGGAATGCCGGCCGCCTCGAGCGCGGCGCCGATCCCATCGACGAGCACGTCGGCGGTCGCCTCGAGCTCGGGGTAGGGGTCGGTGGTCCGGGCGAGGTCGAGCGCCGCGATGCCTGCGGCGACGGCCACCGGGTTCCCGCTCAAGGTGCCCGCCTGGTAGACGGGTCCGTCGGGAGCGAGCTGTGACATGAGCTCTGCCCGTCCCCCGAATGCCGCGCATGGGAACCCACCTCCCATGACCTTGCCGAACACCGTGAGGTCGGGCGACACGCCGTAGAGCGATTGCGCCCCGCCGTAGGCGATGCGGAACCCCGTGATCACCTCGTCGAATGCCAGTAGCGCGCCGTGGGTGTCGCAGAGGTCTCGGAGCCCTTCGAGGAAGCCGGCTGCGGGCGGCACGACGCCCATGTTCGCGGCCACGGGCTCGATCACCACGACCGCGATGTCGCTGCCGCGCTCATCGAACAGCGCGGCCACCGCGCCGAGGTCGTTGAAGGGCGCCGTGAGGGTGTCGCGCGCGGCGCCCTCGGTCACACCCGGTGACGAAGGGATGCCGAGCGTCGCGAGCCCACTACCCGCGCCCTTGGCGAGAAGCGAGTCGGAGTGCCCGTGGTAGCAGCCCTCGAACTTCACGAGCAGATCGCGGCCGGTGGCGCCGCGCGCTAGCCGGATCGCGCTCATGGCTGCCTCGGTGCCGCTGTTCACGAGCCGCACGCGCTCGACGCTCGGCACGGCCTCGACGATGCGCTCGGCCAGCTCGACCTCGCCGAGCGTGGGCGCGCCGAACGATGTTCCTCTCGCAGCGGCGGCTCGTGCCGCCTCGACGATCTCGGTGCGCGCATGTCCGAACAACAGGGCGCCCCACGACTGCACGAAGTCGATGTACCGGTTGCCGTCGACATCGATCAGGCACGCCCCCTCACCTCTCTCGATGAACCTCGGTGTGCCGCCGACCGCCCCGAACGCTCGCACTGGCGAATCAACACCGCCGGGGATCACCGCACGGGCGCGCTCGAACAGCTCCTCGGATCGAGACTTCGCGGTCACGCCCGAATGGTAGCCATGGCTTTACTCGTTGACCGGCCAATGCTCGACCATGAGTTCTTTCATCGGGAAGTCCTTCAGGTTCCCGGTGGCGAGACGAGCGCCGATGCCCACTGCTGCTGCAGCGATAAGGCAGTCCGAAGATTGCAGGGTTCGTCCGCGACGCCGGTGCTCGCGGCGCCACCATCCGGCGAGCCGCCCCTCCGCGATGCCGAGGGGCGCTTCGAAGAGGCCTTCGAACAGAGCGCCTGCTGCATCCCGTTCCCGGGGCCAGACCGCCACCGACACCTCGTCGGCGACGATGGCGCATGTGTACGGATCGTCACCTTGTTGGTAGAGCTGCTGCAGGCGGGCCACCGCGCCCGGACGCTCCCGCAAGATGTCGATCACTGCGGTGCTGTCGAGCAGCACGCCGGTCAAAAGTCAGCCCTTCACGTCCGGCTGGAGCTTCGCCTCACGGTGCTCCGTATCGCGCCGGCGCTGTTCGTGGACCCACGCCGCCGGGTCGGGATCCCAGTCGTGGCCCCCGTCGGCCACGGACCCCACCGCCGACCAGATCGCGCGCCAACGCCGTTCGCGGTCGACCTGAGCTCTGACGGCGTCTTCGATGAACGAGCTGCGACCGCGATCGCCGACGAGCTCATCGAGCTCGGCCACGAGGTCTTCGTCGAGGTAGACGTGTACCCTCATGTCCCACAGATTAGCACACACTTGCACCCATACTTCCGGGCGCAGCGACAGTTGCAGGATCCGGTACAACGGTCGAGGATGCAGGAACGATGCGTGCGTGGGGGCTCTCCAAACAGCAAGCTGGGTACAGACCCGCGCCCAAGCCACAGGTGGAATGTCGGGACTGCAAGTACATGTTCCCGCGGCTGGCGAAGGGAACGTGCCATCTCGTACGTGGAGTGATCGACGGCTCGTACACCTGCAACGAGTTCGAGCCTCGGGCTCACCCGAAACACCCGACCGCGCCGTAGCCGTTCCGTCAGCGGTCTTCTCCGAGCCACCCCGCCGCGTCTTTCGCGTGGTAGGTGAGGATCATGTCCGCGCCTGCGCGGCGGATCGACGTGAGGGTCTCGAGCACCGTTCGTCGCTCATCGAGCCAGCCGTTCGCGGCGGCGGCCTTCAGCATCGCGTACTCCCCGCTCACATGGTAGGCGGCCAGAGGGAACCCGGTCTCGGTCTTCGCCCGATGCACGATGTCGAGGTAGGGCACCGCCGGCTTCACCATCACGATGTCGGCGCCCTCGTCGATGTCGGCGCGGATCTCGCGCATGGCCTCGTTCGCGTTGGCCGGATCCTGCTGGTAGCCGGTGCGGTCGCCGAACCTCGGGGCGCCCTCGGCCGCCTCGCGGAATGGACCGTAGAACGCGCTCGCGAACTTCGCCGCGTACGCCATGATCGCGACGTCGTCTCGCCCGGCGCCGTCGAGCGCGGTGCGGATCGCCGCGACCTGTCCGTCCATCATGCCGCTGGGACCGACCATGTGCGACCCGGCCTCGGCCTGCGCGAGCGCGATGCGCCGGTACCGCTCGAGGGTCGCATCGTTGTCGACCTCGTTGCGATCGTTCAGCACACCGCAATGTCCGTCATCGGTGTACTCGTCGAGACAGAGGTCGCTCATCACGACCGAGTCGTCACCTAGTTCCTCGCGCAGGACGGCGATCGCGCGCTGGCCGATGCCTTCGGGGTTCCACGCCTCGGATCCTTCAGGGTCCTTCGTGGCAGGCACGCCGAAGAGCATGAACGCTCGGACCCCGGTCTCGGCGGTCGCGATGGCTTCTGATCGCAGCGACTCGAGCGAGTGCTGGAACTGGCCCGGCATCGATGAGATCGCCACCGGTCCGTCGATGCCTTCCTTGCAGAACAGGGGCATGATCAGATCGTCGGTGTGCAGCCTCGTCTCGCGCACCAATGCGCGCATCGCAGGAGTGCGCCGCAGGCGCCGGAGCCGCTGCTCAGGGAAGCTCATCGTTGAAGCGTAACGGCGGTGGCGATCGCGGCGCCACCGGCGGTCAGGGCCCCAGAACGCGCACCAGTCCCGCGGCGACCCCATCGACCGAGTGCGGCTTCGCGACGGCGTGCACGATGAGGCCGTGGGCGCGCGCTTCCTTCGCCGTGACCGGCCCGATGCAGACGACTTTCGGAGAACCCCTAACGGCGCCGAGCGCGCCGACGAACCCGCGCACGGTCGAGGCGCTCGTGAACGTGACGGCGTCGACTGCGCCCGAGCGCAGGGCGTCGCGAGCTACCTTCGGCAGTGACCGGGGCATGCGGGTGCGGTATGCGTCGACGCGGGTGGGGGACCATCCCTTCTCGGCGAGCGCGACCTCGAGTCCCTCGGGTGCGATGTCGGCGCGGGCGCAGAGCACCCGGCCCGCACCTCGGGGGAACGCTCGAGCCAGGCCGATCGTCGTGAAGGTGGCCGGCACCAGGTCAGGGTCGCGGCGGGCCCACCCTCGAAACGCCATCGCAGTGCCGTCGCCGATCGCGGCGATCTTCGTGTCGTCTAGTGCCCTCGATCTCGGAAGCCGGGCCGCGAGCATGTCGACGGTTGCTCGGCTGGTCAATGTGAGCCACTCGAACGCGCCGGCTTCGAGCTCGTGGAGCGCCGCCGTCAGCGCGGCCGACCGCGCGGGCACGATCTCGATAGCGGGTGCGACGATCGCGCGAGCGCCCAGATGCCTGATCGCGGCCACGAGCGCCGCCGACTGGTCGGCGGGTCTGGTGACCAGCACCATGCGACCCTGCAGCGGACGTGGGGAGCTCGGACCACTTGCTCGGCTCAACCGGCCTCGACCTCGGCGAGGATGCGTTCCGCTCCCAGATCGATCAGCTCTTTGGCAGCCGCCTCAGCCGCGTCTTCGGGGGTGCCGCCTTCGGTCTGCACCCGCAGGACCGTGGTGCCGTCGGGCGTCGCGACGATCGCTGAGAGCGAGACGGATTCCACGCCGACGACGGCGTGCGCCCCCAACGGAAGTGCACAACCGCCCCCCAGTCGCCACATGAGCGACCGTTCGGCGTCGAGGGCTCGATGGCTCGGCGCATGGTCGAGCGGCGCGACCGCCGCCATCGTGTCGTCATCGTCGTCACGGGTCTGCACGGCGAGACAGCCCTGGCCGGGCGCGGGCACCATCATCGCGAGGGGCAGGGCACGGGCGTGCTCGGGCTCGAGCCCGAGGCGGTGCAGGCCGGCGGCCGCCAACACCGCAGCGTCGACCTCACCTTCCTCGAGCTTGCGAAGACGGGTCTGCACGTTCCCGCGCAGGTCGACGACCTCGAGTCCCGGAAAACCCGCGAGCAGCTGGGCGCGGCGACGCAGGCTCGACGTGCCGATCAGCGCGCCCGACGGCAGCGAGGCGGCCTCGCGGCTGACCAGCACATCCGACGGATCCTCACGTTCGGGCACCGCGGCGATCGTGAAGCCCTCGTCGTCCTCGGCGGGAAGATCCTTGGCGGAGTGCACCGCGACGTCGATGTCACCGGCCTCGAGGGCGTCGAGGATCGTGTCGATCCACAGACCCTTGAGGCCTTGCGGCGATGATGCCGCCGATGCCCCCTCGTCGCCGGACGTGCTCATGGGGACGATGTCGGCGAGCACGCCCGTCGCCTCGAGAAGGCGACGGATCTCCTCGGCCTGGGCGAGCGCGAGCGGCGACCGCCGGGTGCCGATACGCAGGACGCTCACGGCGAGGGGGAACTGCCCGCGCTGGGCGGTCGCGCCTCGTCGCGTTCTGACTCACCGGCGCGCTCGGCGTCGTCGATGCCGAGCAGCTCGGCGAGCACACGTGCGTGCTCGCCCTGGGCGCCGGGCGCCGAGCGTTCCTTGAGGGCGACGATCGGGTCGTGGAGCAGCTTGGCGGTGATGCCGCGCGCGAGTGCCTCAACCGCCTCGCGCTCGCCGAGCGTGAGGTCGGCGAGGCGCGATGAGAAGCGCTGCATCTCGGCCCGCGCGATCTCATCACCGCGCCGGCGCACCGCTCGGATCAGCGGGGCGAGCTCGTCGCCGCGCCGGCGCACCACGTAGCGATGCACCTCATCCGTCACGATCTCGTGCGCCCTGGCGATGTCGTCGTTCGTCGTGGCGGCGTGCTGGGCCAGTCGTTGTCTGAGCGAGACGATGTCGATCACGCGCACGCCATCGAGGTCGCCGGTGTGAGGCTCCACGTCGCGTGGCACGGCGAGATCGAGCAGCACCAGCGGCCTCCCGGCTCGAGCGGCCAGCGCCTCGGCGACTTCCGAACGGTGGATCACGGTGCCCGCCGCTCCCGTCGCACTCACCACCAAGTCGGCGCGACGCATCGCATCGGGCAAGGCGTCGAGGTCCCCGTGCTCGGCGTCGGTGCGCCGGGCGAGTGAACGAGCGTGCTCGAGCGATCGATTCAATATGCGCACCGTTCCCACACCGCGTCCGCGGAGATGCTTCACGGCGAGGGCTGCCATGGCCCCCGCCCCGACCACAACGACGTCGCGCTCAGCGAGGCCGCCCACCGCCTCACCGGCGAGGTCTGCGCCGAGCGAGACGAAGGCATCGGGCGCTGCGCCGAGCGAGGTCTCCTGACGGACACGTCTTCCCGCACGCGCGGCCGAGTGGAACAACGCGGTCAACGTCGGAGCTCGTGTGCCCTCTGCCTCGGCGCGCCGCGAAGCCTCGCGCACCTGCGCCTGGATCTGCGTCTCGCCGAGCACCATCGAGTCGAGCCCGCTCGCGACCGCGAACAGGTGGTCGGCGGCGTCGCGTTCCCAGTGGGAGTACAGGGGTTCGGCGAGCTCCTCGGTTGCGACCTCGCGCGTCTCGGTCAGAAGCCGCTTCAACGCCAGGAAGCCCGTGTGATAGCTCGCCACGTCGCCGTAGACCTCGACCCGGTTGCAGGTCGAAAGGATCACCGCGCCGTCGACCCCGTCGAGATCGGCGGCGATGCGGTAGGCCTTGGTGAGGTCGTCGTCGGTGAACGCGAGCCGCTCCAGCAGCTCGATCGATGCGCGACGGAAGGAGACCCCGAGGGTGAGGATGGCCATGGCAGGTAGGCCGGAATCGTATCGCCGCAGGTCGCGGCGTGTCTCCCCGGGCGTCGTCTCTCAGTCTGAGGCCGGTCGGTCGTCGAACCGCAGCGGGTCGAACGGCAAGGGGTCGAAGGGCGGTGATCCGCCCGCGATCTGCGCGGCCACGAGTTGCGCTGTTCCCGCGCCCAGGATCACGCCTTCGGAGCCGTGTCCGGTCGCTACATGCAGCCCTTCTCGCACGGCCCCGACGAGCGGCCTCTCGTCGGGCGTCAACGGCCGCAGCCCCCACCACGACGACTGCACGGCGGACTCGGCGATAGCCGGCGCCAGCCCGGTCGCTGCGGCGAGCAGACGACCCACGATCTGTTCCTCGGGCGGTTCCGGCGTGAGCCAGATCTGCCGTGTGGACCCGATCACGATCGTGCGGCCGTCTCGGTGGGGGTGCAGCAACGCGCCGATCTCGCTGCGGGGCTCCCCCTCGCCGATCACCTCGGCCGACGTGGGCCAGGCCGGCGCCACCCCTTCGCGGAGGGCCGCGTGCGGGCCCGGCGCCTCGACGAGGTGCGACAGCAGGTGTGGCTTCGCGGGCGCGATGCGCACGAGCCACCCCCGCGCCCCGATGATCGGCAGGTGCACGCCCGCCTGCTCCAGCAGCGCCGATGACCAGGGCCCTGCCGCGACGATCGTCGTCGTGGCTTCGATCACGCCCTCGTCGGTCACGATGCCGCCGACCGCCTCGCCTCGCATGAAGAGCCCGCGCGCGTGCACGTGGTGGCGGATCTCGGCGCCCCGCTCCGACGCAGCCAGTGCGAGCGCCACCGTGAGCGCGCCCGGATCGAGCCGATGCCCCGAGTGCACGAGCCAGGCGCCTGCGACGTTCCGCGTGAGCCCTGGTTCGTGATCGCGGATGTCGGCGGGCCCAGAGATGTCGTCGACCGCGAAACCGTGCCGCGAGGCGCGAGCCACGGCTTCCTCGGCTACCCGTACCTCTCGTGCGTTCATCGCGACGAGCACCGTGCCGACCGGTTCGTCGTCGAGCCTCACGTCGAGCGGAGCCTCGGCAGCGATCTGCCGGTACACGTCGAGACTCGCACGAGCCATCGGCACATTCACGTCATCGTCGGGAAGCAGCCACAGGCCCTGATTGCGCCCCGAGGCGTGGGCGGCCAAGTGGTCGCGCTCCACGAGCGTCACCGACGCCCCACGTGAGGCGAGCTCGTGCGCGCAGGCAGCGCCGATGACGCCGCCCCCCACGATGACCACGTCGGGCATGGCGCGAAGCGTACCCGTGGGCCCGTGGCCACGCGGCTAGAATCGACAGCGGAGACGTGCCTGAGAGGCCGAAAGGAGCCGCCTGCTAAGCGGTTAGGGGCGTAACCGTCCCTCCCGGGTTCGAATCCCGGCGTCTCCGCCGGTCAGGTCGCGGTCTGGAAGGAGCTCAAGGTTCTCCGGGTTGTCCCGATGTTCGTGAGCTCGATCAGGAAAGGAAGATGCCCACGCGCCGCGCAGCCGTGATCGTGCTCGTGATGTTGATCGCGGGTTCGTCGACCCTGCAACCTGCTGTCGGAGAAACAGCCGTCGGAGAACCAGCCGTCGGAGAACCAGCCGTCGGAGAACCAGCCGTCCACGCACCGGCCGTCGGTGCATCGGGGCCCGGCGACCGCTGCACGATCACGGGCACGTCCGGGAACGACCGACTGCGCGGAACGCCGGGGGCCGACGTGATCTGCGGGTTCGGCGGGCGCGACCGCCTAACCGGCCTGGCTGGGGACGACGTCGTCCGCGGCGCCCAGGGTCGCGACGAGATAATCGGGGGTACCGGGAGTGATCGCCTAAAGGGCGGCGCGCACGGCGACCTCGTGCGAGGGTCGTCGGGCGGCGACCGGATCTGGGGGAACACGGGCCACGACGAGCTCCGCGGGGGCCTCGGGGACGATGACCTCGACGCGGTCGACGGTGACGGTGGGGATCTACTTCGGGGTCAACGTGGCACAGACACGTGCACGGCCGATTCGGGGGACACCGCAGGTGGCTGCGAACATGGAGATGCGGCGAACCCGCCGCCGGCGCCCTCGGGCCTGGATGCCATCGCGACGGCGGTGCGGGTCGATCTCACATGGAACGCATCGGCGAGGGCCGCCGGCTACAAAGTCTTCCGTGACGGCACCAGTCTCGCGACCGTGACGAGGCGCGCCTACAGCGATGAGACGGTTCAGCCCGACACCACGTACTCGTACAGGGTCCGGGCGTTCAACGACGGGGGGACCTCGAAGCCGTCGCCGCCGTTGCAGATCACGACCGATCCGGCATCGAGTCAGAGCTTCGTCGTCATGGCCGCCGGCGACATCGCATGCGACCCCGCCAACGCGGCGTTCAACTCGGGCAACGGCACGGCGACCAGGTGCCGGCACAAGCACACCGCCGGGCTACTCTCGGGCGCCGACCACGTGTTGGCGCTTGGAGACCAGCAGTACGAGTGCGGTGGTCTCAGCGCCTTCAACCAGAGCTATGACCCGAGCTGGGGTGACTTCAAGGGGATCACGCATCCGATCCTTGCCGACGAGGAATACGGGTTGAACGGAACGGGATGCGGGACTGCAGGGCCCGACGGATACCTGGCGTACTTCGCCGACCAGCTCGCTCCGCACCAGGCGTCGGCTTCAGATCCGGACGCGGGCTACTACAGCTTCGACATCGGCGCGTGGCACGTGATAGCCCTGAACTCCGAGTGCTCGAGGATCACAGGAGGCTGCGGGCAGGGAGGCGCCCAGAACGACTGGCTGGAAAGCGATCTCGCCTCGTCGAGCGCCTCTTGCACTATCGCCCTGATGCACGAGCCGCGGTTCGCCTCGAAGGCCAACGGATCAGGCCCGAAAGCCACCCTCAAAGCGTTCTGGGAAGACCTTTACGCCAACGGGGTCGAGATCGTGTTGAGCGGAGATAAGCACTTCTACGAGCGATATTCCCCGCAAAACCCGGACGGCAACGCGGATCCGAACGGTGTCGTGCAATGGGTCGTGGGGACCGGGGGCAAGAGCCATGGCGGACTCGCGCCCGTCGGCTCGCGTCGCCCCAACAGCGTGACCGCCGTCTCCACGACCTTCGGAGTCCTTCGTCTCGTGCTCAGGGACGATTCCTATGACTGGCGATACCTGGTCGAAGGATCGTCGGCATACGACGATTCAGGCACGGCGTCATGTCACTAGTGAGCTCTGGGTCGAAGGCGCAAGCCGCGCTCACGTCGCGAGCGCGGCTTGCGCCTTCGGTACCGTCTGGTCGGCCTTCACCCGATACCAGGCCTCTTGCACCCTTCCCTCTTCGTCGATCAGGAACGACGATCGGGTGATGCCGATGTACGTCTTGCCGTAGACCTTCATCTCGCCCCAGGTTCCCCAGGCCTCGGCGACCGCGTGGTCTGTGTCGGCGAGCAGCGGGAATCCGAGCGAGAACTTCTCGTCGAAAGCGAGCTGCTTCACCGGCTCGTCGGGCGAGATGCCGAGGACATCGACGCCGAGATCGGTGAGCTCCTGGCGGTGGTCGCGAACGTTGCACGACTGCGCGGTGCAGCCCGACGTGTCGGCCTCGGGGTAGAAATACACGAGCAGCTTCCGTCCTTTGAAGTCCGCGAGTCGCACGGTCTCGCCGTGCTGGTCGCGCAGAGCGAACGCGGGTGCGGTGCCTCCTGCTTCGAGCTTCGTCATGCGCGACAGCCTGGCACGACGCGCCGCCAACCGTCAGTCGTGTTCCCCCGGTCGGCTCAAGGCCCCGTGCTAACCTGTTCGTCCCGCGCCCCTAGCTCAGTCCGGATAGAGCGTCTGACTACGGATCAGAAGGTCGGGGGTTCGAATCCCTCGGGGCGCGCCAGCCGCATCCCCTAAGCTTGGCGGGTGAGTCAGCTCGCTCGTCTCGGTGTGGTTCGTCCGCTTGCGATCCGCGATTTCCGCTTGCTCTGGATCGGCATGACGGTCTCGATGGTCGGCGACGGTGTCTACGTGGTGGCGATGGCGCTGCAGGTGTTCGAGATCACGAAAGGTCCGAGCGCGCTGGCCATGGTGGGACTCGCCTGGAGCGCGCCCCAGGTCGTGTTGATGCTCGCGAGCGGCGCATTGAGCGACCGGTTGGACCGGCGTCGGTTGATGATCGTGGGCGACCTGATCCGCCTCGCAACCATCAGCGCTATCGGGCTGCTGTCGATCACCGATGAGCTCACCATGCCCCTGCTTCTCGGGCTCGTCGCCGTGTTCGGCGCGGGGCAGGCGATCTTCCAACCGGCGTTCTCTTCGATCCTGCCGACGATCGTGCCAGAGGAGCTGCTCATCGAGGCGAACTCCCTCGCGCAGATCGTGCGCCCCGCGTCGATGCTCTTCCTCGGCCCGCTCATCGGAGGTGTGCTGAGCGGCCTGATCGGCGTCGGCGGCGCCTTCCTCGTCGATGGTGCCACGTTCGCGTGGTCGGCCGTCATGATCTTCTTGATCCGCACGCGTCACGTCTCGACCGAAGGCTCGTCGGCGAGCCTGTGGGCCGAGATCGCCGAGGGCATCCGATACGTGCGCGGTCAGACCTGGATCTGGGCCGCCCTGGTCGCTGCCACCGTCAGCCTGCTCTGCGTCTGGGGGCCTTGGGAGGTGCTCGTGCCCTTCATCGTGGTCGATGACCTCGGGGGAGACGAGATCGCGCTCGGGCTCGTGTTCGGCGCAGGCGGCCTCGGCTCGGTGCTCGTCGGTATCACGATGGGTCAGCGAGGCAAGCTGCCTCGCCGTCCGCTCACGATCATGTACGTGGCCTGGGCCGTCGGCATGCTGATGACCGCAGGCTTCGGCTTGGCGACCGCGATCTGGCAGGCGATGGTGTTCGGCTTCATCGCCGAAGGCTCGATCGCCCTGCTGATCGTGCTCTGGTACACGATGCTGCAGCGCCTCGTTCCTCGACACCTGCTCGGTCGCGTGATCAGCCTCGATTGGATGATCTCGATCGCAGGTGTGCCGCTCTCGTTCGCGATCGTCGGCCCGTTGGCGGCGGCCTTCGGAGTCGATTCCACCCTGATCGGCGCCGGCGTGCTGGGCGCGGTCATCACGATCGCGTTCATGTTCGTGCGCGGTGCGCGAGACCCGGAGCGCGACGGACGGCTCGCCGAGCCCTTCGCCGGGCCCGAGCCCGAGCCCGTTGCCGATCGTTCACCGGCCTCGACGTAGACTGGCCCGCATGGAGTACACCCACGTCGGACGGCTGGGCCTCGTCGTTTCCCGTCTGTGCCTCGGCACCATGAACTTCGGTCCGCACGCGTCGGAGCCCGACTCGCACACGATCATGGATGCCGCGATCGCCAACGGCATCAACTTCTTCGACACCG
This sequence comes from Actinomycetota bacterium, assembly GCA_040882605.1. Lineage (GTDB taxonomy): Bacteria > Actinomycetota > UBA4738 > UBA4738 > HRBIN12 > JAOUEA01. The sequence goes on from JBBEAY010000075.1 coordinate 34,933, forward strand.
CCAACGTGTACGGGCGACACCTCGGCGTCGGGGCGACCGAGGAGATCATCGGCCGCTGGATCGCCAAGGGCGGAGGGCGTCGCGACAAGGTGGTGCTCGCCACGAAGGTGTACGGCACCATGGGCGACTGGCCGAACGAGGGCCGACTCTCGAAGCTCGCGATCGTGCGCCAGTGCGAGGAATCGCTCCGGCGTCTCGGCACCGACCGCATCGACCTCTATCAGATGCACCACATCGACCGGAACGCGTGGTGGGACGAGATCTGGGAGGCGATGGAGCAGCTCAAGCGCACCGGCAAGATCTTCTACGTCGGCTCGTCGAACTTCGCCGGCTGGCATATCGCGCGCGGCAACGAGATCGCCCGCGACCGCGGCTCGCTCGGCCTCGCGACCGAGCAGTCGCTCTACAACCTCACCGCCCGAACGCTGGAGCTCGAAGTGATCCCGGCGGTGCAGGAGTACGGAATGGGCTTGATCCCGTGGAGCCCCCTGTCAGGAGGCCTGCTCGCCGGCGCCCTGAAGAAGGTAGGGGAGGGGCGCCGCGACACCGAGTACATGCGCAACGAGATCGAGGCGAACCGATCGAAGCTCGAACCATGGGAAGCGCTCTGCGCCGATCTCGGTGAGGACCCGGCGCACGTGGCGCTCGCGTGGCTGTTGCACCAGCCCGCGGTCACCGCGCCGATCATCGGTCCGCGCACCGAGGAACAGCTGCTGCACGCGATGCATGCCCTCGACATCAAGCTCGAGCCCGAGGTCTTGGCGAAGCTCGACCAGATCTTCCCGGGTCCAGGCGGTCCCGCGCCCGAAGCCTACGCCTGGTAGGCGGGCGGTCTGGCCTCGGCGCGCGCCAGCAGCACCTCTTCGGTTTCGGCGTCGAGCGGCACGTCGTGCTTGAGCCGCAGGTACAGGTCGCGTAGGAACCACACGAGCACGATCACCAGGATCGGATGCCCGATCGCCAGGTCCACGTGCACCCAGTCCGGAAGCCGGAAGTTCTCGGTCGTGAGCTGTGCGGTGACGAGCGCGATGAACGAGAGCTCCAGGGTGCGACGGGGCACGCGTGGCAGGGCCCATGCCACCGGCAGCATCCACGCGAAGTACCACGGGAACAACGTCGGCGAGAACAACATCATGAGTAGGAACGACCATCCCCACGCCGCGGCCAGGAAGGAGACCGACCCCTCGCCGGCGTGGCGCACCACCTGACGCGCGATCGTGAACAGGCCGGCGGCGAGCGCGGCGAACATGCCGATGCGGGCGAGCACGATCCCCCCCGTGCCGCCCAGCTCCCCGGCTATCACGGTTCCTACGGCCTCGAAGATGCGCTCGACGAGCGCGGGGGGCGCGATCCACGAGTCGTGCTGCATCAGGTCCATCATTCCGAGGGTGGGGTTCGAGCGCTGCATGAAGGGCACGACGGCGATGAACACGATGCCCAGGGCGGTGCCGACGTGCGCGCCGGCGACCTTCCAGCGGCGCGTGGGTTCCGTTCGGGTGATCACGTACGCGATCAACAGCGCAAGCGGCACAACCGCCGAGATCTTCACCAACGCCCCGACGGCGAGCACCACCGTCGCGGGCAGCTCTCGCTGGGTCGCGACCAGGTAGATCGCCGCAGCCACCGCGAGCATCACGAGCACGTCGACATGCCCACCACCGACCGTGTGGAACAACACCACTGGGTTGAGCCCGATCATCGCGGCCGCGTAGGCCTGGCGGTTCGGCCGCACCCGCCCGACGAGCCGCACCACGAACCAGAGCGATCCGAGGCTCGCCGCGACCGCGACCGCGCGGAACGCCTCGATCACGTCGACAAGGCCGCGGAACACCGCGGTGATCGCGGCGGCGAGCCACACGAACACCGGTCCGTAGACCGAAGGGGTGTCGCGCCACCCGTCCCATACGAACCTAGAGATGTCGTTGGCCGGGAAGTCGGCGGGCGTGGCGACGTAGGGGTTCTGACCGTACCGACTCAGGATGCGTCCATAGATCGCGTAGCTGAAGACGTCGCGTGACAGCAGCAGGGGCAGTAGCAATACGACGAGATGGAAGGCCACCGCCAAGGTGACGACCCTGTGGGTGGAGACCTCGCCGCGCTCGGCAGCCCACAGCACCAAGAGGAACGCGACGCCCGCCGCGATCATCGCGACGAAGCCTATGGCGATCAGCACGACGTGCGGCAGCCGATCCAGGAAGAGCAGCCGGGCGAGCACGCCGACGGGTCCATTCCCCTGGCTCTCCGGCAGCACGGGGTGGAACGGCGAATCGGGCGTGGCAGCGATGAGCGCCACCGCGCTGAACGTCGCGATCGATGCGGCGATCGCTCGCCGGCCCGTGAGCCAGCCGTCCACCGTGCGTTGCAAAGCTTGAGCCCGAGACATGTGCGCCCGAGCTTACGCGAGTGGGTCAGTCCCGCGCTACGCCGAGAGCGGCCTCGATCTCGCGCGCCGCGGCCATGACCGCGGGGGCGTAATGCCGCCCGCGCAGGGCGCCGATCCGGCTGGCAGGGCCTGAGACGGAGACCGCGGCGACCAACGTTTCCACCCCATCGAAGACCGGCGCGCTCACCGAGGCCACGCTCGCTTCCCGCTCGCCGATGCTGTCGGACCAGCCACGCCGCGCCGCCGTCGCGAGCATGCGCGCGAGCCGAACCGACTCCTCCGGGGTCATGGTGGCGAGCACACGCCTGCGGTCATCGTCGCCGGCCCAGGCGAGGAAGACCTTCCCGGCGGAGCCTTTCGTCAGAGGAAGCATCGCGCCGACCACGACGATCGTGCGCAGCTCGCTGCCGGACTCGACGGCGTCGACGCACACCCGCGAATCGCCGTCGCGTACGTAGAGCTGGGCGCTCTCTCCGGTCGTCATCGCCAGCCGCTCGAGCGCCGGGTGGGCGAGGTCGCGCAGTGGAAGCTCACGCATCGCGGACGATGCGAGACTCAGCAGCCTTGGTCCGAGCGCGTACCCGGCGACCCCCGCCTGCAGCAGGAATCCGTGCAGCTCGAGCGCTCTGATCAGTCGGTGTGCGGTCGGGCGGGAAAAGCCCGTCGCCCGGGTGATGTCCGTGTAGCTTCGAGCGCCCGACTCGACCGCGTTGAGGATGTCGACGATCCGGTCAAGCGTGCCGACGGCGGTCGTAGGCGCCTGCCGAGCCAGTTCGAGTGTTTCGCTCTGGCGGAACCACTGCAGCTGTTCCCGATCGCGAGCCCTCGGCGCGAGGCGAACGCCGTCCTCCCGGTCCCCTTCTGTCGGACGTGGCACCTGCTATCGTCTCTCCCGTCGGTTCCAAATAACGGAACTCAGTTCCAAATAATGGAACAAGGATAGCAGAGAGCACTCTACTCCACGCCCCCATACGACCCAGACGCGAAGCCAGACGCGAAGGAGGAGTCGAGCACATGCCCGAGGCGCCGCCGCAGACGCTGGCCGAGAAGGTGTGGGAGCGCCATGTCGTGCACCGCGCCGACGGCGAGCCCGATCTGCTCTACGTTGATCTGCACCTCGTGCACGAGGTGACGAGCCCGCAGGCGTTCGAGAGCCTGCGCATGCACGGGCGCACCGTTCGCCGCCCCGACCTCACCGTCGCCACGATGGACCACAACGTGCCCACGACCGACGGGCCGGTGACCGACGAGATCAGCGCGAAGCAGATGCAAGCCCTGCAGACGAACGCCGATGAGTTCGGCGTCACGCTCTACCCGTGGGGCGCCGCCGGCCAGGGCATCGTGCACGTGATCGGCCCCGAGATGGGCTACACGCAGCCCGGCATGACGATCGTCTGCGGCGACTCGCACACGTCGACCCACGGCGCATTCGGAGCGCTCGCCTTCGGCATCGGCACGAGCGAGGTCGAGCACGTGCTCGCCACTCAGACCCTTCCCCAGCACCCCGCCAAGACGATGGCGGTGACCGTCGAGGGCGAGCTTCCTGACGGCGTGAGCGCCAAAGACATCATCCTCGCGATCATCAACCGTATCGGCACCGGCGGCGGCGTCGGCCACGTGATCGAGTACCGAGGGTCTGCGATCCGCGCCCTCTCGATGGAGGGCCGCATGACGATCTGCAACATGTCGATCGAGGGCGGCGCCCGCGCGGGCATGGTCGCACCCGACGACACCACGTTCGCCTACGTCGAGGGCCGTGCCCACGCGCCGAAAGGTCTCGATTGGGAAGCCGCGCTCGACGAGTGGCGCACCCTTCCGAGCGACCCCGACGCGATCTTCGACGCCGAGGTCGAGCTCGACGCGACCGCGCTCAAGCCCTACGTGAGCTGGGGCACGAACCCGGCGCAATCGGTCATGATCGACGGGGCGGTACCCGAACCCGGCAGTTTCGACGAGGCGTCGAAGCGCGACGCTGCCTCGAGGGCGCTCGCCTACATGGACCTCGCTCCCGGCACGCCGATCCGCGAGATCCGGCCCGACACGGTCTTCCTGGGCTCGTGCACGAACTCACGCATCGAGGACCTGCGGCTGGCGGCCGAGATCGTCGGTGGCCGAAAGGTCGCACCGAACCTGCGGGCGTTGGTCGTTCCCGGCAGCGTGGCCGTGAAGCTCCAAGCCGAACTCGAAGGTCTCGACCGGGTGTTCACCGATGCGGGGTTCGACTGGCGCGGTGCGGGATGCTCGATGTGCCTGGGCATGAACCCCGATATCTTGGGGCCGGGGGAACGGAGCGCGAGCACCAGCAACCGCAACTTCGAGGGGCGTCAGGGCAAAGGCGGACGCACGCACCTGGTGAGCCCGGCCGTCGCGGCCGCGACCGCGGTGCTCGGAAGGTTCGGCACGCCCGACGAGCTTCCCGTCAGGCAGGTGGTGTGACCGTGGACCCCATCGCCGTCATCGAGGGCACGGCCGTACCGCTCGATCGTTCCGACGTCGACACCGACCAGATCATCCCGGCGCAGTACCTGAAGCGCATCGAGCGTTCGGGATTCGGGCCGTTCCTGTTCGACGAGTGGCGCAAGGATCCCGAGTTCGTGCTCAACGACGCGCGGTACGCGGGCGCGAGCATCCTGATCGCGGGCGAGAACTTCGGAAGCGGCTCCAGCCGCGAGCACGCACCCTGGGCGCTCGAGGACTACGGCTTCCGCGCAGTCATCGCTCCGAGCTTCGCCGACATCTTCCGCAACAACTGCTTCAAGGTCGGCGTCCTGCCGGTCGAGCTGCGCGCCGAATCTGTGCGAGCACTCATGGACGCCGTGCTCGACGATCCCGCGACCCGCATCGTCATCGATCTGCCCGGCCGCACGGTGAGTGCGCCCGGTCTCGACGAGTCGTTCGACATCGACGAGTTCACCCACTGGCGACTTACCGAGGGCCTCGACGACATCGGGCTCTCGCTGCGGAACGAAGAGAAGATCAGCGCGTTCGAGGCGACGCGTCCGGGCTGGCTCCCGACGGCCTGAAACCGCCGCCACCGGATCGCCCGCCGCCACCCGAACGTCCGCCGCCCGTAGCCGCCCACGCCAGCCGAGCCGGCCAACGAGCTGGCTGGCCCACCAGGTCGGCGCGACGCAGCCGCAGCACGTCGGCGGTGCCGTTCCGGCAGTTGCGCTGGTCGAAGTACAAGCGGTCGTGAGGTCCGATGAAGTCCACGTTCAGGTTGGCGGCTTCCTTGTCATCGGGCATCTCGTGCAGCAGGTACGGCGCACCGTTCAGCTTCACGCGGTACAACGCAGCGCCCACGCCACAGCGGTTCCCCGAACGCGCGACGTACGCGGTGCCTTCGGGCGTGACCGCCACGCCGTACTCGTCCGCATCGGTCGGCAGCAGCGGGGTGCGCTCGCCGGTGCGGATGTCGTATCGCCACGCGGTCGCATCGTCGCCGACCGCCCAGGTCACCCACGGGTACGCGATCGTGCCCGGGAACAGACAACCGCACCGGTTCGTGGTCTCGGCGAGCAGCGTGCGCTCGCCCGTCGAGCCGTTGAACAGGAACAGTCGCCACTTGGCGCCCGGTCCGCCGAAGCGGTTGACGCCGTAGGTGATCCAGGTCGTGCCACGGTGGCTGTCGATCGACGGGTTCCATTGCCAGTGCTCGTCGTTCAGCCTGCTGATGGGTGTCCGCTTGGCGTCGCCGATGTCATAGAGGAACAGGTCTGAATCGCCGCCGCTCGTCTGCTGGAAGATGACCCGGTCGGTGCCCTGGTCGAACCCGCCCACGTAAGCGGTCGTGCGCTTGGCGTTGATGTGGGTAACGGTGCCGCCGTTGGTCTCGACGTAGGCGGCAAGGTCGGTGCCGATGCGCCCGACCTCGACCGACCAGGCGAAGAGCCGGCGCGATCCGATGTGGGTGGCTGAGCTGTAACCCTCGAACAGCGTGGTGCCTTTCACGACGTCGGGGTTGACGAAGGTCGCTGTCGACGGTGATGCGGCGCCGATCAGCAGCGCGAAGGCAAGCGTCAGACGGGCGAGTGGCGAAGCGATGATAGGGCGGAACGCGTTCCTCATGACGGGCCCTCCCCCGGGGGGATCGGTTCGGGTCTTTGACGCACCCTACGGGCGAGGAAGCCGATACACAAACCGGGGAGCGGATCTCAGGCCGCGCCGTCGAGGAACTGTTGCACGGTCGCGGCGTATCCGTCGGGGCCGAGGTTCCAGCACCCGATGTGCTCGGCCCGCTCGCATTCGACGAGCTCGACCTGCTGCGGGAGCAACCGAGCGAACCGCCGGCTCGTGGCGATCGGCACGATCGTGTCGCCGGTGCCGTGGAACACGAGGAACGGAACGCGGTACCTGCTCGTGTCGGCCAAGTAGTCGAGCGAGGGCCAGTCCACATCGAACCGCAGGTCGGCGATGAGCTTCGCGACCGCGGTGAGTGACGACGGCAGCGGGAGACCGCCGACCGGCAGCGTCTCGCGCGAGGCGTTGTCGTCGACGGTCGCCGAGAAGTCGAGCATCGGCGCGTCGAGGATGACGGCGCGCACCTCGCTCGCGATCTCCGAACGCTGCAGGAACGCCATCACGATGCCACCCCCCATGGAATACCCGTCGAGCACGACCCCGTCGGACCCCTGCTCGAGCGCGTACGTCACCATCGCTTCGAGGTCCTGCCACTCCGTGAGTCCGTAGCGGAGCTTGCCGCTGGGGTCCTCGGGTGCGCCGGGGTCGTTGCGGTAGGTCGCGATCAAGGTGGGGAAGCCCGCCTGCGTGAGGATCGGCACCATACGAAGTCCGTCGGCCGGCGAGAGCGAGTTACCGTGCACCACGATCGCCCAGGTTCTTCCGTCGGCCGGTCCGAGCCACGCCGGATAGTCCCCGAGCGGTCCTGGCACCGTAAGTGCCTGGATGCCGAGCCCCGAGTCGGTGGGCGTCGTGGGGTACGCGCGCACGTCGAGCTCGGCAAGGGTGCCCGGCAGCGGAAACGTGCCCGCGACGAGGGTGAACGTCCGCTTGACCGGGTCGCCTTCGAGCGTTGAGCCCACGAGCGGATCGAGGCGGCCGTAGCCGTTTGCCCACCGGAGGCCTTGGAGTCCTTCCAACTCGATGCCGAGGTCGTCGACGAGCGGGCGCAGCGTGATCACGACGGGCGATGCCGCGTCTGCGTCGATCCCGGTCACCTCCACGTTGGGGTCCAGCTCCGCAGTGTTGGCGCGGATCGCCGCTGCATCGAGCGCCCGTTCGTCGATGACGTTCGAGAAGTGGTACCCGCCGCCGCCATAGAACAGAGCCACCATCAGGACCGTCGAGATCGCGATGATCCACGGCCAACGTCGCCGCCGCCGCCGCGCTGGTGCATCCGGAACCGGCGACCCAGGCATCGCACGGCTCACCGCGCCGCCCCCGATCTTCCTTCGGCCTCATCGCGGGTGCGTTCGGTCAGCTCGCGCAGCGCCTCGCTGTGGGACACGATGACGTGCTCGGGATGGGTGAGCCGTCGTGCTTTCTGGGGCACACCTGCGAGATCAGCCTCGAAGCGGGCTCGCGAGACGGCGAGCTCAGCCGCCGGCGTGACCCGCCTTCCATCAGACATGACCATCTCCAACATCGGTGTCGCGCCGGCGGGGCCTTCTTCGTCTCGCAGGGCGAGCAGATCGGCATGCTCGCCCTCGTCGCGGCGCCAGACCTGCTTGCGCCCCGGAGGGCTCACCTTCGCCGAGGAGAGCTTCATCACCGGGCGGCCGTCGAACTCGACGAGCTTGTACACCGAGTCGATGTACGGAGCGTCGGCAGACACGCCCATCTGCGTACCGATGCCGAAGGCGTCGACCGGTGCGCCGGCTCGCACCAGCTCGTGCACCTCCAGCTCATCGAGCCCGCCGCTCGCGAAGATGCGCGCGTGCGCCAGCCCGGCGTCGTCGAGCAGGGCTCGCGCGCTGCGGGCCAGCGCGTCGAGGTCGCCGCTGTCGAGCCTCACTCCGAGGGCGCCGTCGAGATCGAGGTCGTGGATGGTGTCGATCGCCGCCCGTACGCCGCCGAGCGTGTCGTATGTGTCGACGAGGAAGGTCGTGCGGCTCGGGTGATCCTGGGCGAACGCGCGGAACGCCTCGCCCTCGGTGTCGAAAGCTTCGATGAACGAGTGCGCCATGGTGCCCGCGACGCGCAAGCTGTACCGGCGGGCCGCCTCGACGTTCGATGTGGCCGTGAACCCGACGAGCGCGCTTGCCCTCGCGATCGCCATGGCGGCTTCCAACCCGTGGGTGCGACGGAACGCGAAGTCCACGAGCTGGCGTCCCTCGGCCGCGATCACGTATCGCGCCGCCTTCGATGCGAGCGTCGTGTGCAAGGTGATCTGGTTCAGCAGCACGGTCTCGACGACCTGCGCGACCGCGACCGGCGCCGTGACCTCGAGCACCGGTTCCTCCGAATGCACGATGCGGCCCTCGGGCACGGCCCAGACTTCCCCTTCGAAGCGCAGGGTAGAGAGATCAGCCAGCGCCCGATCGTCGAAGCCCATGACGCCGAGGGCCTCGAGTTCGTCGCCGGTGAACGAGAACGACTCGAGGAACTCGATGCACGACTCGAGCCCGGCCGCGACCAGGAAGCCTCGGGCCTTCGGGAGCCCCCGCACATAGAGGCTGAACGTCGCGGTCCGATCCATGTCGCGGCGCAGGTAGCTGGCCGCCATGTTCAGCTCGTACAGATCGGTCAGGAGCCCCCCTGGCATGACGCGTAGGCTACCGAGCATGCCGACGGGCGAGCAGGAGCGGTTCATGGCGCTCGTGGCGGAGGCCCTCGACGCTCTGCCCGAGTGGGTGCACGGCACGCTCGATAACCTCGAGGTGCTGGTCGACGACTTCCCGCCCGACGATGTCGATCCCGGCACCCTCGGGTTGTACGAGGGCATCCCGCTCACCGAGCGCGGCAGCGACTACGCGGGCGTGCTGCCCGATCGCATCACGCTCTTCGCGGTGCCGATCGCCACAGAAGCCGGACCCGACGACGCGGCGCTGAAGCGGGTGATCGGCGAGACGGTCGGGCACGAGATCGCGCACCACTTCGGCATCGACGACGAACGGCTCCAAGAGCTCGATCGGTACTAGTATGAGTCAGAGTAGTTCGCCGAGCGACGAAGCGCTAATGCAACTCGCGCTCGACGAGGCGCGGTTATGCACCGAAGCCGGAGATGTGCCCGTGGGCGCCGTGATCGCACGGGGCGACGAGGTGCTGGCCGTTGCTGGCAACGGCCGGGAACGGCTCCAAGATCCGACCGCCCATGCCGAGGTGCTCGCCCTTCGCGAAGCCGCGCGCGGCACGGGCTCCTGGCGCCTCGACGGATGCACGCTCCTCGTGACGCTCGAGCCGTGCGCGATGTGTGCCGGCGCCATCGTGCTCGCGCGCGTGGAGCGCGTTGTGTTCGGCGCCGCCGATCCGAAGGCTGGGTTCGCCGGCTCGCTTGGTGACCTGGTGCGCGACACCCGCTTGAATCACCGGGTCGAGCTGACTTCGGGCGTGCTGGCCGAGGAGTGCGGCGAGCTGTTGCGGGAGTTCTTTCGCACGCGCCGTGGTGTCGAGGGCGCGCCACTTTAGGTTCAGTCTTCCGATGGATCGTTGGCGTGACGGGGCGACCGGGCGCGCACCGCCTCGTGGATCTTCTCCGCGACGTGGGGGATCGAGCGCTGCATCATGTCGAAGTCGCGCTGGTGCATCACGATCGCGGCGATCGGCGTCGCGGCGACCACGCTCGCGGTGCGTCGGTCGTGCTCCACGAGCGCGACTTCCCCGAAGAAGTCCCCCGAAGCGAGGTCGGTGAGGTGGCGGCCGTCCTGGGTGACCTCGACGCTTCCGTCGAGTAGCACGAAGAACTCGTGCGCGAACGCCCCCTGGTCGCAGAGGTGGTATCCGGCCGGCAGATCGACCACATCGGCGTGCTGGGCGAGCTGTTGGCGCTCCTTCTTCGAGAGCCCCGCGAACAGGGGCACGGCCTCGAGTTGCTTCGCGTCCACGCGGCACCTCCGGTCCCCGTTGGGCCGGGGCTCGTCCCCGGCTTCTTCGTTCACGATGATGCCACGGAACGCCCGGCCGCGCGTTGTTAGACTCGGCGACGGAGGCGTGCCGGAGCGGACGAACGGGACCGCCTCGAAAGCGGTTAGGGGTCTAATCCACCCCTCACAGGTTCGAATCCTGTCGCCTCCGCCGATAGTGTCGTTTGGTGCGGATGCCGACGGTGCGCGCCGGGCGGTGCGCACCGTCGCATCTTTCGGAGGGTGAGAACTCCTCGCTTGACCGACCTTCTCACCTGCTCGAATCACATCGTTGTACTCTGCGTCGAATGGCACACCGGTTCCCGCTCGACCAGTTCGCCGCGACCGCGTCCTTCACGACCGACCTAGGGTGCGTCGTGGTAGGGGATTGCCTGGACACCCTGCGGCAGATCCCTGACAGCAGCTTGGACCTGGTCATCACTTCGCCCCCGTATGATCGCCAAGGAAAGTATGCGGACGGCGAGCGGTACGAGCGGGGCTGGTACGAAGACACCTTCGTGAAGGTGACCGCGGAGATTTTGCGCGTGCTGCAGCCTCATGGCAGCTTCATCTTGAACTACCGATCGAAGCGGCATGGCGACGAGCGTGGGACGCTTCAGTTCGAGCTGGTGTTCTGGCTGCGTGAGCAAGGATTCCTGTTCGCCGACGACTTCGTTTGGGGTAAGCCGTCGCCTCCGCCTGGCCGATTTCACCGGTTCCTGAAGGACGCGGTTGAGTACGCGTTCCATTTCGCCAAGTCGCCACGGTGGCAGTTCTACCCAGAGCAGGTGTTGGCCCCTGCTCGATGGGACGCGAAGGACCGCGAACGACGGAAGAAGCTCGCGCACAACTACCAGCGAGTCGACGAACCGTCCGGCCACGGGAGGAAGCGGGTCCAGGCGGGTCCAGACATGGTGCGTCCCTCGACGCTATTGCACTTCGAACCGGAGTTCAGTCCGAATCCGACTCATCACCCGGCTCGCTTCCCGATCGAGCTGCCTTCGTTCTTCATCCGGCTGATGACCCAGCCCGGTCAGGTTGTCTTCGATCCGTTCGCGGGAACGTGCACCACAGCACTCGCCGCTGAGCAGCTCGGTCGCCGATGGCTCATGACCGAACTAGACGAGAACTACGCTGCTGTTCTGCCCCAGCGGCTCCAGAAGGGGCGTTGAGGGAGGGATGGCGATTGACGGTGTCGAAGCTGCGGTCCACGAGATCGAGCTACTGGCTGATGACTGGAACGCTCGCGTGCAAGCGATTCGACGCATTCCCGCGGCTTTCGGCCAACGACAGCACACGGTCGTGTATCAAGCGGTCGCAGAGGGGCTGTATCGGCCCTTCCTGTCCCCGCAATTCGCGTATGTGAAGTGGCGAGCTGATTACGAACTGGAACCCTTTGAGGCCGCCTATGACGTGGTGATGGAGCTGACCACAGGGTTCGCGAAGGTGACGCCTGCCGACATCGCGGGGGTTCTTCATGCAGCTCCCCAGACGTTGAAGGTGTTCCGCGCGATCGTCGGGTATACGCCGAATGAGCTGGCGGTCGCCACCAGCGAGCTTGGGTTCGCCACCGTGTCGCAGAATCGTGTGAAGTCGATGGAGGCTGGCAAGCCGGGGACGGGGCCCCTGGTCGACGCGCTCGCTGAGGCCATCGATCGCTTGATGAGCGGAACCCTGTGGGAAGTCGCCAGCGAGGACGTCCGCACGAAGATGGACAAGCCCGACACCTCAGGCGGATGGAGCACCGTTCGGCAGTTCGTGAATCACGGAGTCCCCTACGCCTTGCTCCTCCACCAGCGCCACTACGGTGGAGCGTTTCGCACACTGCTCGACGCGACGAGCACCGCACGCGGCGACATGTTGGAGGAACCGCTCGAGGAGTTGCTCGTCGAGAAGGGCGTTCCCCACCTCCGTACAGGAGCGCACAATCAGCGCCAGATCGCGGCTCAGTTCGGGCTGACTGTTCAGCCTGCACCGGATTTCGTCATCTTCGAACCGCCGAGCTCCCTGCGAGCCATCATCGAATGCAAGCATGCGAACGACGGCGGCACGGCTCGCGACAAGGCGGCGAGGTTCGGGACGCTGAGTAGCGAGGGTGCGAGACTTGGTGGAGTACCGGTGTTCGCCGTACTCGACGGTCTTGGCTGGGAGCGTACGTCCGACGCGCTCGGGCCCGTCGTGCGCCATACCGATGGACGCATCTTTACTCTGCAGACGCTGCCGGAGATCCTGCAGGTCGAGCCGTTCCCCAACCTAATTGGCATCACGTCGCGTCGGTAGGTGCGCGCAATTGCGGAAAACAAAGCCGCGAACCAGTTTGAAGGATCACGCAGCCGCCCGCCGCCGACTCACGCTCCACCGAGGACCGACCCTTGCACCCAACCATCGATCGCATGGCCCGCTATCTCCGGTGTGCGGCCGTCGTCGTGATGACCTCGTCGCTAATGTTCGCGCTCATCCCCTCGGCGTCGGGCGCGCCGCCTCCCAAGGGGCGGTTCGGCGTCGGCGACTCGATCATGCTCTCGGCCAAGGACGATCTGCGGCCGCTCGGGTACGGGGTGGATGCGAAGGTCGGCCGCCAGTTCGGGTCGGGTGTGTGGATCGTGCGGCACGAGGCCGAAGACGGCACTCTTCCGAGACGGGTGATCGTGCACCTTGGCACGAACGGCACGATCGATCCCGTGGACTGCGATCGGCTCGTCGGGTTCGCGGGTCCGAGACGACGGGTCTTCCTCACGACGATCAAGGTGCCGCGGAGCTGGGAGGAGCCGAACAACGACACCCTGCGCGCGTGCGCGAACAGCCACGACAAGGTGCACCTGATCCGGTGGTGGGCCAAGAGTCACGACCACCCCGAGTGGTTCGCCGGAGACGGCTACCACCTCAGCGTCACGGGCCAGCGCATCTTCGCGAGGTTCGTCGATCGGAAGGTCGATGAGGTGCTCGCGGAGCTGCGAGCAACGATGCGCACGAGGGCCGCTCGCTAGACTCGCCCCGGTGGCCTGCCCGAGCGGCCGAAGGGACACGCCTGGAAAGCGTGTAGGGGGGCAACTCCCTCGAGGGTTCGAATCCCTCGGCCACCGCCGATCTCGCGAAGCTCAGGAGAGGCTTCGAGGGTCAGGCTACGGTCCAGCCCGGGCACCGAGCGGGGGAGACCGCACCCGGCAGTGGCGCTGAGCCCTCGATCCAGCGCCGAACATCGTCGAAGTCGTTCCATGGAACGAACTGCACACCGTCGCGCTCACAGTGAGCGATGAGCTCGAGCTTCGCGAAGGTCACGTCGGCGTAGAGGGCTCCATAGCGGTCGCTCGGGCCTTCCCCGACGAACGCGACCGCGCCGTGGGCCTGCTGCCGGTCGAGCACGGCTCGCATCTTGCACGTGCCGCAGCCGAGGCACTCCGGATGACGGTTGGGGAAGCCGAGGGCCCCCGGTCGTCCGTGCTCGTCCCAAGCCTGCTCGTTCGTGACGATTCGGATCGGTGGCACGCCGGCCGCGGCGAGCAGCGGTTCGATGTAGAAGCCGAAGCCGTCCGAGGCGATCGCGACCTCGATGCCCTCCCCGTGCGCCCAGGTGACGAACGGCGCGAACGTGGGATCCATGACGCAGTGGGTCCTGGCATGTTCGAGGAGGGTGACCCGATCGGCATCGAGCATCGTGCTCTGGGCCGCCACCGTCTGTTGTGACCCGAGATCCCCCCGCTCCCAGGCTTCGTCGAGGCGCTCCCAGTCGCCGGATGCGAACCTTTCGAGCAGGTGCTCGGCCACATCGTGCAGGCAGGCGGTTCCGTCGAAGTCAACGAGTACCGACGCGACCTTCATGTGTTCGAGCCTAATCGGACCGCTGCCGTACCGGCGCCTGGCAGACTCGTGAGGTGGACGCCGCCGAACGACTCGCGCTCGGACTCGTCGCAGCAGAGCGTGCCCGTCGGGCTCACGTCGCCGGGTCGGAAGTGCTAGAGATCGACGGACTCGTGCTCGCGCTCGCGAACCTCCCCGACCCCGCGCTCAGCTCCGCGGTGGTCGAGCGAGAATCTCATGATCCCGAAGCCGCCCTCAGAGCGGCAGAGACTGAGTTCGCGCGCCGCGACCTGCAGTTCGGTATCGACCTGCAGGTGGGTCGGCACGCAGATGTCGACCAGGTCGTTCGATCGATGGGACTCTCGCGCATCATCGAGCGGCCCGGCATGACCATCGACCCGCGCGTGCTGCCCGATGCGCCCCTGCCCGACGGCGTCGAGATCCGCGAGGTCGCCGGCCCCGCCGACGCCGAGGCGCTCGTGCAGGTCGGCGTGCTGGCGTTCGGTGACGACCCTGAGGTCGGACGGGCGTTCTACGGTGCGAGCGCGCTCAGCCTCGGGCGGACAGTCGCGCGCATGTTCATCGCGTGGCGCGACAGCGATCCGATCGGCATCTCGGCGGCCTACCTCCACGGCGTGACGGCCGGCGTCATGGGAGTCGGGGTCGTTCCTCTCGCGCGCGGTGCGGGCCTCGGTTCATCCCTGATGGTGCGCGCTGCGCGAGTCTTCCCTGACGCCGACCTCGTGTGGCTGCACCCGAGCGACGAGGCGAGATCGATGTACGAGCGGCTCGGCTTCCAACGCGTCTCCGACTGGGAAGTCTGGACGCGACTTCCTTAGGGCCGGACGCAGCCGGGAGGACCGGGCGCAGTCGGCGCTCAGGCGGCGCCGTCGATGATCTTCCGATCACCGAGGGGTTCGTCGAGTTGCACGATCACCCGCTTGAACACGCCGATCTCGATGCATGCGACGTCGCCGGCGTTGAGGTCGTGGCCTTCGTACAACGTGATCGTGACCGCATCGGCGCCGTACATCACGTCGACGTGGTCGAGCACGTTGCACGGTTCCACTCCGCTCACGAAGTCGACCGTCACGGCCGTGCCGTCATCGTTCACAGTGGCGGTGTCGAAGGGCCTCGCGTACACGTCGGCCATGCCGGGCCTGGGCTCGACGATCGTGGGGCCCGTGTCGACCGGCGGCGGGTCGCCAGTGATCGGGCCTGAGCTGACGGGGGCGTCTGGGTCGTTCGATGCCGCGATCGCGGCGCCGGCGGCGACGACCACCAGCACGGCGATGGCGCAGACGATCATCCAGCGGGTTCGTGGGGTGATGGGCATCGTGACCTCCGGGGAGCTCGTGGGCCACAGGGCCCGTCGTCAGATACCGCCTTCGACGGCTCACGACCGCACATCGGTTCCCGCTCAGGCCGTTCGCGATACTTCAGTCCGCCCGCACCGCCTCCGGCAAGCACGGCAGCCCCTCGAACAACGATGACGGGAAGACCGCCTGGAACACTGGGTCGCCGGCCTCGCCGGTCTGAGTGCCAGCGACGCCGGCGACATCTTCCTGCGTGAGGCTCTGGATGAACTGGGCCACCTGCTCCACGGTGTAGCCCTGCCGCTCGAGCAGCTTGGTGTCGAGCCACATCTGGGTCGGCCGTGCCTTCAGGATCACCGGGCGGAACTCGGTGCCGCCGAACGCACCTTCGACGGCAGCGCTCAGGCGTTCGATGTCGATCAGGAACGCGCCGATAGCGGCGGGGTCTCGCTGCATGCCGTGGTCGGCGGTGAGGATCATCGCCCACTCGCCGCGGCCGACCTCGTCATCGAGGAAACGCACGAAGCGGCGGAGCTCGTCATCCTGGATCTCGATCGCGTCGGTCATCTCCTCGCCGTCGGCGGAGAACTGATGCCCGAGCGTGTCGATGATCTTGTAGTTCAGGTAGAGCAGGTCGGGGACGGAGTCGTTGCCGAAGCCCTCGCGCTTGACGAGCTCCTCGAACAGGGTCGTCTGATAGGGCGACCTGGCGGGCGTGTTGAAACCGCCCGCCAGCTCCTCGATGGAATAGCCCCGCCACAGGCCGTCGATGCTTCCGCCTCGCTGATCGAGCTCGATCTTGGCCTGTTCGAGAGACGCGTCGATCGAGTCGTCGTTCACCCAGTCGGGAAGCCGGTAGTACGGGCGCATGTCGTCGGTGAGACCCCACTCGTCCGCGGTGTCGTCACCGCCAGTCTCGGCGTTCTCTACCTCGCGGGCGATCGCGATGTCGTCGTCACCACCCTTCCAGCCGAGGCCGTGGCTCATCATCATGAGATGCGACGAGAGGCTCGCGGCGCCCCCCACGATCGGCTCGTTGCCCATCGCCAGGTCGTAGGCGTCGGCGAGCGTGGGCAGTTTCAGGAACGTGGGCCCCTCGGCGTTCGGCTTCTTCAGCCCACCGTTGATCCAGATGTACTCATCGACCAGGCCGTGGCGCCGTGGGAACGCCCCGGTGCCGATGGTGGCGTGGCTCGGCGGTGTGTTTGCGGGCGCCGAGCTCAACTCCGCGTCGGTGAACCAGGCGCCCCCGCGCGCGAGCTGATGAAGGAACGGCCACGATCCGCTCCATCGTTCCAGCAAGTCGGTCCCGGCCGAATCCCAGATCATGGTGACGATCAGCTTCGGCGGCTCGCGTTCCTCGGCTGGCAGCAGCCCCTCGTCGAGCGAGCGCCCGTCGGGTGCGTTGAAGCCGTCGAACTCCAACATCGACGCCGCTGTCTGAGAGACGTCGTTGAGCGTTGCCGGCTCGTCGTACACGCCGGGACGCACGAGCCCACGGCCGAACAGCAACAGTGGCACCTCTTGTGTGTGGTCGAACGGCGTCGCGTGGGTCAGCCCCGAGGCCACCCAGTCGGGGAACGGCGTGATCATCTGGATGTCACCGCTGCGCACCGGGTGCGTGCCGTTGAACGTGCGCACGAGCACCTCTCTCGGCACGGTCTTGCATACCCGGCGCGCCAACCGATCGGGCCGGGGGGGCTCGGACCCCGGCGACGTCGGAGGCAGCGTCGAGGTGCCTCCAGCGAGCGGCGGTGACGCCTGGTCCGACCCGTTGGCGCTGGGCCACGCCAGGGCCACGCCTACGATCGCCACGAGCCCGGCGACCGTGAGCAGCAGCGATCGCCTGCGCATCAAGTTCGGCGAGGGGGTCATAGGCGCCTCAGGGTACCGCGGGTGGTCTCGGTTCTCGGGGTCCATGCAGAACCTCAGTCGAGCGAGGTCAGGGCGAACGCGAGCGCGAACCCGAGCACGACGAACAACCCGGTGCGAAGGCCCGAGTCACGGTAGGCATCGGGAAGCAGCGAGTCGGCGATCAACGCGAGCAGCGCCCCGGCAGCGAACGACTCCACGATCGCGATGACCGCCTGATCGAGCCCGTCGAGCATGGCCCCGAAGCCCGCGAACACAGCGCTCATGACCGCCACCGACAGCCACAGTCCGAGCACCGTCTTCGACGAGTAGCCCATGGCGAGCATGCCGCGCGTCGAGGCCATCGATTCCGGCACGTTCGAGACGAACACCGCCACGACGAATGTGATGCTCACCGCGTCGCCGGTGGCCAGCGTGATGCCCAGCACGAGCGATTCGGGGATGCCGTCGAGCACCGCCCCAAGCAGGATCGGAAGCCCACCGCCGCCACCGCCGGATGCCGTCGCGGCCGCTGGGGGCTGTTCGGTCATGCCCATGCCGCGATGGCGTCTTCCTCCGAAGCGGGCGATCGCGGCGTCACCGGCGGTGAAGGTTGCCGCACCCAGGCCGAGCCCGGACACGACCGGCCATATGTCGGATCGGCGGAACGCTTGCTCGACGAGCTCGAACGTCACGGCGGAGATCAGGGTGCCGGCGCCGAAGGCCAAGACGGCGCCCAGTGTGCGCGGCGTGAACATGCGCCATCGCGCCGCGAGCGCTCCGATCGGTAGGGCCGACGCCGCGATGAAGCCCCATGCCGCCGCCACCACCACCGGCATCTCCATGTCGCCTCCCGTTCGTCGGACCCCCCACGTATACTGCCCGAGGCCGTGCTAGGTGGGGAGCTAGCGGTGCCCTGTACCCGCGATCCGCTTCAGCGGGGCTGAATCCCCGCCCGAGGCCCGGAAGGTCCGGGGCGTCCTCGGAACGAAGTGTTGAAGGTCGGGTCCTGCGCGACATCGGCCCGCGAACCCGGTCAGGTCCGGAAG
>JBBEAY010000076.1:0-881 GCA_040882605.1 Actinomycetota bacterium
GCACCGGCGCCGACTGGTAGATCGTCCCGGCAACCGACCAGATGTCGGTGCGCCCTGCCCCGCCGGACGAAACCGTCGTCTCCGCGCGCTCGACGATCAGCTCGGCGACACCCGGGATCTGGTAGGCGACAGCGGCGAGAACAAGCGCCAGCCCGGCCATCGCAACGCGGCGCTTGGGACTCAGCTGCGGAAGCATGAAGAGGAGTACGGCGAGGACGATCGCGACCCACGCGCCGCGCGTCCCGCTGACGATCACGGCAATGGTCGTCACGAACGCGATTGCTGCGCCGAGGATGCGTCGATTGCCATTCAGGGCCTCGTGGAGCCCGAACAGAAGAGCGGGCGTCAGGACCGCCGCGAAATGCTCCGGGTTCTGGCCCTGGAAGACGGCCGCCCGTGTCCCGGCGCTCACGAACGTCTGGATCCCGATCAGGGCGGTCGCCGTGGCGGAAAGGCTGTAGACCCACAGAGCCGACGGCACGATCTCCGGTCGGTGGACCACGAAGTCGGCGACCAGAACGGCGATGACGAACAGCTGGAGCAGCGTAACGATCGAACCCCACGCAGTGCCCACGTCGAGAGCCCAACCGATGCTCACCAGCGCCCATGCGAGGTAGGCCCAGGCTGCCGGCGGCATCGCCACGAGCTTCAGCTGGCTGAGCCGCGGGAGCGCATAGGTGACCGCGAACAGGATGCCGGCGAACCGGCTGATCGTTCCGAACCCTTCGATAAGCACGATCTCCTCAATCGGGATCAGGGCGGCGAAGAGGGTAAGGGGTAGGATCGGCCACTTCAGTCCCACCAGGGTGCCGACTCCAAGGATTGCGAGGCCGAGGAGGATCGGGAGCATGCCCAGGCGCGGGGGGGGGGGGGGGGGGGGG
>JBBEAY010000076.1:891-10111 GCA_040882605.1 Actinomycetota bacterium
CCCCCCCCCCCCCCCCCCCCCACGCCAACGAGACCGCACGCTGCGATCAGCCAGGCCGTTTTGGTGTCAACCCCAAGCGCCTGTCCGACGCGGGCGATCGACGCTGTCATGCGTCGTCGCGGGTGCTGGGCGGGCCGCCGGATCTAGTCGCGCGGACACGAGAACGAGTTGGGATGGATCCTTCGAGCATGGTCACAGCAGGATACTCGGCGGCGCGGGACCCACCGCCAGCTTCGGTGCGCCGCGGCAACACCGTCGCATCGGCCGATCATCCCGACCGGCCGTGAATGTTCCGAAATGCCGCACCCGCCCCTGAAACGGCTCCCGATCCCGATTGAGTCGGCCTGCTTTGTGCGCGCGCCTGGGCTACCCTCCTTGAGGGCGCACGGAGGGTCGTCCTCAGGTTCAGGATGACGCAGCCACACGGAGGACCGTTGGGAGAACCGATGATCGAACGGCATGAGCCCCTTGTTAGCGTCGTGACCCCCGTCTATAACGGCGAGAAGTACCTGCGCCAGTGCATCGAGAGCGTTCTCGCCCAGACGTACTCCAACTGGGAGCACGACATCGTCAACAACTGCAGCACTGACGGCACGCTCGACATTGCGCGGGAATACGCGGCCGCAGATCCCCGTATTCGGGTGCACGACAACGACCAGTTCGTCGGTACGGATGCGAACCACAACATCGCCTTTCGGCAGATATCGCCGGCGAGCAAGTACTGTAAGGTCGTCGCCGCGGATGACTGGATCTTCCCAGAGTGCCTTGAGAAGATGGTCAGCTTGGCCGAGGAACACCCAAGCGTGGCCATCGTGCAGGCATATCGCCTGCGAGGAAACACGGTCGCTGGCGATGGGGTGCCCTACCCGAGCACCTTCATGCGCGGACGCGATGCATGTCGCCTATGGCTGCTGCACAGACCGTCCATCTTCGGAGCACCCACCGGCCTCCTCTACCGGTCGGACATCGTGCGGAGTCGTCAATCCTTCTACGACGAGACCAACCTCGCCGCAGACACTGGAGTCTGCCTGGAGTTCCTGGGCGAGAACGATTTCGGATTTGTGCACCAGGTGCTCAGCTTTCAACGGTTGCGGCGAGCCTCCTGGACCGGCGATCTCCAGCAGCTCTTGGCTGATCTTCCCACTCACCTGCACGAGCTCATCACCTACGGCCCGAGGGACCTTTCGGAGCAGGAGCTCGAACGAGCGATCCGCGCACACCTCAGGAGGTACTACGGCCAACTCGGGAGCGTGGCCCTGAGGGGACGAGGTCGCGAGTTCTGGCGCTTTCATCGCCGTCAGCTCGAGACGCTCGGGTACCCCCTCAATCCGATTAGGGTGGTATCGGCCACCGGCTCGTATCTGCTGGGTCTCGTCCTCAACCCCGGGAGGACGGTGGAGAGACTGGCCGCACGGCGTCACCGCGAGCGGGAGTACTACGCCTTCGAGTAGGGCGGGCCTGCCTCGGGAGCCTTCGCGGGACCGCTTCGGCGCAGGACCATCGCGCCGTCCCGAAGGAGCTCCTCGACCAGATGGGCGGGACGAGCACAAGTCGCCTGACGGTCCTCGCCCGGCGGATTCCTCCCCGCGGCGAACGGCTGGTCCGCCGTGGCCCTATGGGTAGACCCCTGTCAACGCCGGTCCAAACCTGGGCAGGAATCGCCGGCTGAACACTGAGCAGGTCAGCGCTCCTTCTCGCCGGTCACCACATCCTCGCGATTGTCCCGTAGCCGATTATGTAGGGTCGGCGGCGAGGCGCCGTTCGGCCTTTCGGCCGTCGGTCTCCCCGCCGCCCGACCACCGGGAAGGGCGGCTGGAGCCGCTCGACGATCTCGTCGAGCTGCTCGCGCTGACCGATGCCGCGTCGGGCTGGGCGAAGATCGTGCGGATGGCGGCGAGGACCATCTCGGCGCTGCCCTTGGGGATCCGGGTCAGGACGTTGCGCAGGAAGTGCACCCGACACCGTTGCCACGCCGCGCCGAGGAGGACGGCGCCGATGGCCGCCTTGAGGCCCTCGTGGGCGTCGCTGATCACGAGCCGGACGCCCGCCAGGCCGCGCGCCCGGAGGCTGCGCAGGAACGCCGTCCAGAAGGCGCCGTCCTCGCTGTCGCCGACCGAGAGGCCGAGCACCTCACGATCGCCCGTCTTGGTCACCCCGGTCGCGATGACGATGGCCTTGGACACGACCGAGGCGCCGTCGTGGGCCTTGACGTACGTGGCGTCGAGGAAGACGTACGGGAAGGCGGTATGGCCGAGCGGTCGGTCGCGGAACGTTGCCACGACGGCGTCGAGCTCGGCGCAGATCCGGCTGACCTCGCTCTTGCTGATGCCGGCGTCGATGCCCAGGGCGGCCACCAGGTCGTCGACCTTGCGCGTGCTGACGCCGTGGACATAGGCCTCCATGACGACCGCCCAGAGAGCCCGCTCGATCCGCCGCCGCGGCTCCAGCAGGGCCGGAAAGAACGAGCCGGTCCGGAGCTTGGGGATGCGCAGCGTGACATCGCCGGCTTTGGTCGACAGGAGCCGGCTCCGGCTGCCGTTGCGGTGGGTCGACCGCTCGTCGGTCCGCTCGTAGCGGCCGGCGCCGATCGCCTGGGCGGCCTCGAGCTCGATCAGCTCCTGCAGAACGAGGGTCATCGCCTCGCGCAGGACGTCCTCACTGCCGCCGGCGCGGATGGCGTCGAGCAGCTCGGACAGGGCAGACTGTGACAGGGCCATCGGTATCTCCTCGTGCTCCAGCAGAACACGCTGAGAATCACACCGGTGGCCCCCTCCCTGCGCGGTGTCAGCGCAGGTCAGGAGCCTCGCTCAAATCCCACCACTCGGGGGGACACTCCTCCCAGCCCCGAAGGACCGGGTGGGCTCTCCTTTCGGCATCGGCTTGCTACGAGAGACCCGTGGCTCTGCGGCCCTGCCTCGTGACGCCTGTTCTGTTTCGAGGTAGGCCCGACCGTTCGGTGGCGGTCAGCCAATGCTGTTGTATGACGCAAACGGACCCTGTGGCCCGTAGCCGGTCAGCCAGCCGGGCCATTGGTGCTGTGCGGGTCGCCCAATGAACTGGAACTGACTTGCTGAAAAGGAGCCCCCGTTTCAGCTATCGAGCCGCTCGAAGAGGAGTCCGAGCGTCATCACCGGTCCTACGTATCGATCGGGCAGTTGTTCCCGCGCAGCCGGAGACAGAACCCCTGCCGACACTACGCTGCCCAAGGCGCGCTCAAAGGCATCGCTCGAGCGCGCCGCAGGAATGAGCGCGAGATCGTCAAGCGTCGGGTACCCGGCACCCCCCCCGAGTCGCTGACCAACCTTCGTACGGAGTCGTCGTAGCTTGTCCAGCACGTATACCGGCGCGTCACGGAGCTCGTCCCACGGTCGCGAGGAGAGAGTCATGCGCGTGACCCGCGTGTCGCTCGACGGGACGCGCGCGGCTATGGGCGAGGCGGCGGTGATGACGCGGCGGTGATACCGGTTGAAAAAGCGATCCCGACGAGGCAGCGAGTACCCGAGACGGACGATCGCCGGATCTAGCAGCGGCGCGACGAATGGTACGTAGTTATCGTTGACGGAGATGGCGTGAGCCGCGATGACAGCCATCCGCATTTCGTAGTAGATGCGGTCGTACGTTTCGGTATTGGTCGCCATCGTGCGCCCGCGCATCGCGGCCAGGATCCGCGGGCGAACATCTGCCGCATGAGGCGCGAATCGGTCTGCGAGCAATTCACGTGGGAAGGCGACGGGCCCGAATCGAGTGTCGAACACTCGCCCGAGGTGGGGAGTCCGCGACCGATAGAAGGGGAAGTCGGGCAGCCAGAAGAAGTCCTTGAGCATCTCCCCGCCGATGCCTCCGACCGCGACGTCAATGTGGCGCTCTGCCCGCGCGCGTGCGAATTGGCGAAGCCGATGCCAGGTTAAGAGGTCGGAGATGCCGTCCGCGGCCTCGAACAGCTCGTCCACAACGTCGCCGACGTCGGACACATCGTGGATGGTCACGTGGAGCGGACGTCCGAGGGCACGGGCGACCTCTGCGGCGATCTCCACGTCGCTCGAATTGGCCGTGCCCGACACGGCGCATTCGAACGGCAGGGAGCGTGGGAGCATGGCGGCGACGAGCCGTGTGTCGCTGCCGCCGGTAAGGTCGACGCTCACGTTCAGCCCGACGAGAGAGGAGGCGAGCTCCTCGAAGAAGCGCTCCAGGGTGAACCCAACGCCCGCGCCCGCGTCGATCCCGGGCATGCCGAGGTCGTGGGTGAGGGGATGATCACCATCGCGCAGCTCGTAGACCGTGCCTGGAAGGAGTCGCCGGATCCCCGGGAGCAGGGTCCGCCCCTCGTAGACCCTACCGAGATCGAGGAACTCGACGACCGCAGCGGGGTCGACGTCACCGCGCCTGGCGCCGATCGTCTCTGCAAGCTGGAGGAAGGACGTCCCGACGCGTGCGCCGCTCGCGTACGCGGCGAACATCCCACCTGGATCGGTGAAGGCGACAGTCCTGCCATTCGCCAGGTCGCGAATGGAGAGGAAGAAGTTGCCGCGGAGGCGTCTCGCAACGTCGACCATCGGGTCGGCCCCAGCGCCATATAGCGCCGCCGCGACCGCGTCGGGTCCAGGTCGCTCGCCTGGGTAGTACGCGACGCCTCTCCATGCGAGCTCGTATCGCGGGATAACCGCGGACGCCTCGCCTCGGCACAACCCTGTGACAAGGCCCCGCTCGACGATCAACCCTTACCCTCCGCCCGCATCACCACTGGGGAACGAGGTCTCGTACGCAGCCCATCGCCCATCGGATGGTCCGGCCTGCCGTGCGGCTGCGGTTAGGCGTTAGCGTACGAGAAGTCGTGACGATGGGCAATTCGAGCCCAGTCGGCCCGCTTCGCCGCCGTTCGACGCGAAATCGGGATCGGAACGGCAGCCCGAGCGGAGTCAACGGCCGGGACGGGTTTCCGTAGGTCGCGGCGCCAGGCGGACGTGCCGGCTGACGCCAAGGTCCAGCTGTCAGCGGCGACTGGTGTGCGCGTGGGGCGAAGCCGTCCTCAGCGAAGGCTCACGTTGTCGAACTTCGTGCCCGGCGGGTTGGCGCCGAGCGACGAGTAGAAGCCACCGGACACGCTGCCCGTGGACGTGACGCGGCGCAGGGTAAGTTGACCGGGCTCCTCGAACCGCACCGCCCAACCCTTCGCTCCGGTGATCGTCGAGTCCTCGACCACGATGTTGGCGGCGGTCGAATCCCACACAACGATGGCGAACAACCTCGTCCCGGTGACGCGCATGTTGCGGACTGTGACGTTCCAGGCGTTCACGGCACCACTCTCGGAGTGGTAGAAATGGAGGGCTGACTTGACCCCGCCAAGGCTGTCGTCCACGGTGAACCCGTCGATCAGGATGTCGTGTGATCCACCGATCGAATGCGAGAAGTAGACGACGTGACCGCGCGGATCGGCCGCGTTGCCAACGTGATCCACGGTGATGTTACGCAGGGTGATGTGGTGCGCGCCGACCTTATCCGCGTATCCGCCGAACATGATGACGCCCGACTCCATCGGGGCCCCGTAGGCAAACCGGAAGCCTTGCCACGTCTGATCGTGGGCGCCCTCCTGGAATGAGATGGCGCCGAAATAGCTCCCGTCGCTGGTGAAGGTCACGCCGCCGTTGGTCTCGGCGCGGACGAGGATCGGGCGGGTGCGAGAGGCGAACTTGGCGCCGATCCAGAGCGAGTTGGGTCCCTTGGCGGCGGCGCCGCTAACGTGATAAATGCCATTGGCGACCACGATCTCATCGAGCGCGTTGTTCGCCAGGGCCGTGAGCAGGGCCGGGATCGACGTCACGCGGATCGATGAGCCCGCTGTCGTGGGGGTCGGCGTTGGCGTCGGTGCCGGGGTGGGAGATGGCGTGGGAGCGAGGGTCGGTGCCGGCGTGGCACTCGGCGTTGGCGAGGGCGCGAGGGTCGGTGCGGGAGTGGGCGTTGGCGTGGGCGCCAATGTCGCTGCCGGGGTGGGAGTCGGCGTGGGCGCGAGCGTAGGACTCGGCGTTGGCGCCAGCGTCGCCATCGGTGTGGGCGTGGGCGTCGGTGACGCAGTGGCGGTCGTGACCGACACGGTCACAGAGGCGAGCGTCGCATCAACCACTGTCGTCACGGAGTCGACCGACCTCTTGCTGCCAGAGCCTTTCTGCGACGTGGCACTCAGGATGTGCGTACCTACAGATGTGGTCGAGGGGATCGTTACGGTCGTCGAGAAGCTTGAATCCGATGCCGTGCGGACGGTGACCATCCCGTCCCGGGAGCCGTCGAGCCGGAGTTGGATCCACTCGCGACTGGGCAGGCCCTGCCCGTTGACGGTGATCCGACCGCCGGGAACCGTAGCTCCCGCCACAGTCAAACTCGCAGAGGTAGATCCCGCCTGGACCGCGAGCATCGGAATGACGAGTGCAGGAACCAGCAAGACGATCGGAAGCGTCGCGAGCCAGTCGCGTAGTCGACGGCGTCGATGGGGCGTGGGTGATGCTTGTGTGGCAGATCGACCATCGACCCACCCGGAACCATTCCAGAACATACGATCATGTCTCCGTTCGGCAACCCGGCTGGCTTCGAGAGCCCCGTGGCTTTGCGGCCCCGCCTCGCGACGGGTGTGCTATTTCGTGGAGACCGGCCAGGCAATGGCGGTCAGCCCCACGTTGTTGGCGCTGTGCCGACGATAGTCTTGAAAGGGGGACGGATACCCCCCGACAACCGTACCGTCCCATCCGGCGATCGGACTAATCGCGGTGGGCCCGGTTGGCCCTGACATAGCCGTCTTGAGAGCGTCTGCTCGCCCCAATCGCGTGGAGTCGCTTGACTCCCGGCGACACCGCGGCCCACCGTCGGTCGCCGTTGGCTCGAACCTTCTGCACGCTAGACTGGAGACTGCCGGGTCGGGATCCGGTTCAGGAGGTTGTGTGAGGGGATCGGCGCCGGCACTCACCATCGGATTGCCCGTCGCGAGTCGGTCCTGAGCGATGCCATGCCTTGCTTGCGGGGCGGCCGTCGAGCCCGTCGTCGACCTCGGGTCGCAGCCCACGGTGAGCAGCTTCCCGAACGCCAGCGATCCGCCCGGCGAGATGCTGCCGCTCCGCCTCGGTACGTGCCCCTCGTGCGGGCTCGCGCAGCTTGCCGATCGCAGTTCAACACAAGACGACGAGGCGAATGACCCGTGGCCCCAGTCGTCGGCCACCATGACCGCCCACTCTCGCGAGTTCGTCGACGACCTCGTGGCGCGCGGACTCGTTGGTCCCCCCCGGCGGATTCTGTCGCTGGCTAGTCACGGTGGCCACCTCGTGCCCTTCCTTCGAGAGCGCGGGTTTTCCGCCACGATGATGGAGGGGGTCGAGACCCACGCCAGGCGCCTGGCGGCGGCCGGTGAGCGGGTGGTCCTCGAACGCCTCGACGCGCCCAGTCCTGGCGCTGAGTCCGGCGTCGGTTTGTTCGACCTGGTGGTCGAGAGCTACCTCCTGGCACACCTTGGGCGTCCGCGCGCCGCCCTCGCGCGCATGTCCGCGCTCCTTGCTCCCGGCGGAACCCTGGCGCTCGAGTTCGACGATCTTCTCGCCAAGGTAGAGGGTGGCCAGTGGGATGCCATTGGCCACAGCCACGTGGTGTATCTGTCACTTGGGTGGCTGGCCCGCGAGCTTGAGGCGGTTGGCCTGGTCGTCGTCGATGCGGTCTCCCAGCCGGTGTTCGGAGGCGCCCTTCGGATCTTCGCACGCGCCGGTGGGCACCCCGGACCGTCGGTCGAGGCGATGCTGGCGCACGAGGCGTCGGCTGCGATCAAGGAACCGGCGGGCCTCGCCCCGCTGGCCGAGGTTGTAGACCGAGCGCGTCGAGATGTGGTGCCGTATCTCCAGGCCGCACGGGCAACCGGCCGCAAGGTCGCTGGGTACGGCGCCCCGACCCGCGCGATCACGTTCCTCAATACGTTGGAGATCGGGCCGGAACTGTTGCCGTTCGTCGTCGATAGCGCGAGCGCAAAGCAGGGTCGGACGATACCGGGAGTTCGGATCCCGATCCTGGCGCCCGATGTGCTCGTGTCCGAGCCGCCGGACGTGATCCTGATTCTCACCTGGAACCTGGTGCCGGAGGTCCGTTCGGCGCTCGCCCCTCTCGTGGCTGGCGGTACGCGGCTCATGGTGGCTGTGCCAGGCCTTGCCGACGTCACGGTCGAGGTCACGCAACCGGCGTCGTGAGTGCCGCACTGTCGTGCGATGATTGACCGGTTGGAGACGATGCCCGATGCCGGGGCGGCGCGTCGATTTGCGGAAAGGAATATGGCCAATCTGACCGACGCCATGATCGACGGCGTGCGGGTCGTGCCCCTGCCGCGGATCCCCGACGAGCGTGGCACGATTTTTCGAATGCTGCGGCGTACCGACCCCCACTTCGTCGAGTTCGGCGAGATCTACTTCACGTCGATCTATCGCGACGTTGTCAAGGGCTGGCACCGCCATGCTGGCTTGACCCTCAACTATGCATGCATCTGGGGCCGGATCAAGCTGGTGCTCTACGACGATCGGGAAGGCTCGCCTACTCGGGGCGTCCTCATGGAGCGATTCCTGGGCCCCGACGATTACTCCCTGGTCGTCATCCCGCCGCTTGTCTGGAACGGGATGAAGGGAATGACCGACATTGCGCTCGTGGCGAACTGCGCAACCCATCCGCACGATCCCTCACGAACGGACCGCCTGGATCCCTCGACCGAAGCGATCCCGTACGATTGGCGCGTGCGGAATCGCTGATGAGCGCCTGTCGGCGCGCCACGGACCGAGTGCGATGATGGGCGCCCAACCGATCCGCGGCGTGACCGCCCCATGAAGGTCGTCCTGTTCTGCGGAGGCCGGGGTCTGCGCCTGCGCGAGCACTCCGAGGCGATCCCCAAGCCAATGGTCCAGATCGGCTACCGGCCGATCCTGTGGCACGTCATGCGCTATTACGCCCACTACGGCCACCGTGACTTCATCCTCTGCCTGGGCTACCGGGCCGATGCGATCAAGGACTACTTCCTCCACTACAGCGAGGCCCTCTCCAACGACTTCGTCCTGTCCGACGGCGGCCGCCAGATCGAGCTCCTCGGCTCGGACATCGGGGACTGGCGGATCACCTTCGCCGACACCGGGCTCGACACGGCCATCGGGGAGCGCCTGCGGCGCGTCCGCCATCTCCTGGCCGGCGAGGAGATCTTCCTGGCCAACTACGGGGA
>JBBEAY010000077.1:0-10072 GCA_040882605.1 Actinomycetota bacterium
CTTCCCGGGGCCGAAGCCCCAGCATCAAGGTGTCCATCGAAGCGGGTCAAGACCAGTTCCTATTGAGCGTGTTGGTCGGCGTCATGCTCATGGTTGGGCTCACCGCTGTCCAAGGTGGAGGAATCATCGAGGTCTCCATCCCGCCGCCGATTGTCGTGCCCGCTCCGGAACCTGATGGAGACCACCCGGCGCCGTGCGAGAGCGGCACGGTGTGCGACGTGGCCGGGCCGATCTATGTGCATGCGCCCCAGCCCGTCCGCACCGAGACCGTCGCGCCGCCTGTGGAGCCAGATGATGCGATCCAGCCGACGGCTGCGGTGGGGTCGCGTCGGTTCCGCGTCGGGGGCTGCGCTGGCGCCCACCATAAGCACCAGGAGCGGTCCTCCGTTGCACACGTTGCTGCAACACCGTGAGGTGCTAGGTATTACTGTCATCACTACTAGCACTCTTGCGCCGGGTGGTAGTGTTAGATGGGTTGTGGGGCAGTGAACATGTGCAGAACTGGGGAAGCGGCTTAGATATATCACCTACACACTCATACCTATGGACCCCGGGTCGCCGGTGCCGGCCCCCCCCTCCCCCCGGGTGATCGTCCGCGGTACGTAGCTGGAGCGCGGGGACGGTGGGGGGTACAGCATGTTAGGGCAGGGGGTACCCCACCTACCTTGCTATCTGCCTAGCCTCGGGACACCACGGGACACGACGACCTCGAGCACGAGCACGTCGAACCTGACGCTATCGCTTGCGGTGCAACTGAGCCGGCGGTCGGATTCGAACCGACGACCTACCGATTACAAGTCGGTTGCGCTACCGGACTGCGCCACGCCGGCGGTGTGGGCGTCGAGGATTCTACCCCTCGAGTGTTCGACCGAAGGCCTCGGCGTTCGTGACGAGCGCGTAAACGACGAATCCGAAGATGGCGATCGTCACCAGACCCCGCGGAGTCCCAAAGGCAGCGAGCCCGCCGGCGATACCGAGCGCCGCCACGACGATGCCGAGCGTGCGCCCGACCGGCGCGCAGCGCAACACGAGCAGACCGGATCCGACCTCGAGGCAGGCTAGCACCATCGTCACGATCACCGGCAGCGTGGAGCTGCCGTCGCCTACTCCCTCGATCGTGGCTCCATCTCCTGTCATCAGGATCAGCAGGCCCGCGAACGCCGCGAAGACGCCGGCCACGATCAGCAACACGCCGGCGATGGTGATCACCGTCGGCCGGCGACGTGTTCCTCCCATCGGCGCATCGATCACGTGTTCCCACGATTCGAGCGAGCCCGATCGGCCGGGTGGCGGCGGCATCTGGTGGTCCATCGCCGAGGTATCGGCAGATGAACGCCGCGACGTGAGCCTCAGCCGCGTGTGGGCACCACGTAGGCGTACAGCACGGCCGCGAGCGACGCGGCGGCGTTCAGCGACCCGACCTGACCTCGCATGGGAAGCGAGATCAGCTGATCGCAACGTTCTCGGGTGAGTCTGGACATGCCCTCGCCCTCACTGCCGATCACCACGGCGACCCGGCCCGGGGGGCACGTCTCGTCGTATACGGTCACGTCGCTGCGCTCGTCGAGCCCGACGACCCAGAAGCCCGCTCCCTGCAGCCGTTCGATCGCGCGAGCGACGTTCGCCACCCGCGCGTGCGGAAGGTGCACGAGGGCCCCCGCCGATGCGCGCACGGCCGCCGGGGTGACCTCCGCGGCACGGCGCGTTCGCGTGACCAGCATCGCGGCGCCGGCCGCCTCGGCCGACCTTGCCGCTGCACCCAGGTTCTGCGGGTCGACGATGCCGTCGAGCAACACGACCAGCCCATCGGCCGCGAACGGGAACGTCGCCAGGTCACGCTCGGTCAACGTGTCGCTCGCGACAGCGCCGACCCTGGCCGCCACCCCCCGATGGTCCTCTGCGATCGCGTCCAGCGCCGCTCGAGGCACCGTGCGCACGGGCACCCCTCGATAGTCGGCCGCCTCGAGCACGGCCCGCATGCCCTGGGTCATGGCCGGCGACGAGACGACCAGCACTTCCGTGACACGACCGCTTCGGATCGCCTCGGCGACGGCGCGACGACCCGCAACCACCTGTGCAGCCGGGGCCGACCGACGATGGTCTCCGCGGGCGCGCCGGCCCTTCGCCCCGCCACCCTCAGCTCTCATGCGATCACTGCGACGGCCAGACACCCCACGCCGTCGCCCGCGAGCCCAAGGCCTTCAGGCCTCGTCGCCTTCACCGACACGGCTCCGAGCGGCGCGCCGAGCACCTGCGCGAGCCGGGCTCGCATCTCGTCGCGCCTAGGCGTGATCACGGGACGCTCACAGATCACCGTCAGGTCGCACGACCGGAAGGTGAGGCCATGTGCGCCCAGCAGGGCGAGAGTGCGCGTCAAGAGCGTGGCGCCTTCGATACCTTGGAGACCGGGATCGCTCTCGGGGAAATGCTCCCCCACATCGCCGAGCGCGGCGGCCCCTAACAGGGCGTCGGCGAGGGCATGACAGACAGCATCTCCGTCGGAATGCCCCTCGAGCCCACGCTCTTCGGCGAAGCGGACGCTTCCCAGCCAGAGCGTGCGGTCGTCGTTCGCCCACGGGTGCACATCGAATCCGAGCCCGACCCGGGGCCAGGGCTCATCCATGGCTGCCACCCATGCGGGCGTCGGCGTTAGCCAGGTCGAACAGCGTCGTGATCTTCACGTTGCTGGGATCGCCCGGGATCGCTGCGATGGCGATGCCGTCGTGCTCGAGCGCCGCCGCGTCGTCGGTCAGCGAGACGCTCGACGAGGTGGCGCGCCCATGTGCCGCCCGCAACACGACGACGTCGAACGCCTGAGGGGTCTGCGCCAGACCGAGTCGTTCCCGGTCGAGCGTTCGCACGACCATGCCGTCGACGACGTGCTTGACCGTGTCGGTGACGGGAGCGACCGGCACCACACCCGGAGTCCGTTCGCTCACGCCGGCGATGACCGCGGTGAACAGATCGGGGGGTGCGAAGGGCCGGGCCGCGTCGTGTATGGCGACGACTCGGGTCTCGGTCGGCAGCGCCTCGAGCGCCGCGAGCACCGAGGCTCGGCGGGTCGATCCACCTGTGACCACCACCACCGGCACGCCACAGTCCTCGACGCACGCACGGGCGCGGTCCTCCCAACCCGCGGGCGCGGTGACCACCACCGAGCTCACGGCCGGAGAAGCGGCCGCCGCGCCTGTCGCGACGGCCAGGATCGGACGGCCGCCGATCAACAGGAACGCCTTCGGTTCCTCGGCGCCCAACCGGCGCCCGGCGCCGGCGGCCAGCACGATCGCGACGGCGGTGGTGGGGTGCGACTGCATGCGCGCAAGCATGCCAGACCGCTCTCGACGATGGGCAGGCCTTATGGATCAGCCGAGGAGCTTGCTCAGCCCGGAGAGGAAACAGCTTGCACGAGCGCCGCGAAGACCATGCGTCCCGTCGTGGTCTGGATCACATTCGTCACCCGGATGTCGGGCGAAGAACCGATCTGGTCGACCGCCTTCTCGACCACCACCATCGTGCCGTCGTCGAGGTAGCCCACGGCTTGACCGTGCTCGCGGCCCTCCTTGACCAGACGCACCGAGATCTCGTCACCCGCCGTGTACGGCACGCGGAACTTCGAAGCCAGCGCATTGATCTGCGCGACAGGCACCCTGAGGGCTTCAGCGACCTTCGCGAGGTTGTGGTCGACGGTGATGAGCGACGCTCCTCGCTCACGCGCGAGCCGTACAAGCGCAGCGTCGACGTCGTTCACCCCGGCTTCCTCAACGAGTTGGAACTGGATCGTGGGCGCCTTCTGCAGCTCCACCAGCACATCGAGCCCGCGACGACCGCGGGTGCGGCGGCGCGGGTCGCTGGAGTCACTGATCGCCTGCAGCTCCCGTAACACCCCGTCATGCAGCAGCACTGTGCCACTCACGAACCCGGTCGCGACCAGGTCGAGCACGCGTCCGTCGATCAACGCGCTCGTGTCGAGCACATGCAGGTCGCCGCGAGCGGCGACCGAGGCTCGTGGCTTCATGCCGACCAGGCCGAAGATGTCCTCATGTTTGGCCTCGCCGACGCGGAACCCGAGCGACGCGCAGACCAGATACACGAACGCGATCGCCGGCCATGCCGCTCCGCTCGGCACGAGCAGCAACGGGATCATGACCAGGCCGGCGACCACCAGCCCCACGATGAGGCCGACGACTCCACCCGCGAGCTGGGGCGCCGGCCTGCGATGAAGCTCGCGTTCCAGGCCGCCTACCGCTCGCAGCGTCAGACGCCCTACGATGCCTCCGATCACGAAGCCGACGCCGGCGCCCAGGAAGATGAAGGCCAGAGCGCGGCTCGTGCTCTCCGCCGCCACGGTGCCCCCCACGAGGAAGCCGCCGGTCGCGAGGAGCGCGATGAAGATCAGGCGCACGCCTTCGACGAGGTAGCCGCGCATCGCGCCACCCCGCGGGTCCTGCTCACGCCCTTGCTCGCGCCCTTGCTCGTTCATGGGATCTCCGCTCCACCTCCTCGGCGCGTCGACGGTCGCTCGGCCAGCGAGCAGGCTGAACGAACCTGGTGCTGAGAGAGGCATCGGCGCATGGGACAAACGCCTGTAGGAGACTCGAGAGAAGGGCGAGCTCGGGACAGGCCCGAGCGATGGAACGTCAGACGGCGGCGATCTTCTCGCCGTGGGCGTCGTCGAGGACCTCGTCGATCATGACCTCGGCGTCGTCCTCGGACTTGCCCGTGGCGTGTGACAGCTCGGAGATCAAGATCTGACGGGCCTTGGTGATCATGCGCTTCTCACCGGCCGACAGGCCCTTCTCGCGGTCGCGGATCGAGAGGTTCCGCAGCACCTCGGCCACCTGGTACGGGTCGCCCGAGTGCAGCTTCTCCATGTTGTTCTTGAAGCGGCGGCTCCAGTTGGCGGCCATCGAGGATTCCTCTTCGGTGAGCACCTTGAGGACCTTCTTGACCTCGGCCTTGCTCACGACCGAGCGCAGCCCGACCTGATCGGTCGAATCGGTCGGGATCATCAGCGTCAGATCACCGTAGGCCACACGCAGTACTAGATACGTGCGTGTCTCGCCCAGGAACTCCTTCTCTCGCAACTCTTCTATGACAGCAGCTCCGTGCTCCGGATGCACAACGGTATCGCCCTTACGGAACACGGAACCTCCAAAGAAGTAGGCAGACGGGGTCACGCTGACTCGCCCAGGAAGGGTAGCACGAAGGGGTCTTGCGGCGCAACCTAAATCCGCAGGTCAGAGGGCTGATTCCGAGCCTGGAGATGACTCATCCGGCCTAGGCTGAATGACGATTCAACGCCATGTCGGCTGTAGAGCCGCGTGCATGGTTTCATGAGGGTGTCACGACCCACGTCAACGCCTCGGCGACGTGTCGCACCGGCACGAACCTCAATCCATCGAGTCCCGGCTCGCCGGGAGGAGCGAAGACCGTGGTCACTCCCGCTGTGCGAGCGGCCGCGAACCGCTGCGCCATGGCGGGCGCAGCTCGCACGAGCCCGGTGAGCGAGATCTCGCCGACGAAGGCTGCACCCCTGGGCGGAGCGGTGCCCGTCGCGGCCGACGCCAGTGCTGCGGCTATAGCCAGGTCGCAGGCCGGGTCGTCGACCTTGATGCCACCGGACGAGGCGCCGAACAGCTCACACCGTGCGAGCGAGAGGTTCGCGACCCGGTCGAGCACCGCAGCGACCAGCTGGAACCGCCGGGCGTCGAGTCCGGTCGCCTGCCGGCGCGCGGGCCCCTCGGACGAGCCCACGAGCGCCTGCACCTCGACAGCCAGGGCGCGACGACCGGACTGCGCAAGCGCGGTTGCGGCGCCCGGCACACGCTCGCCGCTCACGAGCAGAGCCGTGGGGTCGATCTCGTGCAGGCCGGCCGCGCCCATCTCGAACCAGGCCGTCTCACCTTCGGCGCCGAACCGATTCTTGCCGCCCGAGAGCACGCGAAGGCCGGACCGCGGATCGCCGTCGAACGTGAGCACCACGTCGACGGCATGCTCGAGCGCACGGGGTCCTGCGAGGTCGCCATCTTTCGTGACGTGGCCCGCAAGGAGCATGGCGATACCTTCGGCCTTGGCCAGCCCGGTGAGCGCGTCAGTGCAGGTGCGGACCTGCGAGACGCCGCCGGGCATCTGCGTGCCGCTCGTGTCACGCACCGTCTGGATCGAATCGACCGCCAACAAGAAGGGGCGCTCGGCGCGAGCGGTCTGCAGCACCTGCTCGAGGTCGCGTCCGGTCGCGAACCGGACCGCATCTCCCGGGATGCCGAGCCGCCGAGCGCGCGCTGCGACCTGTGCGTGCGACTCCTCGCCGCTGACCAGCAGGCAGTCGTTACCCCGCGATGCGAGATGGGCGACGAGATGCAGCAGAAGCGTCGACTTGCCGATGCCCGGCTCGCCCGCAAGCAGCGCCACCGAAGCCGGAACGAGCCCGCCACCGAGCACCCGATCAACCCCCGGGAAACCTGTTGACACTCGGTGGTCGTCGGCCGTGTCGCCGCCACCGACCAAGGGAGCCGCGACCAGTGCGAGACCAGAGCCTGAGCGTGGCCCGGCCGGCGCCCGTGCGCTCTCCTCGATGGTGCCCCATGCCCCACATCCGGGGCACCGACCCACCCACTGCGACACCTGCTGACGGCAGTCGCGACAGCTGAGCACCACGCGTATCTTCGCCATGGCGTCACCGTAGCCACCACCTCCGACACCCCATGAGGTGCTACCCTGACCCAGCGAAAACACAGCGCAGAAGTTCCAGCGCTCAAGTAGCGAAGCGATAGCGCTTCGAGAGACAGGAAGGAGGCGATGAGCATGGCTACGATCTCGGAGATTCAACCTGCGCGCTCGCCGCGTCTCTTCCGGTTCGCCTCGGCCTAGCGCCACCCACCTCTCGGGTCGGCACACACGCCAGAACCTCCTTCGGGACGCGGCATCACCCATGCCACGACCACTTGTACATCAGGCTCGAAGGGAGTCCAGCGTTGACCGACGCGAACCAGTTCGAGCACTTCTTCGATGAGGGGCTCATCGGATCGGTGCTCAGACCTATCAAGAGCGGCAAGGAAGCCTCGGTACACCTCTGCCGCGCCAACCCACGAACGACCGACGAAGTGCTCGTCGCGCTCAAGGCGTACCACCCGCTGGACCGGCGCGACTTCCGTGACGAGTCGATGTACCGCGACGGCGAGTGGATCAAGGAACGTCGCGTGCGCGTAGCGCTCGAGAAGAAGACGCGCTTCGGGCGCGAGGTCCAAGGCATGATCTGGGTCGACCGCGAGTGGGAGACCCTGCGTGCGCTGTCAGCCGGCGGCGCGCCCGTTCCAAGGCCGATCGAGCGAACCGGCGACTCGATCCTCATGACCTACATCGGTGACGACGACTTCGCCGCGCCACAGCTGCGTTCGTACGAGGTCGACGACGCCGAGGAAGCCGAAGCCCTGGTCGACCAGGTGCTGCGCGCGGTTGAACGCATGTTGTTCCTAAACGTGGTGCACGGCGACCTGTCGCCCTATAACGTACTAGTCTGGAACGGACTAGTGACGGTGATCGACCTTCCTCAGGCCGTCGATCCTCGCAAGAACCGCCACGCGAGGGCGTTCCTGGAACGCGACGTCGAGCGCATCTGCGAGTGGGCGTCGCACCACGGCGTGCAGCGCCCGGCAGGGCGCATCGCCGCAGACCTCTGGACGGGGTGGGAGTTCGCCGACCTCGTTCCCGAGGAGCTGAGAGGCCTCACGATGTAGCCGGCCCGAAGGGTCAGACGAGGTCGTCGGGCACGACGTGAGGAACGCTCGGCAGACGGAACACGAGGCGGAAGGTGTCGCGAGCGCGCAAGCGACGACCACCCCAACCGCAGCCACCGCTCCAAGGCCGGAGGCCGACGCACCGACGACCGCCGTGAGCGCGAATGCCCAGATGGCCGCGTTGATCTCACGCGGGCGAGCGTTGCGCACCCCACCGCGAGCCGCGGCGAGCGACCACGGCACGATCGCGAGTCCGAGCAGGTGCAGCGGCACGCCGGGCACGATGATGAGCACGATCGTTGTCATCAGCCCTGGAACCGCGATCATCGACGCGGCCAGCCGGATCCCGCGTGCCCAGGCGACGATCGAGACGCATGCGAGCACGAGTGTGCCCGTCATAACCAAGGCGCGCCCCACCTGCGACGACATCCCGGACATGCGGCGAGAACGGCGCCATGCACGATCACCGCCAGACCCCACATCGCCAGCACGAAACACGCGAGGTCGCCCAGATCGAGGCCCGCAAGCAGGCGAGACGAGCCGGAAGGAGGGGCATGCATGCTCCGAACGTCGGCAGCAAGGCGTCGCCACTTGACGGCTCCGACGAGGCCGGTGGGCGCGGGCCTGGGCCCCTCGAGAGCGACGCTTACTCGGGAGAGCCGGCGAGCTCGACGGGGGGCACGTCGGGCGGAATCATGCCGCCGGTGGCCTCGAAGACGATCTCGCCGTCGACCGCGTCAACGAGGATCGTCTCGCCGGCACGGAACTCCTTGTAGAGGAGCTTTTCTGCGAGCGGATCCTCGACGAGGCGCTGGATCGTGCGCCGAAGAGGCCGGGCGCCGAGCGACTGGTCGTACCCCTGCTTCGCGAGCAACACCTTGGCGGCTTCGCTCAGATCGATCTCGAGATCCTTCGCCTTCAGCTGCTCCGTCACGCGCTTCATCATCAGGTCGACGATGTTCTTGACGTCTTCCTGGGTCAGCGAGCGGAACACGATGACCTCGTCGATGCGGTTGATGAACTCCGGCCGGAAGCTCTTCTTGAGCTCATCGGTGACCCGGTCCTTCATCTTCTCGTAGGTGACTTCCGAGTCACCAGCGGCTGCGAAGCCGATGCCCGGGCCCTTCTGGATGTCACGGGTGCCCAGGTTGGAGGTCATGATGATGATCGTGTTCTTGAAGTCGACCTTGTGACCCTGCGAGTCGGTCAGGTGACCGTCCTCGAGGATCTGCAACAGCGTGTTGAACACGTCGGGGTGCGCCTTCTCGATCTCGTCGAAGAGCACGACCGAGAACGGCTTGCGGCGAACGGCCTCGGTGAGCTGTCCGCCTTCCTCATAGCCGACGTATCCGGGAGGCGAGCCGATCAGCCGGCTGACCGTGTGCTTCTCCATGTATTCCGACATGTCGAGCTGGATCAACGCGTCCTCGTCACCGAACAGGAACTCGGCGAGGGCCTTGGAGAGCTCGGTCTTGCCGACGCCCGAGGGCCCCAGGAAGATGAACGACCCCGCGGGGCGGCGCGGATCCTTCAGACCCGAGCGTGTGCGGCGCATGGCGCGCGAGACAGCCGAGATGGCCTCGTTCTGGGTGACGATGCGCTTGTGGATCTCGTCCTCCATGCGCAGGAGCTTCTCGGTCTCCTCCTCGGTGAGCTTGAAGACCGGGATGCCGGTCCAGATGCTCAGGACCTCGGCGATCTCCTCTTCGTCGACCTCACTCAGGATGTCCATCTCGCCGGACTTCCAGGCCTGCTCGCGGCGGAGGCGCTCTTCCTGCAGCTGGCGCTCCTCGTCTCGTAACGACGCGGCCTTCTCGAAGTCCTGGCCGTCGATCGCCGACTCCTTGCGCAGACGCACGTCGGCGATCTTCTCGTCGACCTCGCGCACGTCGGGCGGCGCAGTCATGCGACGGATGCGCATGCGCGAGCCGGCCTCGTCGATCAGGTCGATCGCCTTGTCGGGCAGGAAGCGGTCGCTGATGTAGCGGTCGGCGAGGTTCGCGGCGGCCACGAGCGCGTCGTCGGTAAAGTTCACGCGGTGATGCGCCTCGTAGCGGTCGCGCAGGCCCTTGAGGATCTCGATCGTGTGCGCGACGTTGGGCTCCTTCACCTCGATCGGCTGGAAGCGGCGCTCGAGCGCGGCGTCCTTTTCGAGGTGCTTGCGGTACTCGTCGCGCGTCGTGGCGCCGATCGTCTGGAGCTCGCCTCGGGCGAGCATGGGCTTGAGGATCGACGCGGCATCGATCGCACCTTCGGCGGCGCCGGCGCCCACGAGCGTGTGCAGCTCGTCGATGAACAGCACGATGTCGCCGCGGGTCTTGATCTCCTTGAGCACC
>JBBEAY010000078.1:0-52581 GCA_040882605.1 Actinomycetota bacterium
CCCGAGCATCTCGGAAACGAGCGATGCGTCGTGATCCGGAACCGAGAACAGGCGTGACCCCCTTCCGTTACGTGAATAGTAGCGCGCCGGCCGCCCCCTCCGCCTCACGGTCGAGGAGGGTGCGCAGGTCCTCGTCCGCTATGGCCGCGTCCCGCACGTGGAACTGGATGGTCGCTCCGACCTCGATCCCGTCTTCCACCGCGAGCCCTCCGCTCTGCGGGTCCATCCCAATAACTCCTCGGGTCAGGAAGTCCCCGCGCTCGGGCTCGGCCTGTACTCGAGGCCGAGATGCCGAACGCACGCTGGCAAGCCGACATCACGTGTGAACGATGTCTCGAGGACATCACACGGTGCCCCCGGCAGGAATCGAACCTGCGACACCCGGTTTCGGAAACCGTTGTCACGCGATCCACTGT
This sequence comes from Actinomycetota bacterium, assembly GCA_040882605.1. Classification (GTDB taxonomy): domain Bacteria; phylum Actinomycetota; class UBA4738; order UBA4738; family HRBIN12; genus JAOUEA01. The sequence goes on from JBBEAY010000078.1 coordinate 417, forward strand.
CGCGTGCTCGGTCTCCCGAACCAGAGCTACTGTCGCCGACCATGCCCGACAGAGACGCGCATCCACCCGAGACCGTCGGCCACTACCTGATCCAGTGGCTATCGCACGCTCGTGGGCGCGTCCGAGCGCGAACCTGGCAGGGGTACGAAGGCCTGATCCGCCTCTACGCTCTGCCGTCCCTGGGGGACCTGGACCTAGCTGCGCTCCAACCCCTCGATCTCCAGCACCTCTACTCGCGCTTGCTCGAACGTGAGGTTCGCCAGCTCTCTGCCGGGACGATCTTGAACCTGCACCTCGTCCTTCACCAAGCCATCGGCCAGGCCGTGCGCTGGGGGATGATCACATCGAACCCGGTCGACGGCGCCCAGCCGCCCCGACCCCGGCGCCCAGAGTTCACCGCGATCGATATCGCCCTCGTCGAAAGGATCCTCGCGGACCTCCGTGGTCATCCGATCGAGCTGGCGGTTGCGATCGCGGTCGCCACCGGGATGCGTCGAGGCGAGATCTGCGGGCTGCGGTGGAGCGACCTCGATGAGAACCTCACCGTCGCTCAGGTGCGCCGGACCCTACAGGTCGCTCGGCCGAACCTGATCTTCGAGCACCCGAAGACGGCTCGCTCGCGTCGGGCGGGCGCCCTCCCAGGGTTCCTGCGTCCATACCTCATCGCTCAGCACGAGCGCCAGGCACGGAGGACGGCTGAGCTGGATCGAGCCGGACTACCGAGCAGCGTCGTGGTGGACGGGGAGGACGGCTCCCTGATGCACCCTGACTCGCTGACGAATTGGTGGCGTCGCTACGTGGCGAAGGCAGGCCTTCCGCCCCTGCGCTTCCACGATCTCCGTCACGCACACGCGACCCTGATGTTGCTCCAAGGAGTGCACCCCAAGGTCGTCTCGGAGCGGCTCGGGCATTACTGGTCCCAAGATCCTCGTGCTTGAAGTGACAAGCTTGGCCAGGTAGCGTTCTGCCATTGCGGCGGCACGAATTCGCACTTTCCCTTGCTACGGCACACTAGGCACGTTGGGTTTTCAAGACCGTCGCCTTCGTCCGCTCGGCCATCCTCCCGGCCAGCAGCCTACCCTTGTAGTGCCTGATGCCCGTCGTGGCCTTCGGACAGAGACGTACGTCCCGAAGACGCGACCTTCGTGAAGAGGGGGCTAGCCAACCGCGCCATAGGAGCCTTATCCGTCCCGCTGATGCAACGTGGTCAGGTGGCACCGGAACTCACGTTGCCGCAGGCGACAGCAAGCTGGTCACCTGAAGGTCCCGCCACGAGACGGACCTTCGGCCCTTATCCCCCGCCGCGTCCATGCATACCCTTGGGGTGAGAAGAAACTGCCAAGACCTGCGCGGCGGCGCGAGGGTGAGAGGAAGAGAGGACAACATGATGCAATACGGTTGGAGCGGCGGGGGCTGGGGGGTCTTCTGGATGATCCTTTCTATGAGCGTGATCGTGGCGCTCGTGTGGTTGGCAGTCAGGGCCTTCGTGACTGACGGCGATCGTCGTGATCGCGGTGAGCCAGCGCGCGAGGCAAGTGACGTGCTAGCCGAGCGGTTCGCCAAGGGCGAGTTAGACGCGGACGAATACCGAGAGCGTCGAGACGCGCTGGAGGAGAAGAGCACGCTCACCGCGAGCCGGTAGCGTTCAGGTCGCGGGCAGGAGGAGGGAAAGCCTTGGAATATGGACGAACCATCGCGGTCGGCCTGGCCTACGACGAGGCCGTGTCCCGGGTGAAGGAGGCATTCCAAGAGCAGGGATTCGGCACGCTCACCGAGGTGGACGTGCGCGCGACACTGAAGGAGAAGCTGGACGAGGAGACCGAGCCATACACCATCCTCGGTTTCTGCAACCCAGAGCTTGCCCACCGTGCGCTCGCCGTCGAACCTGAGATCGGGTTGCTGCTCCCGTGCAACGTGGTCGTCCGCCAGCATGACGATCAGACCCTGGTCCATGCTCTCGATGCAGGGGTGATGGTCCGCATCACTGAGCGCCCGGAGCTCGAACCGATCGCGGAGGAAGCGGCGCGGCGGATCGATCAGGCGATCGACTCGCTTTCCGGCCTCGGCAGCCGCCGCGCCGACTGACCCGCGGGACGACCACACGAGGTCGGTGCCCGGGACAGCTGCCACTCCTCGAGGGAGCCTGCGATCGGTAGACAACCTGTGGCTGGTTGCGGGGTCGATCTGGATGAAGGCGCGATCTTGCCGTTGTGGTGCGCCGGAACTACCGGCACTGCCGGGTCGGCGCGCTCGGCGGCGGCGCCTCGGAGCTGCTGGGAGACCGTGGTGGACGGCGACCGGCACGCCTGAGCGAGTCGCCCCGGAGCTCGATGCGATGCAGGAGTTCCTCGGAACGTGAGCGCCGCCAGGCGTCTCGCACGATGCGACGATCAGCCTGAGGAATGCGGCAAAGGTGAGCGCCCGGTCTACGGAACTACTCGCCGGGCCGGCACCGGCCTCGCGCTGAGACCTTGTGCCAACGACAGGCTGGACCGACGATGGGGCCATGGATCGCGTCCCCGTCTTCACGAGCAGCGAGCCCGTCGAGGGATGGCGTATCTGGAACCTCTCCGAGGGCCCGACGGGTCCATCGCTGCTTCCTGCGGGCTCCGGCGTCGACGCCTGGTCACCTCGACGAGCGGTCGAGGCGCGTTGCGGCGCGCCCTCGCTCCTGTCGGTCGGACGTCGCTCGCACCGTGTTCCCGCGCTTGACTGCCGATGCGGCATCTACGCCGGCCGCTCCCTCGAGACCTTCGGCCGGCCGCGCCCTGCGTGGCCCCCTCCCTCCGTCGTCGGGACGGTCGCGCTATGGGGCAAGGTCATCGAGCACGAACGCGGATGGCGCGGGCAGCTGGCATATCCCTCCAGGTTGGCTCTCGTGTGCGTGATGTGTGCGTGGTTCGAGCCGGGGCCGGGGAAGCCTGCTGTGGTCCATACGTTCGCCCAACGGCTGTACGCACTCTGCGAGGAGCACCGAGGCGGGGTCATGGTTCCCGACGGGCGACGAACACGTGCGATCGACGTCGCACCGCGTGCCCTGCAGGCGCGGCTGCTCGATGCGTACGCGGTCGATCTGCTGCCGTTCGCGTCGTTCGAGTGGCTGTTCCGCCAGCCACCCACTCCCGAGCCTCCCGCGTACGTGCCGTCGATCCGACGCGTGCCGGCCTGACCGCTCGACGTCGGCGCTCCGTGACGGCCGCGCTTCCCCGTGACGATGGGTTCGCGATACCCTCATCGCGTGACCGAGGCCCCCGACGTCCTGCACGACGAGGCCCTCTTCCAGCGGATCGTCGAGGCCTCACCCGCAGCGGTCATGCTGCTGACGAGCGAGGCCACCCCGCATGTGCTCTACGCCAGCCCGCGCGTGGAGGAGATCTCGGGATTCGCGCCTGGCGAGCTGCTCGCCGCGCCCGGGCTGTGGGCCAGACGCCTGCATCCCGACGAGGGCACATCGCTCGCGGCGAGGTGGACAGCAGCGATCACCAGCGGCGAGGGCTTCAGGGCCGAGTACCGGTTCCTGCATCGCAACGGAGAGTGGCGATGGTTCCGCGAGACGTCGTCACCGGTGCTCGAGGCCGACGGCTCGGTGCGCTGCTGGCAGAGCTTCACCGAGGACGTCACCGCGGAACGGTTCGCCGCGGAGCAGGCTGAGCGGTCGGAGGCGAGGTACCGAGCCCTCGTCGAGAGGCTTCCGGTTGTGGTCTATGTCGATTCCGATGAACCCGAGCCCCGCAGCCTGTACGTGAGCCCGAACTCCCGCGAGATCCTCGGGTTCGAGCCCGCCGACTACCTGGCCGACTCCAACCTGTGGTTCGACTCGATGCATCCGGCCGACCTTCCTCGTGTGCGAGAGATCTGGGCCGAGTCGATCCGGACGAGGCAGCCGTTCCATGCGGAGTATCGCGACCTCAAGCCCGACGGCACCGCGGTGTGGGTGCGCGACCACTCGATCCTGGTGCTGAACGACGAGGCTGAGACGCTCTTCTGGCAGGGGGTGTTGCTCGACATCACCGCCGAACGCGAAGCGGAGGTGATGCTCGACCGTTCCGAGGCGCGCTACCGCGAGCTGATCGAGCATCTCCCGGTGATCGTCTACATGGACGCGTACGGCGCGTCGGAGCCCAGCAGGTACGTGAGTCCCAACGTGAACGATGTGCTGGGCCATGCAGCCGAGGAGTTCGTCTCCGACACGACGCTGTGGTTCCGCATGCTGCACCCCGACGACCGTATGACTGCCCACGCCGCCTGGTCGCAGGGGTGGGCCAACGGCACCGGTTGGACGGTCGAGTACCGCTTCCTGCACCCAGACGGACACGAGGTCTGGGTGCGCGACGAAGCGAGCATGGTCATCGACCCCTCGACCGGGGAACAGACCTGGCAAGGCGTCATGGTGGACCTGACCGCCGCCCGGCGGATCGAGGCCGACCTGCGGAGCTCCGAGCGCCGCTACCGGGCGCTGGTCGAACAGGTGCCGGCGATCATGTACGAGATGGGGCCTGACGACGAGCGCCGCACGCTCTTCATGTCGCCCCACGTCGAGGAGATCTTGGGTTACCCGCGCCAGGAGTGGCTCGACCAGCCCGACATCTGGGTCGAGCTGCTGCACCCCGACGACCGAGAGCGCGAGCTCGCAGCCCACGACCTGCACAACGAGACGGGCGAGTCGTGGCAGCGGGAGTATCGCCTCATCGCGAGTGACGGCCGGCAGGTATGGGTCCGAGACCAGGCTGAGCTCGTGACAGACGCCGACGGCGCTCGATGGCTCGGCGTGATGCTCGACATCTCGCCACAGAAGGAGGCCGAAGGGCTGCTGCAACTCGCCAACGACGAGCTTGAGATGCGCGTGCTCACCCGAACCACGCAGCTCGAGGACGCCAACGAGATGATGACGCTCGAGATCGATGAACGCCGCCGCGCCGAGGAGCAGGTTCGCCACGCTGAGCGGCGGTTCCGCACACTCGTGGAACACATACCGAGCGTCACGTATACGTGGCACGTGCCATGGTCCGACGAGACCGACCACGCGGTGCCGAACACCTACACCAACCCGCGCATCGAGGATCTGCTTGGGTTCACCGCCGTCGAATGGGAAAGCGACCCGGATTTCTGGGAGACCCGGGTGCATCCGCACGATCGGGAATGGGTGCTCGCCGCGTCGAAGCACTCGAGCATCACCGGTGAGCTCTTCGACGAGGAGTTCCGCTACCTGGCGAAGGACGGCCGGGTCGTCTGGGTCCTCGAACGAGCGGTCCTGTTGAGCCGGGACGACGAGGGACGCCCGGAGTTCTTCCAAGGCCTGATCCTCGATATCACCGACCGCAAGCGGGCAGAGGAGAAGGCCGAGGTTGCCGAGGAGCGGTTCCGTCTGCTCGCTGAGCGAGGACCCCTCGTGGTGTACGAGTTCGAACTCGAGCACTCCGATCCGCCCGTGGTGCACATGCGATACCTGAGCCCCTCGGCGACCGACCTGCTGAGCATGCCCACGTCCGAATGGGAAGAAGACCTCGAGGCGTGGCTGAGGATGATGCACCCCGACGACGTCGAGCGCATGACCGAGCGCGCACATGAGGTCTTCGCCACGGGAGGAGCCTGGACCCACGTCTTCCGCGTGATCGCGGGTGACGGGCGCATCGTGTGGCTGCTGGAGCGCGGCCGGGCGATCGAGAGTGACGACCAAGGCCGGCCTCGCTTGTTCCAGGGCGTGTTGATCGATGTGACCGAGGAGGCCGAGGTGCACGCGACGCTCGAGGCGTCGGAGGCGGTGTTCCGCTCGATCGTGGAAGCGATGCCGGCCGTGCCGTGGATCGAGGTCGTCGACCCCGCGATGGACCGAGGGCGGTTCAGCTTCATCGGGCCGCAAGTCGAAGAGGTGTTCGGGTATACGTCAAGCGAGCTGCTCGATGAACCGGATCATTTCTTCAGACTGGTGCACCCTGACGACCGCGATCGGGTGCGCGCGACCAACGACCGGTGCAACCGCACCGGCGAGCCGTGGGATGAGCTGTACAGGGTGATCCACCGCGACGGCTCGGTGCGCTGGATCTTGAGCCACGCGCGCCGAACCCGCGACGAAGCTCGGCCGGCCTGGCACGGTGTGGCGGTCGATGTGACCCGCCATGTCGCCGCGGGATCTTTCCCGGTGCGGGTCGAGGCCGGCGAGCGCGACGACGCTGGCGGCGCGAGCTGACCTGAGCGATCAAGTACCCGTCGGGCGCATCTCGCGCACCCTCTCGGGAAGGTACGGGTGCAGCTTCGCGGGCAGCACCACCGAGCCGTCGGACTGCTGGTGGTTCTCGAGCAGCGCGATCAACGTCCGTGAGATCGCTGTCGCGGTGCCGTTCAGGGTGTGGAGCACCTCGACCGAGCCGTCGGCGCGGCGAACGCGCGTCTGCAACCGGCGGGCTTGGTAGTCGGTCGTGTTCGAGCAGCTCGTCAGCTCGCGATACTTGCCTTGCCCCGGTAGCCATACCTCGATGTCGTACTTCTTCGCGGCCGACACGCCCAGATCACCCGCAGCGATGTCCACGACGCGGTAGGGCACCTCGAGGTTGCCGATGATCTCCTCCTCGACCCTCACGAGGCGCTCGTGCTCGCTCCAACTTTCCTCGGGCGTCGTGAAGACGAACATCTCGACCTTGTCGAACTGGTGCACGCGGAACATGCCGCCCATGTCCTTGCCGTAGGTGCCGGCCTCGCGGCGGAAGCACGTCGAGTACCCCGCGTAGCGCAGCGGAAGATCGGCCTCGTCGATGATCTCGCCCATGCGGAAGGCGGCGAGCGGCACCTCGGCGGTGCCCACTAGGTACATCTCGTCCTCGGTGGTCGTATAGAGCTGGGCCTCGTCGGCGGGCAGGAATCCCGTTCCGTACATCGCCTCCTCGCGCACCATGACCGGAGGGATCGCCGGCATGAACCCCCTGTCGACCAAGATGTCCATGGCGTGGCGCATCAGCGCGAACTGCACGAACACGAGGTCGCCGAGCAGGTAGACGAACCGCGAGCCGCTCGTGCGCGAGCCCCGGTCGACATCGAGCACGCCGAGCATCGTGCCTAGCTCCACATGATCGCGAGGCTCGAAGTCGAAGGCCGTGGGCTCGAGGTGGCGGCGCACCTCGACGGCTTCCTCGTCGGTGAACCCGTCGGGGCTGCTCTGGTGAGGAAGGTTGGGGGTCGCGGCGAGCAGAGTCTTGAGCGTTGCGTCGGCCTCGGCGAGCTCAGGCTCGGTCTGCTTGAGCGCGGCCGAGACGCGCGCGACCTCTTCGATCAGCTGCTGCTTCTCCTCGCCTTCGGCTCGTCCGATGGCCTTCGACGCCTTGTTCTGCTCGGCGCGCAGCCCGTCGACCTTCGCGGTGAGCGCGCGCCGGCGCTCGTCGGCCGAGAGGAGCTGGTCGACCGCATCGGCCAGGTTCCGGCGGGCGAGCGCGGTTCGGAAGCGGTCGGGCTCGTCCCTGATGGCCCTGATGTCGAGCATGTCGCCTCTTTCGGATGCCTTACTTCGTCGGTGGCGCCTGGTCGCCGCCCTTGGCTTGATCGCCACCCTTGGCCGTGGGCTGGGCAGCCTGTCCCTGCTGAGCGGCGGGCGCCGAGCCTCCGCCGTCCATGATGCTTTGCCCGTGGAAGAGGCCGCCTTCCTCGATCACGAGAGTCTTCGAGGTGATGTTGCCGTCGACGCGCCCTCCGCGCGCGAGGTGCGCCTTGGCTTTCACGATCAGGTTGCCCTTGAACTTTCCCGCCACGCTCACGTTCTGTGCCCTTATGTCGGCCTCGACCTGGCTCTGTGGCGAAAGCGTCACGTCGCCGTCGGCGTTGATCTGACCCTTGACCTGGCCATCGATACGCAGGTTGCCGGCAGACACGACGTTGCCCTCGAGGCGCGCGCCGGTGCCGACGATCGTGACCTCATCGTTGTTCTCAGCCATGTCGCCTCCTTTGTCTCGTGTTCGCCGGCTCGAACCGGCTAAGTCGCCGCTCGAGGCCGTCGCGGCGACCGGGTCGGCGGCGGCGGCGTCGCGCCTGAAGATCATCGCGCCTCCACGGGTTCGGCAACGGGTGCCATCGCCTGACGGATCGCTTCGTCTTCCTCAGTGGAGAGGTTGTACGAGCTCGTGCTCGCGATGACGGGCTTGGCGTAGACCCTGGTCTCTTGCCGTCCGTTGATCGACGTGATCACGACCCCCGATCCATGGTCGTCGAGCATCGCGCAGGAGAACGACAGCCGCCCGCCGACGTCCTCGAACGCGTCGTAGCGCAGCAGCGCCACGTGACGCACGCTTGCCTCGACGAGCGCCTGCTGCTTCTTGTCGGTGGCGTTGAGGGAGCGCACCGCCTGCTCGAGCCGACCGATTCGTTGCGCCTGGTCTGTCAGCACCTCTCGCAGGGCGTCGCTCATCTGGATCGGGCCCGCCGGCGTCTTGGTGCGGCGCCCGCCCGAACCCGCGATCGAGAACACGATCGCGAGCACCGAGAGACCGATCGCGATGAGCGCGATCAACGTGAGGGTGTTGTCGGCCAGGGTCATGGCTGCCTCGAGGAAGTCGGTAGTCGCTGGTGTTCTTCGAGTCGCGGCCGTTCCCGGACCGCGGAGGCGTCACTATACGACGGGCCTGGGGGCCTCCGGTCGGCTTCGGTGGCCTTCACTGCACGTCGCGGGCGCGGAACGCGATGGCGGCAACGGCCATAAGGACGAGGCTGTAGATGGCGACGACCAGCGCGGCTCGAACAGGCGTGATCGTCACGAAGGCGGGACCGGCAGATGTCATATCGGCCTCGTCGAAGATTTTGAGGTTGTCGCCGATGACGACCGCCGCGATGTTGTCGCCGAGCAGGAAGCGACCGAGCCTGGGCCGGAGCCCGCGCACGATGCCCTCGAACACCGCCAGATAGACGAAGACTCCGCCGAGCGCGGCGGCGGTGTTGCGGCCGAGCATGGCGATCGCCACGCTGATGATCGATGCGGCGCCCGCGAGCGCCGAGACCCGCGCCACCACGCCTGCAACCTCCGACGCCCACCCCGCGGGGGTGTCGGTGAGTCCACGGAGGCTCGTCGCCACCCAGAACAACGCGAGGAACACGCCGAGGAGGATCGCGATGAGCGCGGAGGCACCGAGGGCCACGATCGCCGCGCGGACAAGGAACACCCGCACGCGCCGCGGTTCCCACGTGAGGATGGTCGTCATGGTGCCGCTCTGCCACGAGGCGCCGACGGACGATGCGCCGATCACGAGCCCGATCAGGATCGCGATGAACGCGGAGCCCTGAAGGATCTCCGGGAGCCCAGACAGCCGTAGAGACTGCTCCCTGAGGAAGATCGAGGGATCTAACTGTGCCCTGCAGAAGTCCTCAACGTCGGCGCCCGGTTCCACTTGGCCGAAGGCGTCTTTGGCGAGACACCGGTCGTAGGCGCGCGCGGCCCTTTGCTCGGCACGCGCCAGCTCGTCATCGCTCGGCCGCTCGGACTGCACCGCGCCGATCACCACCGCGACGACGATGCCGAGCAGCGCGAGCACGGCGAGCACCTTCACCAGCCGGCGGGAACGCATGCGGAGCCATTCCGACGAAAGGAGCCCGATCACGAGGGGCCCTCCGGCTCGTCGCGAGTGAGCTCGAGGAACACGGTCTCGAGGTCCACCTCGTCGGGGCGCAGCTCGGTGACGAACAGGTCGCGCTGGGCGAGCGTGCGAGAGACGCGCTCGGACTCGTGCACGGGCAGGGCCACCCGCAACGCCTCGGCGCTCAACGTCGCCTCGATGCCTGCGGCCGTCAGGGCGTCGAGACCTGCGCGCAGGTCTCCGAGCTTGACGACGAGGCCCTCGCCTCGGCGTGAAGCGAGCACCTCACTCACGGGGCCCGAGGCGACCAGCCGGCCACGCGCGACGATCGCCACGCGGTCCGCCGTCTGTTGGATCTCCGACAGGATGTGGCTCGAGACGAACACGGTGCGTCCCTCGGCGCCCAGCGATCTGAGCAACCGGCGCACGTCGACGATGCCGGCCGGATCGAGCCCGTTGGCGGGCTCGTCGAGCAAGAGCACCGCCGGATCCTTGAGCAGAGCCGCGGCGATGCCCAGGCGCTGCTTCATGCCGAGGGAGTAGTTCTTCACGAGGTCGCCGGCCCGATCGGCGAGATCGACGCGCTCGAGCGAGGCGTCGATCGCAGCCTTACCGATACCGTCGATGCGCGCCAGGATCTCGAGGTTGCGTCGGCCAGTGAAGCGAGGGAACAATGCCGGGCTCTCGACGATCGAGCCCACCCTGCGGATCACCTTCGACAGCCCGCGGGGCACCTCGGCGTCGAGCAATCGGACCCGGCCGGCGCTCGGCCCGACGAGCCCCAGCAGGCAGCGGATCGTCGTCGTCTTACCCGCCCCGTTGGGTCCGAGGAAGCCGAACACTCCACCCTCCGGCACCTCGAGGTCGAGTCCGTCGACCGCGAGCGTGCGCCCGCCGCGCAGCCGCCGATACTCCTTGCGGAGCCCCTCGACCTCGATCACGCTCGCCATCTCGGCTCACTGTATCGGGCGATCGTCGCGGGTCAGGCCTGCTGCACGAGCGACAGGGCAGACGGGTGCAGCAGCGGAACCACCGGCTTCCAGTCGCATCGCAGCACTTCGACGAGAGAGGGTGGCGTGATCACCGACGCGGGGCGGCCCAGCGGCCGCGGGCAAGGCTCGACATATCCGGCGGGCGTCCACTGGAGCAGCGCCTGACCCACGACCAGCAAGGCCTGGCCACCCTCGAGGACCATCGCGCCATCGGGCAGCGAGTCGAAGGGCTCCTCATGGTGGCGCTGTGCGCGCGTCTTCGCATCGACCCGCTCGGCGTGCAGCCGCAGATCGATCGCCTCGGCGCCCGGGGCGCCAGAAGCGCCCGCGGCGCCCGAATCGTCCGGGTGCAGACGGCCCCAGATCTCGACGAACCGCACGTAGTCTTCGCGCCGGCACAGCGCGCACGGTCGATGGCCGGCGGCGAACGCGGTTACCTCGTCGAGGAAGAAGAGCTCCGTGAAGCGGCCCGGCTGCATCAGCGGTGAGCGGCGCCAGTCCTTGAAGCTGAGCCGGCACGCGATCCAGCGCTTCCCGTTGGATCGACGCCTTATGCGGCCGGACTCGTCGTGCAGGCACCCGCGGTTGCCGTACACGAGTCCGCGCGCGGGAACGGCGACCAGCTCGCTGAACGGCGACACCCGGTTCTGCAGCGGCATGAAGCGCCATGATGTCGCAGGAGGGGCGATGGCGCGGATCTTGTTCACGTTCGCAGGCGGGAGCGGTCACGCGGATCCGTTGGTGCCTATCGCCGACGCCGCCAGGGCTGCCGGGCACACCACCGCGTTCGCGGGCCATCGCTCCGGCGCCGTCAACGCCGAGGCGCTCGGGTTCACGTTGCTCGGCGCCCCCGTAGGACCGGCTGAGAGCCCCCGGGCGATCACCCCGCTCCGGGCGCTCGACATGGTCCATGAGGAACAGGTCCTTCGCGATCATTACGCCGGAGCAGAGGCGCGCCGTCGGGCCACGCAGATCCTCGAGCTGATCGGAGCCTGGCGCCCCGACCTCATCGTCTCCGACGAGGTCGACTTCGGGAGCATGGTCGCGGCCGAGCGTGCCGGGCTTGCCCACGTGACCGTGTCGGTCACGGCTTCCGGATCATTCGTGCGACCGGAAGTCGTCGCTCAGCCGTTAGATGCGCTGCGCGTCGAGCACGGCCTGGCACCCGACCCGACGCTGGCGATGCCGAGCAGGCACCTGGTGGTCTCGCCCTCCCCTCCGAGCGTCGGACCGTTTACCTCACGCTCGGCACGGTCTTCAACAGCGAGTCCGGCGACCTCTTCGAGCGCGCGATCGAAGGTCTGCGAGACCTTCCGATCGAGGTCGTCGTCACCGTGGAGCGAGACTTCGACCCCACCGGGTTCGGGTCGCAACCGCAACACGTGCACATCGAGCGATACATCCCGCGATCCGAGCTACTTCCGCATCGTGATCTGGTGATCAACCACGGCGGGTCCGGCAGCGTGATCGGCGCGCTCGCCCACGGGCTGCCCGTCGTCGCCCTACCGATGGGCGCCGATCAATCGCTGAACGCGGCTCGCTGCGAGCAGCTCGGCGTGGGATCGCCCTCGACGCAGTGGCGGCCACCCCGCGATCCATCGGCTGCGCGGCCGATGATGCGCTCGACAACGGAGCGTTCCGCGCCGCCGCTGAGGGCACGCGCGAGGAGATCGAGAGACTCCCAGGACCGGAGACGGTGGTGCCGCTCCTGGAGCAGCTCACCGTCGATGGATGAGGGTCCCGTCGGCGTGAAAACCCGTCAGGGGATCTCGACGAACACTCGACCGCGCATCCCCTCGAGGTCCGACGAAGAACCGATCGTGAACGTCGCGATCGGCTCGACCGCATCGAGCTCGGTCTCGACCTGGGCACCCAACTGTTTGGATATCTCGGCCACGATGTCGTCGACGTTCAAGAAGAACACCGCGTCGTCGGTCGGGACCCGGACCGCAGCCTGGGTGTAGGTCGCATCCTCGCCGATCGAACCGCGGCCGCCTTGCGAGCGCTCGATGATCTTGGTCAGTTCGTCAGGCGAGACAGCGATGACCGCGACGTCGTCGACGACGCCGTAGGCCACCGGCAGCTCAGCTGGTCCGTCGAGGTAGGTGTACGAGACGCCGGAGTGTTCGGCTTCGACCCACTTGCCCCCGCCGGGAAGCTGCTCACCGAGCTGCCTCGCCCATCGATCCATCAGGACACGCATCGCCGCAGGATCGGTGGTCGACACCATGACTGCACCGCCGACCGGAAGCGTCGTGCCCGGGGTCACCTCGAATGCGAGATCGGGACCGAGGATCGACGCGAGCCCACCGGGCCCGGTGATGCCGAGACGCTCGAGCTCCGTGCTCATGGTGGGGTCCGCCGCGGCGAGGTCCTCGAGGCCTTGCCTTATCTGCACGTCGTAGCCCGTCTGCGCCCCGAATCCGAGGGCATCGGCCGAGACGAGGTCGATCAAGGCGTTCACGTGGTCGCTGCCGAGGGCCGCGCGCTGCTCGTCCGAGAGCTTCGAAGCGTCGACGCTTGCGAACGCGTCGATGGCGAAGCCGTCGGGCTCAGCCGACAGTGACACGGCCGCTCCCTCGATGCCTGCATCGTTCAGCGGTCCCGAACCGCTGAACCCGGCGATCCCGGCAACCCTAGCGGGGGTCATCTGCTCCTCGGCGGCAGCGATCTGCTCCTCGAGGGACTCGAGGAGACCCGGCACGTTCACGTATGCCATCGCGAGATGGTCTTCGGGAAGCTCGGCGACGGTCTCGGTGAACATGGGTGAAGCGGCGAGGGAATCGCCGGCCTCGGCGCCTATGACGTCGTCGATGATGTCGCCGCCCGAAGCGAGGATCATCACGCCGCCAGCAAGCGCGACGGCGCCACCGCCTTCCTGCCCGTTGACGATGACCTCGACCCCGTCGTGATCCTCGATCGTGATGCTCTCGCCGCGGTCCTTGGAGGTCTCGACGAGGGCGTCGATGGCAGTCCGCGCGCCTTCTTCGTCGTCGACGGCAACCAGTACCGCTCCTTGCGGCTCGTCGACCCCTTGCTCGAAGTCCAAGAACCCAACCACCTGCGAACCGACCCAATCGAGGTCTTCGTGGGTGAGGCCAGCCTGGGCGAGTGCCTCGTCGAGCACGTCGTTCAACTGCCCACGTAGCTCCTGCTCGCTGCCCGCGTCCGGGAACGCGGTGACCATCCTGACCAAGTTCATCTTCTGTCCAGCGGCCGGGTCGAGGTACACGGTGAACGCGACGTCGGCAGTCGCGGGAACACGCTCCAACAGCTTGGCGTCGCTGCCGGCCATGAACCTGACAGCGGCAGCACCGGTGGCACTGAGGGCGACGACCACGGCCGCAACCACCATCAACGCCGTGCGCTTCTTCTTGAGGAGCGAGATCTGCCCGCCCTCAGCGTCGGTGTCGTCTGCCGGCTCCAGGTCCGGTCGGATCGGGTCGGGCTCTGTAGGAGGATGGGGATCCATCGAAGACCTTTCGGCGTGTGGGTGACGGGAGCATCGGCAGGGAGCATCTCCGGCTTGACCTTGGAAGCGGCCCAGCCTCGGACTATCGAAGATAGCGCGTCGGGGTGGGCGAGGGGGGAGTTGAACCCCCACGTCCTTTCGGACACAGGAACCTGAATCCTGCGCGTCTGCCAATTCCGCCACTCGCCCGAGTGGATGGGGACCAAGGACGGCAATGGTAGCAACCCTCTCGACCTGGGTGCTCACCTCCTCGGTCGGCGTGCTCAGCGGCTACCTGGCCGCCTCGCGCCTCCTAGACGGGTTCACAACAGCCTCGGGCGTAACATAGGCGCCGGGAACGGGGCTCCCGCACGCCCCGTGTGCGCGCAGATGCCCAACCTCCGTGATTTCGAACGACGTCTGGGTGGCCTCGTCGAAGGCCTCTTCTCCAAGACGTTCCGTTCCGGCGTGCAGCCGATCGAGCTCGCGAAGCGACTGATCAAGGAGATGGACTCGGGCCGCACCGTCGGTGTCAACGAGGTCTGGGCGCCGAATCATTTCCGGTTCAAGCTCTCGGCCGACGACCACGAGCGCCTCGCACACGCAGAGATCGCGATCGCGAAGGAGCTCGGCTCGGTCATGCTCGAGAACGCCAGCGAGCGCGGCTGGGGTCTCGTCGGCCCGCCCGAGGTGACGTTCGAGACCGACGATCGGCTGAAGAAGGGCGACATCGGCTGCGTAGCCTCGCTCGTCGAGGGACCGGAGAAGATCGAGCCCACGGCGGCGGCGGCGCCCGAGCTGGTCGTCCGCGAGAAAGGGCGCGAACGCACGGTCACACTCAGCGGCGAGATCGCAACGATCGGACGGCTCCCTCAGTGCGAGGTCGCGCTTGCCGACAAGGGAGCGTCGAGGCGTCACGCTCAGATCCGATTGAAACAGGGCGTCGCGACGCTCACCGACCTCGGATCCACCAACGGCACCGAGCTCAACGGGCACACGGTGCAGACCGCGACGCTCGACGACGGCGACCGCATCACGATCGGCGCCACCGTGCTCGTGTTCCGGAGGGGCTGAGATGCCGCTCGCCCTGGGCGCGGCGCCGGTGCTGACCACACCGCTCGCTCAGAGCGTGACGCCATTCGCGCTCTCAGGCCTGAAGTACGCACTGTTCGCCCTGCTGCTGCTGTTCATCTGGCGCTCGATGCGCTGGGCTGTGCGAGGGCTCACCGTTGAGACAGCCTCGCGGTCGCGCCGGGCACGCAAGGGTGGAGCGGCCGCCGAACCAGCGATGCCGCCCGGACCCGCGGCGGTCGTGGTCCACGCCGAGGGCGCGAAACCTCGCACCGTGGCGGTGAGTGGCAACATGGTCGTGGGCCGGGCGGCCGAGTGCGAGCTGGCGCTCGACGACACCTTCGTCTCCCAGCAGCACGCGCGCCTGTTCGCGAAGGACGGGTCGTGGTACGTCGAAGACCTCGGTTCCACGAACGGTACGTTCGTCAACGACCAGCGGCTCGGGGCGCCCGCCATGGTGCACCCGGGCGATCGCATCCGTACCGGCACGACGATCATGGAGCTCCGCCGATGACTACCCCAGAGCTCCACCGATGAGGATCGAGACCGGCGCCGCCACCGACCTCGGCAGGGTTCGCGAGGTTAACGAGGACTCGTTCCTCGTCGAAGCCCCTCTTTACGCGGTGGCCGACGGCATGGGCGGGCACCGTGGCGGCGACGTCGCCTCGAGGCTCGCGCTCGAGACCGTCGAGTCGTCGTTCCGCGAAGGCGACGGCACGCTCGCCGAGCAGGTTCGAGAGGCGAACCGCGCCGTGTACGAGCGTTCCACGTCGGACCAGCGGGTGAGTGGCATGGGCACGACCCTCACGGCCGTGATCGTCGAGCGCGCCACCGTGCACCTCGCCCATGTCGGCGACAGCCGCGCTTACCTGCTACGCGCGGGCGACCTGCGCCAGATCACGAGCGACCACACCCTGGTGGCCCGCATGGTCAAGGCGGGCGAGATCACTCGTGAGGAAGCCGCCGTGCATCCGCACCGCAACGTCGTCACGCGCTCGCTCGGCACCGAGCCCACCGTGCAGGTCGACGAGGAGACGATCCCTCTGCTCGACGACGACCGGGTGCTGATCTGCAGCGACGGCCTCACCGGCATGGTCGCCGAACCCCAGATCCAGACGATCCTCGAGGCCGAACCCGACCCCCAGCGAGCCGCCGATCGTCTCGTGAAGGCAGCGAACCGCGCCGGCGGTATCGACAACATCACCGTGCTGATCCTCGACGCCCACAACGAGGAAGGCGACCCACCCCCGGGCGAGCTTCCGACGCCCTCGCGACGCCCCCATGTGAAGCGAGTGCTCACGGGCACGCTAGTGGGGATCGTGGTGATCGTGGCTGCGCTCTTCGTCGTGCGCGCCTACGTCGACCGCCAATGGTACGTGGGCGAATCCCATGGAAAGGTCGCCGTCTTCAACGGCATCCCGGCCCGTCCGTTCGGCATCTCCATGTCGAGCGTCGCGGCGCAGTTCGACGATCTGCCAGCCGACGAGGTCATCCAGCTCGAGATCTACCGCGACCTCGCCGAGGGAATCACGGTCGAGAGCGAAGAGGCCGCGCTCGATCTCGTGGCCCAGATCCGCACCGACGTTACAGACCAGGCCGCCGCAGAGCGCGGCGGGGGGGCGTCGCCATGAGCGGGGCCGCCTTGCCCGCCGCGAACGTGGCCCGCCGCCCCGTCACCGGCCTGGGGCTGCTCATCGTCGCGCTCGTGATCTCGGTCGTCGCGTACGCGATGGCGGGCCTCGGGCTCAACGGTCGAACGCCGCGCGACATCGTCGTCTACGGCGGTGTGCTCTCCGCAGCCTTCGTGACCGGGTGGCTGGTGGTGCGGTGGACCGCCCCGCGAGCCGACCCGGTCTTGTTCCCGACGGCCACAGCGCTCGCGGGGCTCGGCATCGCGATGCTCTATCGCATCATGGTCGCGCGCGGCGAATCGACGATCGCGCGGGAGCAAGCGATGTGGCTGCTGGTCGGTCTCGCTGCGTTCTGCCTGACGCTGTGGTTCGTTCGCGACGACCGAAAGCTCAACGCCTACACCTACACCCTCGGGCTCGTCGGCGTCGTGCTGCTGCTGTTGCCGGTCGTACCGGGCATCGGCGAGGAGATCAACGGGGCACGCCTGTGGGCCGAGATCGGACCGTTCTCGTTCCAGCCCGCGGAGTTCGGCAAGATCTTCATCGTCGTCTTCTTGGCGGCCTACCTCACCGACAAGCAGGAGCTGCTCGCCACCGGCTCGGGCAGGTTCGGGCTGCCGCGCGTGAAGGATCTCGGGCCGCTGCTGCTCGCGTGGGGCGCCTCGCTCGCGGTGCTCTTCCTCGAGCGCGATATGGGCGCCTCGCTGCTGTTCTTCGGCGTGTTCGTAGTGATGCTCTGGGTCGCGAGCGGACGCGCCGCCTTCCTCTGGATCGGCCTCGCGCTGTTCGGACTCGGAGCGTGGTTCGGCTTCGTGGTGTTCGAGCACGTGCAGACGCGCGTCGACACCTGGCTGCACGCGCTCGATCCCGCCAAGGTCTTCGACGAGGGTTACGGCCAGCTCGCGCAGGGGTGGTTCGCCATGGCGACCGGCGGCATCGTGGGAACCGGGCTCGGGCAGGGCTCACCCACGCTGATCCCCTACGTCAGCAGCGACTTCATCTTCGCGGCGTTCGGCGAGGAGCTCGGCATGATCGGCGCGGTCGCACTCTTGCTCCTCTACCTCACATTGATCGCCCGCGGGCTGCGGATCGCGATGGAGCGCTCCGACACGTTCGGGAAGCTGCTCGCCACCGGCCTCACGACGATCCTCGCGCTGCAGACGTTCGCGATCGTGGCGGGCGTCACGCGTCTGATCCCGCTGACCGGCGTGCCGCTGCCGCTCGTGAGCTACGGAGGGTCGAGCCGGATCGCGACCTTCGTCATGCTCGCCCTGCTGATCAGGGTCTCGTCGGGACCGCTCACACGGATCGAGCGGCCTCGCCCGCTGATCAAGGCGAGCCCGACGCGATCGAAGGACCGCTCACGTGGATAGGCGCATCCGTCGGCTCGGCTTCGGTCTCGTCGGGTTGTTCGCACTGTTGTTCGCCCAACTCTCGTACGTGCAGGTGATCCATGCCGACCGCATCAAGGGACAGCCCGCCAATGCCCGTCGCCAGATCATCGCCGAGTACAAGGTGGAACGCGGCCCGATCCTCTCTGCCGACGGCGTCGTGCTCGCGAGCAGCGAGCGCAACCCCGAACGGCGCGCGGAGCTGCTGTTCCAGCGCGAGTACATCGACGGCCCGCTCTATGCGGGTCTCACCGGCTACTACTCGCGTGTGTTCGGACGTGACGGGCTCGAGCTAGCGGCCAACCCCTATCTCTCGGGCGACGCTCCCGACCTCGCGATCTCGACGTTCACCGACCTGATCCTCGGGCGCGAACGCAAGGGCGGGGCGATCGATACGACGATCGTGACCGGCCTGCAGGAAGCCGCCGGAGAAGCGCTTGGCAACCTCGCGGGTGCGGTCGTCGCGATCGATCCCTCGACGGGTGACGTGCTTGCCTTGGTCGCCAACCCCACGTATGACCCGAACACGATCTCGTCGGGAACCGACGCCGACATCGTCGAGGCGTGGAAGGCCATCACGACCGACCCCGATCAGCCGCTGATCTCCCTCGCTAAGGACGAGCTGTTCCTGCCCGGTTCCACGGGAAAGCTCATCACGGCCTCGGCGGCGCTCGAGAACGGCGTCGAGCCTGGGGACGCTCGGTGGCCGAACCCTCGGTTCCTCGACCTGCCGCAAACGACGAACGAGCTCGCGAACTTCGGAGACTCGCTCTGCAACGGGGGTTCGCAGACGGTCTCGATGGCCGATGCCTTCCAGCAATCTTGCAACGTCACGTTCGCGGAGATTGGGTTGGAGCTCGGGGCCGGACAGATGAGCGAGCAGGCTCGCGCGTACGGGTTCTGTCCGACCGACCCGTCCGTGCAGGTCGAGTGCGAGGCGCCGACGATCCCGTTCCTGCTGCCGTGGGCAAACGGACGGTTCCCACAGGCCTCGTACTTCACCGAGCGGCAGCCGCAGCTCGCGTTCTCGGCGATCGGTCTTGACAACGTGCTCACGAACCCGCTGCACATGGCGCTGATCACCGCAGCGATCGCGAACGACGGCGTGATGATGCAACCCCGTCTGATCACCGCGGTGCGCGACCACACCAGGAAGGTCGTGCGCGAGCTCGACCCGGAGCAGTACGGACAGCCGATCAGCGACGCGAGTGCGAGGCAGATGCGGGTCATGATGCTCTCGGTCACCCAGGGCGGCACTGCCTCGACCGCGTTCTCGGGGTTCCCGATACCGGTGGCGGGCAAGACCGGCACAGCGACCAACGGTGAGGACCTCGACCCGAACGCATGGTTCACGGCGTTCGCACCTGCCGGTCCCGGTGACAGGGCTGAGATCGCGGTGGCGGTTATCGTTCTCAACGGCGGTGCCCTCGGCAGCGAGGCGACGGGTGGCCAGGTGGCCGCGCCGATCGCGAGGGCGGTTATCGATGCGTACCTGTAGTGAGGAGAACCTGACGCGATGAAGTCCCAGCTCGGTGAGCGATATCAGGTAGAGGCGCGCATCGGCGCCGGCGGCATGGCCGAGGTCTTCCGCGGCTTCGACCCCGTGCTGAGTCGCACGGTCGCGATCAAGGTGCTGCTGCCGCAGTTCGCGCGCGACACCAGCTTCGTGCACCGCTTCCGCCGCGAGGCGCAGGCGGCGGCGCGCCTGAACCAGCCGAACATCGTGGGCGTCTACGACAGCGGTTCCGACGACGACACCCAGTTCATCGTCATGGAGTTCATCGAGGGTCGCACCCTCGCCGAGTTCATGTCGACGGGACGCAAGCCCACGCCCGTGCAGGCCGCCGAGATCGCGCAGAAGATCTGTGCGGCGATCGCCGCCGCGCACGCCCAGGGCGTGATCCACCGAGACATCAAACCCGGCAACGTGATGATCACGCGCGATGGCACCGTCAAGGTCATGGACTTCGGCATCGCCCGCATGCTCGGCCCCGAAACCGCGCCCCAGACGAGCGCCGTGCTCGGCACCGCGTCCTACCTGTCCCCCGAGCAGGCGCAGGGCACGCCGGTCGACGCGCGGACCGACATCTACTCCCTCGGCGCGGTCCTCTACGAGCTGCTCACCGGACGCCCGCCCTTCACCGGCGATTCGTCGGTGGCGGTCGCCTACAAGCAGGTCAACGAGACGCCCGCCCTGACGTCGTCGCTGAACCCCGAGGTGCCGGCGCGCTTGGACGCCGTCGTGATGAAGGCACTGTCGAAGAATCCATCGAACCGCTATCAGAGCGCCGAGGAGTTCTCCGGCGATCTCGCCCGCGTGATCGCCGGCCAGGAGGTCGAAGCCACCCCGTTGATGCCCTCGTTGGTTGGCGACGCGACCCAGGTGATCAGCCGACCGTCCTCACACACCACCGTGCTTCCACCCGTCGAGGAACCCGGAGGCTCAGGCAGGAAGGTGTGGCTCGGCGTGCTGATCGGCCTGCTGCTGTTCGCCCTGCTCGCAGGCGGCGGCTACCTGCTCGTAAACAGCCTCACCGGCGACGACACCAATGGCCCCAGCCCGTTCGTCACGATCGACGACTACGAAGGCGAGCGCTTCTTCGAGGCCAAGCGGCAGATCGAAGCCCTCAACCTGACGGCGCTGCGTGATGACCAAGTGACGAAGGATCCAACCCAAGTCGGTGTCGTGATCGCGCAGGACCCTGCTCCAGACACTCAGCTCACTCGAGGGGAAGGAAGCGTGACCCTCACGGTCGGCGTCGCGCCGCCCCTGGTGGCGGTTCCGAACCTTGCGGGCATGACCGTCTCCGAGGCGCAGGATGCGCTGGAAGCGGAGGATCTCGTGCTGGGCTCACAGATCGGCGAGGCGAGCAGCGAGTTCGAGGAGGGGGATGTGACCCGGTCCGACCCGGAATCCGGCGCCGACGTGGATCCCGGGACAGCGGTGAACGTATACGTCTCCACCGGGCCGGCACTGGTCATCGTGCCCGATGTCTCATCGGACTGCCTCTCGAGAGGGGGCGCGAACAAGATCCTTCGCGACGCCGAACTCGAGCTCGAGGTCGGCGAGTCGCAGCCCTCGAACCCCGAGTGCTTGAACTCCAGCCGGATCGTGGGGCAGGATCCGCTGGCTGGCGAAGAGGTCCCCGCCGGAACCGTGGTGACCGTCTTCCCCGGTGGCGGTGGCGACGTCTGAGCCGCGGCGTAGCCTGAGGCGATGACGCTTGCCCACGTGATCGAGAGCTTCACGCCCGACGAGCGGGCGGCGCTCGCGCCTCACTTCACGAACCTCGAGGGGCCCGTGTTCGCCTTGGTCGACCTTCCCGAGGCGGTCAAGGGGGCGATGTTCGCCCGGTACTCGCGCTCCACGAAGTCGCTGAGGCGATTGTTCCTCGACGAGTTCGCGGGTGAGATCTCCGAGAGCACGGCAGACCGCGCGAGCCAAGCATCGACCGCCGGCAGCGAGAGGGCAGCACGCCTGTACGACTCGGTGTTCGTGGAGTACGGCGACGATTCCGTGGCGCAGCTCGGCGGGGTGCACCTCGCATGCGAGCAGTCCTCACAACTGCTGGCGAAGGCGCTCGAGTGGGGGCGTCTCGCCGCCTACCTCGAGCAGTCCACGCGGTACATGCGATACGACGACAGGCCCGGCGGCGCGTGGCGCGCGACCCTGCCACCCGAGCTCGACGGCACGCAGGCGGGCGAGCGGTACATGGCATTCCTCGACGAGGCGTTCCTAACCTACGGCCGCATGTACGAGCCCATGGAGGCGTGGTTCAAGGATCGCTACCCGAAGCAGGAGGGCGACAGCGACTTCGTCTACCGCCAGACGATCATGGCTAAGACGTGCGACACGCTGCGGGTGCTGCTTCCTGCGGGGACTCGGTCGAACCTCGGCATCTACGCGACCGGACAGTCGTACGAGCAGCTATTGATGCGCCTTGCGATGCATCCGCTCGCCGAGATGCGCGAGTGCGGCGAGCTCATGAAGACCGAGCTGCGCAAGGTGATCCCCGAGTTCCTCAAGCGTGTCGACGTCGAGGAACGCGGCGTCGCGTGGTCGCGCTACTGGCAGGCGAACCACGAGCGCGTGGGAAAGCTCACCGCCCGCGTGCTCGGCGAGGCCGGCGCCAAACCCGAGCACCGCGATGAGGTCACGCTGGTCGAGCATGACCCCGAGGGTGAGGCGAAGATCGCGGCGGCAGTGCTCTACGAGTCTTCGAACATGCCCGACGACCAGCTGCTCGCGCTCGCGCGATCGATGCCGCGCGAACAGGTCGCCGAGATCCTGCGAGCGAGCGTGGGCGACCGGACGAACCGGCGCCACAAGCCCGGCCGCGCCTGGGAACGTACGAGCTACCGCTTCGACGTGCTCTGCGACTACGGGGCGTTCCGAGACCTGCAGCGGCACCGGCCGCTCACGATCGAGTGGCAACGGCTCACGACCGAGCACGGCTACGAGACGCCTGCCCAGATCGACGACGGCGGCCTGCGCGCCGACTGGGAACACGTGATGCAAGAGAGCGCCGAGACCGAGCGCGCGCTCATCGACGCCGGGTTCGTCGAGCAGGCGCAGTATGCGGTCTCGATGGCCTATCGCATCCGGTTCGTGATGCAGATGACGGCACGCGAGGCGATGCACCTCACGGAGCTGCGGTCGCAACCCGCCGGCCACCCCGTGTACCGCAGGGTTGCCCAAACGATGCACCGGCTGATCGCCGAGGCGCATCCCGCGCTCGGCGAGACGTTCAGCTACGTCAGCTACGACCAGGTCGACCTCGAACGGCTCGAAGCCGAGCGTCGTACGGAGCAGAAGCGCAAGGCTCGGAGCGAGGACTGAGCCGGCGTTGAGGGTCGGCGGAGCAGTCACCGCAGCCACATCAGGCGGCCGAACCGATTCCTCGATCGACGGCGTCGCGAACGCCGACACCGGTGAGCCGCTCACAGCGGGATCCATCTTCTATGTCGGGTCGATCGCGAAGCAGTTCGTGGCGGCATGCGTTGCGCTGCTCGAACACGACGGGGTGATCGCGCTCGACGCTCCGGTCTCGCGGTTCGTGCCGCGGCTGCCCGGCTGGGGCGAGCACGTGACGGTCCGCCACCTCCTGCATCACACCAGCGGTGTGCGTGAGCGCTCGCGCGAAGGGCCGGGCGTGCCGATCACCGGAGTGCCCGCGATGAGCAACGCCGAGATGCTCGATTCGTTGCGCGCGGTGACCGAGCTCGACTTCGAGCCGGGGTCCAGGTACGGCTACTCGAACCGCGGATATCTGCTCCTCGCCGAGGTCGTCGGCGTGGCGAGCGGCGTCACCCTCGCGGCCTTCACCCGCGAGACCATCTTCGAGCCGCTCGGCATGACCGACACGCTCTTCCGCGACGCTCCGACAATGCTGTCCGACCGTGCGGCGCGGGGTCACTTCGAGGCTGAGGACGGCAACGTCTACGTCGAGCCAGCGAGGTTTCACGCGGTCGGTGCAGGTGGGCTTTGGACTACCGTGGCCGACCTTGATAAGTGGAGCACGAACTTCGACGACGACCGACTCACCGACGGGTGGCTGCCGGAGCGACTCACGACGCGCGGCGAGCTCGATGATGGAACGCCGATCCACTACGCATGGGGACTCTCGGTTCGGACTCACCACGGCCTGCCGATCGTGAGCCACGGGGGCAACTTCCCCGGCTGGGAGTCGAAGATGGTGCGCTTCCCGACGGAAGCCACCACAGTGATCGTACTCGCGAACCGCGAAGATCTCGATGTGTCGGCGATGGCGTTCCGACTCGCCGACGAGGCACTCGCCCAGCGCATCGACCCACATGCGCCTCATGCGGATGACACGTTCGACGGCGCGCTCAAGTAGCGAAGCGGTAGCGCAAAGATGCCGTCTGACCTGCATCGACGCCAGAAAACGCCCGGAAATCCGCGGGATCGCGCGGTTTCCCGGTAGGCTTCCCGCGTCCTGACTACACCTGGGGAGGTGTCCGAATGAACAAGGCAGAGCTGGTCGACGCCATCGCCGACAAAACTGGCATGGCCAAGTCGCAGGTCGACGAGGTCATCAAAGGCATGACCGAGACGATCGAGACGCAGGTCGCCAAGGGTGACAAGATCTCGATCCCGGGCTTCATCTCGTTCCAGAAGGTGAAGCGCGCCGCACGCACGGGTCGCAACCCGCGCACAGGCGAGACGATCAACATCCCGGCGAGCGCTACGGTCAAGGTGACCGCTGGAGCACGTCTGAAGAGCAGCGTGAAGTAAGCAGCTCCAACTTCTCCGTACCACTGCGGGCCGGCGCCGAAAGGGCCGGCCCGCTTCCATGTCCGCCCCCAGGCTGACGCCGAGCCTGTTTCGGTACCCTGGAACCCTTCCATGGACCGCGAAACCGTGTTGCTCGCCGCCATCGTCATGCTCACTGCCGCCGCCCTCACGGTGGGCGTGAGCGGATTCGTGCTGCTCGCGCGCGACCGGCGACTGCGCTCGATCACCCCCGCCGCGGCCGGCGTCGCGGGACATCAAGAGGCTCCAGAGGAGCGCTGACATGCTCGAGCTCCTCGACCTGCGGGAGCGGGGCGAGCGTCTCGACGCCACCAGGCTCGAGATCGACCCCACCGTCGCCGACACCGTCGCCGGCATCCTTCAACGCGTCTTCGTCGAGGGCGACGAAGTGCTGATCGAGCTCGCGCACCGCTTCGACGGCGCCGATCTCGCCGAAGACGGCCTGCTCGTCACCGACGCGGAGCTCGACGACGCCGCCGCCGACATCGACCCGCACCTTCGACGTGCGCTCGACGAGCTGATCGACCGGCTCAAGGATCTCGCCGCACGGCAGCTTCCGAGGGAATGGTGGGACGAGCGAGACGGTGTTCGATTCGGCGAGATCGTGCGTCCGCTCGGGTCCGTCGGTTGCTACGTGCCGGGGGGCCGCGCCGTGTACCCGTCTTCGGTGTGCATGACGGTCGTGCCCGCGGTCGTCGCCAAGGTGCGCGAGATCGTGGTCTGCACCCCCCCGCAGCCCGATGGTTCGATCCCGTCGTCGGTGCTCTACGCCGCGCGCAAGGCAGGCGCCCACTACGTCGCCAAGACCGGAGGAGCCCAGGCGGTCGCTGCCATGGCGTACGGCACCGAGTCGATCCCGCGGGTCGACCGCATCGTCGGCCCCGGCAACGCCTACGTCACCGAGGCCAAGCGTCAGGTCGCCGGAACCGTCGGCATCGATGGTCTCGCCGGTCCGTCGGAGCTCGCGATCGTGGCAGATGGAGACATCGACATCGACATGGCCGCGCTCGATCTGATCGCCCAAGCCGAGCATGACCCGCAGGCGCGCACGTTCTTCATCACCCCCGACCCCGATCTTGCGAGCCGTGTGGCCAAAGCGCTCGACGAAGCGATCGATGACGCCGGGCGCCGCGAGATCGTCGACGCCGCCCTCCGCCACACCAAGGCCGTGCTCGTCCGAGATCTCGATCAAGCCGTGGAAGTCGTGAACGACCTCGCGTCCGAGCACTTGCTCCTGCTACTCCCCGATGCCCGCGAGTTCCTGCCGAAGGTGCGCAACGCCGGCGCGATCTTCCTCGGACACTGGAGCGCTGTCCCGTTCGGCGACTACGGCGTCGCCTCGAACCATGTGTTGCCGACGGCCGGTACCGCGCGATTCTCGAGCGGGCTGCGCGCAGCCGACTACGTGACGGTGAGCTCGGTGGTCGAGCTCGACAGGTTGGCTGCGGCTCGCTTCGCACCCGGTGCTTCGGCGATCGCCACAGCCGAGGGACTCGTCGGCCACGCTCGGGCCATGGACGCCCGCGCGGGTGCGGCCGAGGTCGTGCAACCGTGACACCGGGCGCCGAACCTCGCGCCGGCGTGCGCGACGTCGATCCGTACGTCTCGCCACAGCTCGACGTGGCCGCGCGCCTCAACGCCAACGAGTGCCCGGTGCCGTTGCCGGAAGGGTTCTCCGACGAGCTCGCTCGCTCAGTACGCGACCTGCCGCTAAACCGCTACCCCGACGGGCAGATGACGCGCCTGCGCGAAGCGCTGGCCGACCACCACGACCACACCTTCGAAGGAACGTGGACCGCGAACGGCTCGAACGAGGTGCTCACCGAGCTGCTGCTCGCCTACGGCGGTCCCGGGCAGAAGGCGGTCGTGTTCGAGCCCACGTACCTGTTGCACTCGCGCTTGTCGTGGCTCACGCACACTCCTCTAGTCCCAGTAAGACTAGAGGCGCCGTTCACGCTCCGCGATACCACGCTCGCCGAGGCGCTCGACGCAGAGCCCGATGTCGTGTTCGTGTGCTCGCCGAATAACCCGACGGGTAACGCACAGCCGCTCGAGGAGGTCGCATCGCTGGCCGAGCGCACGACCGCGCTGGTGATCGTCGACGAGGCCTACATAGAGTTCGGCGGTGAGAGCGCGCTGAAGCTCGTGGCCGACCAACCGAACGTGGCTGTCGTGCGCACGTTCTCGAAGGCATTCGCCATGGCGGGAGCCAGGCTCGGGTACGTGCTCACGAGTCCCGAGGTCGTGACCGACCTTCAGCGTGTGCGGCTTCCGTATCACATGTCGGCACTCGCGCAGACCGCCGGCATCGTGGCTCTGCGGCACACCGCCGAGGCGATGTTGCTGCTCGACTCGATCCGCGCCCAGCGCGATCGCATCATGCGCGAGCTCACGGCGGTGCCCGGCACGACCGTCTTCCCGAGCGACGCGAACTTCGTGTTGTTCGTTCCGCCGGAGCCCCACGACGCGAAGCAGGTCTGGCAGGCATTGCTCGATCGCGGTGTGCTCGTGCGCGACCTGTCCACGGTGGTGCCCAACGCGCTGCGGGTCACAGCCGGCGCCGAGCACGAAGTCGACCTTTTCCTCGAGAGCCTGCAGGCGGTGCTGGCGGCATGAGCCGTACCGCGAGCGTCACGCGCACGACCAAGGAAACCGACATCGCCGTCGAGCTGAACCTCGACGGTTCAGGCTCGTCGAGGGCCGACACGGGCATCCCGTTCTTCGACCACATGCTGCAGCAGCTGGGCAAGCACGCCGGCTGGGACCTCGACGTGACGTGCAAAGGCGATCTGCAGGTCGACGGGCACCACACCGTCGAGGACTGCGGCATCGCGATCGGCGAAGCGCTCGCCGAGGCGCTCGGCGACAAGTCGGGCATCCGGCGATTCGCGTCGATCACCGTGCCGCTCGACGAAGCGGCCGTTGAGGTCTTCCTCGATCTCGCCGGGCGCAACTTCGTCGTGCACGAGGTGGCTGTGCCGTACGAGACGATCGATGGGTTCGACACCGGGTTGCTCGAGGATTTCGTACGCGCGTTCGCGCAGGCATCGAACATGACGATCCACGTGCGCCTTCGCTACGGCCGGTCGCCGCACCACATCTGCGAGGCGCAGTTCAAGGCGATGGCGAAGGCGCTCGGCGACGCGTGCGCCTTGACCGGACGTGCCGGCGTGCCGTCGACCAAGGGAACGCTCTGATCAGAGGATCTCGATGACCCACACGATCGCCGTGGCCGATTACGGCTCCGGCAACCTGCATTCCGTCTCGCGCGCCATCACGCACGTGGGCGGCAGCGTGCTCGTCACGAGCGACGCCGGCGAGATCGCGACCGCCGACGCCCTGTTGATCCCCGGCGTCGGCCATTTCGGTGCGTGCGTGCGCGCGATCAGGGAACGTGGCATGCACACGGCGATCGAGGCATTCCGTGTATCGGGCAGGGCGATCTTCGGCGTCTGCGTGGGCATGCAGGTGCTCTTCGAAGCGAGCGACGAGGACTCCGAGCCGGGGCTCGGCGTCTTTCCCGGGCGTGTCGAGCGCTTGTCGGGCGACGTGAAGGTGCCCCACATGGGCTGGAACACAGCGACGTGGACCGCGCCACACCCCTACCTCGAAGGGCTTCCCGATGAGACCCGCTTCTATTTCGTGCATTCCTACGCGCCGTCCGAGTCGACGACCACCGTGGCGAGAACAACCCACGGAACACCGTTCGCCGCCGCATCCGCGCGCGAGAACGTATTCGCGACCCAGTTCCACCCGGAGAAGTCATCGGACGCGGGCCTGCACGTCTACGAGCGGTTCGTGAGGTCGCTCGCATGATCGTGATCCCCGCGATCGACCTACGCGGCGGACGAGCCGTGCGCCTGCTTCAGGGAGACCCCAACCTCGAGACGACCTACGCGGCCGACCCGGTCGAGGTCGCGGTGCGCTTCCAAGGGGAAGGCGCCCGGCGACTGCATGTGGTCGACCTCGATGCGGCGCTCGGCGAGGGCAACAACCGCGAGCGGGTCGAGGCGATCTGTCGTGCGGTGCAGGTGCCGGTGCAGGTGGGCGGGGG
Organism: Actinomycetota bacterium; assembly: GCA_040882605.1. Lineage (GTDB taxonomy): Bacteria > Actinomycetota > UBA4738 > UBA4738 > HRBIN12 > JAOUEA01. The sequence goes on from JBBEAY010000078.1 coordinate 28,829, forward strand.
CATCCGCTCGCACGAAGACATCGCCGAGCTGCTCGCGGCAGGCGCCGCTCGCGTGATACTCGGCACCACCGCCGCCGCCGACCCGTCGTTCGTTCGGCGAGCCGTCGAGGAACATGCCGAAGCGATCGTCGTCGCGATCGACGTACGCGGCGGTCACGTGATGATGCGAGGTTGGAAGGAGGAAGGCCCCACGCTCGAGGACGCAGTGCCCGCGCTCGAAGCGGCGGGCGCCGCCCGCTACCTGATCACCTCGATCGCCCGCGACGGCACGCTCAAGGGCCCCGACGTGAAGCTGTACGAGCACGTGCTCAGTCTGACCCAGACCCCGCTCATCGCAAGCGGCGGCGTGCGCGACGCCGACGACGTCTGGGCGCTTCGCGACCTGGGCTGCGAGGCTGTGGTCACGGGCAAAGCCCTGTACGAGAAGACGCTGAAGCTCGCCCAGGTCATCAGGGGATGATGCGCTCGTGACGCCCTCATGACGCTGGCCAAGCGCATCGTGCCGTGCCTCGATGTCGACGCGGGCCGGGTCGTGAAGGGCACGAGGTTCCAGGAGCTGCGTGACGCCGGTGATCCGGTGGAGCTGGCGGCGCGCTACGACCGGGAAGGCGGCGACGAGCTCGTCTTCCTCGACATCACGGCCACGATCGAAGGTCGCGCGGCCACGCTCGACGTGATCTCGCGAACCGCAGAGCAAGTGTTCATCCCGCTCACGGTCGGCGGTGGAGTGAAACACGAAAGCGACGTGCACGATCTGCTCCGCGCAGGCGCCGACAAGGTGGCGGTGAACTCGGCCGCCGTGCGAGACCCATCGCTGTTGCAGCGCGCCGCGGACCGGTTCGGCACGCAGTGCGTCGTGGTCGCGATCGACGCGAAGCGTCGCGCCGGCGGCAAGGGTTGGGAGGTCTTCGTCGACGCGGGCCGCACGCCCACGGGGCGCGACACGGTCGAGTGGGCGGTCGAGGCCACCGCCGCGTGCGGCGCCGGGGAGGTGCTGCTGACGTCGATGGATCGCGACGGCACCGGCGAGGGGTACGACCTCGACCTGCTGGGCGCGATCGCCGCAGAGGTGCGCGTGCCGGTCGTGGCCAGCGGCGGCGCGGGCGAGCTCGGCCACTTCGCCGAGGCACTCACCGACGGCCGGGCCGATGCTGTGCTCGCAGCGAGCCGGTTGCACTTCGGGCAGCTCACCATCCGGCAGATCAAGGAACATCTGCACGAGCGCGGCGTGGAGGTGCGGCTGTGAGCGACACGACTCGCCCGGGTGGCGCAGACGATCGCTCGCCAACCGACCTCGATCGCTCACCGGTCGATCCGGAGTCCCTGCGCTACGACGATCGGGGGCTGATCCCGGTGATCGCGCAGGACGCTGAAACCGGCGAGGTGCTCATGTTGGCCTGGGCGAACCGTGAGACGCTCGAGCGCACGCTCGCCGAGGGACGCATGGTCTATTGGTCACGCTCCAGGCAAGAGCTGTGGCGCAAGGGCGACACGAGCGGACACGTGCAGCATTGGCAGGAACTGCGAGTCGACTGCGACGCCGACGTGATCGTCGCCCGCATCCACCAAGAGGGCCCAGCCTGTCACACGGGCGAGCGGAGCTGCTTCTATCGCTCGCTCGCGGGCGGCGCGGAGCGCTGAGCAGCATCGAGCCGCACGTGCAGGCGAACCACCGAGCTATCGGTGGTGGTCCTGATCTGCACGAGATCGCAGAGCTGGTTCGCGAGCCAGAGGCCGAAGCCGTTCTCTTGATCGGTAGCCGGCCGCCTTCGCCCGGCCAACGGATCGGTGATCGAGCCTGCGTCGGCGACCTCAAACACGACCGCACCGTCGCCGGCCCAGATGCGTGCGGCGCCTCGACCCCCGCCGTGGCGGATGCTGTTGGCAGAGATCTCACCTGCCGCGAGCACGAGATCGTCGGTACGATCGGACGACAGACCGAGCGATGTCGCATGCCCGGCGAGCCATGGGCGGATCGACGACAGTGATCCGGCATCGAACGACAAGCCTGGGGCAGACGCCGGAACCTTGGGCAAAGGCGCATCGAACGCTGCCCTGGCCGCACCGTCGCCCTCGAACGACTCGCTGGCCCAGCGTCGACGGTAACCCGCGATCGACGGATGGGTCCTCTCGGCGCCCATGATGACGGCCTCGTCGAGCGCCGAGATGTCGTAGGGGCACATGAGCCACAGTTCCGCGGAGCCCGAGAGGGCAAGGTTCAACAACGACTCGTGTCGTTCGCACTCCACCAGCTCCTGCTCGGTACGACCTGCCCAGACGGGTTCACCGATCCCCCGCAGCGGGCGCCCGGCGACGTGGCCGTCGACGAAGGATTGCCACGCCGGGATGATGCGAGCAGGATTGGCACCGACGACCGCCATGTCGGCGAACGTCAGCAGCGGATCCGGGCCGACCCGGGCGCCGAGCATGCCGATCGTGAGGGCATCGACCACGACGAACGTCGGCTCCTCGGCATCGATGCCGTTCTCGATGAACTCCGTCGCCTGTTCGATCAAGTCGTCGGATCCCTCGTAAAAGAGGGCCTCATGACGGAACCCGCTCGTTCGCTCGCCGCAGACCGCGGTCGGAGTCACATACATCGCGCCTATCCCACGCCTGCGACCGAGGCAGCCACCACGGGCGACCCGATCGACCCTAGGAACCTTCAACACCGCGCATATTCCCACGGAACAGTGCCCTCAAACACGAACGCTACACTGCCGCCATGTTGAAGCTGGTCATCCCCAAGGGGTCCCTCGAGGAGCAGACCTTGCGTCTGTTCGAGGCGGCAGACCTGCCCGTGCGCCGCTCGACCAGCCGCGACTATCACGGAAGCGTCGACGACGACCGCATCGAGCGGGTCAGCGTGCTGCGCCCGCAGGAGATCCCGACGTACGTGGCCGAGGGCCTATTCGATCTCGGCATCACCGGGCAGGACTGGATCGCGGAAACCGGCAGCGACGTCGAGGTGCTGACGAGCCTCAGCTACGCGAAGACCGGCACCGGGCACGGCACGAGGATCGTGCTCGCGGTTCCCAACGAGCACCCTGCGAACCGCGCCCGCGAGATGCCCGCCGGTTCCCGCATCTCGACCGAGTTCGTGCGCATCACCGAGCGCTACTTCGCCGAGCTCGACATCGATGTACGTGTGGCGTGGAGCTACGGCGCGACCGAAGCCAAGGTGCCTGAGATCGTCGACGCGATCGTCGACGTCACCGAGACCGGCAGCACCTTGCACGCGCACGGCATGAAGATCATCGCGACGTTGCTCACGTCGGATCCCGTGCTCGTGGCGAACCGCCACGCGGCAGCCGACCCCGTCAAGCGAGCCGCGATGGACGACATCACCACCTTGCTGCTCGGGGCTCTCGACGCCGTGGGCAGGGTGCTGATCAAGCTCAATGTCGCGGAGTCCGACCGCGACGCCGTGTTGGCGGTGGTGCCCTCGATGAAAGCGCCGACCGTGTCTCCACTCGCCGACGGCGGCTACGCGATCGAGACCGTGGTCGACAAGCGCGGCGTGAACCGCCTGATCCCCGAGCTGAAGGCCGCCGGGGCCACCGACATCCTAGAGATCCCGATCTCCAAGATCGTTCCGTAGACCGAGATGGTCCCACGCTCGGTCTGACCATCACCGGACGCGTCCGGCGCCTTGACCCGCATAGCGTCTCGCCCATACCCTCGCCGTGCGACGGCGGGCGTCACGAGCCGAGGGGGGTCGACATGCAGGGGGCAACTGCCGCTCGGACGCTCACGACCGGCGCTCTGGCGCTCGCCGTGGTTGCGGGCATGGCGGTCACGCCCGCGCACGCCTTGCCGGGAAAGCTCGACGGCTCGTTCTCGGTCGACGGCCGAGCGACCGCGTTCCCCAAGGGCGCGAGCGGATACGCGGTCGCGATCGACGCCAAGGGGCGCATCCTCGTCGCGGGCTACACCCTCGACGGTGCCGCCGACCTCGCGCTCGCACGGTTCCGTCCCAACGGCAACCTCGACGCCGACTTCGGAGGCGGCGACGGCCGCGTCAGCACCGACCTCGGCGGCACCGACTACGGCTTCGACATCGCGCTCGGCTCGAACGGTCGCATCGTGGTGGCCGGCGAGCGTGACCGCCCCTCGGGTTCGCACATGGCGGTCGCCGTCTACGGACCCCGGGGCATGCTCGACACGGACTTCTCGAGCGACGGGATCGCGTTCGTCGGCTTCGACAACGAGCTGCAGGGCGCCAACGCGGTGGCGGTCGGTGCCAACGACAAGATCGTGATCGGCGGCTCGACGAGCAACGGCCAGACGAGCCGGTGGGCGCTCGCTCGACTGCGGCCCGACGGCGCTCGCGATCGAGGCTTCGGTGGTGACGGGAGAGTTACGCTCGACGTCTCACCGAGTGCCGAGCAGATCAACGACCTCGAGATCGTGGCGGGTGGCAAGATCGTCGCGGTCGGCTCCGCGGAATCCACGCTCTCCCCGCGCATCGCGCTCGCACGGTTCCTGATCGGGGGCGCACCCGATCGCGACTTCGGCAAGCGTGGTGTGAAGATCACCGACATCGCCAATGGCGCCGACACGGCTTACGGGGTTACCGAGCAGGAAGACGGCAGGCTCCTCGTCGTGGGCCACGTCGCCAACGGCGGCAAGGCCGACTGGGGCGTGCTGCGCTATGGACCCAATGGACGGCTCGATGACACGTTCCACGGCGACGGCATCCGCATCTTGGGCTTCGGACCGGAGTACGAGCTGGCACAGGCCTCGGCGGTGCAGTCGAGCGGACGCATCGTCGTGGTGGGGCGCATCCGTCGAAACGACGACGACCATTTCGGCGTCGTGCGCCTGAAGCCCAACGGCTCCTACGACATGAGCTTCTCGGGCGACGGCCGCCTGATCGTGGACTTCGACGGGGGCAGCGACACCGCCCGCGACGTGGCCCTGCAGGCCAATGGCAGGATCGTCGTGGCCGGTGAGGCGTTCGACCGGGGGCGACGGCGGTTCGCCGTGGCGAGGTTGCTCGCTTCCTGACCTGGGGATTGACACCATCGGGGGGCCGTGTGGCACAATCCGGCCAGATGTTTGAATCCACGTTCAACGAAGTCGCAACGCATCACGCTATGTGCGAAGTATCGAGCGCGTAGGGCGACTCGGACGCGTTCAGCGTCCAAGTGCGCCTAGGGGGACCTCTCGTCGACCGAGGGGTCCTTTCGTTTCAGGGGTGGAAGGCAGCACGCAGCAAGGGGGCCACACGATGGGAAGCACGATCGAGGAACGCATCGCAACGCAGGCCGAAGCGCTCGAGCTCGAGTGGGAGACCGACGCCAGATGGAAAGGCATCGAGCGCCGGTACTCCGCTGAGGACGTGATCAGGCTGCGCGGCTCCTTCTTGGTCGAGCAGACGGTCGCGCGGCGGGGCGCCGAGCGACTGTGGGAGCTGGTCAACGAGACCGAGTACGTGAGCGCCCTCGGCGCGCTCACGGGCGGCCAAGCCGTCGAGATGGTCAAGGCCGGGTTGCAGGCGATCTACCTGAGCGGATGGCAGGTCGCCGCCGATGCGAACCTCTCAGGCCACACCTATCCTGACCAGTCGCTCTACCCTTCGAATTCCGTGCCGGCGGTGGTGCGGCGCATCAACAACGCCATGCAACGCGCCGACCAGATCGCCTGGAGCGAGGGTGAGAGCGCCCGTTCCGTCGCACCGATCCTCGCCGACGCCGAGGCGGGTTTCGGCGGCGCGCTGAACGCGTTCGAGCTGATGCGCTCCATGATCGAAGCCGGCGCGGCCGGGGTACATTTCGAAGACCAGCTCGCGTCGGAGAAGAAGTGCGGTCACCTCGGCGGCAAGGTGCTCGTTCCGACCGACCAGTTCGTGCGCACGCTGACCGCCGCTCGGCTCGCCGCAGACGTGCTCGGCGTGCCGACCCTCGTGGTCGCCCGCACCGACGCGCTCGCGGCCACGCTCCTCACGAGCGACATCGACCAGCGCGACAGTCGTTTCGTGAACGGAGAGCGCACCCACGAAGGCTTCTACCAGGTGACCAACGGCATGGAGGCCGCCCTCGCGCGTGCCCAGGCCTACGCGCCGTACGCCGACATGATCTGGTGCGAGACCTCGACGCCCGACCTCGACGAGGCGCGCGGGTTCGCCGAGGGCGTTCACTCCATGTACCCCGAGAAGCTGCTCGCCTACAACTGCAGCCCGTCCTTCCACTGGAAGCAGCATCTCGACGACGCCACGATCGCGCGCTTCCAGAAGGAGCTCGGGGCGATGGGCTACAAGTTCCAGTTCATCACGCTCGCCGGGTTCCACGCGCTGAACGCGAGCATGTTCGAGCTGGCGCGCGGATACGCCGGTGAGGGCATGACCGCGTACGTGCGACTGCAGGAGCGTGAGCTCGCCATGGAAGCCGAGGGGTACACCGCCACCAGGCACCAGGCTGAGGTCGGCACCGGGTACTTCGACCGGGTCTCGACCGTGATCAGCGGTGGAAGCTCCTCGACCCTGGCGCTCAAGGGATCGACCGAAGAGGCCCAGTTCCGGGACTGAAGCGGCTGGACCCTCCCGCCGTCACGCGCTGAGCGTACGCCACCGAACTGTTCAGCCTGTCCGATGCGGCGTATCGTGCCGATTGCCCGGCCGGGCGTATGGCCTCGACCACTCGTCGCGTGACAGGCGGCAACGATGAAGCGAACACTATCCGAGCGATACGAGCCTGGGCTCGGATCGCGTCTGTGGCGCCCCGTCAAGACCCGCGAGCTGATCATCGGACTCGTGCTCGCGCTCGTACTGCCGTGGTTCGCGGCCTGGATGACGACCGATCTCTCGGTCTTCGAACGGTTCCCTGGGTTGACGTTCCTGGCCGCGACCGTCGGGGCCACGTTGGTGGGGCGGCTCAGCGCGAGCGTGGTCGCGACCGTGACCTCCGCGACCCTCGTCACCTACAACCATCTTCTCCCCGAGGGGGGCATCGACAACGCCTCGTTGGATCTGCTCGCCCTTGCGTTCTTCGTAGCGGTCTCGTTCTCGGTCGCCTATGCCTTGGCCCAGAAGGAAGCGGCCAGCGAGCGGGCTGCCGCCGATCGGTCTGAGATCCAGCGGCTCGCGGCAGAGGTGGCCGTGGAGCGGAACACGATCGAACAGATCCTGCAGCAGATGCCGGTCGGCGTGATCGTGACCGATGCCCAAGGAACGATGACCGTCGCGAACCGGCGCGCCGCCGAGATACTCCGGGTCCGCGTTCCGCTCGGACAGCCACTGCAGGACTACATCGGCGAGAGCGCCGAGACGATCCACCCCGTGCGTGAGAACGGCGTCGCCTATCGCCCCGAGGAGCTGCCCCTGGCGCGGGCGTTGGCGGCCGGCGAGGTCGTGCTGGGGGAAACCATGACGATCGAGCGCGCCGACGGCTCAGCCGTGAATGTCGAGGTCGACGCGGCGCCGATCCGGCGGCGGGGCGGGGCGGGCATCGATGGGGCCGTGGCGAGCTTCCAAGACGTGACGCAACGCCTCGAGGCGCAGGCTGACCTTGCCCGCATCACCAAGCGCTTTTTCCAGATCCAGACGGTCACCGACGCGACCCTCGGCGGCCTCGGGGTCGACGACCTCGTCGGCCTGCTGCTGCCGAAGATGCGCCAGGTGCTCGACACCGACTCTGCAACCCTGTTGCTGGTCGACAGGACCGGCGACTTCTTGGTCGAGCACACGACCGTCGGCGTCGAAACCGACGGCTCTGCGACCCCGATCCCGATCGGAACCGGCATCGCCGGGAAGATCGCGAGCACGCTCGCACCCCTCGTAGCTGAAGACCTCTCGACCTACGAGGTCGTCCGCTCCTGGCTCACCCGGGAGATGCGCTCGCTGATGGGCGTGCCGCTCGTGTACCGAGGACAGATCAAGGGGGTGATCCACGTGGCGACCCGTTCCACCCGCCGGTTCACGACCGACGACCTGGAGGTCGCCGAGCTCACGGCGAACCGCATCGCCGCGGCCCTCGAACGCGCAGCGCTGTACGACAGCCGCTCGGCCATGGCGCAGGAGCTGCAGCGCAGCTTGGCGCCGTCGACCCTGCCTCACATCGACGGGGTCGAGCTGGCCGCGCTGTATCGCCCGTTCTCGCCCGACCAGGAGATCGGAGGCGACTTCTACGACATCTACCCGCACGGCGAGGGAACCTGGGGCGTCGTGGTGGGCGATGTCTCGGGCAAGGGACCGAAGGCCGCCGCCATCATGGGTCTCGCGGCCCACACCGTGCGCGCGCTCGCCCGCTACGAGTCGCGGCCAAGTGCAGTGCTCTCGGCGCTGAACGCAACCCTCTTGCGCGCAGAGCGAGTCAACGAGGAGCAATTCTGCACCGCGTGCGAGATGCGGTTGAGAACCGAAGGCGGCCATGTGCGCGTCACGCTCTGCGTAGCCGGGCATCCGCTACCGCTATTGATGCGAGCCGACGGCTCGGTCGAGGAGGCGGGCGTGCCGGGCACGCTGCTGGGCAGTTTCGGCGAACCGGAGCTGCACGATGCCGCCTTCGACCTGGGTCCGGGCGACGCCCTGGTCGCCTACACCGACGGCCTGGTGGAGCGCCGCGACGTGGGCATCGACGAGGGTCAGCGCTCGCTTGCCGAGCTCCTGTCGACCTGCACGGGCCTGTCCGGCGGCGAGATCGCCGCTCGCATCGAACGAGATCTCGTCGAGGGAGCGGATCTCGACGACGATGTTGCGGTCTTCGTCATCCGCAAGACCTGACCGCGGGCGGATTCTCGGCGGATCGGGCGCGTGATCCGACGCAGGACCCCCGCGCGCTGGCCCGTTTGCGGTCCGCCTCGTGAGGGAACCACGAAGGCGTCGCGGCCGATCGGATATGGAGGGTTCCATGAGGAAGACGACGACTCCCTGGAAGTACCCCGGCCGCGGAAGCCGCGCACAGTGAACAGTGAAACGGAGCGGCGCGCAGAGTCATGCCCGATCTGCGGGCTCGGCACGGTCTCCGACATCGTCCACGACGTGAACGCGTCGAGTCGCGAGCCGGCGCAGCGCTCGGACAGCCGCGAGATGGTGATCTACTCCTGCGGTCACCGTGTGTCCGGGTCCCGATTGGACTCGGCCGATGAGGAACAGCTCAACGTCGAACGTCGAACCTCCGAGGAGACGGTGGACCCGGGTCCCTGAGAACACCTTGGGCGTCGGTCACCGAGCCCGACAGGCAGGTTTGCCGACCGCGCGCCCGCGGTAACTCCCCATTGCACAGAACCGACCGCGCATGCGGATACGTTCACACGAAGGAGAGCTCCGATGGCGACGCTCGTTCGGCACATCATGACCGAGGAACCGAAAACCCTCTCCGCGTCGATGTCGGTGGCCGATGCGGCTGGCATGATGGCGAACTACGACGTCGGCTCGATCCCCGTACTCGATGACGATGGCGAGCTCACCGGCATCGTGACCGATCGCGACATCGTAATCAGGGTCATCGCGAACAGGGACGACCCAACACAGGTCTCGCTCGGCGACATCGCCACGAAGATCACGGTCGAGGTGACGCCCGACACCGAGATCGCCGACGCGAACCAGATGATGGCCGATCACAAGATCCGGCGGTTGCCCGTCGCCAAGAACGGCACCCTCGTCGGTATCGTGTCGCTCGGCGACATCGCGCTTGCGCTCGCATCGAAGCGCACCGTGGGCGAAACCCTCGAAGACGTCTCGACATCGGAAAGCACCACCTCGCGTAACGGTGACCCCGTTCTAGGCACACCCGAACGCGTCACGGAGAACCGTGAACACAAGGGAACCCGCACGCAAAGAGGAGGACGATGACGATGCACGACGACGTGCTGGCGGATCCCGGGTTCCTGGCCTTCTACGTCTTTCCCCGCATCGACTGAGATCCGGGGAACGCCGCGCCCGCCTCACCCGTTCGCGGTGCGCCGCAAGCTCTCCAGAGTCTGGGTCAGGATGCGCGACACGTGCATCTGACTTACGCCGACATCGTCGGCGATCTCGCTCTGGGTGAGTCCGCGGAAGAACCGAAGGAACAACACCCGCCGGTCGCGTGGCGACAGCTCGGCGACGGCGGGCGCGATCGAGGACCACTCATCGAGCAGCTCGATCGAGGGGTCGTCGTCACCGAGGGAGTCGAGCGGCGTCTGGGCGTCTTCGCCGGCCGGGGTTTCGAGTGAGGTCGTGGAGTACGCCTGCACCGCGTCCATCGCCTCGACGATGTCGTCGGTGGTCACGTCGAGGTGACTCGCCAGCTCGAGGATCGTAGGCGACCGTCCGAGCTGCTGTGTCAGATCCGGCAGCGACCGATTGATGTGAACGGCGAGCTCCTGAAGGCGGCGCGGCACCCGCAGGGCCCATCCCTTGTCGCGGAAGTGCCGCTTCAGCTCGCCCACGATCGTCGCGGCTGCATAGGTCGAGAACTGCACCTCACGACCGGAGTCGAACCGGTCGATCGCGTTGAGCAGTCCGATGTTGGCAACCTGCGTGAGATCCTCGATCGGCTCTCCCCTTCCCGAGAAGCGACGGGCGAGATACTCCGCGAACGGCAGGAACAGGGTCGCGATCTCGGCACGGGCTCGCTGGTCGGGCAGCCGGGAGAACAACGCCTCGACCTCGGCGTCACCGGGCCGCCCTCGAGCAGACCCCGTCGGGCCGGTGACCTCGGGCTGGGTCACGCCGAAACGGTCCGAAGACGGAGTTCGATCGCCGGATCGCCGTCGACCTCGGTCAGACCGGCTTCGTCGGTCAGACCTTCTATCACGCGCCAAGCCAGGCCGTCGCGGTCGGCGAGGTCCGGCGCTGGGCCCGATCCTTCCACCCAGATGGTGAGGCGAAGATCTGAATCGGTCGGCACGAGGTCCACACGCAGCCGGAAACCGCCGGGCCCCGCCCTCAGCAACAAGGCCGACGCCTCGGCAGCCGCGATGCGGAGGTCGTCGACCGCGTCGTACGGCAGGGCCAGCTTCGAAGCGACCCCGGCCACCATCGTGCGCACCAGGGCGATGGACGCCGGGTCGGCGGGAAGACCTAAGTTCACCGACTGACGAGTTCCGTTCACGATTTCCTTCCTATACTGATTCGCTCAAGGCGCTGCGGTGCCGCGGGGCGCCGGTCACACCTTATCTTCACCGGCACGGCGCCCGGCGTCTCACAGGGGGAGAGTGTCCGTGCAGCCATCGTTCGAAACGAGCACCATCAGATCATGGACCGTGATCAGCGTTCGAGGCGAGCTCGACCTCTCGACGTCGGAGGCCCTCAAGACCGCCCTCGACACCGGCTTCGGTGACGCGGCGCCGAAGGTCGCCGTCGACCTCACAGATGTCAGCTTCATGGATTCCAGCAGCCTGGGTGTGCTGATCGCGTACATGAAGCGCGCCCGCGAGAGCGACGGCGATGTACGCCTCGTGGGCGTCCAGGGCTCGCCCGCCAAAGTGATCGCCCTCACCGGGCTCGATGAGGCGTTCGAGATCGACGACTCGGTCGCCGACCTTCCCGCCTGAATCTCTGATCCGCGCCGTTTCGATAGCGCCCTGCTCGGGTATGCCGGTGCCTGACGCTTCCCCAAAGCGGCACGCCAGGGAGGTCACCAGACCATGAGCATGTCGAACGCCGACAACAACCTCCGGGGGCGCATGGCGCCGGGAGACGTGAGGCTCAACGCCGTGTACGACACCGGCAGGGTCTGCGAGGAGCAGACATGCTCCACGGTGCTCTCGATGTACAACGCGAGCGGGTGCTGCTGGCAGCACGAGCAACCGCACGCCTACGTATTGCAGGCGCCCCGCAAACGCCGTAGCGACGCGCGAGTCGCGTAGTCTCGCCCCATGGACCAAGCCGATCGCTCGACCGTTCGGAGGCGCTCATGAACAAGCTCACGGACCAGGGAGTGCGGCGGCCCCCCCTGCCGCATGTGCCGAGCCGGGTTCGGGGGCACGATCCGGTGCCTCCGACCCGGCCGCCGGCACCACCCGTGCCGCCCGCGCCGGCGCCCGAACCGATCCCCGGACCGGCGCCCGACCCCTCACCCGGTCCTGGTCCCGTTCCCGAGCCCGGGCCCACGCCTGCGCCCGCGCCGACGCCTGTTCCTTCGCCCGTACCGACCCCTCCGACGGTACGATGCCTGAGCGATGAACCCGGTCAAGGGAATGCTGCTGTGGGCATCGCAGAACCCAACGCTGCGCGAGCAGCTTCCCCGCATGCGGTTCGTCAAGCGGTCGGTCGCCCGCTTCATGCCCGGCGAGACCGCAGAGGAAGCGATCGAGGCTGCTCGTCGCATGGCTTCCCAGGGGTCGGGCACTCCCGCCACGTTCACACGGCTCGGCGAGAACACGACCGATCTTTCACAAGCCGCGCAAGCTACCGGTGACTACCTGAGGCTCCTCGACTGCATCGAAGAGCTCGCGCTCGATGCCGAGATCTCGATCAAGCTCACGCAGCTCGGCATCGATCAGGATCCGGCCGTGACCGCCACGCACGTCGAGCGGCTCGTCGACCGCTCCGCCGAGCTCGGCCGCACGTGCTGGATCGACATGGAAGCGAGCGCATACGTCGACCGCACGATCGATCTGTACGAGGTCGAGCTGCAGCGCTCGCCCAACGTCGGGCTCTGCTTGCAGGCGTACCTGCGCCGCACCTACGACGACATCAAGCGGTTGCAGCCGTCGACGCCGACCGTGCGCCTCGTCAAAGGCGCCTACAGAGAACCCAAGGAACTCGTCTTCACGTCGAAGGCGGCGATCGACGAGAGCTTCCTGCGGCTCGCTCTGCACCTGGTGAACGGCGGTGCGAGGCGGGTCGCCCTCGGATCGCACGACACCGACCTGATCGAGCGCATCACGGCCGAGCTCGGTGGCCACGATCGTTTCGAGATCGCCATGCTCTACGGCATCAGGACCGGCGAGCAGCGGCGGCTCACCGCCGAGGGGTACAGAGTGCGGACGCTGATCTCCTATGGCCCGTCGTGGTATCCGTGGTTCATGCGGCGGCTCGCGGAGAAGCCGGTCGAGAACACCCTGCTGGCGCTTCGGAACCTGCTCACGGTCGAGCCCTCGGTGAGCTCTCGGTCATGACGCGCCTGCAGGGAGCGATCGCGGCAAGCGTGACTCCGATGCGCGAAGGCGGACGCACGGTCGATCTCGCTGCGATCGTGGGCCTCACGCGATTCCTGGCCGACGCCGGGGTCGACGGCGTGCTCGCGTGCGGCACGACGGGCGAGGGCGTGCTTCTCGGGGTCGGGGAACGCCGCGCCGTCGCGGAGGCCTTCATCTCGAGCGCGCCCGCCGGCTTCGCGATCGCCGTGCACGCCGGGGCCCAGACCTCCGCCGACACGATCGCGCTCGCCGCGCACGCTCGCGACGCAGGAGCCGACGCGGTCGCCGTGATCGCGCCTCCCTATTTCGCGCTCGACGACGAAGAGCTCACGCGTCATCTGGTGAGCGCGGCCGATGCCGCCGGCCCGTTACCGTTCTACGTTTACGAGTTCGCGGCCCGCAGCGGGTACGCGATCTCACCGCTGGTCGTGGACCGGGTGCGCGCTCAGTCTCCGAACCTCGTGGGCATGAAGGTCTCCGACTCCCCCTTCAGCGCGATCGAGCCGTATCTCGGCCTCGGGCTGGACCTGTTCGTGGGTCTGGAGCCGCTCACGCTCGAAGGGCTCGCTGCCGGCGCCACCGGAAGCGTCAGCGGCCTCGCGGCCGCATTCCCAAAGGTCATCGCGGCGCTCGTGCACGATCGGAGCGAGGCCGCCCACGACCAGGTGAGCCGGCTCCGCGAAGGGATGCACGGCATACCGTTCCAGGCGGCCCTCAAGCAGGTGCTCGTCGCCCGCGACGTGCTGGTGACGCCTGACGTGCGCCCGCCACTGCGAACGCTCACCGATGCCGAGCGAGACATCGTGCTGGGTCTTGCTCGCGACTTCGGGGCGTTGTGAGCCTGCCTCCGGCAACGCAACGCGCGTTTGACATCGGTTCGGTGCGCCCGATACGGTTTGCACCTGCAAATCCGACCTTAGGGGTACGAATCACCGTGATCCGCACACGCACGGCAGGGTTGGTGGGGGCCATGATCCCCTCGCGACTATGCGGCATGCCCGTTGCAACCGGCGCCTCGAGCGCCGACGCGCGCGCGCGGACCTGACCACACCCCTCATCTCGCACCACCCGGGCCGCCGCCATCGGCGGCCTTTCGCGTTCCCGGCCGGCAGGACCGGCAAGCACCGGAGACCGATCCCATGACCGACATCACGACCCCGGCTCCACGTACCCCGCGCCGACGCGGCGAGGGGCAGTGGGGCCTGGGCTACCACGAGCCGCTGAACGCCGCCGAGCAGATCAAGAAGGAAGACGACGGGCTCAACGTGCGAGCTCGCATCGAGGACATCTTCGCGCCGGGCGGCTTCCGCTCGATCGGCAAGCAGGACCTTCGCAGCCGCATGCGGTGGTGGGGCCTGTACACGCAGCGCAAGCAGGGCGTGTCCGGCGAACGCACCGGCAGCGCCGAGCCCGAGGAGCTCGAGGACGAGTTCTTCATGATGCGCATCCGCATCGACGGCGGCTCGATGACCTCCGCGCAGCTCCGCGCGATCGCTTGGGCGAGCGAACGGTACGGGCGCGACGTCGCCGACGTCACCGACCGTCAGAACGTGCAGCTGCACTGGATCCGCATCGAGGACGTGCCCGCGATCTTCGAGCGCATCGAGTCGGTCGGGCTCTCCACGCAGGAAGCCTGCGGCGATACACCGCGCGTCATCCTCGGCTGCCCACTCGCAGGCGTCACCGCTGCCGAGGTGTTCGACGCGTCGCCCGACATCGTTGCGGTGGCCGAACGGTTCATCGGCGACCCGACGTTCTCGAACCTTCCGCGCAAGTACAAGACCTCGATCAGCGCATGCCTCGCCGGCTGCACGAACCACGAGATCAACGACGTCTCGTTCGTCGGCGTTGCCGGTCCCGGGGGCGAGCTCGGATACGACCTGCAGGTCGGCGGGGGCCTGTCGACCAACCCGATGTTCGCCCAGCGGCTCGGCGCCTTCGTGCCCCGTGAGCGTGTGCCCGAGGTATGGGCCGGTGTCACCGGGCTGTTCCGGGAGTACGGGTACCGGCGCTCGCGCAACCACGCCAGGTTCAAGTTCCTCGTGAAGGACTGGGGCGCCGAGCGGGTCCGTGAGGTGCTCGAGAAGGAATTCCTCGAGGAAGGCCCCCTCCACGACGGCCCGCCGCCCGCGCCGGCGCATATGGGCGCCCGGGAACACCTGGGGGTCATGGCCCAGCGAGACGGCCGGGTGTCGGTGGGGTTCGCGCCGCGGGCAGGGCGCATCGCCGGACATCAGCTGCGGCTCGTCGCCGATCTCGCCGATCGGTTCGGCAGCGCGTCGGTGCGCGCGACGGCACAACAGAAGCTCGTGATCGTCGACGTCGAGGCGAGCGACACAGACGCGATCGTCACCGAGCTCGACGGGCTCGACCTGCGCGCGCGCGGCAGCTCGTTCCGGCGCTCGACCATGGCGTGCACCGGCATCGAGTTCTGCAAGCTCGCGATCGGCGAGACGAAGGGACGCGCCGCATGGCTCACGAGCGAGCTCGAGGCCCGGCTTCCTCGTTTCGACGAGGATGTACGCATCCACGTGAACGGCTGCCCGAATTCGTGCGCGCGGTTCCAGGTTGCCGACATCGGGCTGATGTCGGCGTTGCGGGTGCGTCCCGATGGCACGAAGAGCGACGCGTTCTTGGTGCATCTGGGCGGCACGATGGGCGACGGCGCTGCCTTCGGCCGGAAGGTTCGCGGTGTGAAGGTCTACGCCGAGGACACCGCCGACTATCTCGAGCTGTTGCTGCGTCGCTACGAGCAAGAGCGAGCCGAGGGCGACACGTTCTCGTCATTCGTGAACGCGCTCGACGACCAGGCGCTCGCACGGTTCGCCGAGCCGGGATCGACTTACGGAGAGCTTCGATGACGATCCCAGGTGCGCGCTGGTGAGCGCGACCAGGGCCGTGCCGTTCTACTGCCCGTTCTGCGGCGAGCAGGAGATCCGTCCCGACGACGCCGGTTCATGGGCCTGGCGGTGCGAGTCGTGCGAGCGCGGCTTCGAGCTCACGGCGGTCACGGTGGGAGGTGCGGGCTGATGGCTGATGCCGACCCGAGGGCGCCGTGGCACGAGCCGGCGATGCCCGTGCTCGACGAGGAAGCCGCCTGGGTGCACGAGGCGGCCGAGCGCTTCGAGCACACCCGCGCCGAGGAGCTGCTCGCGTGGGCGCTCGAGAGCTTCCACCCGAAGCTCGCGATCAGCGCGGCGGGCGGCGTCGACGGCATGGTGCTGATCGACATGGCGTGGCGACTGAACCCCGAGGTGCGTGTCTTCACCCTCGACACCGGGCGGCTTCCGCCCGAGACGTACACGCTGTTCGAGGAGGTGCGCGAGCGCTACGGCATCGCGGTCGAGTTCGAGTATCCCGACACCACGTCGGTGGCCTCGCTCGTGAATCGCGAGGGCCCCAACCTGATGTATCGAGGGGTCGACCTTCGGCTCGCGTGCTGCACGGTGAGGAAGGTCGCGCCGCTCAGGTGCAAGCTCGCCACCCTCGACGCCTGGATCGCGGGTCTTCGCCGGGAACAGTGGACTTCGCGGCGCAACATCGCGAAGGTCGAGCTCGATCGCGACCACGGCGGCATCGTGAAGCTGAACCCGCTCGCCGACTGGACGCTCGACGAAGTCTGGGACTACGTGCGCAAGCACGAGGTGCCCTACCACGAGCTCTTCGACCACGGATACACCTCGATCGGCTGCGCGCCGTGCACCCGGCCGGTGCAGCCGGGTGAGCCCGAGCGCGCCGGACGCTGGTGGTGGGAGCAGGACACCGCCAAGGAATGCGGCATCCACTGCAGCGTGGAGCTCGCGGGCTCGGCGAGCGACCGCGAGAGGGCGGAAACCGGCGCCGAGGGGGGCATCTGATGCCGTTCGGCTACCCAGTGATGTTGGAGCTGGCCGGTCGCCGTTGCGTGGTGATAGGCGCCGACGCGGTGCGAGATGGAAAGGTCGAGGGCCTGCTCGCCGCGGGTGCCGAGGACGTCCTGGTGGTGGCAACCGGGCCGGCCGGCCAGCTCGAAGAACTCGAAAGGATAGACGGCCTGACCGTCGAGCGCCGGGCGTGGCGGGCCGAGGATCTCAGCGGCGCGTTCCTCGTGGTGGCGGCGAGCCGCGACGCCGGCGAGCGTGATGCGATCGCCCGTGAGGCCCGCACGCGGCGTGCACTCGTGAACATCATGGATGACATCCCCAACTGCGACTGGTCCACGCCGAGCGTTGTGCGCCGCGGAGAGCTGGTGCTCTCGATCGCAACGGGCGGCGCCTCTCCCGCGCTCGCGAAGAAGCTGCGCATGCAGCTGTCGAACGAGTTCGGAGAGGAATGGTCCGAGGTGCTCGCCGTGCTGCGTTCGGTCCGCGAAGCCACGATGCCCTCGCTGCCCGGCTTCGCGACACGGGCTCGGCGCTGGAGCGACGCCCTCGACCTCGACGAGGCCGCCCACCTCGTGCGTCAGGGAAGGAGCGACGAGCTCGAGGCCCGATTGCGAGAACGTCTGCTCGCCGAGCCGGGCGCGGAGTCGCAGCCGGGCGCGGAGTCGCAGCCGGGCGCGGTCGCGCAGTGACCGGCCGCGCCGTGCTCGTGGGCGCCGGGCCGGGCGATCCGGAGCTGATCACCGTCAAAGGCGCGAAGGCGCTCGCGCAGGCCGACCTGGTCGTCTACGACCGGCTGGCGTCACCCGCGCTGCTCGACCTCGCCCCAGCGGGCGCCGAGCGCGTCTTCGTCGGCAAGGAACCGGGCCGCCAAGCGATGCGGCAACACGAGATCGATGCGCTCATCGTGGGCGAAGCGCTCGCGGGGCGCACGGTCGTGCGGCTGAAGGGCGGTGACCCGTTCGTCTTCGGTCGCGGCGGCGAAGAGCTGCTCGCCTGTACAGAGGCCGGAGTGCCGGTCGAGGTCATACCGGGAGTGACGAGCGCCGTCGCCGCGCCCGCGGCCGCCGGCATCCCCCTCACGCACCGGGGGCTCGCGCGATCGTTCGCCGTCGTCACTGCCTCGACAGCCCACGCCGAGGACACCGTCGACATCGCGCGCATGGCGACCGCCACCGACACCCTCGTGGTGCTCATGGCCGCAGGCAAGCTGGCCCAAACCTGCGCGACCCTCATCGGAGCCGGACGGCGGGCGGCGACCCCCGCCGCCATCGTGCAGTGGGCGTGGACCGACGATCAACGCACGGTGATCGGCACGCTCGCCGATCTTCCGACCCTCGCTGCTGCTGCGAACGTCGGGCCTCCCGCCACCCTGGTCGTCGGCGAGGTGGTCGCCCTCACCGATGCCCCGGGGCCGCGGGCGCGTGTAGACGTCTCGGTACGTGGGTAGTCTCACCACGTAGACGACGATGGAGCGGGGCGCCACTCGAACGCGCCCGGCCCACCACCCAAGGGAGGGATCACATGGCGAGTCGCATGGCTGACAAGGTGAGCGACCTGGGCGACCGTGCACGGGAGCGCAGGACGGAGTCGCGCCTTGACAAAGTGGACCGCGAGAACGAGCGTCTGAAGAGCGAGGTGAAGCTCCTACGCGAAGACCTGCACGAGGAGCGCGGCTCGCTGGAGCAGGCGCTCGACGCTCTGAACAAGCGCGAGACGGTCACCGTGAAGACCAAGCCCCGGCGGGGCCGCCTGCTCCGCACCGCGGTGATCGGTGGCGGCGCCTACCTGCTGGGAACACGTGCAGGCCGTGAGCGATACGACCAGATAGTGGAAAAGGCGAAGTCGCTCACGAACCGAAGTCGCTCACGAACAAGGCGCAGAGCAACCTGAACACGAACTCCGGCGCCTGACCAAGCACGCTGCCCACGCACCAGCAAGCGAAAGGCCCCGGCGCCGCGAGGCGCTGGGGCCTTTTCGTGCTTCAGCTCATCGGATGAGGGTCAAGCCTCTCCGGCCGGCTGGCCGGGGCCGGGCACCGGCTGGCCGATCTCCGGGCTGTCGGGATCGCGCAACGGTGCCACCTCGTCGGGCTGCACGTTGCCCGGTTCCACCTCGGGCATCTCCTGAGGCTGGTCACCGCCCTGCGGAAGCTCCTCGGGACGCTCGTTCTCCGGCAGCTCCCCGGGCCTGTCATCGGTGCCCGGAGTTTCCGTGTACATGGTGGTGTGCATGTGCCTCCCTTTCTGCCTCTCGCTCGAGGCTCTGAACGAAGACGAACGCTACTTCCTGCGGCGAATCACGAGGAAGACCACGATGACGATGATCACCACGACCACGAGCGACGCTCCGGTCAGCAGGGAATCATCGCCCGAGTTGCCCTGGTCCTCACATGCTGCGAGCAGACCCATCAGCGGGAGCAACAGCTTCCACGTGCGGTTCATCAGGCATCACCACTCTCGAGAACGCTGCTACGGCGGCGGACGACACCGTCAGGATAGGTCGAGACGATCTCTCGATCGGCCTGCCGATGCATGCGCGTTCCCCATATGCCTCCGAGGATCGCGCCGACGACCATCACCAACGCGAACGCGATCGAGCTGATGATCGCACCCGTTGTTACCTGGTCGGCCGAGAACCAGTTGGGCAACGACGCCTGGGCAACCCGCAGATCTCCGAAGAGGTCGTAGGCGTCGCCTGCGACCGCTCCGAGCACAGCGAGCACCACCAGCAGCACGACGAACCACACCGACACCATGAACCCGTTGAGCGCGCCGTTGTAGCGCGCCATGCGGCCTGCCGCCCACCCTCCGAAGAGGAACGCCAGGAAGATCACGGCACCGGCGGTGATCAACGCCCCGAGCGAGAGCTCTTCCTCGTTGCCGGCTACTCCCGTCTGGAACGCGATGGCACCGATCGCCGCCGATGCCAGCCCTGCGAGGATGAGGGTCGACGCGAGCGCCACCATCATTCCTGCGAGGCTCGCCGGAAGGTCGAAGCCACCGAACCGAGAGCGCGCTGCTTCTAGGCCGGTTTCATGTTCGGCCTCCGGAACGCTGACGGCTCGCGTCTCCGTCCCGTTGACGTCACCGGTGTCATCGTCGTAGCGACGTTCGTCATCCGATCTGTCAGACATGGTCGTCTCCTCGTCGAGTGGATCCCAGGTCGCGGTCCACCGAGTGTCAGTCGCGGTGGAGCTTGTCCTTCACGGTGTCGACCGCGTCACCGACCTTCTCCTTGACCTCAGCGCCCTTGCGGTCCATCTTGCCCTCGCGCTCGAGATCCTCGTTGTCGGTCGCGTCGCCGACGTTCTCCTTGATCGTTCCCTTGGCCTTGTCCAACTTCTCGCCCATCACGTGCTCCCTTCTCATCCACGCCGCACGACCGGGCCTCCTCGGTCCGGCCGTCGTCAGGCGCTCACTGCGTCTTCATAGCTTCGCGTTGCTCCTCCATCTGCTGCTGGGCTGCACGCTTGCCCGCCTCGGGGTCGGCGTTCTGCTTCACGTCCCGCACCGTGCTCTCGGCGCTGGCGGTCCAACGCTCCAGATACTTCCGTGCGGTCGGGATGCCGCCGACTCCGAAGGCGACGACCGCCGAGCCCACCACCATGACCAGCAGGGCGTAGAACAGGCCGTTGACGATATTCGGCGCTACCTGCAGCTGGTCGAGCGCCGCGAACAAGCCGACGACCAGCACCGCGATGCCGGCGCCCTTCGCGATGGCCGAACCATCACGCACGGCCCCGAGCGTCGGCTCGAGCACGTCGGTCATCACCTTGGCAAGCACCGCGGCGATCACGAGGATCACGACCGCGACGATCACGTTGGGTAGGTAGGTGATCAACCCTTCGAGCAGGTCGCTGATCGGGTTCGGGCCCCAGATACCGAACGCGAGCTGAAGCGCGATCAGGAACACGAGCCAGAAGACGATCACGCCGATCACGTCGGATGGGTCGGTCTTGCTCTTCTCGAATGCCTGTTTCAGCGTGCCGCGCTCGACGAGGCCGTCGAACCCGACCCGTTCGAGCAGGGCACTGGCCACCTTCGAAAGCGCCTTCGCGATCAGGTAGCCGATCAGCAGGATCACGAAGAAGCCGAGCAACTTCGGGGCGAACGTGACGACATCGGCCCAGGCCTGCTCGAGGCCCCCTTCGATATCAACCTGTGCGAGCATGGATCATCTAGCTCCCTTTGTGACTCGTGTCTGTTAGTCGAGCACGCTCACGCCGCCCGGGCCGACGAGCAAGCCACCGATGATCAGCACGATGCCCCAAAGCAACGCCCCGCGGACGATGGCGAAGATGCCCGCGATCACCAGCACCGCTGCGATGATCCAGAGGATCGTGTCGGTCGTGCCTTCCTTGCCACCGCTCTGCGCGAGGAGCGCGAGTCCGGTCTGCAACATGGGTTCCCTCCCTGTTCCTCGGCGCGTCATCGCGCGCGAACGTCATGCCGCCCGGAGTTTCTCCATCGGGGTGCGGGACCAAACGCGGCAGCCGACAATTTCTGTACTCGGCCTTCCGAGCGGGGTAGGCTTCACAGGTCATGGCGACCACCACCATCGCGGCCGTTGCGCCGCAGCTCGCCGGCGCTGACGCGAACCGCATGGTGGCGTCGCTCTCGCCTGAAGGGCAGGACCATCTGCTCGCGCAGGCGCTGGTGGTCGAGGTCGCCCCGGGCGACGTTCTCTACGAGCCCGGACGACAGGCCCCGTGGGTGTTCTTCCCGCTCTCGTGTGTCGTGTCGATCGTGACCGTGCTCGACGACGGTTCGGCCGTCGAAACCGCCACGATCGGACGCGAAGGCATGGTGGGCACTTTCCAGGCGCTCGGCGATGACCAGAACCCGAATGGACGGGCGGTTGTCCAGATGGGGGGGCGTCTGATCAGAGTGGACGCTGCGGTGCTCCGCGCACAGCTTCGGCGCGACCCGCTGCTCGTCGATGCGATCGAGTCGTACGTGCGCGCCCTGCTGATCCACATCACACAGAGCGTGGCTTGCGCCGCCGCCCACTCGGTGAGCCAACGACGGCCCGTTGGCTATTGCACACGAGCGACCGGGTGACGAGCGACGACGTCGAGCTCACGCATGAGTTCCTCGCCAACATCTTGCACGTGCGGCGTGCGTCGGTGACCGTGGCCCTGGGCAAGCTGCAGAACCTGGGTCTCGTCAACACGCGCCGCGGAGGAACGACGGTGCTCGACCACGAGGGTCTCGCGAAGCAGGCCTGCGAGTGCTACGCCAGGGTGAACGAGGAGTACGCCCGGCTGATCCCGAGCGAGCTGCCGGTCGAGGGGTAGCGAGGACGCGCGCTCACCGATCCGCAGATCGTGGGAGCCGGCGATGCAGCAGCCTGCGAAGCCAGCCGACCCTGAAACTCGCCTGATCGGCCTTGACGGCGGCATCGGCGAGCACCTCGGCGACAGCCGGGTCGTCATTGACCTTGGCCGCCTCATCGATCGCCGCGACCGTCTGTTCGGCCGCGGAATGCGCCGAATCGGCACCGAGGAGCTCGAGCTCGGCATCTTCGGATGGCATGGACCCTCTCATACCATGGGCCCGGTCATGATGCGAGGCCGCGCGGGCATCTGTCCACCGCTGATCCGATGCACGTAGCTCCCGCGCGGCTCGCGTTAGGCTCGACAACCGTGGAACGCCAGCATCGCCACCCGCACACGCCCAACGTCGCGCTGGTCGCGACCTCGGAGGTGCGCTCCACGCAGGAAGCCACCGGGCAGGTCCAGGCGGCGGTGGCGACGGGGCGCTCCGCGATCTGGCTGCGGATGGTGCTGCTGCTCGCGACCCTGATCGCGCTCTACATCTTGTGGCCGAGCCTGCTCACGGTGTTCGAGACGTGGCCCGAGCTGCTCGACCTGGACCCGGTGTGGTTCGTAGCGATGCTCGCACTCGAAACCACGAGCTTCGGCTGCATCTGGGGGCTACAGCGCATCGCGCTTCGCACCCGGCGGTGGTTCGGCGTCGCGACGGCGCAACTCGCCGCGAACGCGTTCAGCCGCGTGGTGCCGGGAGGCGCGGCCGCCGGCGGCGCGATGCAGTGGCGGATGCTGACGGACTCGGGCGCCGACGGCGCCCAGGTCGCGACCGGACTCACGGCCGCTTCTCTGATCAGTGCCGGGACCCTGTTCATGCTGCCGCTGCTCACCTTGCCCGCCGCACTGCTCGGACAGCCCGTGCCCGGCGGTCTCGCGCAGGCCGCGTGGCTCGGCGGCGTCGTGTTCGTGGTCGGATTCCTTGTTGGACGATTGTTGATCACGAACGACGACGCATTTCGATCGCTCGCCCGCGGCGTGCAGCGGCTGCGGAACCGATCGGCGCGCGGCAAGCCGATCGTCAGCGATCTACCCGACCGGCTCGTCGTACAGCGCAACGCGATCGTGAGCAGGCTCGGCGGCGCATGGTGGAAAGCCCTGCTCTTCGCGCTCGGCAACTGGCTCTTCGACTACCTGGCGCTGCTCGCGGCGATCACGGCCGTGGGGTCGAAGCCCCGCCCCACGCTCGTGCTGCTCGCGTACTCAGCCTCGATGGTGCTCGCGATGATCCCTATCACGCCCGGCGGGCTCGGATTCGTGGAAGCCGGCCTCACCGGCCTGTTGGCGCTCGCCGGCGTGTCTGCAGGTGACGCGGTGCTCTCGGTGCTCGCCTACCGACTGGTCTCGTTCTGGCTGCCGCTTCCGGCAGGCGGGGCCGCGGCCTTGCTGCACCGGCGACGGTATCGGGGAAGGATCGCGATCGCGGGTTCGGGGTGAGGGCCCCTAGACATCCCACGGCCCACCATGTCAAGCAGCGGTCTCCAGCCGACCAGCCC